>JAYVHB010000035.1:0-67342 GCA_043771555.1 Flavobacterium sp. | reverse complement strand
AGGAACCGATTTCGGGATTATTTCCTACAACGAAACGCCTTTGAAAAAAGTAGTTGCAAACGGGATTACAACTATTTCGACTAATTTTGAAGCAATGGGAAAATGTATGGCGGAGATGATTTTAAGCGGAAAAAAGCAACAAATCGAAAACAAATGTTCATTAATTGTTAGAAAATCACTGTAATAATAACAAAAACCCCTGATTTCTCAGAGGTTTTGTACCCGGAACCGGAGTCGAACCAAAAAAAGTTTGACTCCTAATATTTATTAAACCAAAACACTATAAATAACAAAAACCCCTGATTTCTCAGAGGTTTTGTACCCGGAACCGGAGTCGAACCGGTACGGTTTCCCACAGGTGTTTGAGACCAGCGCGTCTACCAATTCCGCCATCCGGGCATTAGCAGTTATGTATTTGTCAAGTTTTGCAACTCACTCCTACAGACTTAAATTAACAACAGTTAACTCATCGCTCAAAGAAAAAAAATATTTCTTTCTTTAACACGGTGCAAATGTATATAATTATTTTACATTTTCTAAAAAAATACCTTAAAAATTAGCTTTAAACTCCAATTTTATTTCTAAATTTGCACCTCGTTAAAATAGCTCACAACTAACTAACTATCAAACAAGCCAATACAATGCCACATCAAGAACCAGAAGCAAAAATATTTGCCTGTTCTCAAAGTGTTCATCTAGCGGAACTCATCGCTGAAAAGTACGGAGTTTCGTTAGGAAAAGTAACGTTATCTAAATATAGTGATGGCGAGTTTCAACCGTCGTACGAAGAATCTATTCGAGGATTACGGGTTTTTATAGTATGTTCCACATTTCCGACGGCAGATAACCTGATGGAATTATTATTGATGATAGACGCTGCCAAACGTGCTTCGGCAAGACATGTCACAGCTGTAATACCTTATTTTGGTTGGGCAAGACAAGATAGAAAGGACAAACCAAGAGTTCCAATTGGAGCCAAACTGGTTGCCAATCTTCTTGATGCTGCTGGTGCAACACGAGTAATGACAATGGATTTGCATGCCGACCAGATTCAAGGTTTTTTCGAGAAACCTGTAGATCATTTGTTTGCATCGACTATCTTTTTGCCGTATGTGAAAAGTTTGAATCTTGATAATTTGACTATTGCATCTCCAGATATGGGTGGATCAAAAAGAGCCTACGCTTATTCTAAGTTTTTAGAATCGGATGTTGTGATTTGCTACAAACAACGTAAAGTTGCGAACACCATTAGTTCGATGGAGCTTATTGGCGAAGTAAAAGGACGCAACGTGGTATTGGTAGACGACATGATTGATACGGGCGGAACGCTTGCAAAAGCGGCCGACCTGATGATAGAAAAAGGCGCCTTGAGCGTGAGAGCGATATGTACACATGCCATATTGAGTGGTGATGCCTACGAAAAAATAGAAAATTCGAAATTACTCGAATTGATTGTTACCGATTCGATTCCTCTGAAAAAGCAATCGAATAAAATAAGAGTTGTTAGTTGTGCGCCTTTGTTTGCAGAAGTGATGCAAATGGTTCAAAAAAACAACTCAATAAGCGGGAAGTTTTTGATGTAGAGCCCATCCAACCTTCCCAGAGGGAAGGCTTTAAAGGATATGCGCACGTTAGGGATTGCAGCGGTAGCCCACAGCCTGACTGAAAGGAAGTGCGAGGACTACAAGCGGAAAGCCCGACCCGCCGCGGCGGGTAACGCCCAAATAAAAATAATCTTGAAATTGATTTTTGAGGTTGCTTTTTTAAATTGAATAATAATTATTAACTATATATTTTTACAATGAAATCGATTACAATTAAAGGATCAGAAAGAGAAAGCGTGGGCAAGGTAGCAACCAAAGCGGTACGTAATGCTGGAGCGGTTCCGTGTGTTATTTACGGAGGCAGTCAACCAGTTCATTTTTCGGCAGAAGAAAAAGCATTTAAAGAATTGGTGTACACGCCTAACGCACACACAGTTGTGATTGAGTTAGGAAGTAAAAAAATGAATGCAATTTTGCAAGACATTCAGGTACATCCAGTATCTGACAAGATTTTACACATTGACTTTTTTGAGTTGAAAGACGACAAAGAAATCATTATGGAAGTTCCTGTAAAAATCTCTGGAACGTCTCCAGGTGTACTTCTTGGTGGTGTATTGAACTTAAATCAACGTAGACTAAAAGTGAAAGCGTTACCTAAAAACCTTCCAGATTTTGTTGAAGCAAACATCTCTGAATTGCAAATGGGTAACAAATTGTATGTTACCAAATTGGCTACAAACAACTTCAAGTTGATGCACCCAGACAACACGGTAGTTTGTCAAGTGAAGATTTCTCGTGCGGCAATGAAAGCGGCTCAAGAAGCTGCAAAAGCAGAAAAAACAGCTACGAAAAAGAAAAAATAATTTTTTTTACATTAATAATAAAGCACTTCGTCACGGCGAGGTGCTTTTTCTATTACTTAATATTATATATTTTTGGGCGTTACCCGCCGCGGCGGGTCAGGCTCTCGGCACTCGCTTTTTTGGCGCCACTGCGTTTTGCCAAAAAGAGCTCAAACAAAGCCTCGATCCTTAACGCAAGCTACACAAACCGTCAACCAATATAACGCAAACCCATGTCAATTATAGAAACTACAATAACTTTCGTTAAACAAAAACTTCAAAATGCAGAAGCTGGACACGACTGGTTTCATATTGAACGCGTTTATAAAAATGCGTTGTTGATTGCCAAAACCGAAAACTGCAATCTAGAAGTAGTACAACTTGCTGCGTTATTGCACGATATTGCCGATAGTAAATTCCATAATGGCGACGAAACTATTGGTCCAAAAACGGCAGGAAATTTTTTAGAAAGCCAAGAAGTTGCTCAAGAAACAATTGAGCACGTTATTGCCATAATAGAAAACATATCCTTCAAAGGCGGAAATTTTGATAAAAAATTCACTTCAATAGAGCTTGACATTGTTCAAGATGCCGATCGTCTCGATGCAATTGGCGCTATTGGTATTGCACGAACCTTCAATTACGGCGGCTATAAAAATCGACAATTATACAACCCCGAAATTGCGCCAAACCTACAAATGACCAAAGAAGAATATAAAAATAATGAAGCTCCAACTATAAATCATTTTTACGAAAAACTGTTGCTTCTCAAAGACAAAATGAATACCAAAACAGGCAAAACAATAGCCGAAAATCGCCATGCTTTTATGGAAACTTTTTTGGAGCAATTTTATGGTGAGTGGGATGGGGAAAGGTAAATCCTAAACCAGCTCCAACATCTCCAACGCTTTCTTTATACTTTTCACATTCTCAAAAGTCAATAACAAGCGTAAACCGTTGGGGGTTTGTTTTTCTTTCATTTTGCACAATGTAGGTTGCTTTTGTACAAAACCCAAAACTTTCCTAAAAGCGGTCGAGTTATAAAACTCACTTTGTTGGTCACTCACAAAATAGGCAATCATTTTTCCTTGCTTCATGACCAGTTTTTCGATACCAAACTTAGTAGCAATCCATTTTATTTTCACGCTATTCAGTAAAGCTATTGCAGGTTTTGGCAATGGTCCAAAACGGTCTACTAGCTTATTTTCGTAGGCTTGCAAAGCAATTTCGTCTTTTACTAAACTCAATTCGTTGTACAAAACCAATCTTTCAGAAATATTATTAATGTATTCGTCAGGAAACAATAATTCGAAATCCGTATCGATTTGTATATCCTTTACATATTCTTTTTCAACGTCTGTTTCTTCATTTTCATACAACTCTTTAAACTCATTTTCTTTTAGTTCGTCAATGGCTTCGTTCATGATTTTCTGATAGGTATCAAAACCAATCTCGTTGATAAAACCGCTTTGTTCGCCACCAAGCAAGTCGCCTGCACCGCGAATTTCTAGATCTTTCATGGCGATATTAAAACCACTTCCTAATTCAGAAAATTGTTCTAAAGCTTGTATCCGTTTTCGAGCATCATCGGTCATCGCAGAATACGGCGGCGTAATAAAATAACAAAACGCTTTCTTGTTGCTTCGGCCTACTCGACCGCGCATTTGATGCAAATCTGACAATCCAAAATTATTGGCATTGTTTATAAAAATAGTATTGGCATTGGGCACATCTAGACCGCTTTCAATAATGGTTGTGGCAATCAAAACATCAAATTCGCCGTTCATGAAAGCCAACATCAAATCTTCCAATTTGGAGCCTTCCATTTGCCCGTGACCAATTCCGATTCTCGCATCGGGAACCAATCGCTGAATCATTCCTGCGATTTCTTTGATGTTTTCGATGCGGTTGTTTACGAAAAAAACTTGTCCGTTGCGCTGAATTTCATACGAAACCGCATCCCGAATTAACTCTTCCGAAAAACGAACTACATTAGTTTCGATAGGATACCTATTTGGTGGCGGTGTTGTAATTACTGATAAATCTCTTGCTGCCATTAACGAAAACTGAAGCGTTCTAGGTATTGGTGTTGCTGTTAACGTTAGCGTATCAATATTGGCGGCAATAGTCTTGAGTTTGTCTTTAACGTTGACACCAAATTTTTGCTCTTCATCAACAATAAGCAATCCTAAATCTTTAAAAATAACATTTTTATTGACCAACTGGTGCGTACCAATAACAATATCGAGTTTTCCGTTTGCCAATTGTTCTAAAGTTTCTGCTTTTTGTTTGGCAGTTCTGAAACGGTTGAGATAACCAACAGAAACTGGCATTTCTTTCAATCGTTCGGTAAAAGTGCGATGATGTTGGTACGCCAAAATTGTTGTAGGAACTAATATTGCAACTTGTTTTCCATTATCAACAGCCTTGAAAGCAGCACGAATTGCTACTTCGGTTTTACCAAAACCTACATCGCCACAAACCAATCGATCCATCGGGCGATCGCTTTCCATGTCCGTTTTAACGTCTTGAGTAGCTTTAGTTTGGTCAGGCGTATCTTCATAGATAAACGAACTTTCCAACTCGTTTTGCAAATAACTATCTGGCGCAAATTGAAATCCTTTCTCTAATCTTCTTTTTGCGTAAAGCTGAATTAAATTGAAAGCAATATGCTTGACACGAGCTTTGGTTTTTTGTTTCAGAATTTTCCAAGCGTTGGAACCCAACTTATATATTTTGGGCGGCGAACCATCTTTGCCTGTATATTTCGAAATTTTGTGCAACGAATGAATACTCACATACACAATATCATTGTCGGCATAAGCAATCTTGATGGCTTCTTGGGTTTTGCCTTCGACCTGAATTTTTTGCAAACCGCCAAATTTCCCAATTCCGTGATCGATATGCGTAACATAATCGCCAACCGACAACGTGGTTAACTCTTTTAGGGTTATGGTTTGCTTTTTGGAATAGCCGTTTTTGATTTGAAATTTATGATAGCGTTCAAAAATTTGATGATCAGTGTAACAAGCAATTTGGTTTTCTTCGTCTATAAATCCTTGAAAAAGCGGAAAAACAACCGTATTATATTGCTTGCGAATGTTCTCGTGATTGGCTTCATCTAAAGTTTCAAAAATATCATGAAATCGTTTGGATTGGGCTTCGTTGGAACAAAAAAGATAATTTTTGTAACCATTGAAATGATTGTCATTCAAATTATTAAGCAACAAATCGAATTGTTTATTGAACGATGGTTGCGGTTGAATATGAAAATCGAATGCTTTCTGTATTTTAAAAATAGGTTTCGAAGTCAATTCGACAATTGTAAAATCAAGTGCTTTTTTTATAAATTCTTGTTGGTTGAGAAATAATTTTGAAGGTTCAATATGCGCAACAGTTGCATTTAGTGAAGCAAATATTTCTTCAGATTTTGAAAATAATTTATCTAATTGCGAAAATAGAAAATCGGTATTTTGAATAAAAATAGTCGTTTTATCCGAAATATATTCTAAAAAGCTTTCTCTATTTTCTTGAAAAAATTTGTTTTCGACATTCGGAATAATCGAAATTTTCTTTTGCTTTTCGATAGATAATTGAGTTTCCACATCAAAAGTTCTAATCGAATCGACTTCATTACCAAAAAATTCAATTCGGTACGGATTTTCATTCGAAAACGAAAAGACATCAATAATTCCGCCACGAACAGAAAATTCACCTGGTTCGGTGATAAAATCAACACGTTTAAACTCGTATTCAAATAACACTTCGTTGATAAAATCGATCGATATCTTATCTCCTTCGCTAACTTTCAGTGTGTTTTTGTCGAGTTCTTTTTTGGTCACGACTTTCTCGAAAAGTGCTTCGGGATAAGTAACTATTATAGCCGGTTTTTTGCGAGAATTGATACGGTTTAAAACTTCCGATCGTAGCAATACATTGGCATTATCGGTTTCTTCAAGTTGATAAGGTCTTCGGTAAGATGCTGGATAAAATAACACATCGTCGTAGCCCAGTATTTGCTCCAAATCATTGAGATAGTAGGCCGCTTCTTCTTTGTCATTAAGAATTATAAGATACGGATTTTCGGTTTTCTTAAACAACGAATTGATTACGAACGAAATCGACGAACCAATCAATCCATTAATGTGGACTTTGGTTCCTTTTTGAATTAAATTTTCGCTTATTTGACTGACTTTGGAAGAAGAATCGTAAACGTTGAAGAGTTTTGACTTACTCAATTGACTACTGCTTTATATAAATTATTATTCTAGATCAGATGGCGCATCAGGTATTGCTCGAGAAGTATCTTTCATCATGATAAAATCGGTTTCGCCTTCTTCCATGGGGATTTCGCTTTTATGAATTATTTCGTCCATTTGGCGGTATAAAGAAATTAGTTCGTAGTTAATTTCGGCAATAAGCACGGCAATTTTCTGATCTGGAATCGTTTGAAGGTTAATAAACAAATTGAGCGCATTAATTTTGGTTTGTAAAACTCCAATTCTTGTAATTACGGCTGGCTCGTCAAAATCAAACGGAATGTTATTATTGAGTTCTGCTGCTTTTGTAGATAAAATTTTAGCTTTTTTCTGAAATTCGCCAACAGAACTTTTGGGTTTTTGAAGCAATTCGGTTACAAAAAGTCGCAATTCGACCCATTCGCTAACCGTATTTTTTGAACCAGCACTCAAACTAGGATTGGTAAAATCCCAAGCTTTGTTGATGTTGGCAAAAATAAGTGCGTTTTTCTTATTGTCTTTAAGTTGCTCAGCAAGCAATTTGCCGTCTTCTTTCTGGCAAGAAAAAAGTAACATTGAAATGATACCAATTAAGAGTTTAAATTTCATATAACTATTTATAGACTACAAATATAATCCGTTTGTTTATAATAGTACGTTATTGAATTTATAATTATAAAAAATATGGCTACTATTTTTCTGTTTTTATTTTGTGTCACTTTGATAAATTATAACTATTATTGCCTAATAAGTTTAAATTTAAAACAAATGAAATCAAATTCATTACAAATAGAAATAGATGGTATTGATAAAGAGATACTTCGTGATTTGATGTTGGATGCACGAAAACCCATTTTACAAATTGCAAACAAAATTGGAATTTCAGGCGCAGCAATACACCAACGTTTACGAAAATTGGAAGATGCTGGTGTTATTGCTGGCTCCAAATTTGTAATAAACAATAAGGTTTTGGGCTATAAAACAATGGCTTTTATTGGTATTTATTTGGATAAAGCATCAAGCAACTCTGAAGTGGTAAAAGAGCTTAAAAAAATTCCTGAAGTACTTGAATGTCATTATACAACGGGCAATTGGAGTATTTTAGCAAAAATAATTTGTCGTGATAACGAGCATTTGATGCAGTTGCTCAATCAAAAATTACAACCTATCGAAGGTGTTTCGAGAACAGAAACTTTTATATCGTTGGACCAACAAATTGAAAGGCAAATACAGTTGTAAATTTTCAATGAAAAAAGAAATTCCAAATTCCAATCGTAAGGTTTGGAATTTGGAATTTTTTTATTGAAGTTATTTTTTAACTATTCTTTGATTATTTTAAATATTTTCTCGTTTCCTTGACTTGTTACTTTTACAAAATAAATTCCGTTTGAAAGTTGGGATAAATAAACTTCAGTTTGAAAATCGTTTACTTTTTTAGCAATCATTTTTTGTCCTAAAATTGAGGATATTTCAATATTTTCTATAGCGGAATCATTTGAAATTGTTAATGTGTTTTTTACAGGATTAGGAAATGATTTGAAGTTGTTGAACGTGAAGTTGTTCTTGCTTAAATTACCTATATTAATTGTAACAGTTGCGTTATCACAATTACTTAAATCTGACAGCGCACAAATTTTATATTCAATTATATAAGTTCCAGAAGGTTCGTTTCCTTGCATACTTATTGTTCCATTTGGGGATAATTGAAATCCTGCAGGTAAAGAAATAGGCGTAAGTATTACCGAATTTGCAGTGACTGGAATTCCGTTAATAGAATCATTTGAAAGCACCGAATATGAAGTTGCGACAGCACTTAGCTCATAATTTAAGGTTTCATCCTCAGCAATAATGGCACCAACAATATTGGGATCATCATCATAAATTGTAAACGTTGAGCATAATTCGCCGTTAATTGTATTTCCGCTTGTTACAAGTAAACAAATATCAAAAATTTGAGTAGGCTCACCAATTAAATCCTCTAATGTCTCCACCTCAAACTGTACATTTGTTTGTCCAATAGGAATTTCTAAATACGTTGTGTATAAATTGTATTCTGGTCCATCTATTAAGAAATAAGGAACACCTATAACTTGAATTATAGTAGATACATCACTCGCGAAATTTAAAGAAACTGTAAAAATTACATTTTCACCTTCAATTGCTGGAGTATTTAAAATTGAAATTGTTGGATTTTGCCCAAATGAACTAAAACCACCCAACAATCCAAAAACCAAAAACAATATTCCAAAAGTGTAATTTTTTCTCATAATCAATAAATTAAAAATCAAATATATGAAATTATCTTACAAACTAAAATATAGAAAGAGTATTTGACCAATTCCATCGAAAATTTTAGCTTACTTCAAATACAAACAGCAGGTATAATAATCAATCACAGCTTTGCCTTGCAATAAAACATCGGCACCAATAATGCCATCAACAGGTTTGGCTTTGTGGTCTTCCAAGGCTTGGTTTACATGCGACAAATCGAAAATTACAAGTGCAAAATCATGATTTTGCCAGCGTCCTAATTGGAGATTGTTGTTTTTGGCAAGTTGGGTGTGCATGTTGGTTGCTCCTGCTCCCGAGGCTTTGGTTTTGGAACTTTTGGCTTGCAAATGAAACTTTTCAATACCTTCAAAACCTACGCAGCTATTACTGGCACCTGTATCGAGTATAAAATTTCCTTTTACGCCGTTCAATGTTACTTTGAGCAATAAATGTTGGGTTTTGGTTACTTTAAAGTTTATTTTTTTATATCCGTTTTTAGATGCTATTATTTGTAATTCTTCCATGTTTTGACAACCTTTTTTTTACCGAATCAAAACTATAAAAAAAAGTGGTGCTATGAACACCACTTTCTCTTCCCAAAAACTAACTCGCCGAGAACCTTATTTACTCGGTTTAGCTTACGACATTACACCAAATTATTAAGGTATAATTTTCGCTATTTCAAAATGCATTCCGTCTCTTCTTGTAAAATGTCCTCCCCAATAAAATCCGTTTTTATTGGCTATTTCAACCAACTCTCTTACACAACCTTTTTGACCAACTAGTGCTGGAACAACTCCGAGTTTATTCCAACTGTAATTAATGTCAAAAGCGGTTCCGAAGGCATGATTACTCAAAACTGTTTTGCTTCCTCTTATAAATCTTGGGTTGTAAGAACCTTCCCAAGTAATTATATTGTGTAAAAGTTTATTTTTTTCCCAATCTTCCCATAGCTTAATCATTTGTTTTTCTGCTTTTTTATGAAACCAAACGATATCGGTACCTTTTATAGAAATTAATTGGGGTATTTTTATTTTTACAATGTTTTTACTTTCCCAACCATTTGTAATTGTAATATGTTCAGGATTGTCATTCAAAGGAGTCGATTTGAATTTTATTTCTCCAAATAAATTTTGTCGTTCAGCATTTGAGGATAAAGGAAGAAAATTTGGCTTACTCGGAAAACTGTCACTTGTTATATCTTCCAAAACATCTACAACTACACCAAAACCTAATAACATGGCAGCTCCAACTGATTTATTTCCGATTAATCCGTCAGGATTCAAGTTTGATTTTTTTTGAAATTCCTTTGAGGCAATATTTAAATTTTCATCAAAAATACCAGTTATTAATCCTTTATAGAAACCTTGACCTATCAAAAAATATTGCCATTTTTTAACATCGTTACCTGTAGAACCTATTTTAATAAATTTCATAATATAAATTTTAATATTTAAAAAAAGAATGGCTAGACCTACTACCAATCTAGCCATTCTGAGAAAAAAACAACCTAACTATTTCCTGATACAAATTTGATTAATCAACATAAATAAATTTCGGGTTAAAAAACCCATTTTTTTACCGTTGTTTAACGGTAGTATTTTCAGTTGTTTGACGGTAGTGTTTTAAATCAATTAAAAGTTAATTTGTAAAGTCTATTTATTTATCTTTAAACGATTAAAAATTTTATCATGGAAAACAAAGCTTTAAAAACTACAATTATCGTTATGGCACTTCTATTTGCAGTATATGCCTTTTTTAACAATCCGTTTACAGCAAGTGCCTTGCCGCCAAGCAGTACTGCTATTTGCATTGATTATTCTAAAGACAAGCCCAATACATTAAAACACAGTTTGGTTGCCGAAATGGTTAAAAATTATCGTACAAATCAATTGGTATCTATTCAAACTGCAACTGTAAATCCTGTTGCTAACGATGCACAATGCATTTGGTTTCCTTTGGACTCTATCAAAAAATTTATTTATCATATCGAGAAAGGTTTCGAAACCCAAAAACCAGGTGCAAAAGCCAATCTTGGACTTCGAATGTATTACTCAGCCTATCCAGATGATAAATTATGGAGCGATAAAGGATATGAAGAAATTGCATATCTTGCTAACAACCCAACAACTGCATTATACGGTCGAAAACATACTTTAGTACTTATACCTACATTAGAAATACATGGTGTTAATTCCGATTTTAATCCTATAGATCCAGCTACATATACTGGTTTCAATTCGGCAACAAACCCATTCTCGAATCCAAGTTATGTTCCAATGGCCATGTCCGCAAGTGTTATGGGTAAAAATCATGGCGATCTACAACCACCATATCCGTTTACCGGAAATGCGTTCTAATCAAAATTAATGAAGTCGTTACATAATATATTAATTAATTGTATCCTTATAGCAGAATTTATTGCTGCAATTTCTGGCATTATTTATTATAAAAAGCTAAAAAATTCCTATTGGAAATGGTTTGTTTGGTATCTCGTTTTTATTTTCTGCGCAGAAGTATTTAGTAAATTTGTTTTAAATGATTTTTTAATTCTCAAAAAGTACTATTATAATTTTTTTGTAATTCCAATCGAATTTCTTTTCCTCTATTGGTTGTATGGTTGCAAATCGTTAGCAAATAAAAAGCTTTTTTTTATTATTGCCATTTTTTACGCTGTTGGCTTGGTATTTAATGTTCTATTTTTTGATGTATTCAAATCTATTAGCTCTGTAAATTATATTCTAGGAACTTTGTTACTCATGATCATGATTGTTTTGGAGTTTCGTCAACAAATAAAATCTGACAAAATTATCTATTTTAAAGAAAACATGATGTTTTATATAAACTTTGGGATTATCCTTTTTTACATAAGTACACTTCCATTTTATGCTTTCAATAAAGTTTTATATGAACAATCAAGGAATCTGTGGAACAATTATAGCACTTTTACATTAAGCGCAGATATTATCATGTATTTATTATTTTCAGCAGCTTTTATATGGGGAAAACCGAATATATAGTATCCATAATTATTTTTAATCTATTTTTCATCGTATTTATTGTTTCGATAATTATTTTTATTAAACAATACCGACTGAAAAAGAAAGAACACGCCATTATGTTATATAACCAACAAATAGAACATCAAAAAGAATTATTATCTACCCAAATAGAAATACAAACGCAAACCATGCAACATATTGGGCGAGAAATTCACGACAATATTGGACAAAAACTAACTCTTGCGAGCTTATATGCACAACAAATAGTTTTCGAAAATAAAAATAATCAGAATCAGAATATTGAAAGTATAGGTGCTTTAATAAATGATTCTTTAATAGAATTAAGGCAATTATCAAAATCTTTAACAGACAATACTATAGAATCTGAAACAATTGTAACATTGCTTCAATCGGAATGTGAAAAAGTAAATACTATTAAAACCTGTAATTTAACCTTTAATAAACCCGCAAGCAATATTGCAATTTCTTATCAAATAAAAAGTGTCTTGGTGCGAATTACCCAAGAATTTATTCAAAATAGTATAAAACATGCTAATTGTAATGTGATTTCACTAAATTTACATGTAACAAATACCAATTTAAAACTTATTTTGGAAGACGATGGAAACGGATTTGATGTTAAAAAAACTTTTTCATCTGGAATTGGTCTCAATAATATGAAAAAACGCACTGAAGTAATTGGCGGCAATTATAGTTTGCAAAGCTCAAAAAATGGAACTAAACTTATAATAGAAATCCTTTTGTAGTATGAAAAAAAACATTGTAATTGTGGACGATCATATTCTTATTGCCAAAGCATTAAGCAATATAATTTCTAATTTTGAAATGTTTGATGTCTTGTACGAATGTGAAAACGGAAAACAATTACAAGATCAGTTTCTAATCTCAAAAATCCTTCCTGATATTGTTATGCTTGATATTAGTATGCCAATAATGGATGGTTTTGAAACTGCAAAATGGCTCAAAGATACCTATCCTGAAATATTGATTTTGGCACTGAGCATGCAAGATGATGAGCAAAGTTTAATCAAAATGATAAAAAACGGTGCCAACGGTTATTTACTGAAAAATACGAATCCTGTCGAATTGGAAAAAACACTACTTATGATGTTACAAAACGGAAGTTACTATCCCGAATGGGCAGCCAGTAAAGTCTTTGCCAATATGAACTCTAAAGCAAGCTCAAAAAACCAAATCGCAATTAGTGATCGTGAAAGAGAATTTCTTAAATATACCGTTACCGAAATGCATTACAAAGAAATTGCCGAAAAAATGTGTTGTAGCCCACGAACAGTAGAAGGGTATAGAGACAACCTTTTTGACAAACTGGAACTTAAAACTCGAGTAGGATTGGCCGTTTATGCTTTAAAAAACGGATTCGAATAATAATTGTCTTTTCCTGAATTGAATTTTAAATCGTAATTTTGTAGTTTAAAATTCAAAAAAAAATGTCACTTTTTACCGATACACACACGCATCTTTACAGCGAAGAGTTTGATGTTGACCAACCCGAAATGATGCAGCGTGCTATTGATGCAGGTGTAAAAAGAATGTTTGTGCCTTCCATAGATTCTCGATATACTAGCAAAATGTATGCGCTAGAAGCACAGTTTCCTAAAAATATTTTCTTGATGATGGGCTTGCATCCTTGTTATGTAAAAGAAAATTATCTCGACGAGTTGGCGCATGTAGAAACCGAACTATCTAAACGAAAATTTACCGCCATTGGCGAAATAGGTATCGATTTGTTTTGGGATAAAACAACTCTAGAAATTCAGAAAAAAGCTTTCAAACATCAAATACAGTTAGCCAAAAAATATCAATTAGCAATAAATATTCATTGTCGTGATGCTTTTGATGAAGTTTTTGACGTATTAGAAACTGAAAAATCAGAAGATTTATTCGGGATTTTTCATTGTTTTACAGGCAATTACGACCAGGCATTGCAAGCTATTTCGCTTGGAATGAAACTCGGAATTGGTGGCGTTGTTACCTTCAAAAACGGAAAAATAGACCAATTTCTGAATAAAATAGATCTCAAACATATTGTTCTAGAAACCGATGCGCCCTATCTGGCTCCTATGCCTTATCGTGGCAAACGTAACGAAAGTAGTTATGCAGTACTTGTAGCCCAAAAATTAGCCGAAATTTATAACCTTCCAATTGACGAAATTGCAAGAGTTACAACAGAAAATTCGAAAGCTGTTTTTGGAATTTAAATATTATTGTTGTTCTTTTGTTAAACAAAACAAACAAATAAATGAGTAAATTTGAAGAAATACGCCCTTTTTACGATACTGAAATTAATGAAGGTGTACAGTTTTGGATAAACCATCCCTACATGGAAGCCTTGATTCATTTTTGCATGCCAGATACCCCTCAAGAAGTCTGGAAAGACCGATTAAGTAGGATTCAGTCTGTTCGCGAATTTCAAACCAATTTCATTTATCATGGCGTACAACAAGTCATAAAAAAATCAACTGATGGTTTGTCTACTTCAGGATTTGAAAAACTTAAAAAAAACACTTCCTATCTTTTTATTTCCAATCATCGTGATATAATTTTAGATACCTGTTTACTCAATAATTGCTTGTTCGAAAATGGATTAGTGATGACTGCATCTGCCATAGGCGATAACTTGGTACAACGTGATTTTATGCGTAATCTAGCAAAGCTAAACCGTAATTTCTTAGTTAAAAGAGGATTAAACCCAAGAGAAATGCTACAAAGCTCCAAAACTTTGGCAGAACTTATAGGTCAGTTTATTCTTCGTGAAAACCGTTCCGTTTGGATTGCACAACGAGAAGGAAGAACCAAAGACGGAAACGATCTCACAAATCCTGCAGTTCTGAAAATGTTGGCGATGGGAAATGGTGAGGAGAAAATCACAAATTATCTAAAAAATTTACGAATAGTACCTGTCGCTATATCCTATGAATACGATCCAACTGATGCATTGAAAATGCCACAGTATTTGGCCGAAACCAATCAAGAAGCTTACATAAAAGATAAAAATGAAGATTTACTCAATTTGTTAAGTGGTGTTGTAGGTCAGAAAAAACATGTGCATATTCATATTGGAGATGTTTTGGATACTCAAATTGACAAAATTGCAGAAGATAACAGCAACATCAATAAACAAATTTTAGCTTTAGCAGAAGTTATTGACAATTCAATTCAAAAAACGTACAAACTTTGGCCTACCAATTATATTGCTTTCGATATCATAAACAAAACAGATCACAACAAAGATTATTACACTGAAAACGAAAAATCCTTATTCGAGAGACGACTAGCAATGCGAATCCCAGATGGTAATCCAGTGGCTATTGAAGGCTTTTTGAATATGTATGCCAATCCCGTGGTTAACAAATTGAAATTTGTTAATGCAATCTAAACCCAATATATTACTTATTTATACTGGTGGTACCATAGGTATGATGAAGGATTTTGAAACTGGAGCTTTAAAAGCCTTCAACTTCAAGAAGCTATTGCAAAAAATTCCAGAACTAAAACAGTTGGATTGCGAGATAGAAACTTTTTCCTTCGAAAAGCCTATAGATTCCTCGAATATGAATCCAGAAAAATGGGTTCAGATAGCCACTATTATTGAAGAAAACTACGAAGAATTTGATGGATTTGTAGTACTTCATGGTTCAGATACGATGTCTTACTCGGCATCGGCACTAAGTTTTATGCTCGAAAATTTATCAAAGCCTGTAATTTTTACTGGATCGCAATTACCAATAGGCGATTTACGAACAGATGCCAAGGAAAATTTGATAACAGCCATACAAATAGCGTCTTTACAAGAAAAAGGAAAACCAATTGTCCAAGAAGTTTGCTTGTATTTTGAGTACAAATTATACCGAGGCAACCGCACAACAAAGATTAATGCAGAGCATTTTAAGGCATTTACATCGCCAAATTATCCAGAATTAGTTGAGTCTGGCGTACATCTAAAAGTGGCTAAAGAGTTAATTTTAAAATCCAATTCGAAAAAACTTTTGGTACATAAAACCTTAGAAGGCAATGTTGCAATTATCAAAATTTTTCCTGGTTTAACCAAAATGGTTTTATCTGCAATGATTGCTATACCAAACCTAAAAGGAATTGTGCTAGAAACCTATGGCTCTGGAAATGCTCCTAGCGATACCTGGTTTATAGAAATACTCCAGCAAGCCATACATAAAGGTTTGCCTGTCATTAATGTAACTCAATGTTCTGGAGGAAGCGTTACCATGGGGCAATATGAAACCAGTACACAACTCAAAAACATTGGTGTTATCTCTGGAAAAGACATTACTACAGAAGCTGCGATAACTAAACTTATGTATCTTTTAGGTCAAAAAGTAGCCTCAAATGTATTTAAAACTGTTTTTGAAACGTCGCTTCGTGGCGAAATGATGTAAAATTTATTTTTTACTTTCGAAACTCATTTTTTTTCATGTTATTTGCAAACTCAAAATAGAGAGGTGGCCGAGTGGCTGAAGGCGCACGCTTGGAAAGCGTGTATAGGGCAACTTATCGAGGGTTCGAATCCCTTCCTCTCTGCAATAAAGTCGAAAACACTAGTTTTCGGCTTTTTTTTGTATTTTTACAATTCTAAAAAATACTAATGCGACTTCTCAAACTATTTTTTTTATTTTTTACAATTACTCAAGGATTCGGGCAGGAGATCAAAAATGATTCTCTTAAGATTGAAGTTGATTCATTATATAGAGAAGATCAATTTTATTGTGGTTTCAGTTTCAATTTAATGCAAAACAAACCGCAAGGCTACCAATCTAGCAAAATATCACCAAGTTTTACAGCCGGTTTTTTGAGAGATATGCCCATCAATAAGCCACGAACAAAGGCAATTGCCGTAGGATTAGGTCTAACCTACAACAAGTTTGCACACGACCTTATCGTTTTAGAAAATGATGGCAAAACGCAATACTTTACTCCTAGATCAGATCAAAGTTTTGATAAAAATAAATTAGAACTAGTTACTTTGGACCTACCACTTGAACTGCGATGGAGAACTTCTACACCTCAAAGTCATCAATTTTTTAGAATTTATACTGGTTTAAAATTGAGCTATCTTGTTTTTAGTAAATCTAAATATGTAGATGCAGAAAAAACAGTTGTCATTTTTGGAAACCAAGACCTCACAAAACTTAAAACTAGTGCGTACATAGCTTTTGGATATAATACTTGGAATGGATATGTCTCATACGGGTTTTCTCCAATATTCAATTCTAAAGCAAAACTCAATGAGGACACAATAAAGCTCAACAACCTAGCTTTTGGTGTTCTGTTTTATATTTTATAACCAAAATTTCCAAACCAAAATTTGTGGCAATAATCCAATCACAAAACCAATAATTAATTCCTTAATGGTATGCGCTTTCATCTCGATTCGTGAAGCAGCTACAAAGCCGTTAATCATAAAAAGTAAACTTATTATAACGAGATTATTTGTCTGATTTAGGATACTCAATCCTATTGCAAAAGCAAGTAAAGCGCTTGTACCAAGCACATGCAAACTGGCTTTGATCTTCAAAAAAAGCAAAACAAAAGCAATACCACTACTAATCATGCCAGCAACTAGAAAAAAATGCAATTGTGGTAGTAACTCCACTGTGATACTTTTTGAAAATAGAATATATAATAAAAAGGCTTGCGAAATAAGTGGAATTTTCCGTGCCGAAATTTGAGACGCCATTACCGAATCTATTTTGCCCATTGTTTTGAGAATAAAAAAAAAGGTAATCGGAATAAAAACAGTAATAATCGCAATTTGAATACCAATCATTACTTGTTGCAAACCTGCTAATACTGTATCGCTCATATAAAAAAACAACAATGCTCCAAAAACAGATACAAAAATAGGATGAAAAAAATACGAAAATAACAACAGTAACTTTCTCATATTGATTTATTTATATGAATACTACTTGCTATCACTTCGTTAATTGATACGAAATTAAAGTTTAATGCTTTGGTAATTTTTTGATTGGAATACAAATCTGAAGTATGCAAAGAAGTAGCAACTTGCTTGGAAAGTGTACTTTTTTTAATTTTTAAAAATGAAAAAATACTGTCCAAAAAACTTAACACAAAAGTGGCATTTTTAGTCAAATATAATGATGGCTTGGCAACTTTGTAATTGTCTGCAATTGTTGTTGTTAATTCCTGAAAATTTTTGTTTTCTGAAACAACGCAAAAACGCTCACCCGAAATAGTACTTTGCATAAGTTGTTGCATAATGACTACCAAGTCTGAAACTCCCGCAAATCCAGTGGTGCCTTTGGTATAAAAACGAAGCTTGTTTTTTACTATCGAAAAAATTTGATTACTTCCAGCTTCCAAAAAACTGGTTCCCAAAACTACGCCAGGATTTACAATCACCACTGTCAAACCTTCTTGATAACCGCGCCAAACTTCCATTTCGGCACCATATTTAGAAATAGCGTAGTCACTATGATTAATTTCTGGATTCCATTCGGTGGCTTCATCAATATATTCTTCATGTTCTTTTTTGTCGCCCAAGGCGGCTATAGAACTTATATGACATAATTTTTTAATATTATTGTCAATACATAAATTGACAATATTTGCCGTTCCTTCAATGTTGGTTTTACGGAGTTTTTCCTCGTCTTTAGGATCAAAAGAAACTAAAGCAGCGCAATGATAGACGTGAGTGATATTTTTAAAAGCAATTTCAAGTGCAGGAATATCTAGAATGTCTGCTTGTGTCCAATCAATTTTGAGATATAAATCTTGTTTTTTATGCAATTCAAAAAGCTGTTTTGTTTTTTGTTGACTTTCAAGATTTCGGAAAATAGCACGAATAGATGGTTCTTTTTCAAGAAGTTGCATGGCGAGGTTCGCTCCTATTTGTCCTGTTGCTCCTGTTACTAATATCATTATTTATTGGGACGTTAAAAAGTACAAAAAATAGAAAATTTTATAACCCTGATAGAGCCGATATCCTCGTAACGTAGTGGAGAGATAAAGGCGATAGCAGGAATTGCGTTTCGGATAAAGCCCAAGCGATTTGTTACTAATTTAAAAACCTAAAATCAATTTTGCTATCGAAAAATAGATCAAAATCCCACAAATATCATTGCTCGTCGTTATGAATGGTCCTGTGGCAAGTGCTGGATCGATGCCGTATTTTTCGAGCAATAATGGCACAAAAGTACCTATTAATGAGGCGATTATAATTACCGAAATTAGTGCAATTGAAACTGTTAGACATATTTCTATGGAAACACCTAACATGAAATAACTCCCTGTAAATAAGATTGTTGCGAGAATGAATCCGTTGAGTAATGTTAACGAAATTTCTTTTATTAATCTGTTAAAAAGTGTGCCGCTCAAAGTATTGTTTGCCAAACCTTGCACGATAATTGCCGACGATTGTACGCCTACATTGCCCGCCATTGCTGCAATTAGCGGTGTGAAAAAGAAAAGATAGCCGTGCTCTTTCATGGCGGGTTCGAAAAGACCTAATACTTTTACAGATATAAATCCGCCCAAAAGTGCCAAAACGAGCCAAGGTAGTCGTGCTCTTGTGAGTTCCAAAATACTGTCATCGGCCTCAACGTCTTGCGAGATACCTGCCGCCAACTGGTAATCTTTATCGGCTTCATCCTTAATAACATCTACGATATCATCGATGGTGACGCGCCCAACGAGGCGACCCATTTCGTCCACAACCGGTATGGCTTCGAGGTCATATTTTTGCATGATTCGAGCTACCTCGGTATTTGGCGTATGCACTTTTACATAATCAACTTTTTTGATGTAAACCTCACTGATAGGCGTTTTGGTAGAGGTTGTGAGCAAATCTTTTAACGAAAGCCGTCCTTTTAGTCGGTTTTCGTCGTCTACAACATATATAGAATGTACTCTAGTCACGTTTTCGGCTTGAACTCGCATTTCTTTTACGCAAGTCAAAACGGTCCAGTTTTCGTTGACTTTAACGAGCTCTTTGCCCATCAATCCGCCGGCTTCGTCTTCGTCATAACGCAACAATTCGACAATATCTTTGGCGTGTTCTACATCCTCAAGCTCCGAGATTACTTCCTCTTTTTTGCTTTGCGAAAGTTCTGAAATAATATCGGCAGCGTCATCGGTATCAAGCTCGTCAAGTTCTTCGGCAATTTCTTTGGCTGAAAGTCCTCGAAGAATTTTTTCGCGCAAGTCGTCTTCTAATTCTGGAAGGATTTCGGCCGTAACCTCGCTATCCAAAATCTTAAAAACATAGGTCGCTTCGTAGGCTTCTAGTTCTTCAAAAATTTCGGCAATATCAGCATGGTGCATATCATTGAGCAAAACTCCAAGTGCATCGTCGTTTTTGGCGAGGATGAGTTGCTCAATTTGATTGATAAGTTCTTTGCTGATTTTAAACTGCATCGGCTTCGATTTTTTGGGTCAATTCAATAAATTCTTCAACAGATAATTGCTCAGGGCGAAGATTAAAAACAACGTCATCTCGCAAACTATCTGACAAATTTAAGGTTTTTAAACTATTTCTCAAGGTTTTTCTTCGTTGCTGAAAAGCGGTTTTTACAACCGTAAAAAATAATTTTTCGCCGCAAGGCAAACTATAATCTGCTTTTCGACGCATGCGCATCACGCCCGATTTTACTTTTGGTGGCGGAATAAAAACCGTCTCATCTACCGTAAAAAGGTATTCGACATCATAAAATGCTTGTGCCAAAACCGATAGAATTCCGTAAACTTTGCTCCCTTTTTTGGAACAAATTCGCTCGGCAACTTCTTTCTGAAACATGCCAGAAAATTCGGGAATTTGTGAACGATATTCTAATGTTCTAAAGACAATTTGGGTCGAAATATTATATGGAAAATTGCCAATAATGCCAAATTGCTTGCCTTCGAAAATTTCATTAATATTGTATTTCAAAAAATCCTTCGATATGATTTTGTCTTTTAGTTTCGGAAAATTTTCGTCGAGATAAGTAACTGATTCAGTGTCGATTTCGATTACATAAGTCGTAATGGGTTTGTCTAACAAATACTTGGTCAAAACGCCCATTCCGGGACCAATTTCTAGGATATCGTCATAACCTTCAAGGTTTACAGTATCGGCAATTGCTTTGGCAATACTTTCGTCTTTTAGGAAATGTTGTCCGAGATGTTTTTTGGCTTTTACGGCTTCCATATTCGATTTTTTGAGTGTTCGATTATTCGAAAATTCGAAAAAATCGGAAGTTTGAAATCGATTTGTTTTTTCGAAATCTGATGCAAATTTAGTTAAAAATCGGCAAATATCGAACTCATAATCTGCGAATCTTAGGCTGATTTTGCAAATAAAAATAAACCGCGAATTCGCTAATTTTTTAAATGATTCTCAATTTAAAATTAATTAAAGTTTCTTTTTATTTAAATTAGCGAATTCGCGGTTTAATTTTTTTTTTACATATAACGACTAAAAAGCTACATATTTACCAAAAACAAATCAGAAGCAATACCGTCACAAAGAAATTTTCCTTTTGCCGTTGGTTTTAGAATATTATTTTCGACAAAAAGTAACTTGTCTTCTATAAATTTCTGAGATTGTTTGTGAAGATATTCTAAAAAATCGGTTCCAAATTCGGTTTTAATGCGTTGCAACGAAACACCCCAAATGGTTCGTAAACCCGTCATAATGTATTCGTTATAACGATCAGTAATCGTTAAAATTTCGATTTCTGAAGGCAAAATGTTTTCTACTAACGATTTGATATACAAACTGTTGTTGGCAATATTCCACGATCTAGAAATACCATCATAGCTGTGCGCTGAAGGTCCAATTCCGATATATTTTTTGCCCAACCAGTATGCCGAATTATTTCTAGAAAAATAATTTTCTTTCGCAAAATTAGACAATTCATAATGTATGAATCCGTTTTTTTCTAAGGTTTCAACAAGAATTGAGAAATGTTCTTGAGCTACCTCATCTTTAGGTTCGGCTATTTTACCTTGTGAAATTAATTTTTTTAATGCTGTTTTTGGCTCGACCGTCAAAGCGTAACTTGAAATGTGTTTGATACCAAAACCAAGAGCCGTTTCAATATTTTGTTTCCATTTTGAGTTGCTCATTCCTGGAATTCCATAAATTAAATCAATAGAAATAGTGTCGAAATATTGGGTTGCAATTTCTAGACATTTCTGAGCCTCCATAGCATTATGAGCACGATTCATCAATTTCAAATCGTCTTCAAAAAAGGATTGAATTCCAATTGACAAGCGATTGATTCCTATTTTTTTTAGATTTATTAAATAATCTTCCGATAAATCATCTGGATTAGCTTCTAAAGTAATTTCAGGATTTTTCGATACTTTATAATGTTTATAAACTTCATCAATCAAAAATCTTAAATCTGCAATCTGCAACCTACTGGGCGTGCCGCCGCCAAAATAAATAGTTTCGACAAATTCGTTTTGAAATTCGTTTTTGCGCAATTCAATTTCTTTAGCCAATGCCAAAACCATTTCGTCTTTTTTCTTCATCGAAGTCGAAAAATGAAAGTCGCAATAATGACACGCTTGCTTGCAAAATGGTATGTGGATGTAGATGCCACTCATTTTTTAGTTTTTATTTTTCAGTCGCAGTTTTCAGCACTTCGACTGAAAACTGCGACTGATTACTATTTCTTAACTCGTTCTTCATTTTGTTTTACAAACGCATCCCAACCCGAATAACTTGTTGTACCAATTACTTTTCCTGAATTGAAAAAATGACAAACGGCTGCCGCCAAACCATCGGTCGAATCAAGGTTTTTGGGAAGTTCTTTCAAACCCAAAAGTTGTTGTAACATCTTAGCAACTTGCTCTTTACTGGCATTTCCGTTTCCTGTTATCGCCATTTTTATTTTCTTGGGTTCGTATTCAGTTATCGGAATATCTCGCGACAATCCTGCTGCCATAGCTACACCTTGAGCACGACCGAGCTTGAGCATCGATTGCACATTTTTACCAAAAAAAGGTGCTTCAATAGCAATTTCGTCCGGATTGTGTGTGTCGATGAGTTCGATTGTGCGTTCAAAAATGATTTTTAATTTCTGATAATGGTTGTCGTATTTGGATAATTGTAGCTCGTTAAGTTGTACAAATTCCATTTTTTTGTTGATGACTTTTATGATCCCAAAACCCATAATGGTCGTTCCGGGATCGATTCCTAATATGATGCGTTCGTTTGCCAATTAATTAGTTTAAAGTTTGTTTCTTTGTGCCAATGATTTCAATTCCTTACAAAACTAAACAATTCCTTGTTCTTGCAACCAAAATTTTGATTGTTGTTGGTGCTTTTTATTTTATTTACGATCAATTGGCAAGCAATGACAAACTAGATTGGAAGCAATTTTTGATTGTTTTTAAAAAAAATCAATCGGTTTTGGGGATTGGTTTGATTTTGTATTTGAGTTTTCAGAATCGTTTTTTGGAGATTTTAAAATGGCAAAACTTAGTAAGTTCGTTCCAAATAATTTCTGTTGGAGAAGCTACAAAGCAGGTTTTGGCAGCACTTACCGCTGGACTTTTTACGCCAAATGGCGTTGGCGAATATGCCGGAAAAGCTTTGTATTATGAAAAAACTAAAGCCAAAGAAATTGTATTCCTGAATTTTGTTTGCAACGGAATTCAGCTTTTATTATCCGTTTTTTTTGGAATGATTGGACTTCTTTTTTTAGGATTTAGAAAAGAAGTTGCGCTATTAGCAACAATAATTCTAGTTTTGTTTACAGTGTCGTTTTTTACAAAAAAAATAAAAATTAAAGACTATTCCATCGAAAAATTATTAGATAAAATTTCCGAAATACCCAAAATAATTCATACAAAAAACAATATTTTGGCGGTTTGTCGTTACTTGACTTTTTCGCATCAAACGTATTTTTTGTTTTTGGCTTTTGACGTGCAAGTTGGCTATTTACAATTGATGGCAACCATAATGGCGGTTTACTTCTTGGCATCGTCGTTGCCTAATTTTCAGTTTTTGGACTTTGCCGTGAAAGGAAGTTTGGGTATCTATTTTTACGGATTATTGGGTGTTAACGAATGGATTGTGGTTTTTGTAACCACTTTGATGTGGTTTTTGAATATTGTAATTCCAGTGGCAATTGGAAGTTTTTTTGTTTTAAATTTCAAACCAAAATGGAACTAGTTTTTATTTTCATAACGGGAAGCTACCTTTTTTTTATTGGTATTCTTATTTATGGTTTTGACAAAGTTGCGATTGTCGAAAATAAAAATAATAATCCAAAAACTACTTTTTCAATCATTGTACCGTTTCGGAATGAAGAATCTGCTATTTTGGAATTATTAGAATCTATTTCAAAATTGAATTATTCTCATAATTTATTCGAAATTATATTGGTAAATGATGCTTCGGAAGATAATTCGGTTGCGGTTATCGAAAGATGGAAAACAGAAAATACTACAATTTCTGCAACTATTTTACAAAATAAAAGAACAAGTAATTCGCCGAAAAAAGATGCGATTACAACGGCTATCAATGTCATGAAAAACGAGTGGATTATCACTACAGATGCCGATTGCACTGTTCCTAAAAAATGGTTGTCAAGTTTTGATAATTATATAAAAAATACTACTTTCGAGATGTTGGCTGGTGCTGTTAGCCTATCCCCAACCCTTTCCAAAGGAAAGGGAGCAAATACTTCAAAATCAAGTTTGAACACTTTCTTGAACTTTTTTCAGTTTGTAGATTTGCTAAGTTTGCAAGGCACGACGATTGGAAGTTTTGGCATCAACAAACCTTTTATGTGTAATGGTGCCAATTTTGGCTTTACCAAAAAGCTGTTTTTGGAATTGAATGGATTTGCAGGAAATGAAAACTTGGCAAGTGGTGACGATGTTTTTTTGTTGCAAAAAGCTATACAATCTTGTCCAGAAAAAGTGGCTTATCTAAAAAATCAAGATGCTAATGTTTTGACAAAATCGGAAGTAAGTTGGGCAAATCTCTTTCAGCAGCGCGTTCGTTGGGCTAGCAAAACTGGAAGTTATGAAAGTAATTTTGCAAAAATGTTGGCGGTTGCTGTATTGGCAATCAATGCTTTGCTGGTTGGATTGTTTTGTTTTGGGTTGTGGAATTTCTTTTTTGGAATTTTTATATTGAAGTTTCTTTTTGATTATGTTTTGTTATATAAAACGAATCGATTTTTCGGGAATACGGATTTCTTTTTTCCCGTTTGGAGTAGTTTGCTGTATCCATTTTTTGCGAGTTGTGTCGGGATTTATTCATTTTTTGGGACGTTTGATTGGAAGGGAAAATCGTATCGAAAATAAATCTTAGTTACGGAATTACCTAGCCCAGATGGAAGGGAAAATCCTTTTCTTTTTTCCTGAGCTTGCGAAGTGAAAAAATAAAAGATTTGGAATGACAGCTGGAATAGCTCCAAAAAAAATTACTCTTTTCTTAAAATAACGGGCAAAATAAACTGCGTTTTTACTGGAATTCCGCGCTTGATGCCTGGTTTGATGCTCGGAAAATCGACTAATCGTGCTTTGAGGATACTGTCGATTTTGGCTTTGTTGTAGTGTATCGAGTCGTTGATTTGGGTTTCAAATTCCATGGATGCATCTGCCAAAACGGTAATTTTGACTTGAATTGTATCTTGTTTTGGATGTACGATTGCGGTTTTGGTAGTGTCGAGTTTTTGTTGAATTATTTGCGATAAATTTTGGATAAAACAGTCTTGTTGTGCAGCTTTATTAGTTAATGAATCGCATGATGTTATGGATGGAAATTCGTCGACTTGACTCCAGTTTATGGCATTAATTTCTTTGTTGAGCAAGTCTTTTTCAACTGGTATTTTCTTGTCGAAATATTGACAAGAAGAAAGTAAAATCACTAGTAGAAAAAAGCTCTTTTTCAAAATTTATTTGTAGGTTTTGGGTGTTTTTTGGGTTAGATAATCTTGATATCTTCTTGATTTATATTCTTCGGCATTTGCGTTTGCTTCATTTTTTTTTGTTTTAAAAAGTTTGGCTTGCCTTTCAGAGAAAATGGCAATCTTCATCGTGTAGGTATAAAATTCTTCTTTGGAAAGTGTGATTTTGGAGTTGTTTTGTTTGCCTAAAAAGTCCAAAAATAGTGCGTCAAAATCTTTCAAAGAGTAATTAAGTACTTCTTGTTTGTGTTTTTTATAAATGGTTTCTTTTAGTTCGTCATCGCTTTTTATTTGACCATGAGCTACAAAAAATGTGCTTGATGCAAAAAGAAAAAATAGCAGTTTTCGAAATAGTTTCATGTTTGAAATCGTTTTTTTAGTACTTTTAAAAAATCAAAAATACATATTTTATGGATACTATTTTGTTAGTTCTTGGTTTTGTTTGTGTAATTGTTGGAATTTTTGGCAGTTTTTTGCCTGCTTTGCCTGGTCCAATTATAAGTTGGGTTGGATTGTTATTACTTTATCTCACTAAAAAAATAGAAGACAATTATTGGGTTTTAGGCATCTCGTTGGTTGTTGTAGTTGTAATTTCTGTATTGGATTATTTGATTCCAGCCAAAGGCACTAAGAAATTTGGTGGCAGTTCTTATGGCATTTGGGGCACCAATATTGGGATGATTATCGGAATTTTTGTTCCCATTCCGTTTGGGTTCATAATTGGTGCTTTTATTGGTGCTTTTGTTGGCGAATTGCTTTATAACTGGCAAGACAAAAACCGTGCTTTGAAGGCAGCAACTGGCTCTTTGCTTGGCTTTCTAGCGTCTAGCTTTATGAAGATGGTGATTTGCTTGGGTTTTTTGTTTGCTTATGTTGTGGTCGCTATTAGTGGGTTTATGTAAAATAAAAAAAGGAGCCATTTAAGCTCCTTTTAGTTTTATATATTGATACTCAGTAAACAATGTCTCAATTCGGGTTTTTCACTAGTGAAATTGATTAACCAATTGGTCAACTCTTCAATTTCATAAGGCAAAAGTACTTTAATTGCTTTTTCTAATTCTTTGCAGAAAAGTACCGAATCAAAACTTACTCTTTCTAGCACCGTCGTGGTGAAGTCGTAGATTAATCTTGACATTTTGTTTATAAAAGTTGGTTTATAATAAGAACGTAGTTTTAACATTTGTTAGATCAAATTTAAAAATAAATAAATTACCAACTAGAAATAAAAAGTTAAACTTTTCAACAATTTTCATAAAATCAAGCTTTACAGCTATAGAGCGTCGTCACTTTTTTGTGGCTCTTAACATTTCTCTTTTTCCAGGTGCTCCAGGCAATTTTTCTACCGTAAAACCGCTTTCAATCATATCATTCTTTATAGTTGTTCTACAAGCATAAGTAACAATTATTCCGTTGATCTTTAAAGCTTTATACATTTTTTTAAAGATTGATAGCGACCATAAATCTGGTTGTACCCGAAAACCAAAAGCATCAAAATAAATTAAATCATATTGATTTTCATCAGAAATATCTTCAATAAATTGTTGTCTTTTAGTCAAATAAAAGGAATCTGAAAGTTTAGTTTCGAGTTCCCAATCAGCTTGATGCATTTTTTCAAAAACATCCGAATTTACTTGAAGTTCTAAAACGTAATTCATTTTCAAAGCTTCAACAATTGCTACTGGATAGGCTTCTACTCCAACATAATTTATTTTTTGATTAGTTTTTGATGCTTCAATAAAAGTAATTAAAGCATTTAATCCTGTACCAAAGCCAATTTCAAGTATCGAAATATTTTTATTTTCAAAAAGCTCGAAACCGCTTTTTATAAAAACATGATAGGCTTCTTGTATTGCACCAAACTTGGAATGATACGTTTCATTCCAATCTATTAAATGTATAGACGTTGAGCCGTCTTTGGTTTGAATAATTTCGCGTTTCAAAATTATTGCTTCAATAATACACCATCTGCCAAAAACGAATAAATACTTTTTGGTGTTGTAATTTTTGCAATTTCTTCTTTAGATTTGCCTGCATCTTTTGCATAATGCTTTTGGTCTGCAATAGATTCTATACTTACAAATGCTTTTCCATTTACTATAACTTCTGCATTTTTTGAATCAAGCGGCATAAAAAAACCATAATCTTTAAACTTTACAAAAGTTTCTTTGGTATCGCTCAAATCGAGTTTCATCCAACATCCTTTGTTTTGGCAAACTTCATTTATTGACGATCTAAACTTTACAGCTAGCGTGTCGCCCGGAGTCATTTTATTATATTTTGCCAACATTTCTTGATTAGAAATTACATTATCATTACTTATTTTTGATCCTATTGAAGTGTAATCGCCAACTTTAACGTTGTTTGAAACTGCTGTTTTATTTCCGTTACAACACCATAATAAAGCAATAGAGAGCACTAAAAGTATGTTTTTTTTCATTTTAAATTGATTTAGTTTAGTACAAATGTAATAAATAATTAAATAAAAAAAGTTGTTGAGATTTGAAAATCAATTGCAAAACTTGAATAATTTTTATTATTTTAGCAAAAAATAATTTTCATTTACCCAGAAATTATAATTTTAATTTAAAACGTTATAAATCAGCTTTTTAAATTATATTTTTCTGTTTTAAAAACTTTTAAATGTTGTCAAAAAATACTTTCGAAATCGATATAGTAACTTCCAAAACTTCTAAAATAGATTCTGTCGATTTTGAAAACCTAGCTTTCGGTAGTGTTTTTACAGATCATATGTTAATTTGTGATTTTAAAGATGGTGCTTGGCAAAAGCCTATCATTAAAATTTACGAACCTTTTATGATTGATCCATCGGCAAAAGTTTTTCATTATGGACAAGCTATATTTGAGGGAATGAAAGCTTATAAAGATGAAAATGACGATGTTTGGTTGTTTCGTCCAGAAGAAAATTTTGGACGTTTTAATAAATCGGCAGTTAGAATGGCAATGCCAGAAGTTCCTGAAGAAATATTTATGGATGGCCTGAAAATACTTTTGGATATTGAGCGCAATTGGGTAAAAAAAGGCATCGGTAATACATTATACATTCGACCTTTCATGATAGCAATTGGGTCTGGCGTGATTGCACAACCTTCAACGCAATATCGATTTATGATTTTACTATCGCCAGCTCGTGCCTATTATTCAGGCGAAGTAAAAGTTTTAATTGCAGAACATTTTAGTCGCGCTGCAAATGGCGGAATTGGTGCTGCAAAGGCTGCTGGAAACTATTCGGCACAATTTTATCCAACACAATTAGCGCATAATCTGGGATTTCAACAAATAATTTGGACAGACGATGCCACGCATACCAAGCTCGAAGAAGCAGGAACGATGAATGTTTTTTTTAGAATAAACGACACTTTATATACGGCACCAACTAGCGAGCGTATTTTGGACGGAGTTACCAGAAAAAGCTTAATCGAACTTGCTAAGCGAGAAGGAATTGCTGTAGATGTGCGTTCTGTATTGGTTCAAGAACTAATTGATGCTTCAAAAGATGGAACACTAAAAGAAATTTTTGGTGCAGGAACAGCAGCAGTTATTAATCCTATAGTTGGATTTTCGTATCAAGATGTGTATCACGAATTACCAAAACTAGAAAATCCAATTGCATTACAACTCAAAAATAAATTGACAAAAATGCAGCATAAAATGGAAGACGATCCATTTGGTTGGACGGTTAAGATTTAGATTTCAGCTTTTCAGAAGGCAGTAATCAAAATTTAAAAAGATTTTTCTAAAGTATTTTGTTCCTGTAATTTGTAAATTTAAATCTGAAATCTAAATTCTGCCATTTGCGTTCTGCAAACTGAATTTACTTCAAAATTTTCTCAAAGTTCGGTTTGAAATAATTCGGACCTTTCATAACTTTTCCGTCTTCTCGATAAATTGGTTGTCCATCAGCACCTAATTTACTCATATTACTGCGCTGGATTTCGTCAAAAACAGCCTCGATTTTATCTTGCAAACCGTGTTCTATGATTGTTCCGCATAAAATATAAAGCATATCGCCAAGCGCATCGGCAATTTCGACCAAATCATTATTTTGGGCAGCTTCAAGATATTCTTCGTTTTCTTCTTTCATTAAATTGAAGCGAAGCATATTTTTATTTTCGCCCAAATCATTTTTTGGAAGTTCACTATATCCAATTCTGAATGAGGTATGAAATTCTTTGACGGCGTTGAGTTGTTTCTGCATTTTTATCTTATTTTTTTATAGTTGCAAAATACTAAAATCTGACAATAAAAAAGTATTTTTACAAAAAAATATTTCATGTTTAGTACAGGTCAATGGGTTTTTGCATTATTGTTTTTACTATCGTTTGTAGCAATAGCAATTTATGTTTACAGGAAAGATGCACAAATTCACAAACAACATTACAAAGGAAGTTATAAAGTGGTTTGGGGTTTCTTCATTTTTATTTTTTTACTATTTATTATGAAAATATTTCTAAAACGATAATTAAATTATGATTTATCAAAAAAAATTATAATTTTACAATTATCTACTACTAAAATCGTAATGCGAATTTTAAAATACATTTTTTTTCTACTTCTTCTCGCTTCATTCGCACTAGCGGTTTTTATTGCTACGCAAAAAGGCGATTTTGATGTGAGTAGGTCAAAAGTGATTAAAGTTTCTGACTCGACCGCGTTTACTTTTGTTAATGATCTTAAAAATTGGAAAACGTATACCACTTGGTCAAAACCAGAATTAAATCCTATTTACAAATTTTCTAAAAAAACAGCAGGAATAGGCAGTTCATTATACTGGAAAGACAATGATAATGAAGGAAATGTAAAAATAATTTCTGATGCAAAATATAAAAGTATTTCTCAAAAAATGATTTTTGAAGGATATGATTCTGAAATAAATTGGAAATTTAAAGATACCCTGGGTGGCACCAAAATTACTTATCAAACCAAAGGAATCATGCCTTTTGGACTCAAAGTGTATACTTTCTTAAATGGTGGTGCTGATAAAGTAATTGGCAATAAATTCTCGAAAAGTTTAGCACAAATAGACAAGAAAATTCATGTTGTTGTTCCTAAAAAAATACTTCCAGATACTATTGAAACTCCAGTCATAGAAGACAATTATACTATTGTGGTAGATGGAATGGTTACCAAAATCAGCAATTTTTATGCTTATATCCCAATAAATAGTAAAATTACCAATATTGATAAAAACTTCAAAATATTGGTTCTGAAAATTTATAAATTTTTGACAAAAAATAATATTGTAAAGACAGGAAAACCTTTTATAATCTATAATTCCTATAATATAGAGCAAGATTTTTCAAATTTTTCGGTTTGTATTCCTATCGATAAAGAATATCTGATAAATAATGATAGCGAAATAATGATGGGTAAATCTCCATCATATCAAGCTCTAAAAACAACTTTAACAGGAAATTCGACCCATATTGAAGAAACCTATGGCACCATTGAAAGTTATCTTTTGCAAAATCGAATTGCTAAAGACACACTTCCTTTTATAGAATTGTATAACAAATCAAGCATAGAGATAAAAGATCCAAACCAATGGATAACAACTATTTATATGCAAGTTTCTCCAAAAAAACTTATTTTAAAACCAAAAACAGTTTTAAAGAAAAAACCTAAATCTACAACTGTAAAATTGTATCCAGATACTCCAACTTCTACTGCAGACCAACCCAAACCTGAAGCTCCGAAAAAAGAAGAAGAAGTACCAAACTATGAAGGAGATAATTAATTGATTAAACCTTTTTCGATTGTTTGATTCTAACAATAAACTTTTGGATTTGCAAGACGAAAAAGAATTTATACTACAATTATTAGATCCCAAAACGCAAAATAAAGCGTTTGAAAATCTCTTGAAATCCTACCAAAAACCAATGTATTTTCATATCCGAAATATTGTCTTGAATCATGATGATAGTGACGATGTTTTGCAAAATACGTTTCTGAAAATTTTTCAAAATCTTAAAAATTTCAAAGGTGAAAGCAAACTTTTTTCTTGGATGTACCGCATTGCAACCAACGAAGCTTTGACATTTATTGCCAACAAAGCCAAAAAAAATAATACAACTAGCGAAGCAATGCAAACCAAAATTGTTGAAAACCTGCAAGCTGATATTGATTATGACGGCAACGAAATGCAACTAAAACTTCAAAAAGCAATTGTACAACTGCCTGAAAAACAACAACTTATTTTTAAAATGAAATATTACGAAGAATTGAAATACGAACAAATATCCGAAATTTTAGGAACTACCGTTGGCGGCTTGAAAGCTTCCTATCATATTGCCGTAAAAAAAATTGAAGAATTTGTAAAAAACAATTAAACCTTATTTCAAAAAAAAAGTCTAAAAGCTATGATAGATTTCAAACTAGATAATGAAACTAAAATAAAAACTGGATTTAAAGTTCCAGAAAGTTATTTTGATTCGTTTTCCGAAAAAATACTTTCGAAAATTGAAACAAATACTACGCAAGAAAAACCTAAGGTAATTTCGATTTTTGAACGAAATAAAAAATGGGCTTTATCAATTGCGGCAACTTTACTTGTGTTTATTACTGTAGGTTATTATTTTTTTGATTTGAATAAAACAAAAAACGAAAACCTCGAATTGGAACACTATATCGTCAATCAAACCGATATTACCGATGATGATTTTGTTAGTTTATTGAACGAAAATGATATAGAAAAAATAGCAGTCGAATACCATTTAGACCAAAATACTACTGATAACTTAGATCTAGACAACCTTAACCTTGAAGAAAATTTATAATCGTATCTTATGAAAACATATATATATATAGTGCTATTACTTCCTGGATTGTTCATAAATAGTTATGCACAAGAATCCAAAAAGGAACAAATAAAAGCTGCAAAAGTGGCTTTTATAACCAACGAATTGGAACTTACACCAACCGAAGCCGAAAAATTTTGGCCTATTTTTAATGCGTTTGACGAAAAGCAACACGAAATTCGCAGAAGTAAATTCAAAGGTTTTCGGGATCGAAAAGAAATAGATTTTAGTAAAATATCCGAAAAAGAAGCTGCAACTATTGTTACCGAAATGGAAAAAAACGAAGAAGATTTGTATTTGCTTCGCAAAAAACTGATAACCAGCTTAAAAGGTATTATGCCATCTGTAAAAATTTTAAAACTCAAGAAGGCAGAAGAGGAATTTAGTCGGAAATTATTGCGACAATACAAAGAAAAACGAAATTAATTATTCAAATTTCAATCGGATAATTTTGTCTTTTCCTGCGGCAATTGCGGTTTTAAAATCTGTAAAACAAAGCGTATAAAGCGATTTATCATCTGATAAAAGTTGCCAATTTTCTCCAAAATCATTTGAATAAAAAACACCAGTTGCGCCAACGCTAACGATTTGTTTTCCATTAGATTTTGGTACAAATTGCACGCAAGAAGCATAACCAAAACCTTTGTTTTCTCCAACCAATTTCCAAGTTTTTCCACCATTAATAGTAATGGCTTTGTTTTGAAAATTTTGCTCAAGTTTTTCGTAATTTCCACCAGCAATAAATCCTATTTTCGAATCGTAAAAGTCTGCCGAAAAAATTCCTGTCATGGATTCACCTTGTACAATAGGCGTTTCATAAACTTGCCAAGAAAGTCCTTTATCATCAGAAAAGAAAACCCGCGATTTTTTTTCGCCAGAAACGACCCAAGTCCTATTATTTTTTACAACAATATTGGTGTTACTTGCCGCAAAAGCCGCTTCGCCATCGACTGTTTTTGGTAGCTTTTCACACGGTACTTTTGCCCAAGTTTCGCCGCCGTTTCGAGTTATTATGATATTTAAACAATCGGCAATTGGGTCGCCAATAGCTATTCCTTCTTGGATGTTCCAAAACTGCATACTATCAAAAAAAACTTTTTCGTGGCGTTCTTCATAAACCACTTTTTGCATTTTCAAATCATTCGAAAACTTGTATAAAAGTGCTGAATTTCCAATATTTAATACAAAAATAGCATCTTTGGTTTGCGCCAAACTTCTAAACTCTAACGCTAATGAATCTTTTACAATCGTAATTTCATTTTTAGATTTATCTTCAAGATTTATAGAACCAATTCGATTTTTATTACCTGCATAAAAAACTTTATTATCAGCAACAGCAATTGCTCTAATACTAATTTTATCCAATAACAAAGTATCGATTTTTACTTTCGTAAAATTATATTTTAAGGAAATTTGATTCGTTTTACACGAAAAAATAAAAAAAATCAGCACCAAATAAAAGCTATATCTAATCAAGGTTACAACGATTTTGAAATGTAAAAATACAACTTTTAAACTCTTAATCTTATCTTAAATAAATAATCGTGGCACAGATATTGGTTTACTAATAAAAATTTCTATTAAAAACCAAAAATAAAAATACCATGAAAACGAAACTATTTTTTACCTCGATTTTGAGCTTAGTATTTCTAAGTTCTTTTGCGCAAGATAGAACTACGGTAAACGCCAAAAGTTCAGAAATTAGCGACAACCTCGATCTGCGGGCTGTAGCCTCTATTTTTGGAGATTCAAACAATTTGGAAGATTTCGAAAACCGATTGAACGATCCCAAAAAACAAATTTCGAATCTCGACCTTAATGATGACAACCAAGTAGACTACCTACGCGTGATCGAATCGGTTGAAGGCAACACCCATTTAATTGTAGTACAGTCGGTTATCGGTAAAGACACGTTTCAAGATGTCGCTACGATAGAAGTAGAAAAAGACCGCAACAACAACACCCGAGTGCAAGTAGTAGGCGACGTGTATATGTATGGGAGCAACTATATTTATGAGCCCGTATATGTGCACACGCCAATAATTTACGCTAGTTTTTGGTATGACAATTACCGTCCCTACTGCTCGTCTTGGTACTGGAATTATTACCCAACTTACTATTATGCTTGGAATCCGTTCCCGATTTTCAGATACCGCCACAACGTAGGTTTATGGATCAATTATGACCATCACTATAACTATGCAACTACAAGACATTGTGCATCGGTATACAACAATTATTACGAACGTCGTGGCAATGGTTATGAAAGAAATAACCCTAATCGTTCCTTCAACAGCAGAAATTCAGGATATTCAAACCGTTATGAGCTAGACCAAACAAGATCAAAAACGAGAAGAAACGATGTAGCATTTGCTGATACACGCGGAAAATCTGAAAGAAATGAAAATACTATTCGTTCAAACGGAAATACACGAAATGCTGAAAATACGCCTGTAAGAGCTTCCAATCCACGAAGCGAAAACACAAGAAACAACACTATTCAAAGAGACGAAACTCCTGTAAGAGCATCCAATCCACGAAGTGAAAACACAAGAAACAACTCCATTCAAAGAGACGAAACTCCAGTAAGAGCTTCAACTCCAAGAAACGAAAACACAAGAAACGAAAATGCTCCTGTTCGTGTTTCCACCCCAAGAAACGAAAACACAAGAAGCGAAAATGCACCCGTAAGAGCATCAACTCCTAGATATGAGCAACAATCGTCTCGTCAAGAAGCACCAAGAAGTTCGGGTAATGAATCTCGCTCTTCAGGAAATGGTGGCGGCGGATCATCAAGAGGCAACTCTGGCGGTGGCAGAAGATAAAATTAGTTGGATAAAAAATTTAAGGTTGGCAATTTGCCAGCCTTTTTTTGTTTTTGGGCGTGACCTTCTTCCGCAAGCTCCAGAGGTCAGGCCATCCGCTATATCTTTGTTGTTGCGATTTGTCATCCTGAGCCTGTCGAAGGACAAATCGCAACAACAAAGGATGCCGCTTCTGTCCTTCACGCAAGATTACCGTAAAATCAAATATTCAAATCATTTGAAATAAATGGATAACGATAAAAACTATCTAAAGAAAAATTGTAGTTTTTTGTTATATTTGTTTTGAAGTAGATTGCGAAAACCAACTCTAATTCCGTTTTATAAATTAGTAAGTAATTTTCAAAAAAATAATAACAAATGACAGGATTTTTTCAAAAATTCAAAAAATGGAACGAATATTTATTCGAATTTTTATTGATATTTGTCGCCTTATGGCTAAGTTTTCTTGTCGATAATATACGAGAAGAAAATTCAGAAAAAAAGACCGCAAAAATTTTAGCACAGTCTTTACTTGAAGATTTAAGAAAAGATAAACTAGAATTAGAAAATGCAATAATTTTCAATTCTAAAAAATTAACTTCATCGGATAATTTAATTAAGCTGATGCATACACCAAGAAAAACTTGGGACGAAAAATCTTTCTATGAAAATATTACAGTTATTTTTACAACTTTTCCATATGCACCAACAGACGGAACATTTCAACAAATGAAATCTACTGGTTCCTTGTCGTATTTTAATCAAAATTTGATTAACGAAATGAATTTGAACGAAAATCAAATCAAAAAAACAATATATAGACAAAGTATAGAAGAAAAAGCGATCTGGGAACTTTTTCCATATGCCTCAAATTTCATTAATTTTGAAGTGAATTCACAAATAAGATTTAATAAACCAATTACTAGTGAAATGTATATAAAAATTAACGATAAAAACACAACCGATGTTTTTATAAATAAAGTTGTTACCGTAAAAACAATGTGTTATCGTGCCTTTGAAACATACAAAATACAATTAAAAGTAACCAATCAATTGATTTCAGAATTAAACCAAAGCTATAAATTAATGTAATTCTTGATCCTTGATGAATAAATAATCGATAAAACTATTCAGCGATGGTTTCCCGACTTCGCAGCTTTTGTATTAGTACAAGATTTGGACGACTTCGCACATTGTTGAAAGAACCAAAATCCTTATCCAATCAAATCAACAAACTCCTGCTCTGTTAAAATCGGAATCCCTAATTGGTTGGCTTTCTCCAACTTTGCTGGTCCCATATTGTCGCCAGCAACCACATAATCGGTTTTTGCAGAAATAGAACTTCCGTTTTTGCCGCCATTATCTTCAATGATTTTCTTGAGTTCGTCTCTCGAAAAAGTTGAAAAAACTCCCGAAACCACCAATGTTTTTCCTTCTAATTTTGTTGTTGCTTTGGGATTAAAAACTTCGATTATTTCAAACTGCACTCCAACAGATTTTAGTTTGTCGATAATTCTGATATTTTCTTCATTCAAGAAAAAATCGACCACACTTTGTGCCGTTTTAGCACCAACATCTTCCACCAAAGTAAGTTCTTCTAGACTGGCCTTTTGCAAATCTTCGATATTTTTGTAGTGTTTGGCTAGTTTTTTTGCACCAGTTTCGCCCACAAATCGTATTCCGATAGCGTACAAAACTTTATCAAAAGAGATGTTCTTCGAGTTTTGAACACCGCTTACAATATTTTCGGCACTTTTTTGCGCCATACGTTCTAACGGTAGCAATTGCTCGATTGTCAAATCATACAAATCGGCATAATTTTTAACTAAGTTGTTAGTATACAACAAAGCAACAGTTTCTCCACCCAAGCCTTCAATATCCATCGCTTTACGAGAAATATAATGCTGAATCCGACCGATTATTTGAGGCGGACAACCATAAAAATTGGGACAATAATGATTGGCTTCGCCTTCACTTCTTATCAATTCAGTTTGACATTCAGGACAATTCGATAGATATTTTACTACTTCTGAATTTGGGTTACGTTTTTCTAAATCGACGGCAATAATTTTCGGGATGATTTCGCCACCTTTTTCAACAAAAACTATATCGCCAATTCTTATATCTAATTTTTCTATTTGATCGGCATTGTGCAACGAAGCTCGTTTTACAATTGTTCCTGCCAATTGTACCGGTTCCAAATTGGCAACTGGTGTTATCGAGCCTGTGCGTCCTACTTGATAGGAAATAGAGTTTAACTTTGTAAAAACTTGCTCGGATTTGAATTTATACGCCATTGCCCAACGTGGTGACTTGGCGGTATAGCCCAACTCGTCTTGTTGTTGCAACGAATTTACTTTCACTACAACACCATCGGTTTCATAAGGCAAATCATGTCGTTTTTTGTCCCAATATTCGATAAACTCAAAAACTTCCGAAATGTTATTTGCCAATTTCGATTCGTTTGGAACTTTAAAACCCCAATTTCGAGCTGCTTGTAAACCTTCAAATTGCGAAGCTATTTTGAGATTATTTCCAATCAAAAAATACAATAAACATTCTAAGGGTCGTTTGGCAACTTCGGCACTTTCTTTGAGTTTCAAGCTTCCAGAAGCAGTATTTCTTGGGTTAGAATAAGGTGTTTCACCAATTTCTATCAATTCTTGATTCATTTTTTCGAAACCAGCAAACGGCAAAATTATTTCGCCACGAATGTCGAACTTCTCTGGAAAAGTTCCTTTGAGTTGCAACGGAATCGATTTAATAGTTTTGATATTGTTGGTTACGTCATCACCCTGAAAACCATCGCCACGAGTTACGGCACGAACTAATTTTCCGTTTTCGTAGGTTATAGAAATCGATGCGCCGTCATATTTAAGCTCACAAGTATATTCTAGAGGAACATCGCCAAGTACTTTCTGGATTCGAGTTTCCCAATCCAACAAATCTTCTTTGGAATACGAATTATCTAACGAATACATTCGATAATCGTGCTTTACGGTAGCAAAATTTTTGGTAGTTGTGCCTCCAACTCGTTGCGTTGGCGAATTTTCATCGAAAAATTCAGGATTTTTATCTTCTAGTTCTTGAAGTTGTTTTAATTTTTTATCAAATTCATAATCAGAAATCGTAGCATTATCAAGCACATAATAGTTGTGATTGTGGAGATTGAGTTCTTCTCGTAAAGAAATTATAGTATTTTGGATATCCATATAGAGCAAAAAAAATATTGAATTTCAAAATTACGATTTTTTACGAATTCATAATCGTATTTATTTGTTTAAATAATTGTCCATCGCTCAAAAATGAACCTTGTTGAATTAATTCGAAAATAGAAGTATTTCGTTCTTCAGTAAATGCTTTTTTACCAATTTTCATTTCGATAGTATCGGTAAACATATTATCGCTAAGCCATTGCAAACCTTCTTTGGTCAAAAAATTAGTTTCTGGAACAAGAGATTTCAATACAATCGATTGCACTTCTTTTTCGAAACATTGAAAAAGGAAAATATGATTTTTGGAGAAATGCTCCAAATATTCAGCTCTTGAGAGAACACCTTCCCAAATCAAATCGGAGAAAACATCGAGTTCTTGCTCTGCAACTTCTGGTTTTTCTAGTTTGATTTTATCCCATTCGGCTTTATCGATAGCTTGTGCAGCGAGAAAGTTTACAAATTCGGGATGCAATTCGTCAAATTGTTCTTTGGTAAGTCGTGCGTATTTCATAGAAACTGGAAGTTAGAAGTTGGAAGTTAGAAAAAATCAAAAAAAAATCCCAATCTCAAAAGAGTTGGGATTTTATAAGTAATTTAGAAATTATGCTTGTTCAGCAACAATTTCGTAATCTAATTCTACAATAACATCACGGTGTAAACGAACAGATGCATTGTATTTTCCAGTTCTTTTAACGATTCCAGAAGTAATGAATTTTCTGTCGATAGTTTGACCACCTTTAGCTAATGCTTCAGCAATATCAATGTTTGTGATCGATCCGAATAATTTTTCGCCACCTGCTTTTGCAACGATTTTTATTTCGATAGCTTTAATAGCTTCTGCTAATGCTTTCGCATCTGCTACAACTTTAGCTTCTTTATGCGCTCTTTGTTTTAGGTTTTCTGCCAATACTTTTTTTGCAGAAGAAGTTGCCATATGTGCAAATCCTTGTGGTATAAGAAAATTTCGACCGTAACCCGCTTTTACGGTTACTACATCGTCTTTAAATCCTAAATTTTGAACGTCTTGTTTTAATATCAATTCCATGTTGTTGTCCTTGTTATAAAAGTTAGCCCGCCGCGGCGAGGCAACAAATTAATTAATGTATTATTTTAGTAAATCGGCCACATATGGCATTAAAGCTAAATGTCTTGCTCTTTTTACAGCGACAGATACTTTTCTTTGGTACTTTAATGAAGTTCCAGTAAGACGACGAGGAAGAATTTTTCCTTGTTCGTTTACAAATTTCAATAAAAAGTCAGCGTCTTTGTAATCAATATATTTGATTCCTGATTTTTGAAAACGACAGTATTTTTTTGTTTTGTTGATTTCAATGTTCAAAGGAGTAAGATATCTGATATCTCCTTCTTTTTTTCCTGCAGATTGTTGTAGTGTAGCCATGATTACGCTTTTGTTGCTTTAAGTTTTGTTCTTCTTCTTTCCGCCCAAGAAATGGCGTGTTTGTCAAGACTTACAGTCAAGAAACGCATCACTCTTTCGTCACGTCTAAATTCAGTTTCAAATGCAATTAAAACTTCTCCAGCTACATTGAATTCGAATAAATGGTAAAAACCACTTTTTTTGTTTTGGATTTCGTAGGCCATTTTCTTTAGACCCCAATCCTCTTTTGATACCATTTTTGCTCCTCTTGTCGTAAGAAAATCTTCGAATTTGCTTACTGTTTCCTTTACCTGAACATCAGATAAAACGGGATTTAAAATGAAAACAGTTTCATAATGATTCATAAATATGTATTTAAATTATTAAAAGTCTGCAAAAGTAAACTTTTTATTTAAATATCCTACTATGAGGTAAAATAAATCGCTGAATTGCAAAAAAAACCGATAAAAATTAGGTTGGCACAAATTTTGTTTTTAAATTTGTATTTCCAAATCATTATTAAATCTTGTAATATGAAATTAAATTGTGTAGTTGTAGATGATAGTTCGCTTCAGCGTATGATCACTGCAAAGTTAGTTAATAATCACCCCAACTTACGTTTGGTTGGCGATTTTTCTAACGCAATTGAAGCCAAAAACTGCATGACTGTGCATGAAATTGACCTTATTTTTCTAGATATTGAAATGCCTGTTATAAGTGGTTTTGATTTTCTTGACGGATTGAAAGTAAAACCTCAAATTATTTTTATTACTTCAAAAGCTGAATATGCCATGAAAGCTTTTGATTATGATGCTACTGATTATCTTCAAAAACCTATTGCTCTTGATCGTTTTGGCTCCGCTGTAAAACGTGCAATGGAAAATCATATGAATAAACGAGAAAATCAAGAAGAAGTTGGCGAACATATTTTTATAAAAAGTAACCTCAAGAAACTTAAAATTTTTACTGCAAAAATAAAATGGATTGAAGCTTTTGGCGATTATGTAAAAGTGGTTACCGAAGAAGATACAAATCTTGTACTGTCAACCATGAAATCATTCGAAAAAGATTTATCCAAAGAAAAATTTATTCGCGTTCACAAATCCTACATTATTAATATAGATAAAGTAGAACGCTTTAATAGCAAATATGCCGAAATTGGAATCACAAAAATTCCACTTAGTAGAAATAAAAAAGAAGATCTTGTAAAAGCCTTGTCTATAGCTTAAAAATCTACATTAATAGCAACTTTAATTGCTCTATACTGTGCAACAGCCTCAAAACTATTCAGGATTTTCTGAATAGTTTTTTTTGTAGTTATCAAAGTTGTATTTTGAGGTATTTTTATTAAAATGGTTCTAATGTATTCGTTTCGAATTCGACTTATTGGTGGTTCTTCGGGTCCAAGCACCGGAACACCGAGATTTTGTTGCAATACTTGGTACAACCACATCGATCCTTCTTTAAGTTTGTCATAATCACGATGTTTTAAAGTAAGTTTTATCATCCGGAAATAGGGCGAATATTTATAAATACTTCTGTCGTACAATTGCTCTTTGTACATAGCAACATAATCATTATGAGTTACTTGCTGAATTGTATTGTGATTTGGATTGTAGGTCTGAATTAAAACATTACCTCGTTTTTCTGACCTTCCAGATCGCCCTGCAACTTGTGTCATCATCTGAAAACTTCTTTCGAAAGCTCGGAAATCGGGATGAAATAACATATTGTCAGCATTCATAATGCCTACCAAACTCACATTGTCAAAGTCCAAACCTTTGGCGAGCATCTGGGTTCCTACCAAAATATCAACTTCTTTATTTTTGAAAGAATCAATTATTTTTTCGAAACCAAATTTTCCGCGTGTGGTATCTTGGTCCATGCGCCCGATTTTTGCACCTGGAAAAAGCGGAATCAATTCTTGCTGTATTTGTTCGGTACCAAAGCCTTTGGTCGTGATATCTACGCTAGAACAACTGGAGCAATTGGTTTGATTTGCTATCGAGTAACCACAATAGTGGCAACGCAACTGATTTTTGTGTTTATGATAGGTCAAACTTACATCGCATTGTTGGCATTGCGGCACATGACCACACGTCATACATTCGGTCACGGGCGAATAACCTCTACGGTTTTGAAACAAGATAACTTGCTCGCCAAGCGATAATGCTTCGGTTATTGCTTCTATCAAATCGTCACTGAAATGCCCAATCATTTTTTTACGAAAATACTTGTCTTTCAAATCTACAAGCTTAATTTCTGGTAAAAGTACATTGCCGTAACGTTGCGTTATTTCGACTAAACCATATTTGCCAATAACCGCATTATGGTAACTCTCGATACTTGGCGTTGCTGATCCCAAAAGTACTTTTGCTTTATGAAAATTTGCCAAAACGATTGCCGAATCTCGTGCATGATAGCGTGGCGATGGATCTACTTGTTTAAAGGTTTGCTCATGTTCTTCGTCAACTATTATTAATCCAAGATTTGCAAACGGCAAAAACAAAGCCGACCTCGCTCCTATTACAATTTGTGCTTTTGGAGAAGATTCAAGTACTTGTTTCCAAACCTCAACGCGTTCGTTATTATTATATTTTGAATGAAAAACAGCAACTTTATTACCAAAATAAGCTGTTAATCGAGTGACTAGTTGCGTTGTTAATGCTATTTCGGGCAATAAATACAAAACTTGTTTGTCGTTTTCAAGAATGGATTCTATGAGTTTTATGTAAATTTCGGTTTTGCCGCTGGAAGTAACACCATGCAACAAGCTCACTTCTTTTTCTATAAAACTTTCTTTGATTTGATCTAAAGCCGTTTGTTGTACTTCGCTCAAATTGAGTAAATTACTTTTGAAATTTTTATCGAAATTGACACGATCTTGCTGCTCAAAATATTCTTGAAAAATCTCTTTTTCGACCAAAGCTTTTATAATTGCAGCTGTTGATGAAGCTGTTTCTATAAGTTGTTTTACTGAAATTGGCTTTTTGGTGGTGGCATTGAGCTGAAAAAAACACAACACTATTTCACGCTGTTTGGTTGCGCCTTTCAGAATTTCTAAAAGATTATTTAAACCTTCGTTTCCTTTGTATTTTTCGTGCAAACGAACATAACGCACTAGTTTTGGTTTATAAACTTCGTTAATTTCGTTTTGAAGCACCAAAACATTTTTGTCTAATAAATTTTGAATTATAGGAAAAACTGTTTTCTTATTGAGTATTTTCATTACGTCTTCAATTTTCAGCGAGCTTTGTTGTTGCAACGCCTGATTAATTAAAAACTCGTCGTCGGTAAGTAAGCTTTCGTCAATAAAAACATCCGCTTTTTGCGAAATTAAAGTTTCGTTTTCTAATAAAAGTGCACTTGGCAAAGCACTTCGATATACATCGCCAATGGCACACATATAATAGGAAGCAATCCACTGCCAATGTTTGATCTGAAACGAATTTACAATGGGTTCGTGATCAAGAATTTGATGAATCTCTTTTGCTTCGTATAAAGTAGGCTCGATTTTGTGAACTTCGATTGCAAGCGAAGTATAAATCTTTGATTTGCCAAAAGGTACGGCAACTCTCATTCCGGGTTTTATGAAATCGTATTCTGCTTCCGAAACCCTGTAGGTAAAGGTTTTGGAAAGTGAAAGCGGCAGAATAACTTCGACGAAATGCATCAGGTTTTTGATTCTTGATTAACGATTTTTGATTGCAGCTTTACTTAACTCTTGCCCACGTTTGTGTTCTCCCCAAAAGCGAAATTCCTATGTAACCGCGCACTTTGAGCTTGTCTTTTCCGTCAAGTGTGATGTAACATTTGTATTGTTTTCCGTTTTTTGGGTCGAGAATTTTGCCGCCAGAATATTCGTCGCCATCTTTGGTTAGTCCTTTAATAATGACCATTCCAAGAATTGGTTTGTCTTTTTCTATTCCTGTGCACAAATCGCATTTGCGATTGCGGTTTTCTTCTTCGATAATTTCGATAATTTTGCCATAGATTTTTCCTGATTTTTCGTAGACTTCAACGATAGATTTGGCTTTGCCGGTTTCGTCGTCAATGGTTTTCCATTTTCCGATTACGGTTTGTGAAAAACTTGTTGCAACAATAAATAAAAATGCTACTAATAGAATTATTTTTTTCATAATGTTGGTTTTTAGCCCCGATAGAAACGGAAATCCTTTTTTTGAGCGGCGAAGCAAGCGATAAAAAAGATTGCAGTGGATTACTTCGTCAGTTCGCTCCTACGGGCTCGGGTGCGGGATTAGCTTCTGATCCTTCGCAAGCTCGGGATGACAAATTTGAATTTAATTTTTTTTAGGTTAATTCTGGATTTTTTTCTGGATGTCGTTTTAGTTTGGCAATTGAGGCATCGAGTTCGAAACCCAAAAGTAATATCATACAATTGATCCAAAGGTAAAACATTACTATTAATAAGGTACCAATCGAGCCATAAAGTTCATTGTATTTTGAGAATTTGACTACCCAAATCCCAAAAAAATAGGACATTATAAGTATAAGAACTGTTGTGAAAATCGTTCCGACAGATATAAACGCGCGTTTGCGGGTTTGTTTAATTCCGTATTTGAAAAGTACTGCAATCGTAAAGATAATCATGATTAATGCAAACATATAACGACTGGCTTGAATGAGAGATAATCTATTGGAAATTTTACTTTCTACTAGGTCTTGCAAAATGGTTTTTTGGATTAATACTTCTGAAACAATAATTGCAGAAACAGACATTATAAGAATTAAGGTAAGCAAAAGCGAAATACATAATGCTACGAAATATTGACGAAAATAGGGACGCTTAATAACAATATGCTGCGAAGTTTCAAATCCGCTCATAATGGCATTTACACCATTGGTCATTAAATAGATAGAGAGAATAAATCCCCAAGAAACGAGCCCAGAGTTACTATTGTTGAGGATATCATCGATAATATTTTCTATTGCTCCGTAGGTATTTGGCGGCACGGCTTGGGCCACAAATCCCAAAAAATCTTCCTGAAATCCTTGAATTGGTATGTACGGAATAAGGTTTAATATAAAAAGTGCAAAGGGAAATAACGCCATGAAAAAACTCCATGAAACCGCCGCTGCACGATAAGATAATGCGCCTGTTATTAATCCTGAAATATAAAAATTGAGTAATTCATACAACGAAATTCCTTGCAAAAATGGCAACTTTAGGTTTTTGGCAAACAAAACTAGCTGCTTTATAACAGGAAGTTCTTCAATATGTATGGTTTTTGTTTCCACTAAATGGCTTTTAGACTTAAATCCATATTATAAACCGAATGTGTCAAAGCACCAGACGAAATGTAATCGACGCCACAATCGGCATATTGTCGAATGGTTTTTTCGTTGATGTTTCCAGAGGATTCTGTAAGGCATTTTGTACCTATTAATTCCACAGCTGTTTTGGTATCTTCAAAATTAAAATTATCTATAAGGATTCGGTAAACGCAATCGTTGTTAAGAATTTCTTTAATTTCGTCAAGATTTCTGGCTTCGACAATTATTTTCAGATCTTTGTTATTCTCTTTTAAATATTGCTTGGTTTTAATAATCGCATTGGTAATGCCTCCAGCAAAATCATTGTGATTGTCTTTTAGCATTATCATGTCATACAAGGCAAACCGATGGTTCTCGCCACCGCCAATTGTAACCGCCCATTTTTCGCAAGCACGAAATCCTGGTGTTGTTTTGCGAGTATCTAGAATTTTGGTTTTGGTACCTTCCAAAAGTTGCACATAACTATTGGTTTTGGTGGCAATTGCCGACATTCGTTGCATAGAATTAAGCACCAAACGTTCGGCTTTCAAGATCGATTGTGAACTTCCAGATACATGAAAAACAACGTCGCCAAAACTTACTTTTTCGCCGTCGTTTATAAATGTTTCCACTTTTAGATTTGTATCTACATACTTAAAAACTTGTTTCGCAAACGCAACGCCAGCAATTATTCCGTTGTCTTTGACTAATAATTTGGCTTTTCCAATGGTAGTTTCTGGAATGCACGCTAGCGAACTATGATCGCCATCGCCAACATCTTCTCGAATCGCGTTGGAAATTATTAGATCGAGTTCGGCTTGAAATTGCTTTTCTGAAATCATTTTTTTACTAAAAATTACTACGATGCTAAATTAGATAAATTCGAGTATTAGTTTGTTAGATTTTTTGATAATTTTGAAAAACCATAGAACAACCCAAAAAATGAATATCAAACTTCTCGCAATTGGTAAAACCGACAATAAAAATTTACAATTATTAATAGATGAATATGCCAAACGTTTGTCGTTTTATATCAAATTCGATTTGGAAATAATTCCCGACATAAAAAACGTAAAAAATTTGTCTGAAAGTCAACAGAAAGAAAAAGAAGGCGACTTGATTTTGTCGAAAATTACACCAACCGACCAACTTATTTTGTTGGATGAAAACGGTAAAACTTTTTCAAGTATAGCTTTTGCTGAAGAGTTGCAAAAAAAAATGAACTCAGGAATTAAAACCTTAGTTTTTGTAATTGGTGGACCTTATGGTTTTTCTGAAGCCGTTTACAACAAAGCTTTTGGAAAATTTTCGTTATCTGAAATGACTTTTTCACATCAAATGGTGCGTTTGTTTGTAATTGAGCAGTTGTATCGAGGATTTACGATTTTGAAAAACGAACCGTATCACCATCAATAAATAGAAGTTTTATTTCCAAAGATTTTCAAAATCAAATTCGATTTCGCAGGTTTTATCGATTTTAAAATTTTGTTTATCAACTTGTTTGTAGAAATTATCGATCAATTCAAAAGCTTCTACTTTCTCTTTTATTGGATCAACCATCAAATAAAATTGCACGCCATTTTCTTGATACAATTCAAATTTAATAACTCTATCGGTTTTGAGGCTCGATGGCGACAAAATTTCGATTACTAAAACAGGAGGCATTTCTAGAAAATCATTTGTAGGTTCGCCACAAACAATCATAATGTCTGGTCTAATAACGGTGTCATCGTTAATTTTCCAATCTAGTTCAGGAAAAACAGAACAATTACAATTGTTGTCGTTTTGTTTCAAAGAAAACTTAGCCTGAAAAATCAAATTACCCTGAACTCTGCTGTGTTTGTGCGAAGCAGATGGCAACATTTGCAATGGATAACCATTTACAAGCTCCCAATCTTCTTTCCAGTTTTTATAATCGTTATAGGTATATCTTGGAAAATCAAATGTTTTCATGATTAGAAATTTTTACAAAGTTACTATTTTTTTCGAAATTGAATTTAACTTTTAAGTTTCTCAAAAAGTGTGACGCTTTCAACCGCTTCTTTCACATCATGAACCCGCAGAATTTTGGCACCTTTTGTTAAGGCTATGGTATTGAGAACCGTAGTTCCGTTGAGCGCTTTTTCAGAAGTTGTATCTAAAGTCTTGTAGATCATAGATTTTCTGGAAACACCAGCCAAAATTGGCAAATCAAGCATTTGAAACAATTCTAATTTTTGCAATACTTCAAAATTTTGATCTAGCGTTTTAGCAAATCCAAAACCAGGATCAACAATCAAATCATTGATTCCTAAACTTCGTGCTTTTGCAATTTTTTCAGAAAAATATAGCAGCATTTCCTTTACAATATTTTCATAATTGGTTAAGCTTTGCATGGTTTGTGGATTGCCACGCATGTGCATCATAATATATGGCACGCGAAGTTGGGCAACGGTTTCCATCATGTTTTCATCAAGATTTCCTGCAGATATGTCGTTGATTATTGCCACACCGTTTTCTATACAATTTTTTGCAACTTGACTTCTAAAAGTATCTACAGAAATAATGGTTTCAGGAAATTTTTTTAAGATAGAATTTATAACAGGAACGATTCGACTAATTTCTTCCTCTTCAGATACAAACTCAGCATTTGGTTTGCTAGAATAGGCTCCGACATCAATAAAAGAGGCTCCTTCGTGAAGCATTTTTTCGGTTTGTGATAAAAATTCAGAATCTGATTTGAATTTGCCACCATCATAAAAAGAGTTGGGCGTACAATTTAAAATACCCATGACTTTTGGCGTTGACAGATCGATAAGTTTTCCGAGACAGTTCATTTTTTTAGTATTCAGTAGCAGTTTTTAGTTACGGTTTAAAAAATCAGAAATCAAAAATCGTTAATCTTCAATCTACAATCAAAAAAAATCTTATTTTTGACACAAATATACAGTTAATATGAATAATACATCGCAAGATTACGACAAAGTAATTACAACTTGCAGAAACTTATATATCAAAAAAATGAAGGATTACGGCTGTGCATGGCGCATTATGCGATTGCCGTCAATAACCGATCAGATATTTATTAAAGCACAACGCATACGAAGTCTTCAAGAAAACGAAGTTCGAAAAATTGACGAAGACGAAACTGGCGAGTTTATTGGTATTATCAATTATTCGATTATGGGATTAGTACAACTAGAACTTGGCGTTGCCGAACAACCCGATTTGAGTGCTAAAAAAGCTATTGAATTGTATGATCAAAAAGTTGCATCGACCAAACAACTCATGGAAGACAAAAATCATGATTATGGCGAAGCTTGGCGCGAAATGCGTGTAAGTTCCTTGACAGATTTGATTTTACAAAAACTACTCAGAGTAAAACAAATTGAAGATAATAAAGGACAAACGTTGGTTTCTGAAGGTATTGATGCCAACTATCAAGACATGATTAATTATGCGATTTTTGCCCTTATCTTGACACAATAACAACTCGTTAACAAGCTTTTCAAAAACGCTGAATTATATTTGTATAAAAATTAAATGTAATGAATTCTATTAAATCCTATTTACCTTGGACTATTCGAATCGTGATATCGGTTCTTTTTTTGGTATCGGCAATGGCCAAATTGTATCCGTCGCCTTATTTTGCAATTTCTACTTTTGAAGTAAAACAATTGTATACGATGGGATTTTCGGAAGGTATTTCGCCTTATTTTTCAAGAATTTTAATAGGAATTGAAATTGCACTAGGGCTTTTGATTTTACAAAACAACTGGCTCAAAAAATTTATAATTCCAGCAACAATAGCTCTATTAGCGGTTTTTGTGGCGCATTTGAGTTATGTTACTTTTTTGAGTGGCGGCAATTCTGGCAACTGCGGCTGTTTTGGCGAATTGATTCCGATGACGCCAATCGAGGCGATTATTAAGAATATAGTTGCCATTGGAATGTTATTGTATCTGGGATATTTGATAAAAAATCAAGATTTAGCAACCAAAAACAATTTTTGGATTCTTACTTCGGTAACATTGGCGAGTATTTTGTCTTTATTTATGATGGCACCGATACAACCAAGAACCGATTTTGTTTTGGCACCAACCACTGAAATCAGTACAGATACCATTGTGCCAACTATTGAAACAGCAAAACTACCAATAATTGATTCTGTTGCTGTAAAGACAGAAAAAGACAGCGTTAAAAAAGTAGTTGCAGAAGTTTTACCGACCGAACCAAAAAAAATAAAATCGGGTTATAGCAACTTTTTTCCTAAGGTTGATTCTGGAAAAAAAATAGTTTGCTTCTTTGTGCCTGGTTGCGATCACTGCAAAGATGCCGCCAAAGAGTTGCACGAAATGAAATTGAAGGATAAAAATTTTCCGCAAGTTTCGGTAATATTTATGAACGAAGAAGCCGATTTGATTCCTACTTTTTTTAAATTTGCAGGAACTGATTTTCCCTATCAAGTAATTGAAATAATCCCTTTTTGGAAGGCTTTAGGAACCGGAAAAGATACGCCGGGCATAAAATATTTATGGAATGGAAACGAAATTTTGTACCAATACGGAATTACGGATAATAAATTTAGTGGCGCTGATTTGAAAAAAACTATAGACAAATCGTATGATGATTTGAAGAAAGTGAATCCGAAATTGTAATAATGCTACTTTGATTCGTAAATTTGCGTTAGGGATAGAAACGGAAATCCTTTTAGGGCATTTTTCTTGCCCTGAAAGATTGAAGTGAATAGCCCGCTCTCGTCAAGTCATTTTTCTTGACTTGACGAGAGAACGCCCAAAAAAAAATAAATTATGAAAAAAACACTATTTCTTTTACTAACCATCAGTTTGATTATTAGTTCTTGCACACAAAAGAATTTTTCTGCCGAAACTATGAAAATGAGTTTGACAACTACCGAAAATAAAGAAATATTATTTGCGGATATACTTAACAAATACAAAGGTAAAACTATTGTTTTGGAAGTTTGGGCTTCGTGGTGCAGCGACTGCGTTAAAGCCATGCCTAAAGTAAAAGCACTGCAAACCAACAATCCAGATGTTGTTTATTTGTTTGTTTCGATGGATAAAAAATATGAAAAATGGCTGGAGGGCATTGAAAAACATGAAATAAAAGGCGAGCATTTTTGGGCAAATGATCTGGAAATGATGAAAGGAAAATTCGGAAAATCGATCGATTTGGATTGGATTCCGCGCTATATGATTATTGATAAAAACCAAGAAATTGTTACATATCGTGCTATCGAAACGGATTTTGACAAAATAAATGCTACTTTAAAAACACTAAAATAATGAGACAAAAAATTGTTGCTGGCAACTGGAAAATGAATAAAAATGCTGAAGAAACGGAAGATTTATTGAACGAATTGATCGATAAACTACATTCAGATAAAGAAGTTGAAATTATTGTGGCGCCTACGTTTATCAACTTAGTTTCGGCAGTAGATCATTTGGAGTTTACAAATATACAAGTGGCGGCTCAAAACATGCACCAATCAGAAAGTGGCGCATATACAGGCGAAATTTCGGCCGATATGCTCAAAAGTATTGGTGTTACAACGGTAATTTTAGGACATTCGGAGCGACGTGCTATTTTTCATGAAACCGATTCGGTTATTGCTTACAAGGTTGATACGGCTTTGAAACACGAAATGCGAGTTATTTTTTGCTTTGGCGAAGAATTGAAAGACCGACAAGACAAACAACACTTTAATATAGTAGAAAATCAATTGCGTGACGGATTGTTTCAAATTGATAAAGACAATTGGACTAATATTGTTTTGGCGTACGAACCTGTTTGGGCTATCGGCACAGGCGAAACGGCAAGTCCAGAGCAAGCACAAGAAATGCACGAATTTATTAGAGAAACTGTGCGTAAAGCCTTTGGAAGTGAAATTGCAGAAAATGTTTCCATTCTTTATGGTGGAAGTGTAAAACCAGATAATGCCCAAGAAATTTTCTCTAAACCCGATGTCGACGGTGGATTAATTGGTGGTGCGGCTCTTAAAGCTGCTGATTTTGCTGCAATCGTAAACGCTATTTAAATTGTTAAAAAAATAATGAAAAGTAAATCCTCAAATAAAAAAGCTATTTGAGGAATTTATATATTTGGAGTTGATAAAATCAAAAAAATGAAAAAAATATTTGTATTACTTTGCTTGTTTACGGCATCAATATCCATAGCGCAAATAGCCACAGATTCTATTAAAAAAGCTATAGAACCTGCCAAAATTGAACAAGTTACTGTTGCTCCTTGCGATGTAAACCGCACACCAATGAAGTTTGAAATAGACACCATGGCGGTAAGTGTAAAAATCTCATTGATAGAAGCACAAGCACTATATAAAAATAACGACTTGAAGCAAGAAGATCTGCGCATGCCTGAAGTTTATAAATTGGAGGAAAAAGAGGCTACAGAAGGAATGCGACTCAACTTGAAACAGATAAAAATTGGAAGTTTATTATTGACCAATGTGGATGCAATCGTTATTAAAGACCAAATAACACCCATTATACTGGGTAAAACTATTTTATCTAAAACTGGTAAAATTTCTATAGTAAATAATGATTTCAAATTTGCTAACCTTGTAGAACCCTATTTGCCATTAAAAATTGATATGACAAATGAGGAGTTTAAAGGAAATAAAAGAACCATGCTTGTAGACCAAGCAAATAAAGCAATTCGGGGAAATCTTGTAGCTAACTTGAAACGATACGTTCGTAGTAACGAAAAAGATAAAGAAAAAGATTTACGCGTTTTACTGACTTTTAAAGTAGATGTTTTTAGCTCAAGCAAAAATGACGAAAAATATACAGAAGAGGTTGCCTTAAACCAAAAAACGGTTACAGGTAAGATGATGTACGACACTTTCAAGCTAATAAATAATTCTACAGAAACTAAAGAAATTATAGAGTTTTACAACACGACATCGTTCAATATAGTTTTTATTTACAATGATAAAACAGTAAAATACAAGCATATTTTGACAAAAGAGGCAATACAAAAGTTACCAATTCCGTTTACTAAAGAAGAATTTCTCCAAGCATTAACTACAAACGAAAAAACAAAAAAATGATCTGGAATCCATCTGAAGGAATACATCTAGGACCAATAACAATTCGCTTTTATAGCCTTATGTTTGTCGTTGCATTTGGATTAGGTTGGTACATTACCAAAAAAATATTTGACCGCGAAAACGAATCACAAGAAAAACTAGATTCACTTTTTATGTGGACATTCTTGGCTACATTACTTGGAGCGCGATTGGGTCATGTGTTTTTTTATGATTGGGAATATTTTCGAAATCATTTGGCAGAAATTTTGTTACCCGTTCGTTTTGAACCTGAATTTGAGTTTACAGGATTTACAGGATTAGCAAGTCATGGTGCTGCGATTGGTATTGTAGGTGCTATGTATTTTTTTAGTAAAAATATTATGCTCAGACCAATGTTATGGACTTTAGACAGAATTGTAATTCCTGTTGCTTCAGGAGCAGTTTTTGTTCGAATAGGAAACTTTTTTAATTCTGAAATAATTGGTTTCGAAACAAAATCTTCCTTTGGAATACGATTTATTCGAGACCATTTTTCTCCAAACAAAGCATTAAGAGATACTAATCTTCAAGATCCAAACGAAGCTTATTCGGCGATAGTTAATGACCCAAAATTTGCTTCCTTACTTGCAGAAGTTCCTGCAAAACATCCAACGCAATTGTATGAAGCCTTCTTTTATATTTTTGTTTTTGCGATTTTATTTTTTATGTATTGGAAAACAGAAGCACGCAATAAGCATGGTTTACTTTTCGGCTCTTTTTTAGTATTACTTTTTACAGTTCGGTTTTTTGTAGAATTTTTGAAAGAAAGCCAAGGTGGATTTGAAAGTGCCTTGGGAGTTTTTTCAACAGGACAATGGTTGAGTATTCCAATGGTGTTGGTTGGCTTGTATTTTGTTTTAAGACCAAAAAAAGAAAATTAGAGTAATTTTATAAGAGGAAATAATAACTCTTCTTGACAATAAATATAAATTTTAATAGTTCAAAATTACTCCAAGCTCAACGTTATTTGACCATCATCATCCAATTCGGTATCGATACTGTCATCGAAATTTTCTACTGCTTCTCGAGTTTCAATTATTTCTTCTGGTTCTTCAAAAGGCAAAGATTCTAATAAATTCACTTGCTTTAATTTATCAGTAGTAAGCTGATTACCAATGGCTTTAATGCCTTTTATAGCAATAAACTGTTCCATATCAATGGTTTGATTTTCTTTTTGTATGCCTTTGTTTTTGGCAAAAATGATTTCGGCAACTGGTCGCCAGTCGGTAGAAACGATTTCGAGTTGCGAATTTTCGTGTTCACTAATAAAAATTTCTTCTTTGTTTTCGTTTTCGACAAAAAAACGTTTTACAAAATATTTCGATTTCTCGCCATCGAAATAAATGGCAGAAACAGGCTTTTTTGGATTCCATTTTTCTAAAACAACCATATCTTCATCGAAATGCGTAGTCAATTCCGGAACAATTGTTTTCAATTTACCAGATTGATTGATGATTAACAAACGATCATTTGGTCGGAATTCGCCCAGCAATTCGCCTCGAGCATCAACATTTAGTTTTTGAACTGTATCGTCAAACCAAACTTTTCGTGGTTTGAGTGTTGAAATTCCTTTTTCTTTAATTTCGATTTTTTTTATTGGATATTTGGTAACCAAATTTCCTTTGCTAGCGCGGCCTTTTATAGCCATAGCTGCAAAATCCAAATCCCATTTCAATTTTTTGACACTTCCAACTTGACGTAACAAAATCGTAATTACTTCGGCTTCGCCATTCGGATTGTGCGTAAAATACAATACCTGCGAACCTTTGGTTTCATTGGTTAAATCGTACAATTTATCACGAGTAACGCCCGAAACATTAAAACGCTTTATGTACGATGGTCCAGATTTTCCGTCTCGATATATCATGTTATAAATCGTTCGTTTGTCGGATTTATCAAAAATTGCAACATGAATAATGTCTTTTCCAACAAATTTCTTTTCGTCCACTTTACAGATCATCATATTTCCGTCTCGTAAAAAGACAATAACATCATCAATATCAGAGCAATCGGTAACATATTCGTCTTTTTTCAAACCTGTTCCTATAAAACCTTCTTCTTTGTTGACATACAATTTAGTATTTCGCAAAACCACTTTTGTGGCTTCAATAGTATCAAATGACCGCAATTCGGTCAATCGTTCACGACCTTTTCCGTATTTTTCTTTAAGTTTTGTGAAATACGTTATTGCAAAATCGATCAAATGATCCAAATCAAACTTTACTTGCTCTATATCGCCTTCCAAAGCTTCAATTTTATCTTGGGCTTTGTTGCTGTCAAATTTGGAAATTCGCATAATTCGAATATCCAACAATCGAAGAATATCATCTTCAATTATGGCTCGTTTTAAATGCTTTATAAAAGGCTTCAGTCCATCATCGACGGCTTTAATTACGTCTTCGCGCGTTGTTTTTTCTTCGATATCACGATAGATTCTGTTTTCGATAAAGATACGTTCCAACGAAAGAAAATGCCATTGCTCTTCGAGTTCATTAAGCTGAATTTCTAGTTCGCTTTTGAGTAAATCAACCGTTCTTTCTGTCGAAATTTTAAGCATTGTAGAAACGCCAACAAACAGTGGTTTGTTGTCTTCAATAACACAACCTAGTGGCGCTATGGAAGTTTCGCAAGCTGTAAATGCAAAGAGCGCATCAATAGTTTTATCTGGCGAAACTCCTGGAAACAAATGAATTAAAATTTCGACTTCGGCAGCGGTATTGTCTTCAATTTTCTTGATTTTGATTTTACCTTTTTCATTGGCTTTCAAAATACTATCGATTAACGTTGTCGTGTTTGTAGAAAACGGAATTTGAGTAATGACCAAGGTGTTTTTGTCAAATTGACCAATTTTTGCTCGAACACGCACACGCCCACCACGAAGACCGTCGTTATAATTAGATACATCGGCAATTCCGGCCGTAAGAAAATCTGGATAAATTGTAAACGGTTTTCCTTTTAAAATTTTTATCGATGCATCAATCAATTCGTTAAAATTATGAGGCAATACTTTGGTAGAAAGTCCAACGGCAATTCCTTCTGCACCTTGCGCCAACAGAAGCGGAAATTTTACTGGAAGATTATTCGGTTCGGCACGTCGACCATCATAGGAAACGCCCCAATCGGTAATTTTTGGGCTATAAATAACTTCTAAAGCGAATTTTGACAATCGCGCTTCAATGTAACGTGAAGCCGCAGCACCGTCGCCAGTTAATATATTTCCCCAATTTCCTTGGCAATCAATCAATAATTCTTTCTGACCAATTTGTACCATTGCATCACCAATACTTTGGTCACCATGCGGATGGTATTGCATGGTGTGACCTACAACGTTAGCTACTTTGTTATAGCGACCATCATCTAACTCTTTCAAAGAGTGCATAATACGACGTTGCACAGGTTTGAAACCGTCTTCAATTGCTGGAACAGCGCGTTCTAGAATTACATAGGAAGCATAATCCAAAAACCAATCTTTGTACATTCCTGTAACTTTGGTAATGGTTTCTTCGGGATCTTCATCGTGTTCATAAAAATGTTCGCCTTCAAAATTTTTGGCTGCTACTTCCTGAATTTCTTCAGAAATATTTTCCTCATTTTGAATTTCTTCATTTTCGTTAATTTCTTCGTTCTCGTTAACTTCGTCTTTCATTTATGCTAAAAAAAATTCAAACTTTTAATTCGCTTCTATTTGATCCAACTCTACCTTCAAATTATTGATAATAAACGTTTGCCGATCGGGTGTATTTTTGCCCATATAAAACTCCAAAAGGGTTTCTATAGAAGTGGCTTTATCTAACATTACTGGATCTAAACGAATCGTTTCGCCAATAAAATTCTTGAATTCGTCTGGCGAAATTTCTCCTAATCCTTTAAATCGGGTAATTTCTGGTTTTGGTTTAAGTTTTTCGATGGCATCTCTTCGTTCTTGCTCCGAATAGCAATAAATAGTTTCCTTCTTATTTCGAACTCTAAAAAGTGGCGTTTGCAAAATGTATAAATGTCCTTCTTTTATCAATTCTGGAAAAAACTGCAAGAAAAAAGTAATCAGCAATAATCTGATGTGCATTCCGTCGACATCAGCATCGGTGGCGATTACGATGTTGTTGTATCGCAAGTCTTCCATCGATTCTTCAATATCCAATGCGGCTTGCAAAAGGTTGAACTCTTCGTTTTCATAAACAATTTTTTTACTCATTCCGTAGGAGTTGAGCGGCTTTCCTCGAAGACTAAAAACGGCTTGCGTGTTTACGTCACGAGATTTTGTAATTGATCCCGACGCCGAATCTCCTTCGGTAATAAACATGGTACTTTCGAGATATCGAGGATTTTTAGTATCAGTAAGATGCACTCTGCAATCGCGCAATTTTTTGTTGTGCAAACTGGCTTTTTTGGCACGATCTTTTGCTAATTTTCGTATTCCTGAAAGTTCTTTGCGTTCACGCTCGGCTTGCAAAATTTTTCGTAAAAGTGCATCGGCAGTTTCTGGGTTTTTATGCAAATAACTGTCGAGTTTGTTTTTTACAAAATCATTTACAAAAGTTCGTACTGACGGCATTCCGGGATCCGAACCCATGTCAGTAGAACCTAATTTTGTCTTGGTTTGCGATTCAAAAACAGGTTCCATAACCTTAACGGAAATGGCAGTTACAATTGATTTCCGAACGTCCGACGCTTCAAAAGGTTTGTTGTAATATTCTCGAATGGTTTTTACAATCGCCTCACGATAGGCAGCCAAATGGGTTCCGCCTTGTGTGGTGTTTTGTCCGTTAACGAACGAATGATATTCTTCTGAATATTGGGTTTTGCTGTGCGTTAAGGCAATTTCGATATCATCGCCTTTGAGATGAATTATTGGATATTCGAGATCGTCGGCATGAATAGTTTCTTCCAAAAGATCACGAAGTCCGTTTTCTGAATAGTATTTTTCGCCATTAAATAAAATGGTTAATCCATTATTGAGATAACAATAATTTTTGAGCATTTTGATTACATATTCGTATCTGAATTTGTAATTTTTGAAAATAGCTTCATCTGGAATAAATGTTACTTTGGTTCCTTTTCGTTTGGTGGTTTCTATAATTTCTTCGTCTAGAACAAGATTTCCAGCAGAAAATTCGGCTGATTTTTGCTTGTCATCCCGAACTGATTCTACTCTAAAATAATTGGAAAGTGCGTTTACAGCTTTGGTACCAACGCCATTCAATCCTACTGATTTTTTGAAGGCCAACGAATCGTATTTTCCACCCGTATTCATTTTTGAAACTACATCAATAACTTTCCCTAAAGGAATACCACGACCGTAATCGCGCACGGTTACTGTTTTGTCTTTGATGGTGACTTCGATATTCTTACCAGCGCCCATCACAAACTCATCGATACAATTGTCGAGTACTTCTTTGAGTAGAATATAAATACCATCATCTGGCGAAGATCCATCACCAAGCTTCCCAATATACATTCCTGGTCGCATGCGAATATGCTCTTTCCAGTCGAGTGATCGTATATTGTCTTCGTCGTATTTGGTGGTTTCGTCTAGCATTTTGAATAAATCGAATTAATTGCGTTATGCTCAGGCAAAGCTATTCGCATTGTCTTTGGGTTCGCTAATATACTGCTTTTCGAGTTGACGGTAATTATGGTTTTTTAGAAGTTATTAAGAATGATATTGACAAAAATCGTATTCAAATAATGATTTACATTAAGAAAATAATGCATTTATTACTTGATTTTATTTTACTTTTGCTACAACCAATAGACTGAAATGTTGCAAAAAATAAAAAAATTTCTACTCAACCCTATTTTTATCTACTTAGTTATTTTTGTTCTGGAATGTATACCCATAAAAGGCGCTTTTGTTTTTAATGAATTGCCTAAAGAAGGTGATAATTTTAAGAATCCTACGAATGCTGCAGTTTTTTATTACTCCAATAATGGAAAATATGCTTATCCGTCGGAGGAATGTTATTTTAAATTAGGAAATCCGCCTTGGTCAGCAACGTATGCACAAGGTGGTGTTAAAACAATTTCTGATCAAATTATGGCTTCAATTCCTTTGAAAGGATTAATGTGTGATAAGGTTGTTGTTGCAAAAACACCAATTATAGCTCTCAGCTTCTCTGAAAAATACTTAACTTTTAGTTATTTTTTGGGAAATTTCTCTACATTTTCGCATGTGTTTTTTTATATGTTGTTGGCTTTTTCAATACTAATGTATTTGCCTTATGCCAAAAAAAGCTATTGGCATACATTTATTTTGTGTTTTTTAGGTGGCGGACTGCTGGAATTGATACAGCATTTTTTTATTGAAGGCAGAAACGCTGGCTATGACGATATACTTATGAATTCGATAGGAAGTTTTATTGCAATTGTTGTTTATTATTTTCTAGCCAAGAAATACTTGTTTTTGAAAAGAGTTTGAAACTATGATTACTACTTTCTGATTAGTAAAAAACCAGTAATGCTTTACTGTTTCAAGCAATGCAATTACTTTAGATGATTTATTTGTAGATTAATATTATTCGCCATTTTTTATAAAAAAAATAAAAAATGGTGGATAATTGAAATATAATTAGCCATTTTTGAAATAAAATTGTATTTTTGGCTGAAAATAAATGTATGAAAATTATAGGTCGGAAAATAGAACAACAGCAATTAGCGCATATAATTGAAGATTCTAAGCCTTCATTTATAGCGATTTACGGCAGGCGAAGAGTTGGAAAAACCTATTTGATAAAAGAATATTTCAAACAAAATTTTACTTTTTATGCTACGGGATTGGCAAATAGCACGACCAAGCAACAATTGGTGAATTTTACGTTATTCCTAAACCAATCGTTTCATAAAGAATTCACTGTACCCAAAAATTGGTTGGAAGCGTTTTTTCTTCTCAAAAAAGAACTTGAAAAAAAGAAAGGCAAAAAAATACTGTTTATAGACGAATTGCCGTGGTTTGACACCAAAAAATCCGACTTTGTTTCTGGTTTAGAATGGTTTTGGAACAGCTGGGCAAGCTCGCAAGAAAACTTGAAACTGATTGTTTGTGGCTCATCAGCGTCTTGGATGATTAACAAATTGATAGCCAATCGAGGCGGATTGCACAATCGAGTTACTCATAGAATGAAGATTGAACCCTTTACTTTATCAGAAACCGAACAGTTTTTGAAAAATAAAAATATACCCTTAGATCACTATCAAATTGCTTATTTGTATATGGCAATGGGCGGAATTCCGTATTATTTAGAGCAAGTTTCAAAAGGATTTAGCGCGATTCAAAATATTGAAAAAATTGCCTTTGATAAAAACGGACTTTTGAAAACCGAGTTTACCTATATATTTTCGTCGTTGTTTAATCAAGCTGAAAGGCACGAAAAAATTATTCGAACAATTTTTGCACTTGGCGCAAGAGCCACACGAGAACAACTTTTGAGCCAGCTAAATATCGTTTCGAGTGGCGAACTTTCCAAAAAAATAAAAGAATTGGAAGAAAGCGGTTTCATAAAATCGTATGTACCGTTTGGTGCTAATAAAACCAAACGTATTTATGCAATAAGCGATTATTATACTTTATTCTATTTGAAATTTATTGAAAATTCGAAAAATAGTTCTTGGATGACCAAAAGCAGTACGCCCGAAATTGCGACTTGGAGTGGACTGGCATTTGAGCAATTGTGTTGGGATCATACAGAAAACATCAAGAAGCAATTGGGAATAAAAGGAATTTATAGTGAAACAACGGTTTGGAATAAAAAAGGAACCAACGATGCGAAAGGTGCACAAATCGATTTGATTATAGATAGAAAAGATCGTGTCATCAATTTATTTGAAATAAAATATGCTATCAATGCGTTTGAAATTACCAAAGCGTATGATGAAAATTTACGCAATAAAGTAGCTATTTTTAAAGAAGCTTCAAAAACAAAAAAAACAGTTTTCTTGACGATGATTACTACTTTCGGATTAGTAAAAAACCAGTATTATGGTACTGTTGTAAGTAACGAAATTATTTTAGATGATTTATTTGTAGATTAATATTATTCGCCATTTTTGATTAAAAAAGTAAAAAATGGCGGATAATTAGCATTTGTTTTAAAATACTTTTTAATACTTAAATTATACGATATCATGCTTTGCCCCTGATTGCAATGGAAAGCCTTTTGAAAAGAAATTGCATTTTTTCTTGACAAAAAACAACGACCAACGGAAGTTCGTTTTTTGGTTTAGAAAAAAGCAATTTATTGAAAAATCTTGAAATGAAAAGCAGGATAAGGCACGAAAAAAAACGCAAAATCTCTCTTACGATTTGTCCTTTTTATACACTAAAGATTTTATACGTTGAACCTAAAGTGCATCACATCGCCGTCTTTGACGATATATTCTTTGCCTTCGACTTTGAATTTTCCGGCTTCTTTGGCTTTGGCTTCGGTGCCATAATGCACATAATCTTCATAGGAAATTACTTCGGCACGGATGAATCCTTTTTCGAAATCAGTATGAATTACGCCAGCAGCTTGTGGTGCAGTGGCTCCGATGTTGATGGTCCAAGCGCGCACTTCTTTAACGCCTGCCGTAAAATAGGTTTGTTGTTTGAGTAATTTATAAGCGGCACGGATCAAAACTGACGATCCCGGCTCGGAAAGTCCCATGTCTTCTAGGAAAACTTGACGTTCTTCATAGGTTTCTAGCTCGGTGATATCGGCTTCTGTACCCACGGCAAGGACGATTACTTCGGCGTTTTCGTCTTTTACCAGCTCACGAACTTGGTCTACATAGCTGTTGCCACTTGCTGCTGAGTTTTCATCAACATTACAGACATATAACACTGGTTTGGTGGTAATTAATTGGAAAGATTCGAATAATTCTTCTTCTTCATAACCTGCTGGAACTACTGTTCTGGCTGATTTTGCTTGGAGCAATGCTTCACGAACTCGATTGAGCAATCCTTCTTCTGTTTGTGCTTCTTTGTTGCCCGTTTTGGCAGCTCGTTTTACTTTTTCGAGGCGTTTTTCGACAGTTTCTAGATCTTTAAGTTGGAGTTCTATATCGATGGTTTCTTTATCTCGAATTGGATTTACGTTTCCGTCAACGTGAATAATATTGTCATTGTCGAAGCATCGCAAAACATGAATAATTGCGTTGCACTCGCGAATGTTTCCAAGAAATTGATTTCCCAATCCTTCGCCTTTGCTTGCGCCTTTTACTAAACCTGCAATGTCAACAATATCAACAGTTGCCATTTGAACACGTTCTGGTTTTACTAATTCTTCGAGTTTATTGATTCTAGAATCGGGAACGTTTACAACTCCAATATTGGGTTCGATGGTACAAAACGGAAAATTGGCGCTTTGAGCCTTGGCGTTTGACAAACAATTGAATAAGGTTGATTTTCCTACATTTGGTAATCCTACAATTCCTGCTTTCATTATAATTATATTTTATGACCCAAATTTTAGGGCGTGCAAATATAGTTTTTATTAATGAAAAATTAAAATGTAAATCTTGGCGTTATTATTCTGGTATCGGCGTTTTATCTGTAATCGAATCAATTATGAGTTGCTCGTCATCAGTAGCTTTGAGCCCAGAAGTATTCCAATAATTAGAAAGAATATGATTTTTTTTGTTATGTAGTGTTTGATCCATAAATACTTCTCCTTTCTTATAAGTGTATCCTTTATTGCTAAAGTTAATTGTAATAAAATAATTTCGCACCTCGATTTCGGTTACTGCATTTTTCGATTTTTTTTCGAAGCCAACTTCTTCTTTGGAACTTAACAAAAAATAATTTGAATTTTCGAATCTATAAATAGTCTTAAAATTTGATTTGTATATTTTTTTGGGAGTTGTAGCTTGTTTTTTTTCGTTTCCAGACAAACTTATTGGGGCAATTGAAGTATTAACTTCAATAATTATCTTCTTTTTAAAATCATATAAAATTGAAAAATCGTCTTGTAATTTACTATTTTCAGCAATAGGACTTGCAGTCATTAAAAAATAATCTTTGTTAGAGGAATAGCCCTTGATAAGAAAGTTAAACTCTTTTTTGGCTGAAGGTTCTAATAATGGTAGTAAATATTTAAATTTATAATAATTTTCCATGATATTATTGAGGTTATAACCCAACAAATCATCTTTGGTCGCTTCGTCTACAACACCAATTGATCGATTTTGTTCTACCAAAATTTTGGTATCTACATAAGTTGGATTTCCAGACAATTGAAAGTTTAAAATGCCGTCATTATAATAGGTATAAGCACCATTAAACTTGAAAAACTCGCGGCAATATATTTTTAATCTCGCTGGAAGTGTTAATAATTTGGTAGAATTATCAATTAAATTTTTTAATATTTTTTGGGGATGTTGTTTGGTTAGTATAATTTCGTCTAAGTCATTTATGCTTTTTTTCAAAAAAATAATATTCTTTAAATCTTTGAGAGTCAAAGATCTAACAATTACTGACTCATATAAAGGATGCGTAAGTTGGATGTTGGATGCTCCTTTTAAAGAAAATCTAGCTTCACCATCTTTATTAGTCAAGAAAATTTGATTGGATCGAACCACTAAAGCCGTAACATCTTCTATTGGAAGTTCTGTATCAATATCTTTAACAACAATTGTCTTTTCTGAATTTTGGGAAAAAACAGAACCTACTATATAAAATAAAACTAAAAACAAATACTGCTTCATAGCAAACTTATGTCAACAAAACAAATTTACTATTTCAATAAATTACTACTAGTGCTTGTATTTTAAGTTATTAAGATAGTTGTAAACACAATACAGCGTTTAATAAATATAAATTAATCATTCATAGATATCAAAAACTCATCATTATTTCTTGTTTTCTTGATTTTATCATTAATAGTATCCATAGCTTCAACAGGATTCATATCGGCAAGAAACTTTCTTAAAATCCACATACGTTTGAGTGTTTTTTCATCTAATAACATATCGTCACGACGTGTACTTGATGAAGTAAGGTCAATAGCAGGAAAAATTCTTCGGTTGGCTATTTTACGGTCTAATTGCAATTCCATATTACCTGTTCCTTTAAACTCTTCAAAGATAACCTCGTCCATCTTGGAACCAGTTTCTGTTAAAGCGGTAGCAATAATACTCAACGATCCACCATTTTCTATATTACGAGCAGCACCAAAAAATCGTTTTGGTTTTTGTAACGCATTGGCATCTACTCCACCGCTCAATACTTTACCCGAAGCTGGTTGCACCGTATTATAAGCTCTCGCCAAACGAGTAATCGAATCTAATAGAATGACAACGTCATGCCCACATTCAACCAATCTTTTTGCTTTTTCAAGAACAATATTGGCAATTTTTACATGTTCTTGAGGTTCTTTATCAAAAGTGGAAGCAATAACTTCGCCTCGAACACTTCGTTGCATATCGGTAACTTCTTCAGGGCGTTCGTCGATTAACAAGACGATTAAATAAACTTCAGGATGATTGGCAGCAATTGCATTAGCAATATCCTTTAATAACATCGTTTTACCTGTTTTAGGCTGTGCCACTATCATACCCCGTTGTCCCTTGCCTATTGGCGAAAACAAATCAATAATTCGGGTTGAAGTTGAACTGCCACGTTCAGCAATTTTGAATTTTTCTGATGGAAAAACTGGTGTCAAATGTTCAAACGAAACTCGGTCACGAACCACTTGCGGATCATGTCCGTTTATTTTGAGAACACGAACTAACGGGAAAAATTTTTCACCTTCTTTAGGAGGACGAACTACACCTTTTACGGTATCGCCAGTTTTCAGACCAAATAATCGTACTTGCGAAGTTGATAAATAAATATCATCTGGCGATGCCAAATACATATAATCTGATGATCTTAAAAATCCGTAACCATCTGGCATCATTTCAAGAACGCCTTCGCTTTCTATAATTCCGTCAAATTCAAAATCAGAATCTCTAAAGTTATTTTGTTTCTTTTTGAAATTTGGGTTTTGATTTCCGTTTCCGTTTTGGTTTGTATTTTGATTTTGATTTGGATTTATCTTCTTTTCAATTTCTTGAACGTCTTCTAAAATGACTATTTCAGGATTTTCTGAAACTTCAGATTTGTTAATAACTTCAGAAACGTCGTTATTAGCTTGCTTTTCTAGTTTTTTAGCAATTTTCTTTTCGTATTCTGCTTTGCTAAATTTGGTAACTTTCTTATCTTTATTGTTTTTAAGAGTTTCGTCGATTACTTCTTCTACCTTTTTTTCCTCTTTTACTGGGATTTCAACTTCAGAAAACAAAGTTGTTGGCCGAGAAACTTCTTCATTTGAAGTTTTATCAACTGAAATACGCGCACGTTTCGGCTTCTCATCACTAATTTTCTCTTTTTTTATAACTTCTGAAGTAGTTTGTTGCGCAAGAATCAAGTCGATTAAAGCGTCTTTTTTTACTCCAACAAATTTGATAGTTTTGGCTAATTTGGCAATATCCTGAAGCTCAATAAGCTTCATTCCTTTTAATACAGAAATGTCAAACATAAATGTTCTATAAGTTTAAAATAATTTTTTGGTAAGTTGTAATCGTCGGTAAATTTTTGTGAAATTTGGAACAGTCGTAAAATGAAGTATTTACTGTTTTGAATTGCAATATTACAAATATTTTTCCGGTTTGCAATAGTTTTTATAAAAAAGAAAATATATTTTTGTTCCAGAAATTAAAATTAATGATTCAAAGAATTCAGACTTTATATTTGCTTGGTGCCTTAATTGTAACTGGCGTATTGCCTTTTGTTTTCAAATTATGGAGACTAAGTACAAAAGTTGATTTCTATTTTATGCAAAACCAAATCTACATCGTGTTGTTTGGATTGAGTACAACCCTATCATTACTGGGAATTTTAGTATACAACAAAAGACAAAATCAATTTGTTATCGGCAGATTGAATATAATTTTAAATTTAATTTTATTAGGATTGTTTGTATATCGTTCACTAAATATATCTGGAGAAACTCCCGCAGTTTCTGAGAAAGGTATTGGGATGTTTCTTCCTATTGTTGCTATCGTGTTGTTGGTTTTGGCCAACAAAGCCATCAAGAAGGATGAAGATCTCGTAAAATCTGTGGATAGATTGAGATAAACCTATAATCTTAGTTTATTAGTGCGAAGGAAATCCGAGACGAAAGTTTCGGATTTTTTTTTAAATGTAAAATTCCATAAAAATTCACAGTACTTTAAAAATAATGTAATTTTATTATGCGCGCATAGTATTTTTTTGTATGTTTGTTTTTCGAAAGCAAAAATATGAAAGACAAAACTATAGATTATGTACTTCGAGCCACTTGGCAAGCAGTTGCGCGCATGTACAATGAAGAAGCTTCAAAATACGATGGCTCAATGGCAATAGGTTTTGCTCTTTTGAGTATTGATAAAGACGAAGGAACGCCATCTACAAAAATTGCATCTAGAATGGGCATGGAAGCAACATCACTTACGCGCACTCTAAAAACGTTGGAGGACAAAGGCTTGATACAACGACAACCAAACCCAAAAGACGGTCGCGGCGTTTTGATTTACCTTACCGATTTTGGAAAAGAAATGAGAAACAGATCCAAAGAAACCGTTATTAAATTCAACGAAACCATAAGAAACAATGTATCCTTTGAAAAATTTCAAAACTTTATGGAAGTAACCGAAATTATCAACGAACTCATTCAAGAAAAAAACATATTTAACCAACCCGAAAAAATAGAAAATGAAACGTATTATTAAAAAAGTAGCCGTTATCGGATCTGGAATTATGGGTTCAGGCATTGCGTGCCATTTTGCCAATATTGGTGTCGAAGTATTACTTTTGGACATCATTCCAAAAGAACCCAACGAAGCCGAAATTAAAAAAGGTTTAACTATCGAAAGCAAAATTGTTCGCAACCGTTTGGTTAACGACAGTTTAGCTACTGCATTAAAGTCAAAACCTTCTCCTATATATAATGTAAAATTTGCAAATCGCATTACAACCGGAAACACCACTGACGATATGGCTAAAATTGCCAACGTTGATTGGATTATCGAAGTGGTTGTAGAACGTTTAGATATCAAAAAATTAGTTTTCGAACAAGTAGAAAAATTCCGTAAACCAGGAACTTTAATCACTTCCAACACTTCTGGAATTCCAATTCATTTTATGTCGGAAGGACGAAGTGAAGATTTCCAGAAACATTTCTGCGGAACGCACTTCTTTAATCCAGCCCGTTATTTGAAATTATTCGAAATTATTCCTGGTCCACAAACATCATCAGAAGTACTTGATTTCTTGACTGTTTACGGCGAAAAATTTCTTGGCAAAACTTCGGTCGTAGCCAAAGATACTCCTGCATTTATAGGAAATCGAATTGGAATTTACGGAATTCAATCGTTGTTTCATTTGGTTAAAGAAATGGGATTAACTATTGAAGAAGTCGACAAACTAACTGGTCCGGTTATTGGTCGTCCAAAATCGGCAACTTTCCGTACGGTTGATGTTGTAGGTTTGGATACTTTGGTTCACGTTGCCAACGGAATTTACGAAAATTGTCCAAACGACGAGCAACACGACTTGTTCAAACTTCCAGATTTCGTCAATAAAATGATGGAAAACAAATGGTTGGGAAGCAAAACCAATCAGGGCTTTTACAAAAAAGTCGACAAAGATATTCTTTCTTTAGATTTAGATACACTTGAATATCGTTCAGCAAAAAAAGCGTCTTTCGCAACATTGGAATTAACAAAAACTATTGATAAACCTATCGATCGTCTCAAAGTTCTAGTAAAAGGAAAAGACAAAGCAGGCGAATTTTACCGTAAATCATTTTCCGGAATGTTTGCTTATGTTTCAAACCGTATTCCTGAAATTTCTGACGAATTATATAAAATTGACGATGCCATGAAAGCAGGTTTCGGTTGGGAAAATGGTCCTTTCGAAATTTGGGATGCCATTGGTGTCGAAAAAGGAATC
>JAYVHB010000034.1:0-56636 GCA_043771555.1 Flavobacterium sp. | reverse complement strand
CGCATTAAGCTACAAAACAGTATCAGCAAGCAAAGCAACCGTATCCAAAGAATGGATTGTGGTAGACGCTGACGGTCACAACTTAGGTCGTCTTGCATCCAAAGTCGCTATGATTTTGAGAGGTAAGTACAAGCCAAGTTACACGCCGCACGTGGACTGTGGTGATAACGTTATCGTTATCAACTCAGAAAAAATTAACCTAACTGGAACAAAAATGGATGACAAAGTATACGTACGTCATACAGGATATCCAGGAGGACAAAGAACTTTAACTGCCAAAGTATTGCAATCAAAAAACCCTGCAACTTTAGTAGAAAAAGCAGTAAAAGGAATGTTACCTAAAAACAAATTAGGAGCTGAACTTTTCAGAAATTTAAATGTGGTAGTAGGATCAGAGCACAAACAAGGTGCCCAAAAACCTAAAACCGTTAACCTAAACGATTTAAAATAATGGGAGCAATTCACAAAATCGGTAGAAGAAAATGTGCTGTTGCACGTGTTTATGTTTCAGAAGGAACAGGAGTAATCACGGTAAACAAAAAACCATTTGCTACATATTTTCCAACAGCAACTTTACAATATAAAGTGTTACAACCAATGTCTATGACAGAAAACGTAACCAACTATGACGTAAAAGTAAATGTTTATGGTGGTGGTTCAACAGGTCAAGCAGAAGCAGTAAGAATGGCTTTAGCTAGAGTAATGTGTGAAGTTGGCGAAGGAAACAGAGCTATCTTAAAACCAGAAGGATTATTAACAAGAGACCCAAGAATGGTTGAACGTAAAAAATTCGGTCAGAAAAAAGCTCGTAAGAGATTCCAATTCTCTAAACGTTAATACTGAACTTGATTTCTCTGAATTCATTTCAGAGTTTCAGTATCTGTTTACAGATTATTTGAAATTATAAAAGATGCTGAAAAGATTTCAGCATAAAAATTTAAAAAACAATGTTGTTGTTGTCCCAATGCGTTGGGAAATTAGTTTAGCATCTAAATGTATTCAGCCGAGCAATCGCCATCTATACATTGCTAATCAACAGAACGTAAACTAAATAAAAAATGTCAAACAAAGTAGAAGTAAAAGAATTACTAGAAGCAGGTGTTCACTTCGGACACATGACTAGAAAATGGGATCCAAATATGGCTCCGTACATTTATATGGAACGTAATGGTATTCACATTATCAATCTATATAAAACTGCAGCGAAAATAGAAGAAGCTAATGAAGCTATGAAAAAAATCGCAGCATCAGGTAGAAAAATTTTATTCGTTGCTACCAAAAAACAAGCAAAAGATATCGTTGCTGAAAAAGCAAAAGCGGCAAACATGCCTTACATCACTGAAAGATGGCCTGGTGGAATGTTGACTAACTTTGTTACAATCCGTAAAGCTGTTAAAAAAATGGCTTCTATTGATAAAATGAAGAAAGACGGTACATTCATGACCTTGTCTAAAAAAGAGCGTTTGCAAGTAGATCGTCTTCGTGCTAAATTAGAAAAAAATCTAGGTTCAATCGCTGATATGTCAAGACTTCCAGCTGCATTGTTCGTAGTAGATATAAAAGCAGAGCATATCGCAATAAAAGAAGCTCAAAAATTAAACATTCCAGTTTTTGCAATGGTAGATACAAACTCTGACCCACGTGAGGTTGATTATGTAATACCTGCAAATGATGATGCTTCTAAATCTATCGATAAAATTTTATCTCTAGTAACTGCTGCCGTTATTGATGGTCTTTCAAACAGAAACGCTGATGCTACATCAGAAGATACTGTTGCTGATATGGCTAACGATGCTGTAGAAGAAGTTGCTGAAGTAGCTGCACCAGAAGTAGTAGCAGAAGCTGCTGCAACTGAAGAAGCACCAAAAACAGAAGAGTAAAAATAACATTAGGATAAAGTCGTTTTGCTGATGCGTGTTTACTTTTGTATCCATTCTCAACAAAACGACTTCTTTTTTAACAAATTTAAATTTAAATAAAATGGCAACAATTACTGCTGCAGATGTAAATAAATTAAGAACAATTACTGGTGCCGGAATGATGGACTGCAAGAAAGCATTAGTAGAATCAGACGGAGATTTTGATTTAGCAATCGAAAACCTTCGTAAAAAAGGACAAAAAGTAGCGGCAAACCGTTCTGATAGAGAATCTACAGAAGGTGCTGCAATTGCTGTCGTAAATGATGCAAAAACAGTTGGTGTAGTTATTACATTAAACTGCGAAACAGATTTCGTTGGTAAAAACGAAGGTTTCGTAAAACTAGCTACAGATTTAGCTAACCAAGCAATAAACTTTGCTACAAAAGAAGATTTTTTAGCTTCAGATTTCAACGGAATCACAGTTGCTGAAAAATTAATTGAGCAAACGGGAGTTATTGGAGAAAAAATCGAAATTGCCTCTTTTGAAAAATTAGAAGGTGCTTTCATTGGTTCTTACATACACGCAGGAAACAAAATTGCAACTTTAACAGCGTTTTCAGCAAATACAGCTGGAGCAGAAGAAGCAGCAAGAAACGTAGCAATGCAAGCAGCTGCAATGAACCCAATCGCTCTTAACGAAGCAGGTGTTAATGCAGATATTGTTGCAAAAGAAATAGAAATTGCAAAAGATTTATTGCGTCAAGAAGGAAAACCAGAAGCAATGATTGAAAATATTGCAAAAGGAAAATTAGGTCGTTTCTTCAAAGACAATACTTTGGTAAACCAAGATTATATCAAAGATAGCTCAATGAGTGTTGCTGCCTATGTAAAAACAGTTGCTCCAGACCTAACCGTTACAGGTTTTAGAAGAGTAGCTTTAGGATAATAATTCAATCTTATTTATATTTTTAAAAATCCCTTTTTGCTTGATGCAAAAGGGATTTTTTTATAGGTTTGATTAATATAGTTAAAAAAAATCTTCACATTTTTTGCTTACTGGTCAATGAGAGTTTATGACGCAATCACTATCTTTTGAATTGCAAATTCGCAAAGTAAGGAAATCTCAGATTCGACGAAGTCATACATTTGCTAAGCGGGTTTTGTCGTTTTTACTCTATTTTAAAATCCCCTAATTCCCATCATAAATAATCGTCCAGTTAGAGGCTTGCATTTCTTGTAAAGTAAAACTATATCGTTTCAAAACCAAATCGTTAGCAACAACATCTTCCCATGTATTGTTAAGTAAAACTTGTTCGTCGAAAAGAAAGTAATAAACCTTACCAGTTTCTTCAAAGCTTTTTTCTTCACAATTTGCGCCTCCATATTTTTTTATGGAATTTGGTGAAATTTTATAAGAAATTGAGTTCAAATCAGGGCTATCTCCTAATTGATTATATGCTCTTGAACTAAAATAAATAGTTTTTTGAGAATTATTAATAATTGTTGTACTTGCTTGGCAAGGTTCGTCTTTTGAACAAGTTGAAGAAATTAAAAGTAAACCAAAACATAAATAAAATATTTTTTTCATGATTAATAAAATTTTTAATTTAAGTATTTAAAAGATATATTAATATTGATTAGCCCAGCTAGCGCGAGCATCATGCTCGTGCCCACAAATATCATTACAATTACTCCTTTAATCCTGCTCTACAAAGTATTTAATTATATCACTACGCTGCGCAAATGTCTCCTGACTTTGCGCTTTATTATTATTCATAATTTAAACTTTATCAAATATAAAAAAATTCCGCAAAGTCAGGAGACATTTGCGGAGCTTTTCATAGGAACTCTTTTCAATGCAGTTTAAATCATCATCAAAAAAGGAGTTGCAATCCAATAGATTACAACTCCTTTACTTTTTTATAGTTCTAGCATCCTACTTTGTAGTTGTATTATCCTTTCCTGTATTTCTAGCATCCTTATTTATAATTCTTGTATCCTTACTTGTAGTTCTTGCATCCTTTCAAATACTTTTAGCATCCTGCTTTGTAGTTCTCGCATCCTTACTTATAAAACTGCAATCCTTTTTTGTTGTTCTTGCATCCTTTCGAATACTTTTAGCATCCTGATTTGTAGTTCTTCTATCCTTATACATAAGAAATCACCAAAAATTAACAATCGTTCCATTTCATAAAAACAAAATTTTCAAAATAAAAGTTTAATTTTGAGAAACTAAAAAAGTGATGTTCAAAACAAAGAAAGAAATTATTTTTGTTATTCTGGCTGGAATATTTATTACAAATGCTGTTGTGGCAGAACTCATAGGTGGAAAGCTGATACAAATTGGTCCTTTTGTGATGAGTATTGGTATTTTGCCTTGGCCTATTGTTTTTTTAACCACTGATTTAATCAATGAATATTTTGGAGAAAAAGGCGTAAGAAAATTATCCTTTATCACTGCAGGTTTAATTGCGTATGCTTTTATAGTATTGCTTATGGCAATGAATGTTCCTGCTGCCAAAGGAATTAGCCCTGTAAATGATGAACAATTTCAAGCGGTTTTTGGACAAAGTATGTGGATAATTGTTGGTAGTATCGTAGCTTTTTTAGTATCTCAGTTGATAGATGTTTCTGTTTTTTGGTTTTTTAAAAACAAAACAGGAGATAGAAAAATTTGGTTAAGAACAACGGGTTCAACAATAGTTTCACAAATGTTTGATTCTTTTATCGTACTTGGAATTGCATTTTGGTTACCCGGGAAAATAAATTTTGAAACCTTTATCACTTCTGCATTAACAGGTTATACTTTCAAACTTATAATTGCCATTTTATTAACACCTTTAATTTATTTGGGGCATCACTGGATTAAAAAACACATAAAAGAAGATTAAAAATGGAAGAAAAAGTAAGATGTAAATGGTGTTTGTCTAGTGATTTATACAAAAAATACCACGACGAAGAATGGGGAGTTCCTGTTTATGAAGACGACAAATTATTTGAATTTCTAATTCTAGAAACATTTCAAGCGGGTTTGAGTTGGATAACCATTCTCAATAAGAGAGAAAATTTTCGAGCCGCTTTTAATCAATTTGATTATCAAACAATTGCCAATTATAACGAATCAAAAATACAGGAATTGTTATTAGATGCTGGAATAATTCGAAATCAACTCAAAATTAGAGCCGCTGTTTCTAATGCTATTGCTTTTATGAAAGTACAAGAAGAATTCGGGAGTTTTTCTAAATATATTTGGGGATTTGTTGATCATAAACCCATCATAAATACACTACGAACACTAGGAAATGCACAAGCAACAACACCGCTTTCGGATGCAATTAGTAAAGATTTAAAAAAAAGAGGATTCAAATTTGTTGGTTCTACAGTTGTTTATGCACATATGCAAGCCACAGGAATGGTTGATGATCACGTTGATGATTGTTGGAAAAGAAATAATTAGTCTTTTTTTAGCATTCTCATAAAATCATCCCTGCTTATTTCACGACATCCTAAACTTTCTAGATGTTCATTATAAACTTGACAATCTAGTAATCTGTAGTTTTCGCTTTTGAGATGATTTACTAATGAAATGAAAGCCACTTTTGAAGCATTTGAAACTTTGGAGAACATACTTTCTCCACAAAAGACATGACCTAAATCAATGCCATATAAACCACCAACCAATTCTTTGTTTTGCCAAACTTCTACTGATTTTGCAAATCCTTGTTCGTGAAGTTTACAATAGGCTTCAATCATTTCTTTAGTTATCCAAGTACCATTTTGTCCGGAGCGATTTATTTTTTGACAATTGACAATTACTTCTTCAAAATTTTGATTGAAAGTTACTTGAAATAGATTACTGTTAAATATTTTTCTCATACTTTTCGAAACTTTCAATTCGTCGAGAAACAAAACCATTCTAGGATTTGGTGACCACCAAAGTATTGGTTCGTCATCTTCAAACCAAGGAAATATCCCGCTTTTATAAGCTAATAGCAATCGCTCTGTTGATAAATCGCCTCCAAAAGCCAATATGCCTTCTGGAGAAGTTTCAGAAACAGGAGGAAAAAATAAATCTTTAGTTAAAAGGTACATTTTATTAAAAAAAGGATAAAAAAAATCAGAAATTCAAGTAAACTCAAACTTCTGATTCAATTAGTATAAATTATTTTTTAGAAAGGTAAATCGTCGTGCTCTTCTTCTGTAAAATTTGCAGCTGGTTCAAAAGCTGCTGCTGCAGGCATTGGTGGCGCTTGTGTTTGTGGTGCTTCTGCTTGCAATTTTCCAATTCTCCAACCTTGAATGGTGTTGAAATAAACAGTTTCTCCTTGTGGATTTGTCCATTCTCTTCCTCTTAAGTTGATGTCAATTTTTACAGCATCACCTACTTGGTAATTATTTAATAAATCACATTTGTCTTGAACAAATTGAACCAAAATATGTTGCGGATATTGCTCATCTGTAGTAACAACAACATCTCTTTTTTTGAATCCTCCTGATCCTACTTCTTTTGTAGTATCAATCATTTTAATTTTTCCTGTAACTTCCATCTTCTGTAATATTTAATATTTATTATTCTCTAAAATTTCTTTGCTAGTAGCACTTTCCAAGCCGAAAGAACATCGTCATTATTAAGGTATTCTTTGGCTTTCTGGTGTTGTTTTAATACATCATCAGCACTTAAAACTCCTTTTACTGCAAAATTTTCTTTTACAAATATACTAACTTCTTCATTGCTAGGCAAGGATTCTATATTTCCTAATTTTCCTAAATCATTTCCGTCAAAAACGGGACTATCTTTAATATCATTTGGTATTACATCTACACCAATACCTAAAGAAGATAAAGGTTTTGGCACTTCAAATAATCCTTGATTGGATCTAGAATACCAATTGTTTCCTAATCTTGAAACTAAATCTATTTTGTGTTGATCAATCATTCCTTTATCATCAAGCACATCTTCGTGGATATGTATTTTTAATACTTCACAAATTATCAAATTTCCTGCACCTCCTTCATTTCCTAATGCAATAATTTGATTGACTTTGCATTCAAATTGTACTGGAGATTCTTTTACCCGATATGGTTTAACAATATCAGAGGGAATTGCAGTTAAACCCGATTTCAAAAATTCATCAACACCTTCAGCATATTCAGTACTTGACAAAGATGCTTGTTGTACGATACTATAATTGACAACATTGATAACCACTTCTTTTGTTGCTTCGGCATTTATCAAAGTGTGTTTGATAGTATTGTCACGAACTCTTCTTGCTGGTGAAAAAATAAGAATTGGTGGGTTAGAACTAAACACATTAAAAAAACTAAAAGGTGATAGATTTGGTTTTCCAGATTTGCTCAAAGTACTTGCAAATGCTATTGGTCTAGGCGCAACAGCACTTTGTAAATAACTTTGTAATTGGGCTGGAGTTACCTCATTGGGTACAATACTTTTCATATCATTCTGGTTTTTACAAAAGTACTAAATCAGAATAAGAATGTAGAAATATGTTTTTAGGATTTATTAACTTATCAATACTTTAGAATTCTAACTCAAAATAAATTTGATTACTTTTATTCCCACAAAAATATTACTATGCAGTTTTTTGATAGAAAAATTAGTACTCGTTGGATTCTTATTGCAGCTTCGTTTGTTATTATTATTCTCATTTTATGGAATACATATGCTTTTTTTCAAATTTTTAAAAATGAAGAAAGAGTAAAAATGCAAAATTGGGCATTGGCACAAAAAACATTCAATAATGCCGGTGTTGATACCGATATCGAATTGCCTTTGCAAATTATTCAAACAGCTTCAATCCCAATCATAGTAACTGAAAATGATTCTATAATAAACTTTTTAAATATTGATGAAGATGTTATAAAAAACAAGTCGAAACTTAAAAAATTATTGTTAAAATTAAAAAATCAAAATGAGCCAATCATTATGCAAATTGCAGAAAATAAAACCCACAATTTGTACTACGGAGATTCGTCATTACTAAATAAACTTAAATATTACCCAATAGCTTTGGTGCTAATTATTGTATTGTTTGGAGCATTGGTATATAATTTTTATAAAAGCACCAAAATGGCCACTCAAAACAAACTTTGGGCTGGAATGGCTAAAGAAACAGCCCATCAAATTGGCACGCCATTATCATCATTGATTGGTTGGCTCGAAATTATGAAAGCTGATAATGTTGATAAAACTACTGTTGATGAAATAGAAAAAGACATTACTAGATTGCAAACCATTACCGATAGATTTTCTAAAATTGGCTCAGAACCAGTATTAGAGAATATAGACATAGTAGCCGAAACATTAGAATCATTTGATTATTTGCAATCTAGATTTTCAAAACAAGTTGTATTTAATTTCAAAGCACCAAAAAAAGAAATTATGGTTTCAATAAATCCAGCATTACATAGTTGGACAATTGAAAATTTAGTAAAAAATGCTATTGATGCTATGAAAGGAAGAGGAAAACTATCTATTGTTATTGACGAAGATGATCGTTTTGTAAAAATAAATGTTACCGATTCTGGAAAAGGAATCCCAAAAAACCAATTCAAAAGTATTTTTGAACCTGGATTTACCACCAAAAAAAGAGGTTGGGGTTTAGGACTTTCTCTTACTAAAAGAATTGTTGAAGAATACCATAAAGGCAAAATAAAGGTTTTGAATTCTGAAATTAATAAAGGAACTACAATGCAAGTAAGCATAAAAAAAGTGTAATAATTAATTATTTAATACACTTTTCAATAAGAAATTTTATGAAATTTTTTTATTTCACAATTATCTTTTTGACCTCTTGAATATTTTTATCATCAAAGAATTTTACAATATAAGAGCCTGAACTAAGGTTGTTAATGTTAAACGGAAAAGTTGTAATTCCTTTTAAAACTATTCTATTTTCTTGAATTGCTTTTCCTTGTAAATCATAAACTATATATTTTATTTCTTTTGATACAGGCCAATTAATTGTAAAAATAAGAGGGTCATTTTTTTGATTAGGATAACTTACTGTCACATAATTATTGTTTTTGTTATTGCTTGTTGTACCAAGAAAAACTTCATCAATATAAATCCCTCCAATATTTATCGAGTAATTAGGAATATCTGTTAGAGATTCAAAACGCAAACCAATCTTGGCAATTTCTCGTTGAGGGAAATTGGAAATAAATCCATTAGTTTCGCCAAAATGCCAACCAGCAATTGCAATACCACTAGTAAAAGTAAATTCATATTTTTGATTTGGTTCGTCACTATAAACAATCAAAATTTTCATGCTTGGATTCTCTGCTAGAGTTTTATAAAACATATTGAAAGACAATGCTCCGCCAGAAGAATTTAATTTTGTTTTATACAGCATCAAATCTATTGGAGTATCTGCAGGTAGAATTCCAGATATTTTCAAAGAATTCCCTTTTACAAGCGCATTGTCAAAATCCCACTCGGCATTCAGCATTCCGTTTTCTGAAAAGGCAAATTGCCAAGTAGGCAAAATATCTTGCTCATTCATATTATGCCAACTATTTGAACTAGTTTGAACGCCGCTTGTAAATTTTTTTGTCCCGTGACCTGTACAGAAATTTGTTTGAAACGGAATTGTATTAATAACAGTAGTTTCAGGAATCCAGTTTGATAAACCTTTAAATCCACTAGCGTCAACAATTGCAGGATTACTATCATCACCAGCAAATAAATGATTTTCTGCATTGTAAAAAGATGCTACATCTGACGGATCATTATTAAAATTACTAAAAGTCGAATTATTAAAAACACAATTTGGTGCAAAAATCCCTAATGATGTATAAGGAGTTGTAGTGTTTGTATGCAAATTCGACATAAATGTATTTCCGTTGATTTCAAAATTTCCTTGATTTCTTCCAGGCCAAATATCAACTCCTGTAAAAACATCAAATTCTGAACGACCAATTGCTATTGCTTTTGTTCTTGAAAAAGTAGGCAATGAAGCACTTGACCAAAAGAAATTAATAAAAATGTTACTACTCACTCTTTTTTCATAACCATTTGTAAGATCATTATCTTCATTGTTTTGAACAAATACAGCGTTGTTATTATTCAATCTGTTTTGATAAGAAATAGAACCACTCAATAACATAGAATCATACCACATCACTTCTTTGCCTATTGACTCTGCTTGTTGTGTCAAATCACGAACAAAGGCGTACATCAATTGTCCTGTTGTGGCATTTGTTGCCGTTTCTTCGTTTATAAACCATCCATCAAAATTATAATATTGCATAATGGCTATCATTTTTGGTATGGCAACAAAATTTCCGTTTAAATCTTGTTCTAGAAAATTTATTAAAGTAGCTGTAGAACCACCGAAAACAGTTGGTGCAAAAAACACATTTCCAAAAACTTTCACGCCATTTTTATGAGCAGCATTCACCCAAGGCGATGATGGAATTTGTACAGATTGTGAAGCAGTTCCTCCAAACCAAACCAACTTGTCTATATATGCCCAATGAGTAAAATTGTATAAATTAAATTGACTTTGCTCACCATAATAATTACCGAAATTATTCATACCATCTGGCAAATACGCAATTTTCATATCATTTGATAAAGCGGTATTAAATTGTGTTGCAGTATTAATAAAACGAGGCGCAAGATTTTCGGTTGCTATCAAATCGGTTGAAGCTGTTGGTCCTGTTGCTGTCCATTGTTTTAACTCAGAAACAGTTAAAATATAAGGAGCGGTATTTATTATTTGAGCAAATAAATTAGAACTGATTGCTAGCAAGACAAGTAGTGTAATTTTTTTCAAAATGGTTTAGTTAAGGAGTTAGAATATTTTCATCAGTAAATATAAAAAAAACCCTCACTTTTCAGAGAGGGTTTTCAATAGTTATAAAATCTTATTAAGATTAGTATCTGTAATACTCTGGTTTAAATGGACCTTCAACAGGAACTCCAATATAATCAGCTTGATCTATACGTAAAGTTTCCAATTCAACACCTAGTTTAGCCAAGTGCAACATAGCCACTTTTTCATCCAAATGTTTAGGTAACATATATACGTCATTGTTGTATGCTGCGCTGTTTTTCCATAATTCAATTTGAGCTAATGTTTGATTAGTAAATGAGTTACTCATTACAAAACTTGGGTGACCTGTAGCACAACCTAAATTTACCAAACGACCTTCTGCCAAAACAAGAATGTCAACACCATCAATAGTATATTTATCTACTTGAGGTTTGATTTCAACTTTAGTATTACCGTAGTTGCTATTCAACCAAGCCATATCAATTTCATTATCAAAATGACCGATGTTACAAACGATAGTTTTATCTTTCATAGCACGGAAATCTCTTTCTAATACAATATCTTTATTTCCTGTTGTAGTAATAACGATATCAGCAGTTGCAATAACGGTAGATAATTTTTTAACTTCAAACCCGTCCATAGCTGCTTGCAATGCACAAATAGGGTCAATTTCTGTAACAGTAACAATAGAACCAGCACCTTTAAACGAAGCTGCAGTTCCTTTACCAACATCACCATATCCACAAACCACAACTCTTTTTCCAGCTAACATAATATCTGTAGCACGACGAACCGCATCAACAGCAGATTCTTTACAACCGTATTTGTTATCAAATTTCGATTTAGTAACAGAGTCATTAACATTTATTGCAGGCATTGGTAACGTTCCAGCTTTTACTCTTTCGTACAAACGGTGAACACCAGTTGTAGTTTCTTCAGACAAACCTTTAATACCAGCAACCAATTCTGGGAAACGGTCAATAACCATATTGGTCAAATCTCCACCATCATCCAAAATCATATTCAATGGTTTTCTGTCTTCACCAAAAAATAACGTTTGCTCAATACACCAGTCAAAATCTTCTTCATTCAAACCTTTCCAAGCATAAACCTGAATTCCAGCAGCAGCAATTGCAGCAGCAGCTTGATCTTGAGTTGAGAAAATGTTACAAGAAGACCAAGTAACTTCTGCACCAAGAGCAATAAGAGTTTCAATCAATACTGCAGTCTGAATGGTCATGTGTAAACATCCCGCAATACGAGCACCAGCAAGTGGTTGTTCGTTTTTGTATTCAGCTCTAAGCGCCATTAAACCTGGCATTTCAGCTTCAGCCAATTCAATTTCTTTTCTTCCCCAAGCCGCTAGAGAAATGTCTTTTACTTTGAAAGCCACATAAGGCATAGTCGATGTACTCATTTATAGTATATTTGTAATTATAAATTTTTTGCAAATTTACGTAATAACTTATTATTTAAAAAACATTTAATAATAATTATGATTTGTTTATTTGTCTAATGTTTTCAAAATCAAAGAAATAATTTAATTATAGAGCAAAAAATAGTAATAAGGAGCTATTTCCCGCTGTACGTTGCAATCTTTCTTGTCTTGAGCTAGTTTCAAGATCTTGAAACTAGTTCAAGACAAGAAAGGATTTTCACTGCCATCGGGGCTAAAAATCAAGGAAATAAAAATGCCATTATTTAAAATCATCAATCATAATGATTCCACAAAGATTTTTGTTTGGAAAATAACAGAATCTTTCAATGAATTAAAAAAAGATGTAAAACTCACGCCAAAAAGTCTCTTGAGAATTAACGGTATGAAATCTGAAATGCATCAAAGAGGTTTTCTAAGTGTCAGAAAACTTCTAGAAACTTCAGGCTATTCAGATTTTGATTTGACATACGATCCGTTTGGAAAACCACATTTAAATGATGGAATGCATATCTCCATTTCACATTCATTTGAATTTTCCACAATAATTATAAGTGACCAAACCGTTGGAATTGATATCGAAATGCAAAGAGAAAAAATAATTCTTATTGCAGAAAAATTTGTCAACGAAAACGAATTACAACTTCTAAAAAAACTAAACACAATTGAATACATCAAAAAACTTACGGTAAAATGGGGCGCAAAAGAAGCCATTTTCAAAATTAGAAATGAAGAAGGCATTAGTTTCAAAAACAATATTTGGGTAAAAACATTCGAATTACCATCACAAAAAACTACAGCAATTCTCAACATCGAAAACCAAAAACACCATTTTAATGTTTTTTTTGATGAAGTAGAAAATTTTACTTTGGTTTATGCTTTAGAAAAATAAAAACAGCTCTATCTTTCATTTTATTCCTATGACTAGAATATATAAAAATATCATTGCTTCAAAATCCAAAAACGAAAAGCTTTTGGCCATTCTTATTGATCCCGACAAAGTCAATATTAATGAAATTTCTATTTTAGTAGAAAAAATAAACCAATCACCAGCAACACATATTTTTATTGGAGGTAGTAGTGTCGAAAATCAAATTATAGACGAACTGATTCTTTCAATCAAAGAAAAATCGGAGTTACCAATTGTTTTATTCCCTGGAAATCCTTCTCAAATATCAAATAAAGCCGATGGTATTTTGTTTCTTACACTACTTTCTGGTAGAAACCCAGATTATTTAATAGAACATCAAGTAAATGCTGTGCCAATTCTAAAACAAACCCAACTAGAAGTGATTTCTACAGGTTATATCCTTATAGAAAGTGGTAACCAAACCGCAGTTGAACGCATAAGTAAAACTAAACCAATAGACAGAAACAATGCAAAATATGTAATGCAAACAGCACAAGCAGGCGAGTATATAGGCAATAAACTTATTTATCTTGAAGCTGGTAGTGGTGCGGAATTGGCAGTACCACAAGAAATGATTGCTTTGGTAGCTCAAAATATTTCAGTTCCGTTACTAGTTGGTGGAGGAATACGTTCAAAAGAAACTATTGAAAAAGCCTATAAATCGGGTGCAGATCTTGTAGTTATTGGAACTGCTTTTGAAGAGGATATAAATTTTTTCAATACCTAAAATTAAATGTTAGAATTCTTATTTTCTCAATATAAATCCTATCCTACTTATGAAATTGTGTTAGAAATTACCGCTGTAATTTTTGGGCTATTGAGTGTATGGTTTGCAAAAAAAGACAATATTTTGGTTTTTCCAACAGGATTAATCAACACCTCAATTTATGTTTTTTTACTCTGGAAATGGTCATTATTGGGAGATATGATGATAAACGGTTATTATTTTGTGATGAGTATTTATGGATGGTATCTTTGGACACGAAAAAAAGGAAATGTTGTTGAATATCCAATAAGTAAAATTTCAAAACTAGAAAAAAAACAATCTCTTATAATTTTTATATTGACAATAGTTTTTGTTATTGCAGTGTATCTTATTTTTAATAAATTTACCACTTGGTTGTCCTATGTAGATACATTTATAACAGGAATTTTCTTTGTGGGAATGTGGCTTATGGCAAAACGAAAAATTGAGAATTGGATACTCTGGATTATAGGAGATATCATATCCATTCCATTATATTTTGCAAAAGGATATACCTTTACAAGTATACAATATATTTTATTTACAATTATTGCCATTTATGGCTATTTAGAATGGAAGAAAATCTTAAACAACAACATACAAACATCATAAAAATTGCAATGGTTGGTCCAGAATCTACTGGTAAAACAACTTTAGCAAAACAGCTCGCAGCTCATTATGATACTGTTTGGGCTCCAGAATTTGCTAGAGAATATTTGCAGAATAAATATAACGAAACGGGTCAAACTTGCGAACCCGAAGATTTATTACCAATTGCTGTTGGTCAAGTAAAACTCGAAAACGATAGATTGCTCACTGCAAATCAGTTGTTGTTTTGTGATACCAACTTAATGGTTACCAAAGTTTTTTCTGAAATGTATTATAATTATTGTGATCCAGTTTTAGACAAAGCTGCTCGAAAACATAAGTATGATTTGATTTTTCTAACAAATGTTGATGTGCCTTGGGAAAAAGACGATTTGCGAGACAAAGAAGATAATAGAGAAGAAACATTTGCGGTTTTCAAAAATGCTTTAATCGAAAACAATAAACCGTTTATAACACTTTCTGGCTCATCTGAATCAAGACTTGAAAAAGCAATAATTATTATTGATAATTTGATGAAAGCCAAATTAATGGGTTTTTCATCCTATGATTATATTCAAATATATGAAAAAGGGATTCCATTAGACACGATTAAAAAACATCTAGCAATTTTTCAAAAAGGAATTCAAAAAGCAAATTTGGTGCGTCCAGCAATAAAAGAAGATGGTGTAATGAAGTTTTCTGATGTTGATTTTCAATACTTTTCAAATTATTTTGATATTGAAAAAGAAAAATTAAAACTCAAAAAATTTGTTCCAGCTTCTGGAGCAGCAAGTAGAATGTTTAAATTTCTAAGTGAATTTCTAAATGAGTTTGACGAAGAAAACGAAACAATAAATGCCTTCATTAATAGAAAAAACGCTTCAAGTCTGACGGTTTTTATTACAGGTATAGAAAAATTTCCTTTTTATGAAACTGTAGATGCAAAACTTAGAGCCAATTATCCTGATTTTGAAACGTGGGAACGAGACAAAAAAAATCACTATTTTATAAAAATGATTTTAGAATCGGATGAGTTTGATTACAGCAATAAACCAAAAGGAATATTGCCTTTTCATAAATACAAAACCTATACGGCAACTCCTATTGAAGAACATTTGAATGAAAGCGCATTCTATGCAAATTCAAAAGGAAATTCAAATTTGCATTTTACAATTTCAGAAACTCATCAAACTATTTTTGAAGAAATTATTAAAAAAGTAAAAAATAAAATTGAAGAAAATTCAAATTCAGAAATACATATTAAGTATTCTTTTCAAAACGCAGCTACAGATACAATTGCGGTTGGTTTAGACAATTTGCCATTTAGAAATGATGCAGGTAAATTAGTTTTTCGTCCAGCAGGTCACGGTGCTTTACTTGACAATCTTAATCAATTAGATGCTGACATCGTTTTTATAAAAAATATTGACAACGTAATACAAGGTAAAATAGAGATTATTGCCCTATACAAAAAAGCATTAGCAGGTTTGTTAATCAAATTACAAAATGAAATATTTTCATATCTAAATCAAATTGAATTAAATACAATAAAAGAAACCGAGATTGAGTCGATTGTGACTTTTATTACTGAAAAATTAAACACAGAGATTATAGAAGATTTTTCTAAATATACTTTAGAAAATAAAATAAGCTATATCAGAGATATTTTGAACAAGCCTATCCGAATTTGCGGAATGGTAAAAAACGAAGGCGAACCAGGCGGTGGACCTTTTTGGGTTAGAGATGCTAAAGGAATAACATCATTACAAATAATAGAAACAGCTCAAATAGATATACAAAATCAGAATCAAGCTCAAATTCTATCAAGCTCTACTTATTTTAATCCAGTAGACTTAGTATGCGGAATTAAAGACTATAAAGGCAATAAATTTGACTTGCATCAATTTGTAGATCATTCTACTGGTTTTATTGTAGAAAAAAATAAAAACGGCAAAGACCTAAAAGCCTATGAATTACCTGGTTTGTGGAATGGAGCAATGGCAAAATGGATAACTGTTTTTGTAGAAGTTCCACTATCTACTTTTAATCCTGTAAAAACGGTAAACGATTTATTAAAATCTGCACATCAACCACAATAATATTGGAATCCGAAAAAATCATATCAGAATTAAAATATAAAGCAGTAAGAAGTTCTGGTGCTGGAGGTCAAAATGTAAACAAAGTTTCCTCAAAAGTTGTTTTATCATTTGATCTAAAAAACTCTCATGCTTTATCAGAAGAAGAAAAAACCATTTTAGAAACAAAATTGGCTTCAAGATTAACATCTGATCAAATATTAATTATTAATTGTGATGAAGACAGAAGTCAGCTCAAAAATAAAGAAATTGTGACTAAGCGTTTCATAGAAATTATTAAAACAGGTTTAATTGTACCCAAAATTCGTAAATCTACAAAAGTTCCAAAATCAGTTATAAAGAAGAGATTGAAGGATAAAAAAACACTATCAAATATAAAAGAATCTAGAAAAAAACCAGATTTAGATTAGTTATTTATTTAAATAAACTATTTGACACTACCTTTCTTACGAATAAAAAATTTATACTTTTTTGACAGTTAATCATTGTGACAAGTATTTCCAAAGAGTTGTAAAACAAACCTTTATTTTGCAAATAAATTCTCCCTAAATTTATATTAAAGTTATCATAATATTTGATAAAAATATATAAGTATACTTATTTATTTGTAAATTTAATATAGAATTAAAAGACTAAATATTAATTAGTTAAGCGCTTAATTGATAATAAATTAAAAAACAAAGTCATAGTTTTTTATTAATTATTAAATGGTATAAAACAATCTTAAGGTTAAACTTTTTTAAATCTATATACATTCAAAAAAACTATAAAAGAATGTGCCTATAAACACGATTTCAATTGCATCTAAACAAATAACTTCACAATTTTAAAATAATAAATTGCAGAAAAGAATTTGAAAAAAAATATTTTATTAATTTAAATAAACAAAAGTCATGAAAAATTCAATAAAAAAAAGATTGGCATTTTTAATAATGCTTTTCTCTATAGCTTTTACTTTTTCTTGTAGTAATGATGAACTACAAAACACAGTTCCTGAAAATAATGATTCAGCCAACAAAACAAGAGCTTTGTCTCACAAAATGAATTTTATAAACAATAGCAGTTATGATTATGCTATTTATACAGTTGGTGCACAAACCAATTATTTATTAGTTGACCCAATGATTATTACACATAAAAAGGAAGTGCCTTTTATTTTAAAAGCAAATCAAAAAGTAACTTTCTATGATTATAAAAAAGTTACAGATGATGCATTTGCAATAAACTCTTGGCATGTAGTGAATACAGATTTACATAATGGGGATTTAGGTTATTTTACAAGTGAGCAAATGACCAAGTTATTCGGAATGCCATCCATACCAAACAATCCTAGATCAGATAAATACCCTGTTTGGAAACTAATACAAGGAAGAGTTCTTGATGAGTTTGGACAAAATCTTTCGGTACTTTGGGGTAATAATCCAGATAAATCTCTTGCCAATTTAGGAAATCTAGATCAAGGTTATAATAGTATTCTTAAATATGGTATTTCAGATTTTTCAGAATTTAAAAACCCTAACAAAAAAGTCTTACCATTAGTTGTAGTAAGATGGAGACAACAAAACGCAGGAGCATATAGAAATACAGGTGAAATAACCATAACAATAGAAAACTTACCATTTAGATAGTAATAATAAAAAGACAACCATTGTATAGTTTATATTTACAATGGTTGTCTTTTTATTTATAAGGTTTTCAATTTATAAAGAGTAATAACATTTTTTTGTAAAAACTCTCATAACCATTATTTTTTTATACTTTTGCACTGTCTCAAAAGGGGTGCTCGATTCTGAAATACATTCAGAATGACAGCTGAGATTATACCCAATGAACCTGAGCAGGTAATGCTGCTAAGGGAAAAGTGATGAGAATAGAGTGCACGCTACCTATTATCACAGGAAACAATCATTTTTTTTTAACCAAAGAATAATTACCTCTTTTTATTCGTAATAATTTTACGAATGGAATTTTTATTACCTACTCACAGTTCCTTTTCAACTGGGAACAAACAAATTTGCTGCAATAGCATTCAAAAACAAAAATTTAGATTATTAAATCTAATTACTGTTGTATTTTTTCTCTTTTCATTACTATCATTTTCTCAAGAAAAAGCAAAAGACACTGCAAAAACCATTCAACTCAATGAGGTACTTTTAAAAGCAACTCGATTGAATGAAAAATCTCCTTTCCCGTTTACTACAATGTCTAAAGAAAAATTAGAAGCTATAAATTTAGGTCAGGATTTACCTATTTTATTAGACCAATTACCATCTGTTGTTACTACCTCTGATGCTGGAGCAGGTGTAGGATACACGGGTATTCGTGTTCGTGGTAGTGATGCAACAAGAGTAAATGTAACTATAAATGGTATTCCGTATAACGATGCCGAAAGTCAAGGGACTTATTTTGTAGACATTCCTGACATAACAACTTCATTAGAGGATGTTCAGTTGCAACGTGGTGTAGGTACATCAACAAATGGTTCAGGAGCTTTTGGCGCTAGTTTAAACTTAAAAACGTTAAATCCTACTTCTAAATCCTATGCAAAAACATCAAATAGTATAGGTTCATTTGGAACCAGAAAACATAATTTGAGTATCGGAACTGGAATTAATAAAGACTTCTATGCCGAAGCTAGATTGTCTAAAATAGCTAGTGATGGTTATATTGATAGAGCTACATCAGATTTGAAATCATTTTATACAGAAATTGGATTTGTAAGTAAAAAAACAGCTATAAAAGCCATCGTGTTTGGAGGAAAGGAAATAACTTATCAATCATGGTATGGTACGCCAGAAGCAGTTGTAAATGGCGATATTGAAGGAATTAAAGCTTTTATTGAAAGAAATTTTTCTTCTGATGCAGAAGCTCAAAATTTACTAAATTCCGGAAGGACTTATAATTATTATACCTACGCTAATCAAGTTGATAATTATGAGCAAAATCATTATCAATTGCATTTTTCTCATCAATTTAAAAATAATTTTTCTGGAAACATTTCCGGAAATTTTTCTCCAGGAAAAGGGTATTATGAAGAATATAAGGTTGATGATACTTATAAAAAATATTTTTCATCTATCACAAATGGAGATGATATGAGTGATGTAATAAGAAGAAAATGGGCAAAGAGTGATTTTTATGCTCTAGTATATTCTTTAAATTATAAAAAAGAAAAATGGAATTTTGCGCTTGGAGGTGGTTATAATAAATATGATGGAACTCGTTTTGGCGAAATCATCTGGAGTGCTTTTCCTACTCTTATTCCTTCTGGAACAAAATATTATGAAAGTAGTATTATAAAAGAAGATCATTCAATTTATGCAAAAGCAGAATATTCAATTACACCTAAGTTTATTGCTTTTGGAGATATTCAATTTAGAAATGTTGCTTATAAATCAAATGGTATGAGTTCTGATTTATTGGGAATTAATGTTAGTAAAATATTTAATTTTTTCAATCCAAAAGCAGGATTAACTTATGTTTTCAACAATAACAACTCTGTTTATAGCTCTGTTGCAGTTGCCAATCGTGAGCCCAATGGTGACGATTTGACCAAAAGCCCAATTCAACCCAAAGCAGAACAACTAGTTGATTTTGAAATGGGTTATAAACTGAAATCAGAAAAGTATTTTGCTACTGCAAATCTATATTTTATGCACTACAACAATCAATTGGTTTTAACAGGAGCATTAGATGATATTGGTAACGGAATTCGTCAAAATGTAAATAAAAGTTATCGAGCAGGAATAGAATTTCAAGCCGGATATCAATTCAATGAAAAATTTCGTGTAGATTTTAATATAGCTTTTAGTCAAAACAAAATAAAAATGTTCAATTATTTGGTTTATGACACTCAATATGATCCAACTACATTTGAGACGGTTTCTTATAATGCTGTTGTAAGGAATTTAAATAACACTGACATTTCTTTTTCACCAAATTGTGTAGCAGGTAACACGTTTATTTTCTCTCCAATAAAAAATTTAGATTTTAGTTTAGTTTCTAAATATGTTGGCAAACAATTTTTAGACAATACCTCAGTTGATAGCAGAAGTATGAAGGCTTATTTTATTAATAATTGTATTGTTTCGTATAAGGTAAAACCAAAATGGATTACTGAAATCGCTTTTAATTTAATGGTGAATAATCTTTTGGATAAAAAATATGTTTCAAATGGGTATACCTATAGTTATTACTATCGACCTCAAGGTTCAACAGATAATGCAATAACAGAAAATTTTTATTATCCTCAAGCGGGAATTAATTTTCTAACTGGAATAACATTAAAATTCTAAAAAAAAGCCAAGTTGAATAATTTAACTTGGCTTTTTTAATTAGTTATAAACTCTGATTGAATTATTTCCTAAAATTTCAACGGCATAAGGAATCATAGTATATTGACTAGTTCCAACTCCGGTAAACAAACTATATTCTATATTGTCACACGCACATTTGGCATTCAACCCATTAATACTCATTAAGGAACAATCCGAAGGATATTGATTAGGACAATTGGCATTCCAAACTACGTAATTGTTATCTGAAACTTTCATCATAATTAAATTAATTCCTGTTCCATCAGAAACTTTAATCGGATTTAAATTAGAAGTTAAAGCAACATAAGATGGAAGACTTAGGTTAATTACAAAAGAAAATGAATAGTTTGGGATATAAGGATTTTTGTTCCTAACGGTATCTTTAGTACAACTCATTATAAGTAGTAATCCAAACAACAACAAAATATGTTTTTTCATTTCAAAAAAGTATAAAAGAATGATGCAAACAAAAATAATTTATTTAACTTTGACATCGTTAGGATTAACAAATAATTATAAAGTAAAACAAATATAGTATCTTTGAAAAAAGAAATCCCGTCCAGATGGGATTTTTTCTATTTATATAAATGAGGAAATTATGAGCGCAGTATCTTATTACACAGCAGAAGGGTTAAAAAAATTAAGAGACGAATTAGATTATTTAAAAAGTGTGATGCGCCCAAAAGCATCAGCAGATATAGCAGAAGCAAGAGACAAAGGTGATTTGTCTGAAAATGCAGAATATGATGCAGCAAAAGAAGCGCAAGGTATGCTAGAAATGCGTATTGCAAAATTAGAAGAAGTACATTCAAACGCTAGATTAATAGATGAGTCTCAACTTGATGTTTCAAAAGCATTGGTTTTATCTAATGTAAAAATTAAAAACCAAGCCAATGGTATGGAGTTAAAATATACTTTGGTTGCAGAAAGTGAAGCTGATTTGAAGTCTGGAAAAATTTCTGTAAGCTCGCCAATTGGTCGTGGTTTACTTGGAAAATCGGTTGGAGAAGTAGCCGAAATTACAGTTCCAAATGGAGTTTTAAAATTTGAGGTTTTAGAAATTTCTAGAGACTAATGTCAAGTATTTTTACCAAAATAGTAAACGGAGAGATTCCTTGTTATAAAATAGCAGAAACTGCTGATTTTTTGGCTTTTTTGGATGTAAATCCAAATGCTATAGGACACACTTTGTGTATTCCTAAAAAAGAGATTAACAAAATTTTTGATATGGAAGATGAACTCTATCTTGGATTAATGCAGTTTTCAAAAACAATCGCAACAGCAATTGAGCTAGCAATTCCTTGCAAAAGAGTTGGCATGGCAGTTATTGGTTTAGAAGTACCTCACGCTCACGTTCATTTAATTCCTTTGAACGAAATGGACGAAATTCGATTTCAGAATAAAGTAAAATTAGAGAAAGATGAGTTTGAAGCAATAGTCAAAAAAATTCAGTCTTATTTATAAAAAAAATCCCGATGCATCGGGATTTTTTTTGTCATAAATTATCATTTCGACCTTTTGGGAGAAATCACATTTGTTGCTCATAAAATCTATTTATTTGCTCTAGTTATTAGATTTCTCCTTCGTCGAAATGACAAAAGAAACCCCAATATTTGTCATTTCGACCTTTTGGGAGAAATCGCATCACGTTTTCAAAACTTCACTTGAATTGTTTTATGTGATTTCTCCTTCGTCGAAATGACAAAACGAAAAATTTTTCTAATGCGCTTCCAACCAATTTTTTCCAACGCCCATTTCTACTTCTAGCGGTACATCCATCAAGAAGGCATTTTCCATTTCGTGCTTGATCATCGGTTTTATTTTCTCTAATTCAGAATTATGAACATCAAAAACCAATTCGTCATGAACTTGTAACAGCATTTTCGATTTCCAGTTTTCTGATTTCAATTTTTCGTGAATATTAATCATTGCAATCTTGATAATATCAGCTGCAGAACCTTGAATTGGGGCATTTACCGCATTTCGTTCGGCACCACTTTTGACCATCATATTGGCCGAGTTAATGTCTTTCAAGTAACGACGACGCCCTAAAACCGTTTGCACAAATCCGTTTTCTCGGGCAAAATCAACTTGATTGCTCATGTAGGATTTCAGTTTTGGATAAGTAGCATAATACGCATCAATGAGTTCGGCGGCTTCTTTTCGAGATAAATCGGTTTGATTGGAAAGTCCGAAAGCAGAAACACCATAAATAATCCCGAAATTTACAGTTTTGGCATTGCTTCGTTGTTCTTTAGTAACTTCTTTTAAAGGAACATTAAAAACTTTTGCAGCTGTACTTTTATGAATATCTTCGTTGTTTTGAAACGCTTTAATCATGTTTTCTTCGCCAGATAAAGCAGCAATAATCCGAAGTTCTATTTGCGAATAATCGGCAGAAAGTAGTGTGAAATTTTCGTCACGAGCGATAAATGCTTTTCTTATTAATCGTCCACGTTCGGTTCGAATAGGAATATTCTGCAAGTTCGGATTGTTCGAACTCAAACGCCCAGTTGCGGCTACTGTTTGCATATAATCAGTATGTACTCGACCTGTTTTGGCATCGACTTGGTTTGGCAATGCATCAATATAAGTACTTTGTAATTTTACCATTTGTCGCCATTCCAAAATATCTTTTACAATAGGATTGTCTTTTTCTAAATAGCTTAAAATTTCTTCGCCCGTTGCATATTGACCTGTTTTGGTTTTCTTTTGTTTGGTTCCGCCAATTTTCAGTTTATCAAACAAAATATCGCCCAGTTGTTTCGGCGAAGCTAGATTGAATTTCTCGCCAGCGGTTTCATATATTTTTTGTTCTAAAGCCGAACTTTCTTTTGCCATTTCAACCGACATAGCTGCCAAGAACGGCACATCAAGATTGATTCCTTCTAGTTCCATTGCTGCGAGAACAGGAATAAGTGGCAATTCGATTTCATCAAATAACTTTTTGGTTTCGGCTTTGTCCAGAATCGGACTAAAATTTTGTTTTAATTGAAAAGTAACATCGGCATCTTCTGTTGCGTATTCTTTGATATCTTCTAGCGGAACATCGCGCATCGATTGTTGGTTTTTGCCTTTCTTGCCAATCAAAGTTTCAATCGATTTTGGAGAATATTTCAAATACGTTTCAGATAAAACATCCATATTATGGCGCATATCTGGATTTATCAAATAATGGGCAATCATCGTATCGAACAATTTTCCTTTGATTACAACGCCATAATTCCAAAGAATTTTGAGGTCGTATTTGATATTTTGACCTATTTTTTCAATACTTTCATTTTCGAAAAACGGTTTGAATTTATCTACCAATATTTGTGCTTCATCTTGATTTTCTGGAAACGGAACATAAAAACCTTTTCCTTTCGCCCAGGCGAACGACATTCCAACCAACTCCGCATTCAAGGCATCAATTCCAGTGGTTTCGGTATCAAAACACACGGATGTTTGGTTCATTAAATTTTGCAACAGCAATTTTACAGGCAAATCGCCTTGAATACTTTGGTAAAAATGTTCGGTATTCTCGAGCGTCGCATAAAACGAATTAGAATTTTCAGTTAAATCTTCTCCATCAGAAAAACCAAATAAATCAAACTGCTCGTCATTGGTTTTTTTGACAACCGCTTTTTTTACATTGCTTGTCTCAATTTCATTTTCAACTGTGGCATTTGGATTATATAACTTGTCGAACTGCGCTTTCATTTGTCGGAATTCCAATTCGTTAAAAAGCGCATCGGTTTTTTCGATATCGGGCTTTGATAATTCGTAATCACTTTCGTTGAAAGTTACAGGGCAATCGAGTAGTATAGTAGCTAGTTTTTTGGATAAAATTCCTTTGTCTTTATTAGCTTCAATTTTATCCTTCATCGCGCCTTTGAGCTTGTCGGTGTTGGCGAGAAGATTTTCCATCGAGCCAAATTCTTTTAAGAATTTTTTGGCAGTAACTTCGCCCACGCCAGGAAGTCCTGGAATATTATCGGCGGCATCGCCCATCATTCCTAGAAAATCGATAACTTGCTCTGGACGTTCGATTTCAAATTTTTTCAAAACTTCTGGAATTCCCCAAATTTCGATATCGTTGCCCATTCGAGCGGGTTTGTACATAAAAATATTTTCCGAAACCAATTGTGCAAAATCCTTATCGGGCGTAACCATATAGACTTTATAGTTCTCTTTTTCGGCTTGCTTGGCAATGGTTCCTATCAAATCGTCGGCTTCAAAACCTGCAACTTCAATAATAGGAATGTGCATGGCTTGCAAAAGTTGCTGAATATAAGGAACTGCAATTTTTATAGCTTCGGGCGTTTCATCACGATGGGCTTTATATTCCTGGTACATTTCGTACCGATAGGTGCTTCCGCCTTTATCAAAAGCTACCGCTAAATGATCGGGTTTTTCACGTTTGATAACATCCATCAAGGCGTTCATAAATCCCATAATGGCCGAGGTATCCATACCTTTTGAGTTGATACGAGGATTTTTTATAAAGGCAAAATAACCACGAAATATTAAGGCGTAAGCATCGAGAAGGTAAAGGCGTTTTTGTGACATTTTTTTTTTTTGAGAATGTAAAAATAGACAATTGAAATCGCTTATAAAAATTTAACATAATTTTTAGAATTGTTTTATCTTATAAAGATACTTTTGATTTGATTATTAATTTTAAATGAAAAAAAATGAAAAAAATATTTTTAATGCTTTTTGCTTTATTGCTTGCAACTTCTATCAGTTATGCTCAAGATTCTACCAAAACAAAATCGCCAAAAACAGAAAATGGTCGTGGAAAAGGAAAAGGTAAAAAAGAATGGAAGAAAGAAAAAGGAGACAAAAAAGAAATGAAAAATGAAGATCATGATGATGATGAAAAATCTGAAAAAGGAAATCATGATAAGAAACATGGAAAAGGGCACAAGCATGACGAAAATAAAGTAGAAGACGAAAAATCGGATTCTAAAACAGAAGGAACTGAAAACGAGGAAGTCAATTCTGAAAAAGAGAAAAAAGAGAAAAAAGGGAAAAAAGAGAAAAAGGGAAAGAAAGGGAAAAAAGAAAAATAAATTTTAAAAAAAGCCATCGTAATGTTGGTTTTTTTATTTGGTTTTTTTAGATAAAGCTTACAATAAATTATTTTTAAATCTCAGAAAAATAAACTTAAAATAGTTAAATTTAATTAAATTAAAACCAGTAATAGTTTCATAATTTGTTATTTTGCACAAAACAATACTGTTGAAAATTCTGATTCTTTTATTTGTTTACTTAGCTCTTTTTATTGGAATAGAAATTTATGCTTTCCAGGCGATAAAAACTGTTTTCAAGTCGAAAACCTTTGTGGTTGGTTATCAACTCGTGAGTGCTTTTTTGTTTGTTTTGATTGTTTTTTTGTTTTCAAAATTTGATCGATCTCACGGCATGACCAAGACCAATATGTATACTATGGGCTTGTTTTTGTTGGTTTACATTCCAAAATTTATTTTAATTGCCGTTTTGTTTGCAGAAGATATTGTGCGACTTACTTACGGTTTTTTTAACTTCTTTGCCAATTATGATAAAGAAGCCACTTTTTTACCTAGCCGACGCAAGTTTGTTTCTCAAATAGGATTAGGATTGGCAGCGATTCCGTTTTTGTCCTTAGTTTACGGAATCACAATTGGTCGTTACAATTATAAAGTTATCAAACAGCGACTTTTTTTTAAGGATTTGCCCGATGAATTTGATGGGCTAAAAATCACACATATTTCTGATGTGCATAGTGGAAGTTTTGACAATCCCGAAAAAATAAATTATGCCATAGATTTGATAAACGAACAAAACTCCGATTTGATTCTTTTTACAGGTGATATTGTCAACAATCTAGCAAATGAAATGCATCCTTGGATACCAATATTTAATAAAATTCAAACCCATAAATTCGGAAAATTTGCAGTTTTGGGCAACCATGATTATGGACAATACATAGATTTTCCTAGTCCTGAAGCAAGACAAGAAAATTTTGAAGACATAAAAAAATTGTATGCACAAATAGGATTTGACTTGCTTATGAATCAAAACAAAACCATCCCAAAAGGGCAAGACAAAATAGCCATCGTAGGTGTCGAAAATTGGGGCAAAGGTTTCGGTGAGCGAGGAGATATTGATTTGGCATCCAACAATTTGACTCCAAAAGATTTTAAAATTGTAATGAGTCACGATCCAAGTCATTGGGAGTTTGTCATAAAAAACCATCCAAAACATTTTCAGCTCACATTATCAGGTCATACGCACGGCATGCAGTTTGGGATAGAAATTCCGGGATTTTTTAAATGGAGTTTGGCACAATATATGTACAAACAATGGGCAGGATTGTATCAAGAAATGGGTCGCTTTATTTATGTAAATAGAGGTTTTGGTTATCATGCCTATCCAGGAAGAGTAGGAATTATGCCCGAAATAACTGTAATTGAACTAAAAAAAGCACAAAAAGTAGTATAATAAGTTAAAAGTAGTACATTTGTACTGTATTATCTCTAATTATTAGGTTTACAAATTAAAATATTTTGGTTTTATGTCAAAATTTGGAGAATTAATAAATGCTCAAGTTCCAGTGTTAATAGACTTTTACACCGATTGGAACGAATCATCAGTATCAATGCATCCTGTAATAAGAGATGTCGCGGCTGCACTTGGCGATAAAGCCAAAGTCATTAAAATTGATGTTGATAAAAATCAAGAACTAGCTAATGCGCTTCGCATAAAAGGTTTGCCAACACTCATGATCTACAAAGAAGGTCAAATGGTTTGGCGACAATCTGGCGAGTTGGATGCCAATACCATCATTACTTTGGTACAGGAACAAGCATAAATACCCTTTTTTATTTTTGTAGCAAAACGCTTGGGCTTTTTCAATAATCCCTTTTTCCGCCATACGTTTCAATCTTTTCTTTTTTAAAGAAAAAAAGAAAAGGATTTTCACTTCTGTCGGGGCTATCCAATTTTCTATAAACTAGATTTTCTCGCACTTCCAGTTTTTGGATTTTATAAATTCCAATATTTTTGGCAATACATATTTTAGGTTAGGAAAAGCTTTGTCGCTATCATGAAAAACGACAATACTTCCGGGTACAATATTCTGCAAAACATTTTCTAGACATTTTTCTTTAGAAATTGAAGTGTCAAAATCGGCACTCAAAACATCCCACATGATTATTTTATACCCAAGATTACTGATTGCTTTTGCTTGAGACGAAGTTATTTTGCCATAAGGCGGTCGAAAGAGATTGCAGTTTGTAGATTGCAGATTATTAATTTCAGATTGGCATAAAGCTACATTTTCTAGATATTTTTTATTTGAAGTTTGCCAACCGTTATAATGATTATAAGTATGATTGCCAATGGAATGACCTTCAGAAATTAATTTCAGAAAAATTTCTGGATGTTTCTGGATGTTTTCGCCAATACAAAAAAAAGTGGCTTTGGCATTATAGGATTTTAATTGTTCCAAAACCCATAGGGTGACCTCGGGTGTTGGTCCATCATCAAAGGTTAAATACACCGAATCTCGACTTTGGATATCCCAAACATACTTCGGGAAAATCCTTTTGATTAGTTTATTTGTCTTGATCCAATACCACATATAAAAATCAATTAAACAAAAAATGTGTCAATCCAGACACATTTTTATAAATAAAGTTACTCGTTTTTACGTCTAAAACGCTCAAACATTTTATTGTACGAATTAAAAATAGGGCGTTGTTTGTTGTAATATTCTATATCGCCTAGATCCTTCATGGTTTCTAGCAAACCTCTATAACGCTCAATATCTGTAATAATATCTACTGCAATATCCGATTGCTCAGACGGTTTTAAAGTTTTATAATACGTCAAATTTTCTTTGTACTTAGTCATTAAATCATCCAACAATTGTCTTGCTTTTGCTTTTTCGTTAACTTCATAATATCCGCCTACATAAGGCTCAACAAGCGAGTAATAGGCATAATATTTTAATGGTAATTTGGTCATTGCCAAGTCGATTATTTTTTTGGCTTTGTCTAATTTTCCTTCATTAATGAGTTGTTCCATGAGTCGCGCCATGTTACTTCTGTACGAAATACTGTTGCGACGTGTGTCAATATCATGATAAATATCTGGGCTTTCGCTATTGCCCCAATCCCATTTCATGACAATATCATACATCTTGTCTGAATCTATTTGTCCCATATCAAGTTGACTTGCTTGCTTGTCCAAAGGCGTTTTGAGTGGAACCAGCTTGTAAACCATTCCGTCTAGTTGTAGGTAATCTTTGAGCCAAACATAATCTTCGTCGGCAAAACTTCCGCCAGTAAAATAGATAGGTCTTTTCCAGTTGTTGTTCAAAATAACATCCAACATCATGATTCTATTTTTGTACATGGCATTGTCTTTTACTTCAAAATCTATGCTTGGTACAATCGAATCGTAATATTTTGGTGCAACCACTTTATTAGCAATAATATTGTTTTTATCAATTGGAATTCTAAATTTATTGGTAGGATAAAAATGAATTTTCTGTCCATTGCTCATAGGTACTTTGGTTCGATCGTCGTCGCTAGCTACAAAGGCTAATAAGTCTTTTAAATCCCAACGGTTATCGGTTTTCTTGTCATAAAACGCATAATCCAACTTATCGCCTACATATTGATCGTGGGTAAAAGATATTGGTAACCCTTCGGCATCATACGTTTTCATTTTCATTTGATCGATATACCAATCGGTCATAAAAAGTTGCCCGTTAACGATTTTTATATCGGGACGCACATTTTCTATTTCTTGCGCATACCAAAGCGGGAAGGTATCGTTATCGCCAATAGTAAAAAGTATGGCATTTTTTTCGCAGGATTCGAGATACGATTTTGCATTAGCAATTGCAGTTCGTTTTCCAGATCGGTCATGGTCGTCCCAGTTTTGAAAAGCCATTAATATTGGCGCAGCCAAAAGCCCAATTGTAAGCACAACAATTGCAGTTAACCTAGGCTTTAAATAACTTTTAAGGCTATCATAAATTCCAAAAACACCAATGCCAATCCAAATGGCAAAAACATAAAACGATCCAACTAGTGCATAATCTCTTTCGCGAGGTTCGAAAGGACGTTCGTTAAGGTAAATTTTGAGTGCCAAACCTGTAAATAAAAATAGGGCTAGAAGTACATAAAAACTTTTCAAATCTTTTTTGGCATGATACACCAATCCGAAAATTCCCAGAAGAAAAGGTAAAAAATAGTATAAATTTCTACCTTTATTATTTAGTGCATCCGACGGAAGATTTTCTTGTGAGCCAAGGTGCATTTCATCAATAAATTTTATTCCAGACATCCAGTTTCCGTCAAGATTATCATATTTGCCTTGAATATCGTTTTGTCGACCTGTAAAATTCCACATCAAATACCTCCAATACATATATCCAAACTGGTATTCGAACATAAACGAGAGATTGTCTGCCGTTGAAGGTTTTTCTACAATAATATACTCTCGATAACTTTTTAGAAATTCTTTGTATCCTTCATTGTCTATTTCGCCATCGGCATAGGCTTTTCTGAATTCGGCAACGACATCTACTAGTTCTTGTTCTTCAGAATAATCGGGATTAATTTTAAATTCGGGAACATTGGTAAAATTCATATAGTTATCTACATGCTCCGAACTCCACATTCTTGGCAAAACTGTTTTGTGATTGTCATCGCTATTTTGCTCTACTTTTTTATAGCTGTTGGTAATAATGTATTTGCCCGTTTTGTAATCTCGCTCGTAGTTTGGCGCTTTATCAAGATACGGCGTGTCTTCGTCTAGACCAGCAAATGCATCTGTATATTGTGGGCCATAAAATAAAGGGTTTACACCATATTGTTCTCTGTTGTAATAGGCCAAAACTTCGGCGGCGTCTGATGGTTTATTTTCATTAATAGGCGTGTTTGCATTGGCTCGAATTGGAAGCATCATCCAAGTAGAAAAGCCAATAAGTATAAACAGTACACACAAAATGATGGTGTTAACAAAAACCAATCCTTTTTGGCGTGTATATCTTAATCCGAAATAGAAAAAAGCAATAAATAATAAAGTTACAAATATTGTTCCTGAGTCAAACGGTAATCCAAAATTATTAACCATAAAAACTTCTGTTTTTCCGAAAAATGACATGGTTAATGGAAGTAATAATTTGAATATGAAAAGTAAAACAGAAACTACAACGACATTAGCAATTACAAAACTTTTTATGGTTACTATTTTATAATGTTTAAAAAAATATAAAAATCCTATTGACGGTATCGTGAGCAACGCCATAAAGTGAACCCCAAATGAAAGTCCAATTACCAATGAGATTACCAACAACCATTTGTTGCCTTTGGGGTTGTCCATATCTTGTTCCCAGCGCAAACCCAACCAAAATAATAAAGCAATAAACAAAGTTGCCATCGCATATACTTCGGCTTCAACGGCATTGTACCAAAAACTATCAGAAAAAGTAAAAGCCAATGCGCCAACAAACGAACTTCCTAGAATTACAATCGAATTGTATTTGTTTAAATCGGTTAATTTTGAAATTATTTTCCGAAGTAAAATCGATGAAGACCAAAATAAAAACAAAATAGTAAAAGCACTTGAAAAAACCGACATCATATTGACCATCAATGCTATATGCATGTTGTCAATAGCAAACATAGAGAAAAAAGCTCCAATCATTTGAAATAAAGGCGCTCCAGGTGGATGACCCACTTGAAGCTTAGCTGATGTGGCAATATATTCGCCGCAATCCCAAAAACTCATTGAAGGCTCTACGGTTAACGAAAAAGTTATAAGTGCAATTGTAAATGCAATCCATCCTGTAATGGTATTCCATTTATTAAAATTGAAAGCTGTAGACATAAGTTGGGTTCTTATTTTTTTTTGACGTACAAAGAAACTATTTTTTTGCGTAATCAAATACGCATTAACAAAATTTATACAGCAGTTTTTTAATTTTTTTGCTACACAAAGCTTTGTATTGTATCGTAATACTCATTTTTTCTAAAAATAATTTAAAAAAAAGCCTAAATAGTTGTAACGAATTTATTTTTTTGTAAATTTGCACCCGCAATAAGAGATTATTGGTCTATGGTGTAATGGTAACACAACTGTTTTTGGTGCAGTCTTTCTAGGTTCGAGTCCTAGTAGACCAACAAAAAACCCGATTCAAGTACGAATCGGGTTTTTTTATGTCAAAAAAACATTAAATCTTAAATGTAATAACGGGTTTGACCGCATGATTAACGAGGTCTTCGCTAATACTTCCATTAAAAAAGTGTGCAAAACCGGTGCGTCCGTGCGTACACATACCAATTATATCTGCTTTTTTAGAAGAAGAAAAATTCAGAATTCCTTTTTCGACATTCATATCATTATAAATATGAAGCGAATGGTTAGGATATTCAAATTCAGAAATAAATTCTTTCATGATTCTATCGGCAGTTTTGGTTGGCTTGAAGCTGTTTGGAGTATTTATCATTACCAAATGCAGATGCGAGTTGTACGCTTTGGCAAATTGTAACATTTTGGCAAATGGTTTTTTTATTTCGTTAGAAAAATCCGATGCAAATACAAAGTTATCTGCATTGAAGGAGTCAATTTCATTTTTAACGACAAGAACAGGAACGTCTGAGTAGCGAACAACTTTCTCGGTATTGGAACCAATAAAAAATTCGTTAAAGCCATTGGCACCATGAGATCCCATCACGATAAAATCTATATTGTTTCTTTTGGTAATGTTCAAGACGCCTTCAAACGCTTTTTCAAACTGAATAATTTCCGAAACTTCAATTCCGTCCAGATAGTCTTCGTCCATCAAATCATCCAATCGTTCTATTGCTTTATTTTTAAACAACATGATCTCGGGCAACTCATGTCCAGCACCCGTGCCAGCATCTCCAGATTGGTGCGGTAGCTCAAGCATGTGTAGTAGTATTATTTCAGCATTATTTTTTTTGGCAATCTGAGCAGCTGCTTTCAAAGCATATTCGGCATGTTCAGAAAAATCGGTTGGAACTAAAATTTTTTTCATGATCTGGTGTATAAAGTTGATAAAAAAACATTTTTAATCTTTGATGATATAAAGATAAGAAATATTTATATACCTACAATACTTTTGATTTATAAATAAATCACTATATTTGCACCGTTATTTGATACAAAACTGAATAATGAGGGAAGCAATGCTTCCCTCTTTTTATAAGAATATGACATTTAAGGATAAAGTAAACCAACTGCTTGAGGCAGGATTGCTAGAAAAACCCACGGTTTTTTTAACCGATTTGACTGTCACAGATGCTTTCAAGATTATAGTTACTTTGGATGGAGATCATGGTGTTGTTGTGCAGGATTGTATAGATATTAGTAGAGCAATAGAGCACAATCTGGACCGCGAAGAGCAGGATTTTTCTCTCGAAGTGGTTTCATTTGGCATAGGCTCGCCCTTAAAATTGACTCGTCAGTATAAAAATAACATCGGTAGGTTATTAATTGTAAAATTAGCAACAACGACAATCGAAGCGGAACTTGTTGAAGCCGATGATCAAAAAATTACTTTGGCTTGGGAAGCTAGAGAACCAAAAAAAATAGGAAAAGGAAAAGAAACCGTACAAAAACGTCAAGAAATTTCGTATTCAGATATAAAAGAAGCAATAGTTACAGTAAAATTTTAAAATAAAAGTTGGCATGGAAAATTTAGCATTAATCGATTCATTTTCAGAGTTTAAAGACGATAAACTCATTGATCGTGTAACGCTTATGGCGATTTTAGAAGATGTATTTAGAAATGCATTGAAAAAGAAATTCGGGTCAGATGAAAATTTTGATATTATCATCAATCCAGATAAGGGCGATATGGAAATTTGGCAACGAAGAGTTATCGTAGCCGACGATGATCTAGATTTGGATCATCTCGAAATTACCTTAACCGATGCTCGTAAAATTGAACCCGATTTTGAAATTGGCGAGGAAGTATCAGAAGAAGTAAAACTTATTGATCTTGGTCGTAGAGCTATTTTGGCCTTACGTCAAAACCTAATTTCAAAAATTCACGAACACGACAATACCAATCTTTACAAGCAGTTTAAGGATTTAATTGGCGAAATTTATACCGCTGAGGTGCATCACGTTAGACCAAGAGTTGTAATTTTAGTAGATGATGAAGGAAACGAAATTGTGCTTCCGAAAGAAAAACAAATACCATCTGACTTTTTCCGAAAAGGAGATAATGTTCGTGGAATTATCGAAAGCGTGGAGCTTAAAGGAAATAAACCATCAATAATTATGTCTAGAACTTCTGAGAAGTTTTTAGAAAAATTATTTGAGCAAGAAATTCCTGAAGTTTTTGATGGCTTGATTATGGTTAAAAATGTGGTTCGAATTCCTGGTGAAAAAGCAAAAGTTGCCGTAGATTCTTACGATGATCGCATCGATCCTGTTGGTGCTTGTGTTGGTATGAAAGGTTCTCGAATTCATGGAATTGTTCGTGAATTGGGTAACGAAAACATCGATGTAATTAATTTTACAAGCAATATTCAACTATACATAACAAGAGCTTTAAGTCCAGCAAAAGTATCTTCAATCAAAATCAATGAAGAAACCAAACGTGCAGAAGTTTTCTTGAAACTAGAAGAAGTTTCAAAAGCTATTGGTCGTGGCGGTCACAATATTCGTTTAGCTGGTCAATTAACTGGTTATGAGCTAGATGTAATAAGAGAAGGCAATGTTGCAGAAGAAGATGACGACGTTGAATTGACCGAGTTTTCTGACGAAATTGAAGAATGGATAATCGAAGAATTTGCAAAAATAGGTTTGGATACTGCAAGAAGTATTTTGAAACAAGACGTTAACGATCTTGTAAGAAGAACTGATCTTGAAGAAGAAACCATCGTTGATGTTATGAATATATTAAAAGCAGAATTTAATAGCTAGTAAACCTAACTACATCAACACACAAAAAAAGAAATAACAATACCGTTTTATGTCTGAAGAAAGAGTAATAAGAATTAACAAGGTTTTACGAGAATTAAATATTTCGTTAGAGCGAGCTGTGGATTATCTTAAGGATAAAGGAATTGCCATCGAGTCAAATCCAAACGCAAAAATCTCCGAAAACGAATTTGGAATTCTACAAAATCAATTTGCTGGCGATAAAGGGAATAAGCAAGCTTCGCAAGAAGTAAGCGAAGAAAAGCGTAAGGAAAAAGAAGCACTGCGAATTGAGCGAGAAAAAGAAATCGAAGACAAACGTATCGCTGATGAACTCCGCCAGCAGCAGGAAATCATTAAAGCAAAAGCAACCGTTTCTGGGCCAAAGCAAGTAGGAACAATTGATTTAAATCCTGCAAAACAAACTGTAGCTCCAGTAACAAAAACGGAAGAAAAGCCAGTTGCAAAAACCGAAAAAAATTCTGAAAAACCAGTTTCTAAATCAGAAAAAACAAAAATTGAAACTTCCAAAGAAGAAGTAAAATCAGATACCGTAGCAATACCTTCAGAAGAAGCTCCAGTTGACGAAGTTTTTAATACACAATACACCAAGCTTTCGGGTGCAACTTTAACGGGACAAACTATTGATTTAACTCAATTCAATAAACCAAAAAAGAAAAAAGAAGAGCCAAAGATAACTCCTAATAAGCCCGGAACTCCCGGGGCTGCAAATGCAAATGCTGCTACAAACAAAAACAAACGTAAAAGAATACCACCAAAACCAGGAGAAGCTAGACCAGGCGGAGGCGCAATAACACCAAATGCTGGAGGTTTTAATGCAAATAGAAGCGCACGCCCAGGATTTGTTAAAGGGGCACGACCTGCAATTACCGCAAAAGTGGAGCCTACAGAAGAAGATGTTAAAAATCAAATTCGCGAAACCCTTGAAAAACTTCAAGGAAAAGGCGGAAAATCTAAAGCTGCCAAATACAGAAGAGATAAAAGAGATACGCACCGTCAAAAATCAGATGACGAGCAAAGAACACTTGATGAAGGTAGCAAAACCATTAAAGTTACAGAGTTTGTAACCGTTGGTGAAATTGCAATCATGATGGATGTACCAATTACAAAAGTAATTGGAACATGTATGTCACTCGGTATCATGGTTACCATGAACCAACGATTAGACGCAGAAACACTTACTATTGTTGCGGACGAATTTGGTTATGAAGTAGAATTTATTTCGACAGAACTAGAGGACGCCATCAATGAAGTTCAGGATGCCGAAGAAGATCGCCTTTTCAGAGCTCCGATAGTTACCGTTATGGGTCACGTCGATCACGGAAAAACATCACTTCTGGATTATATTCGTGAAGAAAATGTAATCGCTGGCGAGTCTGGAGGAATAACACAGCATATTGGAGCTTATGGGGTTACACTGGATAATGGTCAAAAAATAGCCTTTTTAGACACACCAGGTCACGAAGCTTTTACGGCAATGCGTGCTCGTGGTGCTCAAGTTACCGATATAGCAATTATTGTAATCGCTGCCGATGACGATATCATGCCACAAACCAAAGAGGCAATATCACATGCGCAAGCAGCTAGTGTGCCAATTATTTTTGCCATAAATAAAATTGACAAGCCTAATGCTAATGTCGAAAAAATAAAAGAAAAACTTGCAGGAATGAATTTGCTTGTTGAAGATTGGGGCGGAAAAATTCAGTCGCACGATATCTCTGCAAAAGTAGGTACAGGTGTAAAAGAACTTCTTGAAAAAGTACTTCTAGAAGCTGAAATTTTAGATCTCAAAGCAAATCCTAACAGAACAGCTACAGGAACAGTTGTTGAAGCATTCCTTGATAAAGGTAAAGGATATATATCTACAATATTAGTTCAAAACGGAACACTTCGTGTTGGAGATTATATGTTGGCAGGAAAAAATCATGGTAAAATTAAAGCCATGCATGACGAACGTGGAAACGTAATTAAAGAAGCTGGACCATCAACACCAGTATCGGTATTAGGACTAGACGGATCGGCAACTGCAGGTGATAAGTTTAATGTTTTTGAAGACGAAAAAGAAGCCAAGCAAATTGCTGCCAAACGCACGCAATTGATGCGAGAACAATCGGTTCGTGTACAACGACATATTACACTTGATGAAATTGGACGTCGTATTGCTTTAGGTCAATTTAAAGAATTAAATATTATCCTTAAAGGAGATGTTGATGGATCAGTAGAAGCTTTATCTGACTCGTTTTCTAAACTTTCTACTCCAGAAATTCAAATTAATATTATTCATAAAGGAGTTGGAGCCATTACAGAAACCGACGTAATGTTGGCTTCTGCATCAGATGCAATTATTATTGGATTTAATGTTCGACCAGCAGGAAATGCTCGTCAATTGGCAGATAAAGAAGAAATCGATATTCGTTATTATTCTATTATTTATGCTGCGATTGATGATCTTAAAGATGCAATGGAAGGAATGTTGGCCCCAGAAATGAAAGAAGAAGTTTTGGGTACGGCAGAAATTAGAGAGATTTTCAAAATATCGAAAGTCGGTTCAATTGCAGGATCTATGGTTATGGATGGTAAGATTGTTAAAAATGCAAAAGCAAGAATTATTCGTGAAGGTGTTGTTGTTTTTGATGGAGAATTACTTGCTTTAAAACGTTTCAAAGACGATGTAAAAGATGTAGCCAAAGGTTATGATTGCGGTATACAAATTAAAGGATACAACGATATTGAAGAACGAGATGTTATTGAGTCGTACCATGAAGTTGCAATCAAGAAAAAATTGAAATAAATAATTTTTAAGCATAAAAAAACCTCGAAATTTTCGAGGTTTTTTGTTTTAATCTATTTCGTTCATTTTAAAAGTATCCATAAATGCAGTAGTATAATTACCTTCTACATACGCAGGATCATCCATTAATTGTCGATGAAATGGTATCGTGGTTTTTACGCCTTCAATAACAAATTCATCTAAGGCGCGCTTCATTTTATTGATTGCTTCTTGGCGTGTTTGAGCTGTTGTTATAAGCTTTGCAATCATGGAGTCATAATTTGGCGGAATTGTATATCCTGCATATACATGCGTGTCTAAACGAACACCATGACCTCCTGGAGCGTGCAAAACCGTAATTTTTCCTGGCGATGGTCTAAAGTCATTATAAGGATCTTCTGCATTGATACGACATTCTATAGCATGTAGTTGTGGTAAATAATTTTTTCCAGAAATTGGAATACCCGCAGCAACCATAATTTGCTCGCGAATCAAATCGTAATCAATAACTTGCTCTGTTATAGGATGTTCTACTTGAATACGCGTATTCATTTCCATGAAATAAAAATTTCGGTGCTTATCTACCAAGAATTCTACTGTTCCTGCACCTTCATATTTTATATATTCTGCCGCTTTTACTGCTGCAATTCCCATTTTATCACGAAGTTCGTCTGTCATGAATGGCGACGGAGTTTCTTCTGTAAGTTTTTGATGACGACGTTGAACAGAGCAGTCTCTTTCTGAAAGGTGACATGCTTTTCCGTACGAATCTCCTACAACCTGAATTTCTATATGACGTGGTTCTTCAATAAGTTTTTCTAGGTACATTCCGTCATTTCCGAATGCTGCTGCAGATTCTTGTCGAGCACTTTCCCATGCTTTTAATAAATCTTCTTTTTTGAGAACGGCACGCATCCCTTTGCCGCCGCCACCAGCAGTTGCTTTAAGCATTACAGGATATCCAAATTCGTTTGCAATTTGTTCTGCTTGTTCATAGGATTCCAAAATTCCTTCTGAACCAGGAACACAAGGAACTCCAGCCGCTTTCATGGTTGCTTTAGCGGAAGCTTTATCACCCATTCGGTCAATCATTTCGGGTGATGCTCCAATAAATTTTATACCGTGTTCGGCACAAATTTTTGAAAATTTAGCATTTTCAGAAAGAAATCCGTAACCTGGATGGATGGCGTCTGCATTAGTAATTTCGGCAGCAGCAATAATATTTGACATTTTAAGGTATGACAAATTACTTGGTGGTGGACCTATACAAACAGCTTCATCTGCAAATTTAACATGTAAACTTTCGGCATCTGCAGTAGAGTAAACAGCAACTGTTTTGATGCCCATCTCTCTACAAGTTCTTATAACTCGCAATGCTATTTCACCTCTATTGGCTATTAATATTTTTTTAAACATAATTTTAGAATTAGATAATTAGACATGTGTCAATTAGACAATTTATGAAGTAAGAAAATTTCTAACTTCTAAAACTCCTAACTTCTAACTTTTTATGATGGATCTACCAAAAATAAAGGTTGATCAAACTCTACTGGAGACATATCGTCAACTAGAATTTTTACAATTTTACCTGAAATTTCAGATTCGATTTCGTTAAATAATTTCATTGCTTCAATAACACATAACACGTCGCCTTTTGTAATTGTAGCTCCAACTTCTGTAAAAACAGGTTTGTCTGGTGACGGTTTTCTGTAAAAAGTACCAATAATTGGAGATTTTATTGTTAAATATTTTGCATTTTCGTCTACTGCAACTGGGCTTGCAACGACGGGAGCAATTTGTTGTACTTGAGTTTGTGGCAGTGCTTGTTGCATAGGAGCTTGTTGTACATAAGTAACATCATTAGAACCGCCTTCTAGAGTGGTTCTGATTGTGATTTTTATGTCATCCATTTCTAACTTTACTTCTGCAACTCCAGAATTTGATACAAATTTGATTAGGTTTTGAATTTCTTTTAAATCCATAGTTAGTTATTTTTAGTTAATGTGATTGATTGTTTTTTAATATGCCCATTTAAGATAAATGGCTCCCCAAGTAAAACCTCCTCCGAAGGCAGCAAAAATTAAATTATCTCCTTTTTTGAATTTATTTTCAAAATCATTTAATAACAAAGGTAACGTTGCAGAAGTCGTATTTCCATATTTTTCTATATTGATAAGAACTTTACTTTCATCTAGTTCCATTCGGCTTGCTGTAGCATCTATAATTCTTCGATTTGCTTGATGAGCTATAAGCCAGTTAACATCTTCTTTGGTTAGATTATTGCGTTCCATGATTTTAGAACTCACGTCTGCCATACCTGTTACAGCATATTTAAAAACTGTTTTTCCGTCCTGAAAAACATAATGTTGGCGATTTTCTACTGTTTCTTTTGATGAAGGAAGTAGTGAGCCGCCTGCATCAATTTTGAGATAATCGCGACCTATACCATCGCTTCTCATAAACTCGTCTTGTAGTCCAAGTCCTTCATGATTAGGTTCAAATAAAACGGCACCAGCGCCATCGCCAAAAATGATACACGTTGCTCTATCGGTATAGTCTATTATTGACGACATTTTGTCTGCACCAATTAGCAATACTTTTTTGTATCTACCCGATTCTATATATGCTGATGCGGTTGACATGCCATATAAAAAACTTGAACAAGCCGCTTGAAGATCGTACGCAAAAGCATCTGTCGCACCTATCTGTGAGGCTACAAAGACCGCAGTTGCTGCAACAGGCATGTCGGGGGTTGTGGTTGCGACTATAACCAAATCGATTTCTTTAGGATTTATTCCGCCTTTTTCGATTAGATTTTGTGCTGCTTTTATGGCTAGATAGGAAGTGCCAAGTTTATCTCCTTTTAAAATTCTTCTTTCTTTTATTCCGGTTCTTGATGTTATCCAATCGTCATTAGTTTCAACCATTGTTTCTAATATTTTATTAGATAACACATAATCAGGAACATATCCTCCAACAGCAGTAATTGCAGATGTTATTTTACTCATAATTTTTGATTATTTTATAAATAAAGAAATCTCTTTTTTATAAGAGGTGGAAATTACAAAAAATATTTTACACACAATTGCTTTATTAAAGGTTATTTAAATAAAAAAATAAAAAAAAACTCCCACAGAGTGAGAGTTAAATTTTATTTCTAATAACGTATTATGCTAAAGCAACTGTCGATTTATCGATAACTACTTGACCTCTATAATACATTTTGCCTTCATGCCAATAAGCTCTGTGGTATAAATGTGCTTCACCAGTTATTGGACAAGTAGCGATTTGGGCTACTGTAGCTTTATAATGAGTTCTTCTTTTGTCTCTTCTTGTTTTGGAAATTTTTCTCTTAGGATGTGCCATTTTAAAATATTATTTGTCCGTTAATAGGTTTTTTAATTTGTCCCAACGTGGGTCGGTATTTTCTGCTTTAATTTTTTCTTTTTTCTTATTCTCAACCGCTAATTCTGATAGTTTATCTAGAGCTGGAGACAGTAATGTTCCGTCTTTGATTCCTGGATGAACTCGTTTTAGAGGAACCGACACAACAATCATTTCATATATATATTGTGAAACATCTATTTGAAATTCTCCATGTGGTAAAATGAGTAATTCATCATTGTCATTATTGAAGTTTTCTCCAAACTGAACAATTACACGGTTTACACTTTTTATAGGCAAATCAAATAGCTCTCCTGTAACATCACAAGGCCCAAAAACAGTTCCTTTATGCTTGAAGTTAAGCTCGATATGCGTGCTTTTTTTCTCTAAAACTAAATTTACTTTGACATCACAATTTTCAAAATCGTCATATTCAAAGAGGTCAAAGAACGTTTTATTTATTTGATATTCAAACTGATGTTTTCCTAATTTTAATCCAATAAAGGCGATTAAGAATTCATTTAATGGTTTCATTATCCTATAAATTTTCCTTTTGATTAAGGTGTGCAAAGATACACAATCTTTAGATAAACAAAAGTCTTTTTTACTTTTTTTTATCGAATACTTCTTTCTTCTTGTTTTTCCCTTATTTTCATTGGGTTTTTGCTGATGGTTGTATATTGATTTCTTGAATTATAAATATCTATTGCTAAATAAACTGCTTCTTTAAATGAGTTAAAGTCGGCTAGATTTTTTCCGGCAATTTCATATGCAGTCCCATGATCTGGAGAAGTTCTTATCTTGTTTAAGCCCGCAGTATAATTAACACCTTTGCCAAAAGATAAGGTTTTGAAAGGTATTAAACCTTGGTCATGATAGGTTGCAATTACAGCATCATATTTTTCATATTGACCACTTCCAAAAAACCCATCAGCAGGAAACGGACCAAAAACCAACATTCCTTTATCAAATAGTTTTTTTATGGTAGGCTTCAGTACTTCTTCTTCTTCTTTACCAATAACTCCGTTATCTCCTGCATGAGGATTTAATCCCAACAAGGCTATTTTTGGTTTATTTATACTAAAATCCTGAATTAAAGTTTTATGAATGGTTTCAATTTTTTTAATTATTAATGCTTCTGTTAGCTGTTTTGCCACCTCGTTTACAGGAACATGATCTGTTAAAAGTCCAACTCGCAAATCGTCCTGAACCATCAACATCAAAGCATCACCGTCTAATTCTTTATCCAAGTAATCAGTATGACCTGGAAATTTAAATTCTTCCGATTGTATGTTTGCTTTGTTAATAGGAGCGGTTACCAAAACATCTACATGTCCTTCTTTAAGTGCTTTTGTGGCTTCTACAAAAGATTTTACAGCATATTTTCCAACTGTAGGATCAGATGTTCCAAGATTTAAGTCAAAACCATCTCTCCAAACATTCAAAACATTGATTTTTCCTTTTACAATCTGGTCTAACGAATCTATACCATGAAGCATTGCTGTCGATTCGAAGTTTTTACGAACAAAGGACAACATCTTAACATTTGCAAAAATAACTGGCGTGCAAAGCTCTAACATTCTCGAATCTTCGAAGGTTTTAAGGATTACTTCGCTTCCAATACCGTTAAGATCACCAATAGATATTCCGACAATTATATTTTCTGCAGTTTTCACCATTTTTTTGTTATTTTTGAAGTGCAAATTTAGTAAAATAAAACAACAATGTTCACAGGAATTATAGAATCACTTGCTACGGTTAAAGAAATACAAAAAGTAGCAGATAATTATGATATTACTATCGAGTCAAGAATTACTTCTGAATTAAAAATTGATCAAAGCGTTGCTCATAACGGTGTTTGTTTGACTGTTGTGGCTATTAAAGACAATCTTTATACTGTGACAGCTATTCGAGAAACATTAGATAAAACAAATTTGTCTGATTGGAAAGTTGGAAGCACTATTAATCTAGAACGCGCTATGAAATTGGGAGATCGTCTTGATGGTCATATTGTGCAAGGCCATGTGGATCAAGTAGGTATTTGTAAAAAAATAGAAAATGATAACGGAAGTTGGTACTTTACATTCGAATATGACGAAAGTTTAAATAATATTACTATCGAAAAAGGCTCCATTACGGTCAATGGTGTAAGTTTGACTGTTGTAAACTCTATAAAAAATCAATTTAGTGTAGCTATAATTCCTTATACTTATGAGAATACGAATTTCAAAAACTTTGAAGTTGGGACAAAAATCAACCTAGAATTCGATGTGATTGGCAAATATGTTGCAAGATTGTATGCTATTAAAAATTAATTTTGGATACATTTCAAAAACAAAAAACTTCGATTAAATCGAAGTTTTTTGTTTTTTGTAAATTTTATATGTTCCAAATAAAAACAGTGAAATTAATAATAAAATTAAGTTACTGTCTATTGAAAGTCCTGGAGGTGGCGTCGCGTATGGTGCAGGTGGTCTTTGTCTAGCTTCTGCAACAGCAGAAATAAACAAAAACAGGCAATATATTTTAAAAGTCAATTTACTCATAGGGCGTAAATGTATAAAAATTTTCTTTTTGTCAAAATTTTAAAACATTATTTTTTGTGAAATCAGAAATTACAATTCCAAAAACAAGATGCAAAAATACAATTTCAATTGACATAAAATAATTTTATTTTAAAAAACATGTTTTTTTTACAAAATAATATCTTCAATCATTGTGCCAAAAAAAAATCGCTTAGTTTTAACACCAAGCGACTCTGTGGTCCCACTTGGAATCGAACCAAGCACCTACTGATTATGAGTCAGTTGCTCTAACCGAATGAGCTATAGGACCAATTTGAGTGCGAAAGTAGTACTTTTTTTAGGATTCGCAAAATTAATTTCTGATTTCTTGACACAATTCAATCAAAACACCATTCGTGCTTTTAGGATGCAAAAAGGCAACTAGTTTATTATCAGCTCCTTTTTTTGGAGATTCATTCAAAATTATAAATCCCTCTTTTTTTAACCTTTCTATTTCAGAAACAATATCTTCAACATCGAAAGCAATATGATGAATGCCTTCGCCTTTTTTTTCAATAAATTTTGCTATGGTACTATTTTCAGAAGTGGCTTCTAGAAGCTCAATTTTATTTGGTCCATTCATAAAAAAAGAGGTTTTAACACCTTCGCTCACAACTTCTTCCTGTTTATAACTTGGTGCTCCAAAGAGTTTTTCGAAAACCAGATTAGAAACCTCAAGACTTTTTACGGCAATACCAATGTGTTCAATTTTTTTCATCTATATAGTATAGGTATTAAAACGTAAAGATAAAAAACTTTATGACTTTGCAAGTTTATAAATTTTGAACTCAAAAAATTGTATTTTTGCAAAATGGAAACAAACAGACAGAAAAAGATTGGCGGCGTTATTCAAAAAGATTTGGTTGATATTTTGCAAGGCGAAATAAGAAAAAACGGAATTAACAATCTTGTGATTTCAGTTTCGAAAGTAATTGTCACTACTGATTTGTCTGTTGCATCGGTACATTTAAGTATTTTTCCTCAAGACAAAGCAGCCGAAACTTTGGCGGCAATAAAAACAAATACAAAACTAATAAAACACGATTTGTCGCAACGTGTTCGTTTACAATTGCGCAAAGTGCCCAACTTGACTTTCTTTATTGACGATTCTTTAGATTATATCGAAAAAATCGATAACGCACTTAAAAATAAAGAAAACCCAATAGAAAATAGAGATTTATTAGAAAAAAGACGCAAATTTTAAGTTGATTTTTCCTTTTTACATAGCCAAACGATATCTAGTAAGTGCTAGTAAAACCAACGCAATTAATATTATTAATCGCATTACTTCGGTATTAATAATTGTAGTAACTACCGCAATGTTTGTCGTTTTATCGGTTTTTTCAGGTCTAAAAGATTTTAGTTTATCTTTTAGTAATGATTTTGATCCAGATCTAAAAGTTTTTCCGTCAAGCGGAAAAGTAATTACGCTTACCGAAACAGAATTTAAAAAATTAAAAGGAATTTCGGGTATAAAAAGCCTAAGCACGATTGTTGAAGAACGCGTTCTTTTTATGTTTGATGGCAAAGAAATCGTAACCACTCTCAAAGGAGTTGATGCCAATTTTCAGAAAGTTAACAACGTCAAAAAAACACTTTATCAAGGCGAATGGTTTGATCAAAACTCAACTCAAGTAGTTGTTGGCTATGGCATTGCGCAAAAATTATCAATGGGATTATTTGATTTTAATAATCCATTTGAAGTATTTGTGCCACGTCCCGGAAAAGGCACCATAGCGACTACAGAAGACGCTTTTAATAAAACCAATTTGGCACCAATTGGCGTTTATGCCATAAGTGAAGATTTGGATAGCAAATTTGTTTTTGCAGATATAGCTTTGGCGCAAAACCTTCTCGAATTGAAACCAGAACAAATAACAGGTGTCGAGATCAAGCTTGCACCTAATGCAAACCAAGCATTAGTAATCGCAACAATAAATAAAATAGTGAGTAACAAAGTAGTTGTTAAAAACAGATCGCAACTCAATGATTCACTTTATAAAATGCTTAACACAGAAAATATAGCAATTTTGCTTATTTTTACTTTGGTTGTAATAATTTCATTATTTACCCTTTTTGGAGCACTAATTATGATGATTCTCGACAAAAGAAACAATTTAAAAACCCTTTTCAATTTGGGTTTGGAAGTAACTGGTCTCAGAAAAATTTTCCTTTTTCAAGGAATTTTTGTTTGTTTTTTTGGAGGTATTATTGGGCTCGTTATGGGTTCTATAATAGTGCTCCTTCAACAACACTTTCAGTTAATAATGATAACTCCAACATTGGCGTATCCTGTTGTTTTTTCGTTTCAAAATTTAGTTATTGTTTTTTCGACAATAGTGCTATTAGGTATTATAGCCTCTTGGATTGCAAGTAGAAATATTAATAAAAACTTGTTTGAATAAAATCGTATTATTTTGTTTTTTTGAATTATGTATTTTTTATCAAAAGAAATTTATTTTCCTCCAGTAGAAGAAGCTTCTAACGAAGGGATTTTGGCTGTTGGCGGCGATTTGTCTTCAGAAAGGTTGTTGTTGGCCTACAAAAACGGAATTTTCCCTTGGTTTGACTCCAGCGAACCTATATTATGGTGGTCGCCACCTATGAGAATGGTTGTTGCGCCATTTGATTATAAAGTTTCTAAAAGCTTACGAAATATTTTAAATAGGAATATTTTCAAAGTAACTTTTAATCAAAAATTTGACGATGTGATTGCCAATTGTCAATCTATTGCCAGAAAAGGTCAGGACGGAACTTGGATTTCTGATTCGATAATAAAGTCATACACGGCACTACATAAAAAAGGAATTGCCAAGTCGGTTGAGGTTTGGCAAAACGATGTTTTAGTTGGCGGATTGTATGGCATCGATTTAGGACATGTTTTTTGTGGCGAAAGTATGTTTTCGTTAGTTCCTAATGCAAGCAAAGTAGCTTTTGTAAGGTTACTTGAAAAACTAAAACAAGAAAACTATTTACTGCTAGATTGTCAAATTCATAATGACCATCTTGAAAAACTGGGTGCTTTTGAAATTTCTAGAGACAGTTTTATCCGAATTTTGAAATCTTAATTTCTTGTCCAACAATCCATATAATGATCATTTACCATTCCTGTGGCTTGCATGTGCGCATAAGTGGTTGTGGAACCCATAAATTTGAATCCTCTTTTTTTCAAATCTTTACTAATTGCCTCAGAAAGTAATGTGGACGAAGGTACATCTTCACGAAAACGAGGTTCGTTATCAATAGGTTTGCCATCTACAAAATCCCAAATGTATTTTGAAAAACTTCCAAATTCTTGTTGCACTTTTATAAAATTTTGAGCGTTAATAGCAGCAGCATAAATTTTCAATTTGTTTCTTATTATGCCAGTGTTTTGCATTAACGACATAATTTTATCATGATTGTAATTAGCAATTTTTATAAAGTCAAAATTATCAAAAGCTAATCTGAAATTTTCACGTTTATTCAAAATGGTGATCCAACTTAATCCTGCCTGAAACGTTTCTAACAACATAAACTCAAACAAAGTAGCATCGTCATAGACAGGTTTTCCCCATTCTTGATCATGGTATTTTTTATATTTATCTGACGATAAACACCAACTGCATCTGTTTTTTTCGTCCATAATTATTCTTTATTTATATATTTTTCAATTAAGCTGTGGCTTAAATAAATCAATGGCGTTAGCAAAATGGCTACTACTAACTTAAAAGTGTATCCTGTTAATGCAGACGATATAAAGGTTTCCAGATTTATTTTGCCAGGCAAATAAAAGGCGATGCCTAAGACAATAAACGAATCGAATAACTGCGAGATTACTGTTGAACCTGTTGCTCGAAGCCAAATTTTTGAACCTTTGGTTTTGTTCTTGAAATAATGAAAAACCCAAACATCTATTAATTGCGAAACCAAAAAGGCTATAATGCTGCCCACAATAATCCACATGCTTTGACCAAAAACGGCATAAAATTGCTCATCTGAAACAGGACTAATTCCTTTTGCAGCTGGAATATTTATGGCTAATAATAAAAGCAGGAATGCATAACAAATTAAACCAGCCGTAAAGTAAGATAATTTTTTTACGCCTTTTTCTCCAAAATATTCATTGATTAAATCGGTGGTTAAAAATACTATTGGCCAAGGCAGAATTCCCATACTCATTACAAATGGACCAATTTGTATTAATTTTCCACCAATGAGTTCTGCAACTACAGCATTGCAGATAAAAATTCCAGATAATATAATGTAGAGTAAATTTTTTTTGGACGAAAACATGATTTCTTTGTTTAAACCAAATGTAAAACCTTAATTTTACAAATACAATAATAAGAAAAAAACTTTGCAAAAAATAATAGATCCAAATAAAATTGCCTTGCCAGAAAAAGAGTATCTGTATACTGGCAAATCTCAAATTGAAAATTCTGGTTCTGGATTGTTTACAGCAATTACTATTTATAAAGATGAAATTATTGCTATTTTTAAAGGTAAGATTTTGTTGGCAACGGAAGCCAAATTGAAAGCTGGCGTTAATCGAGATGACTATTTTATAAACTTACTTGATGGTACAATTATGGATTCGGAACGTTCTATTTGTTTTGCGAAATTTGCCAATGACGCTTCTGGGTTTTCTGTTTCGGGGTTTAAAAATAATGCTAAAATTGCTCTTGACGATGCAAATAATGTGTGCCTAATTGCAACAAAAAGAATTGATGCCACAACCGAAATTTTTTGTAGTTATGGCAAAAGGTATTGGAAAAAACACAAACTGAATTCCAAATAAAAATTCCAAATTCCAATAATAAAATTGAAATTTGGAATTTATTTCTAAGAATTATTTAAAAGGAATAGCGCAAACCGCCATAAATATTTCGGCCTGGAGCATTCATTCCCGAAGCAAAAGTTCGGTATTGAATATCCAGAATATTTTCGACACCTGCAAATACGTTAGCTTTTTTAAGAATTGAAATTGATCCTTTCAAGTTATACGTTTGCCAAGCAGGCATCCCGTTTAGTGGAGCATATTCTTGATTGTCCTCGCCATTTGGATTATAGTCACGAATGTCTTTTTTACCATTAAATAAGAGGTAAGCATCCAAAGTATAGATAGATTTGGAGTAATTAAATCCAACTTTTCCAAATAATGGCGCAATATGATCTAGCGGTTGGTTTTTGTTTTCGGTAATTCGACCAATAGTATAATTTATAGTGACATCAAATAATAAGTTACCGACCAAAAAACATTTTAGTCCCGAATTTATTCCAGTAATGTAAGCACGACCTTTGTTTTGATTGGCTGTAACCGAACTTAAAACGCCATCGTATAAAACTTTATCTTCTCCATTAAAAGTAAAAGCATCAGTAACAATAGCATCAATAAACTTGGTGTAGAAATAATTGGTTTCGAACTCAAACCGTTTATTTTTACTGCCAAAACGAATCCCGAAATCGGCACCAATGGTTTTTTCGGGCTTCAAATTTTCATTTGGAACAATAATCGCTCCTTTGGTAGATTCAAAAACTTTGGATAAATCATCAATATTTGGTACTCGAAACCCTGAACTTAGATTAGCAATCAAATTAATATTTGGATTGGGCTTATGAATAATTCCTGTATTTGCCGAATAGGTCAAATTTGCTTGCTTGATACTCGTAAAAGGCAATTTGAAAAGCGTATTATCAACAATGGTACTTTTTAGAGTTGTAAAACCCATTCGTCCGCCTATATTCCAATTGGTGTTGTCCGAAATAGTTTGGTTATAGATAGCGAACACATCGTTACGGAACATATTGTTTTTACCGTTGGGATAACGCGATTTTATTGGCAAAATTTCGCCTGTATTGATGTTATTGCTAAAACCTTCGGATTTCAAATCGTCCAAATAACTTTCTATTCCGTACTGTAATTCGCCTTTAGTAAACTTCTTTTTCAAGACAATATCTGCCGAATACATGGCAACTTTTTCAATTCGATTTTGTAAATTATAATTGCCAAAATTTCGCTGGAAACGGCTTTCTTCCACATTTTGATAACTTAAATTAACCGATAAATCACTATTCAAAAACGCTTTTTCTTTAGTAAAATTATAAATGCCTAACAAACGCTTTTGTGGGCCATAATACCATTTGGTGCGGCTCAATTCGCCTTTTCTTGTGCCTGACGTTGCAAGGTCTGTTAGACGATCAAAACGATCAATTTCAGTTGTTGTCGAATATTGAAAGTTTAACAAATGTAGGTTGCCATTGGTTTGCTTAAAGGCAAATTTCTGCATAAAATCATATTGCTTGTACGCCGATGGTTTTTGCAAATATTTATTATCATTTGGCACAACTACATCAACGCCATTAACAGTTTGCACGAAATTATTACGTTCTCCAAAAAAAGGATTGTTATGGTTTTGGTTTTTTCCCATCAATAAATCTCCAAAATCAGTATACGAAAAAGAAGTTAAGGATGCGAAGTTTTTTGTGGTATAATTCAAGTCAAAATGTCCTGCTTTTTCTTGATTTACAGAAGAATATCGCGTGATGAAATTTCCTGTAAATGGGTTTTTTATATCTGATAAAAATTTTGCTTTTTTTGTGGTCATGTTTATGGCACCACCAAGTGCATCACTTCCAAATAATGTTGAGCCTGACCCATACATTATATCGATATTTTCGAGCATATTTTTGTCTACAGTAATGCTGTTTTGCAAATGACCCACCCTAAAAATGAGATTATTCATCCTAACGCCATCTACCAACAGTAAAATTCTGCTAGCTTCAAATCCCCTTAAAACGGGACTTCCGCCACCTTGTTGTGATTTCTGTACAGTTGCCGTTCCAGAATTGGCAAAAACATCGGCAGTGGTTTGAAAATTTTGGAACTCAATTTCTTTTTGACCAATGGAAGAAATTTTTTGCGATTGAAATGCTTTCGATTTTAGTAATTTTGAAGTAGTTACTATAACTTCTTCTAGTTTTTTGGACTGTAATGTATCTTTTGCGTTTTGTGCATACGTTGCAAATGCAAGAAAAGATACTATATAAAGGTATAGTTTCATTCTTTGTTTTGTGTTAAACATAAATTGCATTCCTCTAAAATTTGAAGAATGATTTTTCGGAAAAGATTTCCCTGAAAATGTTTAAGCTACGGTTGGTGGATGGAAAAATGGAATCACAACTTTATTTTTCTGAATTGAGAGAAATATAAAATTGTTTTCTGAAAAAAAAACTACATTGTTTAAAGTATATTGAAATGTATTGTTTGAAAGAATTTCAATGTGTTTTTTGGTTTTTACTACTTTATTTTTTTTATTGAGATTTTCAGTTATTTTTTTGAAACTTAAATCAAATACATCATGAACAACCTTTAGAATAATTTTATTAGAAGCATATTGAATAGATTTCACATCGTAATAATTACCATCAATAATTATTTCTTGTTTATCCACTTGATTTGTCCAAAAAGTTTTTGAGACTTCAATATTTTCTGTCTCGTTAGTTTTCAATAACAATTCCATACGAATATCGTTAAAATCTGTCAAAAAAGTTTCAGAGATGTTTGCGATCATGAAGATACAAAAACTGATTGTAAGTAAAATAATATGTATTTGCTTTCGGTTCAATTCTTAGTAGGTTTAATCATAAATGCATTTGGATATTTCGACTTTAAAAGCTCCATATTTCGTTCGCTTTCGATTCGAGTTTTGAAATTTCCTATCCATACTTTATAATTTGGAGTATTAAAAATGATAGTGGCTTCAATAGTTTTGAATTCTTTTCTAAAATCGGTTAACGTTTTTTTTGCAGTTTCATTATCGCCTGTATAAATCTGAATTCTGTAGCGATCATTTAAAGTAATTGAAGCGTTTATTTTTCTTTTTTCAGACAGCAAGTGTTCAAACTTTAAATCTTGTGTTACTTTAATTGTTGCCTCTTGCGAAAAGCTATTGCTTAAAGAAAAAAACAATAAAACACTGAAAAATAAAATATTAGGTTTAGAAGTTTGCAACATAAAAAATTTTTTTTTTTACAAATGTAATATAAAGACAATTAATGCGAAACTAGAATTTTATTTAGAATTAATATAAATTGACATTTAAGCGTATTTTAAGGTTTTAAAAAATAGACAGAAGTCGTATTTTTGTGCCAGTTTTAAAAAAAGAGTATTGGTTTAATGTCATTTTTTCGATCAAACCATCTCTAAATCTAGTCGATAATCATCTATAATATGAAAAAGTTGGGTAACCCTAATTCGATTTCACGGAATTTATTCTTTAGTATAGCAGCAATGCTGTCATTCTCTTTTACTTCGAATGGTCAAGAAACTGCAGCAGCTGCACCAGCAGCCTCAGCCGCAGCAGCTCCTGCTGCATCCAGCGCAGATCCTGTAAAAGGAAAAGAGCTTTTCAATGCACAATGTGCCGCTTGTCACAAGCTTGATGCTAAAATGACAGGACCAATGTTGCGCGGTGTGTCTGCAAAACATGACAAAGAGTGGTTGTACAAGTGGATCAAGAACAGTCAGGCTTTAATAAAATCTGGTGATGCTGAGGCAAATGCGCTTTGGGCAGAGTACAAGCCATCTGTTATGACTGCTTTTCCTCAATTATCTAACGGAGATATTGACAACATTATTGCCTATACTGATACTCCGAAAGCGGAACCAACAGTTGCTGTAGGTGGTGGCGGAGGCGGACAAACTGCTGGACCACCGAATATTGCTGCTGCAGACTCAGGAGTTTCCAATAATCTTATACTAGGTATACTTGCGGTTGTTTTATTAATATTGATTGCCATGTTATATATGGTAAATAAGTTTCTAAATAAAATTGCTGCTGCCAATGGTATTGAAGTTCAGAAAATTGCAAAAGAACCAACAACTCCTATTTGGAAAGCTTTTGCTCAAAATCAATTTTTAGTTTTGGTTACTTCGATACTTCTATTATTAAGTAGTGCTTATTTTGTTTATGGTTTTCTAATGCAAGTAGGTGTAGATCAAGATTATGCCCCAATACAGCCTATCCATTATTCACACAGAATTCACGCAGGCGATAACGAAATTGATTGTAAATATTGCCACTCATCAGCTAGAGTAAGCAAGCATTCTGGTATTCCTTCGCTAAATGTTTGTATGAATTGCCATAAAAGTATCGCTGAAGTTGCTGAAACTACTGCAACACCAGAATACAGCAAAGCTTTTTACGATGCTGAAATAGGTAAATTATATGATGCTGTTGGTTGGGACAAATCAACTCAGAAATATACAGGTAAAACCAAACCAGTCAAATGGGTTCGTATTCATAACCTCCCTGATTTTGTATATTTCAATCACGCACAGCACGTTACTGTTGGTGGTATTGAATGTCAAACGTGTCACGGTCCTGTTGAAACTTACGAAATTCAGAAACAATATGCGCCTCTCACGATGGGTTGGTGTATAGATTGCCACAGAAAAACAGAAGTTAAAATGGAAGGAAACGAGTATTACACTAAAATACACGATGAACTTTCTAAAAAATATGGTGTAGAAAAGCTAACTGCTGCTCAAATGGGCGGATTAGAATGTGGAAAATGCCATTATTAAATTTTTTTTTTCGATCCGATTTTAAATCTAAAACCGAAAAACCAATAAACTAAAATTACTAATAAACGAATAACGAATTATATAATATGTCATCAAACAAAAAATACTGGCAAAGTGTTGAAGAACTAGACGGAAATAGTTCTATTGTTGAGGCGCTTAGAAATAATGAGTTTGTAGAAGAAATTCCTACAGATGAATTTTTAGGTAATAAAGAATCACTTTCAAATTCGTCTACTTCAAGACGTGATTTCCTTAAGTATGTTGGCTTTAGTACTGCAGCGGCTACATTAGTTGCTTGTGAAGGTCCAGTTCATAAATCAATTCCTTATGTAGTTCAGCCAGAACAAATTATTCCAGGTGTTGCAGATTTTTATGCCACAACCATGTTTGATGGTTTTGATTTTGCTAACCTATTAGTAAAAACAAGAGAAGGTCGCCCTATTAAAATAGAAAATAATACACTTGCTGGTGCCAATTTTGCTGCCAATGCTAGAGTTCATGCTTCAGTATTGTCATTGTACGATAACATGCGATTGAAAAATCCTAAAATCGATGGTAAAAATGTTTCATGGACAGAAGTTGATAAAAATCTTAAGACTAGTATCGCCGAAGCTAAAGCAAAAGGTGGACAAGTGGTATTGTTAACGAATACTTTGGCAAGTCCTTCGTCAGAAAAATTAATTGCTGATTTCTTGTCAAAAAACACCAACGCCAAACATGTTGTTTATGATGCTGTTTCCTCATCGGAAGCACTTGATGCATATGAAACAGTTTATGGTGAAAGAGGTTTGAAAGATTATGATTTTTCCAAAGCATCTGTAATTGTATCACTTGGAGCAGATTTCCTTGGCGATTGGCAAGGTGGAAATTATGGTGGTGGTTTTGCACAAGGCAGAATTCCTAGAAACGGAAAAATGTCGCGTCATTATCAATTTGAAGCTAACATGACACTTTCGGGTGCAGCAGCAGACAAGCGTGTTGCTATGTCAAATGCCAATCAGAAACAAGCACTCATAAAAATATACAATATTTTATCGAATTCAGCTGTAGCAACAGGTAAAATAGATAACGAAGCCGAAGTTGTAAAAGCTGCACAACAATTGAAAGCTGCTGGTAGCAATGGACTTTTAGTGTCTGGAATACAAGACAAAAATGCACAATTGTTGGTTCTTGGAATTAATCAAATGTTAGCAAGCGAAGCCGCAGTTGCTGGAACACGATTAATTCGTAAAGGATCTAATGAAAAAGTTAGCCAACTAATTGCCGATATGAATGCTGGTAATGTGCACACCTTAATTATGAGTGGTGTAAATCCTGCATATACTTTGCCAAATTCAGCAGCGTTTTTAACAGGTTTGAAAAAAACAAAAATGTCTGTAGCATTTTCTATTAAAGAAGATGAAACAGCAGCTATATCAAAAGTGGCAGCTGCAGTTCCTCATTATTTAGAATCATGGAATGATGTTTCTATTACAAAAGGTAACTATGCGCTAACGCAACCAACAATTCGTCCTTTATTCAACACCAAACAATTTCAAGAGGTTTTGATGTCGCTTAACGGAATTGGTGGTACTTATTATGATTATGTAAAAGCAAATTCAGCATCCTATACAGCAGGCACTTCATGGAATTCTGTATTGCATGATGGTGTTTCTGGAACATCTTCAATAGCTTCTGGCGGAACAGCAAATTATGCTGGAGCTGCAAGTGCTTTAGCACAATCAAAAGCGAATGCTGGTTTCGAATTAAATTTATATACCAAAACAGGACTAGGAGACGGTCAACAAGCAAACAATCCTTGGTTGCAAGAATTTCCAGATCCAATTACGCGTGTTTCATGGGATAATTATGTAACAATTTCTAGAGCTGATGCAGACAAATTAGGAATGACCAATGAAATTGTAGCCAACGGTGGTCTAAACGGAAGTTATGCCAATCTTGTGGTCGACGGTGTAAAATTGGATAATGTTCCTGTTATTGTTCAGCCGGGTCAAGCAATTGGTACATTAGGTATGGCTTTAGGTTATGGTCGTAAAGCAGCTATGAAAGAAGAAATGATGGTTGGTGTAAACGCCTTTTCTTTATACAAAAACTTTAATGCTACTCAAAACGTAAGTATTTCCTTAGCAGAAGGAGAACATGAATTTGCTTCTGTTCAAGGTCAAAAAACCATGATGGGTCGTGGTGATATTATTAAAGAAACTACTTTAGAAATATTCAATACCAAAGAAGCAAAAATTTGGAATCCGCAACCAATGGTTTCTTTAGATCATAAAGAAACAGCAGCAACCAAAGTAGATTTGTGGGAATCATTTGACCGTTCTGTAGGACATCATTTCAATTTATCTATAGATCTAAACGCTTGTACAGGTTGTGGCGCTTGCGTTATTGCTTGTCATGCTGAAAATAATGTACCCGTAGTTGGAAAGTCAGAGGTTCGAAGAAGTAGAGACATGCACTGGTTGCGTATAGATAGATATTATTCCTCTGAAGCAACTTTCGCCGCAGACCTCAAGAAAAAAGAGGAGTTTGATGGGCTTTCTGGCGATAAAGGATCATTAGGTGGTTTTGGAGAGATGGAAATTGCATCAGATAATCCTCAAGTTGCTTTCCAACCTGTTATGTGTCAGCACTGTAATCACGCACCATGCGAAACAGTTTGTCCTGTAGCAGCCACTGCGCACGGTCGTCAAGGTCAAAACCAAATGGCTTATAACCGTTGTGTTGGTACTCGTTATTGTGCGAACAACTGTCCATATAAAGTACGTCGTTTCAACTGGTTCTTGTACAACAAAAATGACGAATTTAATTATCACATGAATGATGATTTAGGGCGTATGGTAGTAAATCCAGATGTAAATGTTCGTTCTCGTGGAGTAATGGAAAAATGTTCTATGTGCATACAAAGAACTCAATATACCATTTTGACTGCCAAAAAAGAAGGAAGAGAAGTCAATGCCAATGAATTTCAAACAGCCTGTTCATCAGCTTGTTCTACTGGAGCCATGATTTTTGGCGATATTAATAATAAAGAAAGTAAAGTTGCAACTTTAGTAACAGATGATAGAATGTATCATTTATTAGAAAGCGTTGGTACAAAACCAAATGTGATCTACCATGTTAAAGTTAGAAATACATAAAATTAAAATATAATTAAGAACGTTATTGCTTTTAGAAAATTAGTATAACAAAAATGCTCGTTTTTTAAATAAAAATTTAAAATCAAATTATGTCGTCTCACTACGAAGCACCCATTAGAAAACCATTAGTTATAGGTGATAAATCTTATCACGATGTAACTGTTGATGTAGCGGCTCCAGTTGAAGGAAAAGCAAACAGACAATGGTGGACCGTTTTCCTAATAGCATTAACCGCTTTCCTTTGGGGATTAGGTTGTATCATATATACTATCTCAACGGGTATAGGAACTTGGGGATTAAACAAAACTGTTGGTTGGGCATGGGATATTACTAACTTCGTTTGGTGGGTAGGTATCGGGCATGCCGGAACACTTATTTCTGCGGTTTTATTATTATTCCGTCAAAGATGGAGAATGGCAATTAACCGTTCTGCTGAAGCAATGACCATTTTCTCTGTAATCCAGGCGGCTATATTTCCGGTTATCCACATGGGTCGTCCATGGT
>JAYVHB010000033.1:0-59114 GCA_043771555.1 Flavobacterium sp. | reverse complement strand
TTCATTATTTAAACCATCGTCCATAACTAGATCTTGACCAAATTTGGTTGGTAAAGCCAAAGCAACTGCTCCGTCCAGAACAAGATATTCTGAAGTGATGAGTAATTTACCGTTGGAGTAGAAGGTTTGTTTCAAGATAGATATGTTTTTAGCCCGGATAACAGTGGAAATCCTTTTTTAAATTGTCACACTGAGCTTGTCGAAGTGTTGCAATTTAAAAAAGATTGGAACGAATAGCGGGATCAGCTCCTAATAAAAAAATTATTTTCGTAAATTTTCAATAAAATCAACCACTGCCGCATGCGATATGGTGTTGGTTTCAAAATGTTTTTTGATCGTTTTTCGTTCGATATCACTAGTTTCAAATTGATTGAGGATATTGTTGATGTGCATTTTCATGTGTCCAGCTTGGATTCCTGTCGTGGTAAGCGATCGCAATGCTGCAAAATTTTGTGCCAAACCAGTCACGGCAACCAACTTCATCAATTCTTGCGCCGAGGGTTTTCCTAGAATTTCTAAAGCCATTTTTACTAAAGGATGCAATGATGTTAGCCCACCAACGGTGCCGAGTGCCAACGGAATTTCCATCCAAAAGGTGAAAACTCCATTTTCGATTTTTGCGTTTGAAAGACTGGTGTATTTTCCGTTTCGAGCCGCATACGCGTGAACGCCAGCTTCCACTGCACGAAAATCATTGCCAGTTGCCAAAACGACTGCATCAACGCCATTCATGATACCTTTATTGTGCGTCACGGCACGATGCGGCTCGACTTGTGCAATCTTGATGGCTTGCACAAATTTTTCAGCAAATTGTATTGGATTTTCGATATTTTTTTCGGCAAGTTCTTCAACTTTACAGGAAACTTCGGCGCGAACGATGCAGTTAGGAACATAGTTTGACAAAATACTCATCACAACTTCGATGTTTTTTTCATTTTCTGTAAAACTCGAAAATTGTTGGGCTTCTTCTACCAACGTTTTTGCAAATTGCTCCAAACACGAGTTGATGAAGTTGGCACCCATCGAATCTTTGGTTTCAAAAGTGGCATGAAGTTGGAAATAATTTTCTAACTCTTTTGTTTTATCACGAAGTTCGATATCTAGAATTCCGCCACCACGAAGTTGCATGTTTTTGGTTATTGTTTCAGTAGTAAGGAAAAATTTAGATTTTTTCTCTGCAAAAAAAGTTTGAAGTTTTTGGAGATTTCCTTTATAAATGAAATGAACTTGCCCAATTTTTTCGGAGTTCAAGACGGTTGCTTTAAATCCGCCACGCGTACTCCAATATTTAGCCGATTTAGAAGCGGCAGCCACAACCGAACTTTCTTCGATAACCATTGGAATCGAGTAATAGTTGCCGTTTACCAAAAAATTGGGCGCAATTCCCATTGGAAGATAAAAATTGCTTATCGTGTTTTCGATAAAATCGTCATGCAATTGTTGCAGTTTGGCGTCAGAATTCCAATATTGTTTGATGGTTGCAATGGCATCATTGGGATTGGAAAAATATTCGTTGGCAATCCAATTGATTTTTTCTTCTTTGGATAATTTTGAAAATCCTGCTACGGCGTTGTTCATTAATTTGTTGTTCTAAATAGAGTTTTTATATTTTATGAAAGCGAAAACTTCAATGGAATCATCATTTTCATTTATTTGATAAACAGAAGTATATCCTTTAAAAACATAATCACGAACGAGTTCATCATCGAAATAAATAGATTTTTTAAAATGGAAAGGATTTTTTAAATCTTTTTTCAGATTTCGAATTAAATCTTGTTTAAATTTTTTGGCTGCAACTGGCTTATCTGCTGAGATATAGTATACTTGGTTGTCCAAATCTGAAATATATAATTTCGTAAAATTAATTTTCATACTTAACTTTTTTCAAGCATATTTTCATATTCTTCTATCGAAATTAATTGGCTTTTACCAGCACGCAAATCTTCAAGTCGTGTGTTCAAAATCTTTTTAGTTTCTTCAAAAGTTAGTTCTTCTTCCACAATTTTCAAATCATTTTTCGAAAAAGAATTCAAAAATTCGAGTAATTGGGCTTTTACACTAGGCTGAAATTCTATTTGTAAGGTTTCCATAACATTAGATTTGAAACAAAATTAGTGATTTTATACCATTTTTGAAATTATTTTTCGAATTTTAAAGCAGTTTTTATATTTCTAATTGGTATTTAACACAAAAAAAGCATTGAAATTCTATTTTTTTCACTAAAATTGACAAATATTAAATTTAGTACAATAATGAAATCATTTTCGGTATTTATTTTTCTGTTTTTATTCCATTTTTCTCTTAATGCACAACAAAAAATCACGGTAGAAGAAATTTATTCGGGTGCTTTTCGAGCCAAAACTATGGACGATTTGCAAGCCATGAAAAACACCAATCAGTATACAGTTTTGAATACTGATAGAGCAAGCAAATCCCAACAAATAGATTTATTTGACTTCGCTACGCTTAAGAAAGTAAGCACTTTGTTGGATACGAAATCGTTTCCAGAATTGGTCGATGGTATTGATAGTTATACGTTTAGCAAAGTTGAAAAACAAATTTTGATTGCCAATAACTCGAATCCTATTTTTCGTCATTCGTTTACGGCCGATTATTATTTGTATGATATTGCCTCCAAGAAAGTTTCAAAAATTTTAGAGCAAGTTCAAGAACCGACATTTTCTCCTGATGGTTTGAAGATTGCTTTCGCCAAAGAAAACAATCTTTTTGTATACGATATTGCTTCAAAAGCGCAAAGTCAAATTACGCTTGACGGACAAAAAAACGCTATCATCAACGGAATTACCGACTGGGTTTATGAAGAAGAATTTGCTTTTGTGCGTGCTTTTGATTGGAGTGCTGATAGCAAAAAACTCGCTTTCATACGTTTTGACGAAAGTCAAGTTCCAGAATTTTCAATGGATTTGTACAAAAAAGGACTATATCCAACGGCAGAAACTTTCAAATATCCGAAAGCTGGCGAGAAAAATGCGCTGGTTTCGTTACATATTTATGATTTAAGTTCTAAATCTAAAAAAGATATAAATCTTAGCAACTATCAAGATTTTTATATTGCTAGATTGAAATGGACAAATGATGCCAATATATTGTCGGCGCAAGTTTTGAACCGCCACCAAGACAATTTGGATTTGCTTTTTATTGACGGAAATTCAGGAAACGCAAAAGTAGTTTTGAACGAAAAAGACAAAGCATATGTTGATGTAACCGATAATCTCACGTTTTTGAAAGACAATAGTTTTATTTGGACTTCCGAAAAAGACGGTTTCAATCATATATATGTTTATGACAAAACTGGAAAATTGAAAAATCAGGTTACCAAAGGCAATTGGGAAGTGACTTCGTATTATGGTTTGGACGAAAAAAACAAAACTATTTTTTATCAATCGACTGAAAACGGATCTATAAACCGAGATGTTTATAGTATTTTAATTGACGGAAAAGGTAAAAAACGATTGTCTACAAACTCAGGAACTTCATCGGCAACATTTAGCCCGAATTTTCAATTTTTTATAAATAGTTTTTCGAATGCAAACACACCAACTTCCTATACTCTTAACACTTCCAAAGATGGAAAACAAGTGCAAGAAATTGTAAATAATAGCGCGTTGTCTGAAAAATTGAAATCTTATAACTTGCCAAACCAAGAATTTTTTGTTTTAAAAACAGAAAAGGGGCACGAATTGAACGCTTGGATTATCAAACCAAAAGATTTTGATGCGACCAAAAAATATCCTGTATTTATGTATCAATATTCGGGTCCAGGTTCGCAACAAGTCAAGAACGAGTGGGGAAGTTCTAATGAATATTGGTTCAAATCGCTAACGCAACAAGGTTATATTATTGCATGTGTTGACGGTCGTGGCACGGGTTATAAAGGAGCTGCTTTCAAGAAATGTACTCAACTCCAGCTAGGAAAATATGAAGTAGAAGACCAAATTGATGCTGCCAAAGTTATTGGTAATTATCCGTTTGTAGATAAAACCAGAATTGGTATATTTGGCTGGTCGTACGGTGGTTTTATGTCTAGCAATTGCTTGTTCAAAGGAGCCGATGTTTTCAAAATGGCGATTGCGGTTGCACCAGTTACTAATTGGCGATTTTATGACAGTATTTACACTGAAAGATATATGCAAACGCCACAAGAAAATGCCAGCGGTTATGATGACAATTCACCAATTAATCATGTAAGCAAACTAAAAGGAAATTTTCTTTTAATTCACGGTACAGCTGATGATAATGTTCATGTTCAAAACTCTATGGAAATGATTGAGGCTTTAGTACAAGCCAACAAACAATTTGATTGGGCGATTTATCCAGACAAAAATCATGGCATTTATGGCGGAAAAACAAGAATTCAGTTGTATAATAAAATGACTACTTTTGTGAAGGAGAAGTTGTAGAATCTCATCGTCACAATTTGTGAAAATGAAAAATTAAAATATTATGGAAACATTAACCATCGATTTAATAAATCCAAAAGCCAAAAAACTTTTGAAAGATTTAATGGATTTGAAATTGATTAACATTCGTGAAATTAAACCAAAAACTAAATTAAAGGAGTTACTAGGAAAAATTAGTAGCGAAAAAGAGTTAGAAATGACTATGGATGAAATTACTGCCGAAGTTAAAGCCTACAGACGAGAAAAACATGCAAAACAGTAAGGTCATTATTGATTCAAATGTTTGGATTAGCCCTTCTATGTCTAAAAAATTAGAAGATTTAGAAGAACTAATTATTAAAAAATCAATTGTTTTACTTTATTCAGAAAAGCTAGTTTCTGAATTAACAGGCGTAATTAATAGGCCAAAATTTAAAAAATATTTTGCAAAAAATATTTCTGAATTATTAATTTACTTTTTTAAGACCTATGGAGTTTTAATAGAAATCACATCTAATATTTTAATTTGTAGAGATCCTGACGATAATTTTCTTTTAAATTTAGCAGTCGATGGCAACGCAGATTATTTAGTAACAGGCGACAAAGATTTACTAATTTTAGAGAAAATTAATTCTACCAAATAATAACGATAAAAGATTTTAAACAATTATATACTAACTAATTAACCAAAAATTAAACTATCTAAAAATGAATGAAACAACAGTAAAAACAGGACATCCAAAGGGACTTTACTTCCTATTTTTCACAGAAATGTGGGAACGATTCAGTTATTATGGAATGAGAGCCATCTTTATTCTATTTATGACCAAAGTATTATTAATGAAAGATGCTGATGCTTCCGAAATTTACGGAAGTTACACAGGATTGGTTTATTTAACACCGCTTTTAGGAGGATATTTATGTGATAAATTTTTAGGAAATCGTCGCAGTATCGTTATTGGAGGATTGCTCATGGCAATTGGTCAGTTTTTTATGTTTTTTAGTGCTTCTGCAGGAGCAAATGGCGGAATATCCTTAATGTGGATGGGATTAACAGCTATTATTATCGGAAACGGTTTCTTCAAACCAAATATTTCTACCATGGTTGGACAATTATATCCAGCAAACGATAGACGTATCGATAGTGCATTTACTATTTTCTACATGGGAATTAACCTTGGTGCTTTCTTTTCGCCATTAGTTTGTGGATCGATGGATTTCAAATGGGGATTTCTTGCTGCTGGAATCGGAATGTTAATCGGTCTTGGAGCTTTTATTCTTGGTCAAAAAAAATACCTTATTTCTGAAGAAGGTAAAGAAATAGGATTGCCAGTAAAAAATCTTGACGCCAAAAGTATAGGAATGATTGTGGGTTCAATAGCCATAATCTTCTTTATGTTGAATTTCAAACAAATGTTCAAAAGCGATTTGGATATTATCAGCTATTTCATTTATGGTGCTATGGTAGCTATGCCAATATTGATTTTTAGTGACAAAAGTTTATCAAAAATCGAAATCCAACGAATATCTGTAATTTTCATTCTTGCCTTTTTCGTGATCTTTTTTTGGGGAGCATTTGAGCAAGCTGGAGCATCATTGACTCTTTTTGCTGATAGACAAACAGAAAGAACATTATTCGGTTGGGAAATGCCAGCCTCGTATTTTCAATCTGTAAATCCATTGGCAGTTATAGCATTAGCGCCAATTATGACTATCGTTTGGGGATTTCTTTATGCACGAAAGTTAGAGCCATCATCGCCAAAGAAAATGGCAATTGGTTTGGGATTGGTAGCGTTAGGGTATGTAGTGATTGCTATCGCCGTAAAAGGGTTAGGTCTTGGCGAAAAAGTTTCTATGTGGTGGTTAATCGGTTTGTATGTAATCCATACAATCGGAGAATTATGTTTATCACCAATTGGATTATCAATGGTTTCAAAACTAGCACCTTTGCGTTTATCCTCTTTAATGATGGGAACTTGGTTCTTGGCAAATGCTGCAGCTAATAAATTTGCAGGAACTTTAAGTGCCTTGATTCCCGGTGGCGAAGATGGAGCCGGAGGAGCAACTTCATTTCTTGGATTTCAAATTACCAATCTTTACGAGTTTTTCGTTTTATTCATCATTATGTCGGGCGTTGCCGCTGCAATTTTGTTCGTGCTGAGTTCTTGGTTAGAAAAAAGAATGCACAACGACCATGTGGAAGTAATTCCTGAATTAGACAGATAATCAATTAAAAATATTTTTTATATATTTGAAAACCTTCAGAGCATTTCTGAAGGTTTTTTTAATCTTATTATTATGTGGAAATCGCACCCTAAAGCTTTACCTTACTTGTTTTTATCCGAAATGTGGGAACGTTTTGGATATTATTTAATGATTGGAATTTTTACGCTTTACCTCAAAGATGTCGAAGCTGGGTTTGCCATGACCGAGAAAGAAGCTTCCGATTTGTACGGAACTTTCATCGCTTTGGTTTTCTTAACGCCATTTATTGGTGGATTGATTGCTGATCGCTATTTAGGCTATAAAAAATCGATCGTCATTGGCGGACTCATGATGGGCGCAGGGTATTTCATGATGGGAATTCATAATATGACGATGCTATATGTTGCCATGACTTTTGTAATTGTAGGTAACGGCTTCTTCAAACCAAATATCTCAACACTTTTAGGGAATTTCTATAATGAAGACCAATACAAAGAAAAGAAAGACGAAGGTTACAATATCTTCTACATGGGAATAAATGTTGGTGCTTTTATTTGTAATTTCTTTGGTGCTGCATTACAAATTTTATTGGGTTGGCAATATGCGTTTATGGCCGCTGGACTAGGAATGATAGTTGGTGTCGTCGTGTTTCTACTTGGAACAAAGCATTATGGCGACAAAACCGACAAAAAAGGAATTCAGGAAGGCGATATGCCATTTTCGAAAATTGTTTTGTACATTTTGGTGCCATCCGTTATTTTTGGAGTTATTGGTTGGTTGCTAAAAGGTGTGCAATCTGACTCAAATCCAAGTAGTTATATTTTTGGATCAGATAGTACCGATGCCTTTATTTTTGCTTGTATTCCAATAGTTTATTTTTATGCAAGCCTGTATTTTAAAGCCAAAACCGAAGACAAACGTCCTATTGGAGCCTTACTTTCTATATTTGCCGTAGTGATTTTATTTTGGGCTGTTTTTAAGCTAAATGGTTCTGCATTAAATACTTGGGCAGATCGTTATACCGACAGACAAGTTACCGGCACGACCGAAAAAGTCTTTTCAACTTTAGTGCAATCCAAAGAAATAAGCTACGAAAAAGCTTCTACAGAATTGTATGACGATAAATTTCGACTTCAAAAAGAAAATGGCGAAGTCAAAAAAGTAGTCGATTATCCTGTATATTTCAGAAATGCCAAAAAAGAAAACTTACCACAAGAAGGCAGCAAAATCAGTGTTTGGGTTACTAGTTTGAGCCAATCCATCAATCCAGGTTGGGTTATTATTTTAACTCCATTGGTCGTAGCATTTTTTACTTATTTAAGAAGTCGAAAAAAAGAACCTTCTACGCCAACAAAAATTGCTTTCGGGTTATTAATTTCCGCATTATCAGTTTTGGTAATGGTTGCCGCGGTTCATATTGGAAATAACGGTTTGGAAAAAGTGTCCGTTTGGTGGCTTGTTGCCAATTACGGAATTATTACTATTGGCGAATTATTTTTAAGCCCAATGGGATTGTCGGTCGTTTCCAAACTTAGTCCCAAAAACATTACGGCACTCATGATGGGCGGCTGGTTTTTATCGACCTCCATCGGCAATAAATTATCGGGCGTTTTGGCCAGCATGTGGGATACTTATGATGAAAAAGCTAACTTTTTTTGGGTGAATTTTGGACTTTTGATGTTTGCAACCATTTTAATGTTTGGATTGGTCAAAAATTTGAATAAGGTTATGAAAGAAAAAGGGATTAATTGATAAATATTCAAACCTATAAAGATTTTAAAATCTTCTAGGTTTCTTTAAAAAGAAGAAGTTTTAAAAATGAAATATTTTATTCCTTTGGAACCATATAATAAGTACCATATTTTCAATCAAGCAGTTGGAAGTGAAAAACTATTTAGAAACGATGAGAATTACAACTATTTTCTCAAAAAATTCAATGAATATATAAGTCCAATTGCAACCACTTTTTCTTATGTATTAATCCCAAATCATTTTCATTTTTTAATAGAAATTAAAAGTAAAGAAACAATTTATAACCATTATGTTAGTATTGAATTAAGCAAAGAAAATACAAATTACAAGAAAGAAAACGAACTAAAATATGACGATTTTGTTATTCAACAATTCAGTAATTTTTTCAATAGTTATACCAAATCGTATAATAAACGATTTAACAGAAAAGGAGCTTTGTTTATTGATTATTTGCGCCGAACATTGATAAGTGATATGGAGTATTTGAAAAATCTAGTATTGTATATTCATCAAAATCCAATTCATCATAATTGCAGCAAGTCTCTCGATACATGGAAATATTCGTCTTATAAATCTTTTTTGTCTGCTAAACCTACAAAGTTGAATAGGGATGATGTTATAGAATGGTTTGGTGATCTTGAAAGTTTTATTCAATTACATTCTCTAAAAAGTATCAATTTTAACCAACCAAACCTATAAGGTTTTAAAAACCTTATAGGTTTCCAAATAGACAAAAATGACGCTCGACCAAATTCAAAACTTCCAAGGCAAATACCCAAAACAATTATGGAGTCTTTTTTTCTCCGAAATGTGGGAACGATTCTGTTTTTACGGCATGCGCGGCATGTTGGTTTTTTTCATGATTTCGCAACTCGATTTTGATAAAACTGAAGCAAACTTGCAATATGGAGCCACACAAGCCTTTGTCTATGCCTTTACTTTTATTGGCGGATTGTTTGCCGATAAAATTCTCGGTTTCAGAAAATCTTTGTTTTGGGGCGGATTATTAATGATTGTAGGTAGTGCTATTTTGGCAACCAATCCGCATAAATTTTTCTTCCTCGGAATTGCGTTTACCATTATAGGAACTGGTTTTTTCAAACCAAATATTTCAACAATGGTTGGCAAATTGTATAAAGCAGGCGATTCTAGAACCGATGCAGGCTTTTCACTTTTCTATGCAGGCATCAACATTGGCGCATTACTTGGCGGTTACATTTGCATTGCTATTGGAAAAGGCGAATTATTTGCCGATTCAATTCCTGAAAATCTTCGCTGGAATATTGCTTTCGGACTAGCAGCTATCGTGATGATTATCAGCTTGATCAATTTTGTTTTAACTCAAAAATCACTCGGAACAATAGGTTTGCAACCTGGACATCCATTGGCGGAAATTCAGTCCAAACCAATTGCAAAATGGAATGAATATGCCGTATATGCGCTAACATTATTGATGATTCCGATTATCCAAATCATGGTTTCCAAAACCCAATATACCGATTATTTTATGGCAATTATTGGGCCAATAACCTTGATTTATTTGTTTTACGAAATGTCGAAAGTTACTTCTCAAGAACGAAACAAACTTTGGGCAGCACTGGTTTTTATACTATTTTCCATAATTTTTTGGGGAATTTATGAGCAAAGCGGCGGATCGCTTAGTATTTTTGCCGCCGAAAATTTAGATAAAAATTTACTCGGAATGACTTTAGATCCAAATGGAGTTAACAATTCTGGCGGTGCTTTTTTTGTAATTTTATTAGCGCCAATTTTGGGTTTATTATGGATTTGGATGGCCAAAAAGAAATTTGAACCCAGCACTTTAATTAAATTCGGATTGGGTTTTATTTTCTTAGGATTAGGGTATTATGTACTTTTTGCTACCAAGTTATTTGCCACTTTAGCAGGAATTACTTCGCTTAACGTTTTTACATTAGCCTTATTAGTGATAACGATTGGGGAACTTTGCTTGTCGCCAATAGGGTTATCTATTATGACCAAACTTTCAACCAAAAATTTGCAAGGCGTAATGATGGGCATGTGGTTTTTGGCAAGCGCCTACGGGCAATATGTAGCAGGAATAATCGGTGCAGGATTAGCCGAGGCTAAAGAAGGAGCAACAAAATTTGAAATTTTAGTAACTTATACGGAAGGCTACAAGCAACTTGGACTTTATTCATTACTAGCTGGACTGGTTTTGATAGCAATTTCACCTTTTGTGAAAAAATTAATGCAAGAAGTAAAATAAATTATTTATTTTCGGCATTATATTTGAATTAAAGAAAAAAAATTAAACATGAAAAAAATACTAATTGCACTTTTCCTTACAATTGGAACATTTGCATCTCATGCACAAGAAGTAAAATGGTTAACGTTAGACGAAGCTTTAGCGTTGCAAAAAGTTATACCAAAACCAATATTTATGGATGTTTATACCGATTGGTGTGGTCCGTGCAAAATGTTGGATAAAAATACCTTTCACGAAAAAGCATTTGTAGACGAAATTTCTGCGAATTATTATGCAGTAAAATTCAATGCTGAAGGAAAATCGGAAGTAAATTATAAAGGAAAAAAATATACCAATCCAACTTTTGTAGAAGGCAAATCGGGACGAAACGGAACTCACGAGTTTACGACGTTTTTGCAAGTTCGTGGTTATCCAACGATGTATGTAATTGATGCGAAAGGTGAAATTGGAGCCAATATTGTTGGTTACAGAAATGCAGAACAACTACTTAACGAATTAAAAGTACAATAATGAAGAAAATATTTTTTGTTTTTCTAATCGGTTTGTCAATGTTACAAACACAGGCTCAAGAAGGATTAACTTGGCATACAGATATGGCTAAAGCAACCGCAATATCAAAACAAGAAAACAAACCTTTGTTGTTGTTTTTTACAGGATCTGATTGGTGCGGATGGTGCATTCGTTTGCAAAATGAAGTGTTCAAAACACCCGAATTTACCGCTTGGGCAAAAGAAAAAGCAGTTTTGGTGGAACTTGATTTTCCTAGAAGAAAGCAACTTGACGAAACTTTGAGAAATCAAAACAACCAACTGCAACAACTTTTTCAGGTTCGAGGTTATCCTAGTATTTGGTTTGCCAAAGAAGGTGTTGGTGTTGATGGAAAAACTAGTTTAGAACAATTGGGAAGTACAGGTTATGTTGCTGGTGGACCAACAAAATGGTTGGAAGGTGCCGACCAAATTGTTGCAAAATTTGTTCCCTATCCTGAAACAAAAAAATCTAAAAAATCAAAGAAGAAAAAATTAATTAAAAAGAAAGTTTAGTTTTTCTAGTTCAACCTATAAAATCCCTTTTCAGCAGTAGCATGAAAAGGGATTTTTTGTTGTTTGCATGTTGTTTGCCAGCGTTTTACATAACTTTTGTAATTGGAAGCGTCGGCAACTATTATTTTTGGTTTTAGATCAAGAAGCAATCTTTCCATATTTACTTTTGGAGAATTTATAAGCAACAAAACATCTGGATTACAATTTGAATACGCTGCTGTTTCATCTAGAATCAGTAGTCTCTTTTTATTAAAAAACAATACATTTCCTAAAATTTCTTTTTTGCTAATCGAGCAAAATTTTTCAACTCGATAGGATTTTAAAAGCGTGTTTGAATTTACATTTTTCAAAATAGAATCAGTAGCAAAAACAGTCAAATTTCGCCCCGTTTTCTGAGTTATAATTGTATTTCGGTTACTGTTGAAAACGATTAATTCTTCCTTCTTTTGACTATTCCAAATAGAACTAAAATAACAAATCTGAAAAATAAATAAACCTAAAAGTGCAACAATCAATTTCTGAAAATTCGGTTTTTTGAACCAAATTATTGCAGCAATTATAAACAAATAGCTAGAGAGCAACATATAATAGTTAAACGAAATATCTTTGATGATAAAATTTTCGAGCGAAGCAACCCAAGCAATAATCCAATTCATAAACTGAATTAATTTCTCCAAAACTTGTGTGAATAATAGTGGAATACTTCCGAAAAATGCCCAAATCATAACAAAAACACCCCAGCCCATAATGAGTGTCAAAAACGGAATCACAATTAAATTTGTAATAAAAAACAAACCTGGAAACTGATGAAAATAGTAAATACTCAACGGAAAAGCACCAATTTGTGCCGCAAACGAAACTGTTATAATATCCCACAAGTAAGTCGATATTTTATTTTTCGGAATCCAAAGTTGTGACAATAAAGGTTGCAACCAAAGTATAAAAAACAACGACAAATAACTCAATTGAAACCCAACATCAAACAAAAATGACGGCTGAAAAAACAATATTACCAAAGCCGAAACCAACAATGTATGAAAAATATTGGTTTTTCTATTCAAAAATAATCCAATAGCAACCATACTAAACATCGCTGCAGACCGCACAACTGATGGCGAAAGTCCTGCGATTATAGCAAATGTCCAAAGCGAGAAAACAGTAACAATCAATTTAAAATACAAGTTGAACTTGGTTTTTGGTAACCTGCTTAAAATCAAGTTTATGAAAAGCAATATAAAACCAACGTGCAATCCCGAAACCGACAAGATATGTACTGCGCCAGCCAATTGATAATCTTCCAAAACATCTGCTGCAATATCTTGTTGTTGCCCCAAAAGTAAGGCCAATGTTACGGCAAGTTCTTTGGTTCCAAAATTATTTTTTTCAAGATTAGTAATTATTCGTTGCCGAATTCTATCCGAATAATACCAAATATCGGTGTCAATTTTGCTTCCAATTTTGATATCATCTGCAGCAACATAAACTTGCGCAAAAATAGATTTGTTTTCCAAATACTTCGAATAATCAAATTGAGCGGGATTTTTAGGGCTTTTATTACGAAGAAGATTCGCGGTAATTTGAAGATTTTCGCCAATAAAGAAATTGCTATTCAAACTATCTTTATGAATATTGAGTAGCACTTTTCCAGTACAAACTTTATTATCTATTTTCTTAATAAGCGCAACAAATCGAAGGTTTTGATTGCTGGTTTTCAGTTTTTCACGAAGCACTAATTCTATTTGATGCTGCTTATTGAAATCTTTAATTTTATTCGAGTAATTTTCTTTATCAAAGCGATGGTTATAAATATAAACCGAAACAACTCCAACCAGAAAAGACAAAGCCCAAGTTATAATCCCAAAATAAACGGCGTCTATTTTATTTTTAGCTTTCAAGAAATAACTCCCAACAAAAATCAAAATTATCACCATTAAAAATAAAGCCAAAACCCAAAACGAAGGCAACCAATAACTCGCCAACAAAATTCCTGCTATAAAGCACAAAGAAATTTTAGTTAGCGGAAAATCAAGTATTTTCATTTATGGAGTTTTTTTTGTTTTCAAATGTAGCAGAAAATTTAGTGTTTTTTAAATTTTACCAAAAATCACACAAATTCGCTCCAATTAATTTGTGAAAATTTGTGTAATTTGCGGCAAAAAAAGAAAGAAAATGTACTATCTCAAATTTTCGACAATCAATTTTGCAGTTTTTTCGCTTGCGCCAACGCCTCCAAGTTTCGTTTCCAAAACAACGTAGTTAGCCAAAAGTTGTTTGCGATAGTCGGGTTCCAAAATTTTAGAAAGTTCGTGCTTTATATTTTTAGTAGTGCATTGATCCTGAATCAATTCGGTTACAACTTCTTGATCCATAATAAGGTTCACTAGCGAAATGTATTTCAGAGTAATCAACAGTTTTGCAATTTGGTACGACGCCCAACTTCCTTTATAGCACACCACTTCTGGCACTTTAAACAACGCCGTTTCGAGCGTTGCCGTTCCCGATGTTACAAGCGCAGCTGTTGCAAATGACAACAAATCGTAGGTTTTATTTGATATAAATTTTACATTTTTGTTATTCAAAAACGGCTTATAAAACGAAAATTCCTGACTTGGCGCACCAGCAATAACAAATTGATAATCTCCAAAATCATCAACAACCGAAAGCATTACTTGCAACAATTTGGTAATTTCCTGCTTACGACTTCCGGGCAAAAGCGCAATAATCGGTTTGTTTGAAAGGGTATTATTTTTCCGAAAATCAGCTTCATCAATCGGCACTCGATTCGCAATAGCGTCAATCAATGGATGTCCAACAAAGTCAACAGGAAAATGATGTTTTACTTCATAAAATTCCTTTTCGAAAGGCAAAATTACGTACATTTTGTCCACATCGCGCCTAATATCCTTGATTCTATTTTCCTTCCAAGCCCAAATTTGTGGCGAAATATAATAGTGCGTTTTCATTCCTTTCGCCTTCGCCCACTTGGCAATTCGCATGTTAAAACCCGGATAATCTATAAAAATAAGTACATCGGGAGAAAATTTTTCGATATCTGATTTACAAATTTTAATATTATTCAAAATAGTTTTCAGGTTCAAAAGCACCTCCAAAAAACCCATAAATGCCAATTCCCGATAATGTTTCACCAACGTTCCGCCAGCATTTTGCATCAAATCGCCACCCCAAAACCGAATTTCGGCTTGAGAATCCTCTTTAAACAAGGCTTTCATCAAATTCGATCCGTGCAAATCGCCCGAAGCTTCGCCAGCAATAATATAGTACTTCATTTTCTAATTTTTTGGGCGTTCCGCAGGCGGCGGGCTTCCCGTTACAATCTTTTTTTCAGAAAAAGAAAAAAAGGATTTTCACTGCAATCCCTAACGCGCACGTAGAAATCGATGCTTAAATTTCTATACAAATATCGTAATAATCGCCAAAAACATCGTTGCCAAAACCACGCCTCGAGCCATTAATTCCTTTTTCAATTGCAATAATATAAAGAAAACGCCAAGATTCAAAACGGCACCTAGCGCCATAACTTTTCCTAAAATTCCGTTTTCGTTAATAATTTTTAAGTCGGCAAGCGCACTAAAATCCGTAAACGAAAACAAAAATAAAAACATTCCGAATATGGCAGTAACAACTCCAATTACTATTCCAATAAATAAGTCTTTTTTTTCCATTTTTTTATTTTAAGTCTTCCCTTTGGGAAGGTTGGTTGGGAAAATTCCAAGTATTTAAAGTTCCAATCGCGTGGTGCGCTGTCAAGTCAAACTGAACAGGCACCACCGAAATATATCCGTTTGCTAAAGCCCACTCATCTGTATCTTCACCTTTGTCTTCGTTTACAAATTCGCCAGCCAACCAATAATATTCTTTTCCAAAAGGGGTTTTGCGTTTGTCGAAACTTTCTTTCCAAGATGCTTTGGCTTGTCGGCAAACTTTAATTCCTTTGATTTCAGATTTTTTCAATTTCGGAAAATTCACATTCAAAACTACGCCGTCCAATGGTTTTTGAGCCAAGACTTCCAAAGCAATTTGTTTTATAAAAGGCTTCATGGTTTCGAAATCGGCATTCCATTCGTAATCACTCAGAGAAAACCCAATAGCAGGAATTCCCTCTATTCCAGCTTCTACTGCGGCACTCATCGTGCCTGAATAAATCACATTTATAGACGAGTTCGACCCATGGTTTATGCCCGAAACGCACAAATCGGGTTTGCGATGCAGGATTTCGTTTACCGCCAATTTCACACAATCAACAGGCGTTCCCGAGCAATTGTATTCTAAAATTGAGTCGTTTGCTGTAGAAATTTTATTCAAATACAACACATTATTTATCGTGATGGCGTGACCCATAGCACTTTGCGGCTTGTCGGGAGCAACAACTACCACGTCGCCAATTTCTGCCATCACGGTTATCAAAGCTCGAATTCCGGGTGCTGAAATGCCGTCGTCGTTGGTAACAAGAATAAGTGGTTTTTTCATGGAGTTGAAATATATTTTTTACAAAAATAAGCAATTTTAATTTTTCTTTTTTTAATTTCAAAAAGTAAATATATATGTTTATTATTATTTATTAAAGTAAATATAAATAGTTACTTAATTATTGTATTTTAAATAAATATGTTTACTTTTGCTAAATAAATCATTTAAAATGAGAAATCAAAGTAAATTAGTAGTCAACCAATTAGACAAAAAAATATTTCCTTTTTTAGGAACCGAAAAAATAATCATTCCAGAAAAAGGATGGATTCATACGATTAGAACTTCTCTAAATATGAATTTGGAGCAATTGGGCGAAAAGTTGCATATTACTAAACAAGGCGTAAAAAAAATTGAAGAACGAGAAGCTTCCGAATCAATATCAATAAAAGGACTTAAAGAAGTTGCCGAAGCTATGGAAATGAAATTTGTTTATGGTTTTGTTCCCAAAAGCGGTTCGATTGAAAACCTAGTAAACCAAAAAGCAGAAAAGCTTGCGCAAAAAATTGTGTTGCGAACCAATCAAAACATGAAATTGGAGAATCAAGGCAATAGCGACCAGAAAATTCAAGAAGCAATAGCCGAGCTAGCCTACGAAATTAAACGAGAAATGAGAAAATCATTATGGGATTAATTTTTGAATATGAAGAAGGTCAAACACCGTTAGCCGAAGAAGAAAAAGGAGGACTTTTGCTACCTTCGATTACTAATCATGAAGATTTGGACGAATTCGAGCAATTGAATATCGAAAAAGCGTTGCTTTGGCTGATGTCTAAAAAATTCAAAAAAGAGAAAATATTGACCGAGGATTTCGTCATTGCCTTACATAAAAAAATGTTTGATGGTGTTTGGCGTTGGGCTGGAACATTTAGAAAATCCGAAAAAAATATTGGTGTTTCGTGGATAAATATTCGAACTGATTTGAAAGTTGTACTTGACGACACCGCGTTTTGGATAGACAACGCCACATTTCCACCTGACGAAATTGCAATTAGGTTCAAGCATCGGTTGGTTGCAATTCATTGTTTCGCAAATGGAAACGGACGCCATTCTCGAATTATGGCTGATGCAATTATTGAATTAATTTTTAAAAAAGAAGTTTTTTCCTGGAATCATTCCAATATGGTAAAGGCTGATGAAACCAGGAAAAAATATATTAGTGCTATTCGAACTGCCGATAATGGAAATATACAACCTTTATTAAAGTTTGCCAGAAGTTAATTTTAATGTAGCTTTTTAATTTTTCTAAATTCATATTCTCGTTCAAATCGGCATTTTTCTCATTCAATCGTGCACTTTACTCATCTAGTATTATTTTAGAAAAAGGAACAACTATATTTGCTTATCTAATTTTGAGAAAAATGAAAAAGCGAATTTTAGTTTTTATATTCCTGTTTTGTACAACTATTTTGGTTGCGCAAACTGGAAGTATTGACAGCTTGAATGTTGTGCTGAAAAATGCTAAAAACGATATTGAGAAAGTTGAATTGTTTAATGCAATCGCCAACGAGTACAAAACTAGCGATCCTAAATTGATGCAAGATTTTGCTACAAAAGCGTTGCAATTATCTCAAAAAATAGAATATAAAATCGAAGAAGGATTTGCCAATTTGAATATGGGTAACGTCAATATTATTTCTGGAAATTATTCGGAAGCTTTGAAATATTTTGCAACGGCACAAAACATTTTTGAAAACGAAAAAGAAAGCAATCCAGACAAAATTCTGAAAATCAAAAAAGGATTGGCAAAAGCCTACGGAAGCATCGGAATTGTTTTTTCGGAACAAAGTAATTATTCCAAAGCATTGCAATTTCATTTTAAAGCTATTAAAATTTATGAAGCCATAAACGATCAAAAAAAATGCGCCCAAGTTTATAATAATATAGGAGTTGAATACAAATCGCTAGGTTCTGATTTCAAAGCTTTAGATTATTTCTTGAAAGCTGAAAAAATTCAAGAAAAATTAAAAGATACTAACATTGGAATAACGCTGACCAACATCGCCAATTGTTATCTCAAACAAAAAAATAACGATAAAGCGCTCGATTATTATAACCAAGCAAAAATAAATTTCGACAAAAATCCTGATGCGCGCGCACTTGGCGAATGGTACAATAATATGGGTTTGTTTTATCAGGCAAATAAAAACACTACAAAAGCGATAGAAAACTGGAATTTGGCGATACAAACCTCAAAAATTATTGACGATAAATTTGGACTAGCCAATACACACATTTATTTAAGCGAGTTGTATTTGGCACAAAACAATTTGCCTTTGGCTATTGAAAATACGAGTAAAGCAGCCAATCTGGCAAAAGAAACGGGTTCTTTGGAGCAAACGGTTTTTGCCGAAAAGTTATTTAGTAGCATTTACAAATTACAAAATAATACCGCTTTAGCATTACAACATTACGAGTTGTACAGTCAAGCTAAAGACAGCATGACCAGTGAAGAAAATATCCGAAAAGGAGTGGAAGCTGCCATGACTTTTGAGTTTGACAAAAGAGAAAATGCGCTTCAAAAAAAGAATTTATTGCTCCAAGAACAATCCAAACAAAACAAATTGCAATTACTTTTTGCAGGTTTATTTGCCTTGATGCTCGCCGGAATTGGGTTTTTAATTTACAACCGAATGCAGCTTAAAAAAACCTTGACACTTCAAAAAGAACTGGCAGAATACGAACAAAAAGCCTTGCATTTGCAAATGAATCCGCATTTTGTATTCAATTGTTTGGGTTCTATATCGAGTTTTATTGTACAAAATGGTGCTCATTCTGCCGTTCGGTATTTATCTAAATTTTCGAAATTGATGCGATTGACACTGGAATATTCCAAGCAATCCTTAATTCCGATAGATAAAGAAATCTTGAGTCTTCAAAATTATTTGGAGTTGGAGCAATTGCGATTCAATCATAAATTTGATTTCACGATTACCAAAGACGAAGCTATTGAAGACGGATTGGCTTTGCCGCCATTATTATTGCAACCTTTTGTAGAAAACGCTATTATTCATGGCATTATTCCGAGTAAAGAGCAAGGTACTATTGGTGTCGATTTCAAACTCGATTCGCAACATTTGATTTGTACGATTACCGATAACGGCATTGGTTTCGAAAAATCGAAAGCTATAAAACAAGATACGGTTGTGGTTCATAAATCGATGGCGTTGGATATTACCAAAAAACGATTGGAGATGATTGCTACATCAACTTCCAAAAACGCACAAGTTACTATCGAAGAATTGCATCCCGAAAATCATGACAGAAAAGGAACAAAGATAACCATGTATTTACCGATACAGTTTAGCATACCCAACCCTCCCAATGGGAGGGCTATAAATGAACAGAAAAATTAATTTTTATGAATAAAATAAGTAACCAGAATCAAATTCTCTCCTTTGGAGGGGTTAGGGGAGGAATCACAGCAGTACTTATAGACGACGATAGCAACCTACGCAACGGATTACGCGAGTTATTGGCACATTTTGCGCCCGACATTACTATTGTTGGCGAAGCCGAAGATGTAAAAACAGGTGTAGAAATTATCGAAAAACTGACGCCACAAGTCATATTTTTAGATATTTAGCTCAATGACGGAACGGGCTTTGATGTTCTCCAACGATTGACCAATAAAAACGGAAAAACAAGCTCGCAAATTGTTTTTATAACCGCTCACGAAGAATATGCGATCAAAGCATTTCGGTTTTCGGCATTGGATTTCTTGTTGAAACCAGTAGATATTGACGAACTAGAAATTGTGATTACCAAAATTAGAGCAACCGTTGACAAAAAAGACAATTATGCCCATATCGATTTGTTGTTAGAAAATATTCGAAAAAAAGTAGACACCTACAAGCGCATTGCGTTAACGACAGCCGAAGGAATAAATTTGTATGATGTGAGTGATATTATTCGCTGCGAAGGCGAGGACAATTACACTACTTTTTATATCAAGAATAATAAACCCGTAGTGATTTCCAAAACGCTCAAAGAATACGAGGAAATGCTTGCGGAATATGGTTTTGAACGCATCCATCAGAAGCATTTAATTAATTTGGCATATCTGAAAGCCTATGTAAAGCGTGACGGTGGTTTTGTAGTGATGGCAGATAATACAGAGTTGCCTATTTCTATTAGAAAAAAAGAACGCTTGCAGGAATTGATCAAGGCTTTTTAGTCTCCCATTTTGTCATTCCGACGAAGGAGGAATCTCATAATATTAGAAAAACAACAACTTTTGAAAACATAAGAACTATGAAAACAACGATAAAAATCCAAAACATGAAAAAACTATTACTTTTTTTATTACTATTTACTGGATTAGTAAATGCACAAATTGTGAATATTCCTGATGCGAATTTAAGATATAGTTTACTGTATGGTGAGGGACCTGCTAATACTTTAAGTACCATTGTAATTACTAATATATTTGATATTGAAGTACTTACTGTTGATTCAAACGCTGATGGTCAAATTCAGGTTTCAGAAGCTTTGCAAATTAAAAAACTTACATTAATAGGAAATTCTTTCACTATTTGTATAACATCTTTAGAAGGTCTTACAAGTTTTACTAATCTTGAATATTTAAATTTTTCATTTAATTTAATGGAAAATACCGATATTGATTTAACACCTTTAGTAAATTTAAAAGAAGTAAATGCCTCTAATACTCTTATACCGTCTTTAAATGTTAGTAATCTTATTCATCTTGAGAAAATTGATTGTTATGAAACGAGATTAAATTCAGTAAATTTAGAGAATCTTCCGAGTCTGAAATGGTTGGATATTTTAAAAGCAAATTTTCAAAGTATAGATTTGAGCGGCGCACAAAATCTTCAAACACTTTTTCTTAATAGTAATCCAAATCTTAATAATGTAAATGTAAATGGATTGCAGTATTTAACTGTTTTTTCTTGTAGTGGAAATGATTATTTATCAAGTTTAGATGTCAGCACATGTTACAGTCTCACAGGTCTTGAATGTGACAGTAATAACCTAACATACCTTAACATTAAAAATGGGTCTATCACTGAATTAAATTTTGCAGAAAACCCAAATCTACAATATATATGTGCAGATATTGGACAAGTAGCAGATGTAGAAGCGCAAATTAATTTTTATGGTTATATTAATTGTACAGTAAATTCATACTGTTCTTTTACACCGGGCGGTCAATATAATACGATTCTGGGTAACTTAAAATTAGATTCAAACAACAACGGTTGCGATGCTGATGATTTATCACAACTAAATATTAGAGTAAACATAAACGACGGCACCAATACTAGTGCGAGTTTTACAGGCACTACTGGAGATTATAAATTTTACACACAAGCAGGAAGTTTCGTTATAACACCAGAAATTGAAAATCCTACTTGGTTTAATTTCACGCCAGCAACAGCAACAATTCCTTTTGCTGACAACAATAATAATACCGCCACTCAAGATTTTTGTATTTCTGCCAACGGTGTGCATCATGATCTTGAAGTTGTACTTGCGCCAATAACACCAGCACGACCAGGATTTGATGCAACTTATAAATTAGTTTATAAAAACAAAGGTAATCAAACATTGTCTGGAGCTGTAAATCTTGTTTTTGATGATTCAAAAATCGATTTTGTATCAGCCATTCCTGCCGTAGATAATCTCGCAGTTAACTCATTAACATGGAATTATACCAATTTTTTACCTTTCGAAAGTAGGTCTGTTGCAATAACACTAAATATAAATTCGCCAGTAGATATACCAGCGGTAAACATTGGTAACGAGCTTACTTTTACCGCATCAATTACACCAATGATTAGTGATAATTTACCGCTTGATAATACTTTTAATCTAAAACAAACCGTTGTAGGATCATTCGATCCAAACGATATAACTTGTCTTGAAGGCAACAGCGTGGCACCATCAGAAATTGGCAAATACTTGCATTATGTTATCAATTTTGAAAATACTGGAAACTTTCCTGCCGAAAATATCGTGGTAAAAACTATTGTTGATCCTGCAAAATTTGATATCAACTCACTGCAATTACTCAACACATCCAATCCAGTTGATGCTCGTATTACAGGAAATGTTGTAGAATTTATTTTTGAAGATATTCAGCTTGCTGGTCCGGGCGGTCATGGTCATGTATTGCTCAAAATTAAATCAAAAAGTACTTTGGTTACTGGAGATAATGTGGCAAAAAGTGCCGGAATTTATTTCGATTATAATGCGCCTGTCGATACTGGAATGGTTACTACGGTTTTCCAAAGTTTGTCGAATTCTGTTTTCGAAAAAGATACTTCAATAAACGTTTCTCCAAATCCAACCAACGGAAATGTCAATGTCAATAGCAATTTCAATATCAAAAGTATTGCGTTGTATGATGTACAAGGTCGCGTTTTACAAACAATTTTAAATGCTAATAAATTGGATATTTCCGAAAAAGCCAACGGAATATATTTTCTAAAAATCAATACCGAAAAAGGAAGTAAAATCGAGAAAATCATAAAAGAATAGATTATAAAACTATTTTCGCTAAAACCCTTTCAGAGTTTCAAACTGTGAAAGGGTTTTTTATTCAAAAAAATATCCTAAAAAAATCCAACTTTGCAATAGAGTTACTACTTTAGCATTCAAATTTAAAATTGTTGCTAATAAGTATATTTATGGCACAGTTTTTTATATCATTTACTTATAAATTTAATGAATGTAATACTTCAATTTATGAAAAAACATTTTAAAATACTACTTCTTGTAGTTACGCTATCCCTTGGACTTTGGAGTTTTATGCCAAAAGCAACGCCAAACGATCCCGAAAAAGACAAAACCCTTTTGGAGCTTTTGCAGTTTGTAATCGAGCGTTATCATTACAAACCATTGGCTATGGACGATACTTTTTCGAAAGGAATTTATAAAGATTATGTGGAAGCATTAGATCCTTCAAAGCGATTCTTTTTGCAAGCTGATATTGATGAGTTTTCAAAATATGAAACTTCCATAGACGACCAAATCAAGAATAAAGAATTGACTTTCTTCAATTTGACCTACGACAGATTGATGAAGCGCATGACCGAAAGCAAAGCGTTTTATAAAGAGGTTTTGGCAAAACCGTTTGACTACACGGTAGACGAAAGTTTTAATACCAACTACGAGAAATTGCCTTTTATGACTTCAACTGCCGAGTTGAAAGACAAATGGCGCAAGCAAATTAAACTCTCCACCTTATCATCGTTAACCGATCGTTTAAAAATGCAAGAAGATCTCAAGAACGGTGTTGTTAGCGATAAAGCCAAGAAAGCATTAGCAAAAAATGAGGGTAAATTGAAAGACGATTTATTCAATCCAGATTCTGATAAATCGAAAGAATTAAAGTCAAAATCGTTTGATGATCTTGAAAAAGAAACACGCGAAAGTAGTTTAAAATCGCTTAACGAATACTTCACTTTTATTGACGAACTAGACAAAAACGACTGGTTTTCAGTATACATAAATGCAATTACGGCTCGTTTTGATCCGCATACCAACTATTTTGCACCCGAGGAAAAGGAACGTTTTGACGTGAGTATGAGCGGAAAACTAGAAGGAATTGGCGCACGTTTGCAAAAGAAAAATGATTATACCGAAATTTCAGAACTCATTTCTGGCGGTCCTGCTTGGCGCGGAAAAGAACTAGAAGCAGGAGATATTGTAATAAAAGTAGCACAAGCCGAAAAAGATCCTGTGGATGTTGTTGGGATGAATCTTGATGAGGTTGTCAAGAAAATAAAAGGTCCAAAAGGAACCGAAGTACGTTTGACTGTAAAAAAAGTAGATGGATCAATCAAGATTATAACGATCATTAGAGATATTGTAGAAATTGAAGAAACTTATGCGAAATCTAGTATTATTGAGAAAAACGGTCTCAAATACGGTGTAATATACCTGCCAAAATTCTATATAGATTTTGATGATAAAGCAGGTCGCGATGCCGGAAAAGATATTGCGTTGGAAGTAGAACGTCTCAAAAAAGAAAATGTACAAGGAATTATCATGGATGTTCGTGATAATGGTGGTGGATCGTTGCAAACGGTTGTTGATATCGGCGGACTTTTTATAGAAGACGGCCCGATTGTTCAAATAAAATCTGCAGCGGGTAAGAAAGAAGTGCTATATGATAGAGATCAAAAAGTGCAATGGGGCGGCCCTTTGGTAATCATGCAAAATAGTTTTTCGGCATCGGCATCAGAGATTTTGGCTGCAGCCATGCAAGATTACAAACGTGCTATTGTTATAGGTAGCAAGCAATCCTATGGAAAAGGAACAGTACAAAACGTGATGGATCTTAACCAACTTATGCGAGGAAGCAAGCTTGGTGATATGGGTGCTTTAAAAACTACAACACAGAAATTCTATAGAATCAACGGCGGCTCTACACAACTTGAAGGTGTTACTAGTGATATTGCTATGCCAGATCGTTATGCTTATCTTAAAATGGGCGAACGAGACATGCAAAACGCCATGCCGTGGGATAAAATTGATCCAGCCGATTATAAGGTATGGGACAAACAACAAAATTTTGACAAAGCCATCCAAAATAGTAAAGGTAGAATGGCGCAAAACGATAAATTCAAGCTAATTGAAGAAAATGCCAAGTGGATTGATTCTCGTGACAAAGAGACTACTTACTCCTTAAATATGGTAACCTTCAAGAAAGAACAAGCGGCTATTGAAGAAACCTCCAAAAAGTATAAAGCAATATCCGACTATCAAAATGCACTTAAATTTTTGTCTTTGCCTTATGAAGAAGACGCCATGAAAAAAGATTTGTCGCTAAAAGAAAAAAGAGATCGTTGGCACGAAAGCTTATCCAAAGATATTTATGTGGAAGAAGCCATTAATATTCTAGATGATTTGCAAACCAAAAGTGTTACCACAACCAAAGTTGTTGATAAAATTGTTAAAATCAAAAAAACAATCAAGTCATAACTTTTTAAAAAAAAGAAACCGCCTTTCAAAAGATTGGCGGTTTTTTTATTAGTTTCAACTTTTGTTTAAAAATCCAAAATTATACCAATAGTTGGTATCGAAGCACTTTTTTGGTCAGGTACTCTAACCAAAGTTTCAGGCAACAGCAATTCGCCAGTAGTTTCATTTCTGTTTAAACTATATTGTGGTGGATTCGGTACTTTTTGTTGTAATAAATTTTGTATGTCAATAAAAATATCTAAAGCATATTTTTTGAAATTCCATTTTTTATCAATTCTAAAATCTAGTTGGCTCGCATTGTTTAGCTTTTCGTCGCCAAGACGATTATAATCCACAACAACATTAGGATATTCTGCTAATGTTTGTGTTTGATTTACAGGTGCAAAAGGCGTTTTTCCTGAATAACGGTAGCGTATTCCTGTTTCCCAATTTCGTTTAAATTTGTAACCACCTGTAAACGAAATCAAATTGCGACTGTCCCAAACTGAAGATCGGTAAACATTATCTAAACCATTAAACTTGCTGCTAAATAGGGTATAAGCCAAAATTCCAAAAAAGTTTTTAGTCAATTTTTGTTGGTAGGTAAACTCCAAACCATAGGTTTTGCCATTACCAACAGTGAGTACATCTTCATTTCCTAGCACTTCAAAATCGCCACCTTTATTGGCCAACGACACGCCATCGTTTATAGAAACTGCATAATGACCATATTTTTTATAGAAACCCTCAACGCTTACTTGTGTCGTTTTGTTTATGGATTTGCTAACGCCCAAAACATAATGCTTAACACCTGTATAATCGGCATCTTTATTGGCAAACTCATTTGTATTATTTTTATATCCTAAAACGGTGTAAGGCTGGATTTTATAATAATTTCCTAAGGTGGCATTAATGCGCCAATCTTTATCTTCCGTCAAAGCATAAGATAAGCACATTCTAGGAGAAAAAGTTTTATAAAGTTGATTTTTTTGTGTTGTAAAAGTGTTAGCATCGGTTCTGAAACCAAAAGAAACATCTAATCGGTCGTTGAGTAAAGTAGTAGAAGCTTGAGCAAACAAACCATATTTTATAAAGTTAAATTTGGTTTCATAGGCAAGATTGGCTAATAAAATTTCAGTTGTATTAGAATAATTGGCATTAATGATATTAAAACCAGCCACCAATTTCCAGTCGGCAATATTTTTGGTAACTTCATTGCGAAATTTAATTTCTGTTTCTTTAGAATTATTTGTAAAATACAATCCTTCTAAATTTTCGTTATCGTTATAACGTCTAAAATTATTATTTAAAACATTGGCACTAATAGAGTTCAGCATAAAACCAGAACTGTCTTTGAATCTTTTTTTCCAGCTTAGTCCTGAAGTAGTACTCCATTGTTTAATAATTGGCACTTGTTCCAAAAACGATTGCTGTTGCAAACTGAATTCTTTTGGTTTTTTTACCGAAAAATCATCGATTGAGCCAATTCCAAGAAAATTGATTTCGTTAAATTCATTAATTTTATGATTCAATTTGTATTGGTAGTCCCAATAATCAGGTCGAATAGGTAGGCCAATTACTTCAAATAAAAATTGCAAGTAACTTCTACGAACAGAAGCAATATAGGTGGTGTTTGCTGATTCGTTTTTGCCTTTAAAAAGTGGTCCTTCAACTGTCAAAGCCGCCTCACTAGCACTTATACGAGCATTTCCTTGAAATTTTTTGTTATTTCCTTTTCTTTGATTGAACTGTAAAACACCCGATAAAACATTATCATATTTACTTTCAAACGAAGATGACGAAAGTGTAACGCCGTCTATAAACGACACATTTAACATTCCTACTGGTCCACCAGCACTTCCTTGAGTGCTAAAGTGATTGATGTTTGGAATTTCTATGCCGTCCAAATAGTACACATTTTCGTTGGGTGCGCCACCGCGAATTATCACGTCGTTACGAAAGCCACCTACTGATCCTGAAACGCCAGGAAGCGATTGTACTACTTTGGCAATATCATTATTTCCGCCAGGATAACTTGCAATTTCTACAGGCGACAAACTTTGGATGGATAAAGGTGTTTCTTTTTTTCGTTTGAAAGGATTTTTGGTAACAACAACTTCCTCTAAGTTTTTTGTAACTGCTTTTAGATTGAAAATTAAATCATTATTACCAACTGATTTGATGATAAAATTAAACTTTGCATCAGCTTCATAATTTATTGCCGAAGCCGAAATGTTATAACTTTTAGGAGTTACATCTTCAATTTTAAAGAATCCAGAATTATCTGAAGTTGCTTTCTTATCAGAGTTCTCGATAATTATTGATGCCTGAGAAATTGGCTTTCCAAATTCGTCAAAGACATATCCAGAAATAGAGCCTTTGTTTTGGGCTTGTAAAAATAAGGTTTGTGCTAGTAGTAAAAATAGTAGTTTTTTCATTTTTCATATTTTGTTTGACAAAAGTACAAAAAAGTTAAACAAAAAAATGCGCTGCATAAAAAAATCCCAACTATTTCTAGCTGGGATATTTTTGATCAAATTCTATGATTAGAATTTTAATAAATTATTCTTTTCCGCCATCTAGCGTATCTTGCCAAGCTTTTAGCTCGTTCCATTGACCAAGATAACACATCTCTGCTTGTTTTGCCCAAGTTGATGGGTTGTGAATTTTGTATCTTTCGCCAGCGGCATCCAAGATAGCTTGCGATTTTTCTACTGAAGTTTCAGACAATGCTTTCCATGTTTTTACGCCAGCAGCATGATACAATTCTTCAATTTTTGGACCAATTCCTTCTACGATTTTAAGATCGTCTTGTTTCCATTTTTTTCCTAAAACAGAAAATGCTTTGTCACCATCGTAAGTAATTGCTGCTACTCCAGCTGTTGCTGTCGCTACTGAAGCGGCAAAGGATTGCACGTTGGCGGATGCACTTGCTTTGGCTGAAGCAAGATCTGCTTCTAACGAACTGATTCTTGCAGACAATGTTTTTGAGTTGGCTCTACATGCATCCAAATCTGATTGTAATGAAAGTGAACTGCTATTATCGCCACCATTAGAAAACATTTTTCCTAACAAATAACCTAATACTCCAGAAATTAGACCTACTAGTGCTGGAATTAATATACAAGGGATTCCCATAATTTTATTTTTTTAATTGATTTATTATTTAATTGTAACTACTGTTCTTCTGTTTTTTGCTTTTCCATCAGGCGTATTGTTGTCTGCAATTGGCTCATCTGGACCTTTAGATGATGCTTCAATTCGGTCGTTGGCAACACCATTTTTAGATAAATACGCTTTTGCAAATTCGGCTCTTCCAAGACCTAACTTGATGTTGTTTTCTCTTTTACCAGCACTATCTGTATGACCTACGGTACTCAATTTAGAACCTGCTACATTATCAAGATATTTAACTAAGTCGGCAACTTTCTGTCTTTCTTCTGGAGTCAAATTTATTTCGGCTTGACCAGTATTGAAATAAAGCGTAAGTGGTGCAGCGTTATAGCTAGCTTTTATTGCTGCCCAATCTACTTTTGCATCTGTTGCTTCGGGAGCAAAAACATTAAAATCGGCTGGACCATAAACGGTATCTTTGTCTACTTTCCATGCATCTCGAAGCTCGCCTTTGAGGTCAAACCTATTGGAAGCAATACCTTTGGAAATGAAATAATCTTTCAAATCATTTGCTCTGGCTAAACCAAGATTCGGAAATGCAGACGTATTTTTTTCGCTGTTTAGAGCATAACCCGTAATGGCAATTTTTCCGTTAGGGTTTTTGTCAAAATACGCTTTCAAATTGTTAATTCCTAGATTGACACATTCGTCAACGGGTTGAATGTTTTTGAAATCGTTGGATAAAAACTTAAAATTGTTGGCACAATCGTAGTTAAAATCAGTTCCAGAAATTTTAAAATTGTTTGCTTCGACATTATCTGTAGCTACTACTACTTGATTTTTGTCGATTTCTTTTTCCTTATTGCAATCTTGGCAACACATACTGTTGTACAGGAAAGTACCTAACAAGATGGTTCCGAGAATGCCTAAGAGGTAGAGGGTTTTTTTAGACATAGTTATTTGTGTTAGAAGTTTTATCAAAATTATAAAAAAAACGGATAGGTAGGTTGAAAATTTTTATTTTTTTTAGTAATTCTATAGCTACAAGTTGTTATTTTGAGTATTTGTAATCAGCCTATTATAAAAAAACCACCCGAAGGTGGCGTTTTTATTATCTTTTAAGTTTTTCTAGACGTTTTTTTTCTTTAACAATATCTTCTTCAATTTCTTTAATTTTCAATTGTTGTTTGGTCAATTTTACACGCTCTTTTTGTTCTTCTACATCAGAAAATTTTCCTTTTGAAACATTTTTATCGAATTTAGATTGCATTTTATCCAATTCTTTTTCGGCTTTTTCTTGTTTCTTGTTTAATTTTTCGATGTCTTTTTCTTGATCTGCAATTTTTGCTTCGGCTTTTTCTAATTTTTTGGCAGCTTTTTCCTTTTCTTTTTCTGCTTTATCTCTTTCTTTTTGAGCTTTTTCTCTGTTTTTTTCGGCTTTTTCTCTTTCTTTTTCAGCGCGCTCGTTATCTTTTTCGGCGTTTTCGCGTTCTTTTTCAGCTCTTTCGTTGTCTTTTATTGCATTAAGACGGTCTTTTTCGGCTCTTTCTTTTTCTTTTAATGCCTCTTTCTGTTTTTTTAGATCAGCTTCAATACGCTGTTTTTCTGCAGCTTTTTGTGCATCAAGGTCTACAATTTTAGTAACAAGCGTGTCCTTTACAGTCTCTAATGTCTTGGTTTCTTGCGCTATACTATTTTGTAAGCCAAACATTGCTATGGAAGCAACTAGTATTTTTATTGATTTCATTTTATTTATTTTAAAATTGTATTAAAAAGTTAATTATCATTTATATTTACAAACGTATAAAATTTTAGACATAAATTCTTAAAAAAACATGAAAAGTTTCATTCTTAAATCTTTCTTTGCACTATTTGTTTTACAAATTATGGTTTCTTGTAATCAAAAAAATAATATTGAAAACGTCAATAATGCACCTGTTAATGAAGAGAAGTCTTCAAATACGTTTCAAAAAGAAGCAACTAGTACTAAAGGGTTTGATTTTTTGCCAACATCTACCTCCAATCAAATTGTTGTTCATGATAATTATACGTTGTCGTATAGGGAAGAGTATGAACAAGCCGAATGGGTTGCCTATGAGTTAAAAAAAGGTCGTTTTGCCTCACATGATTTTGAACGTCCTTATTTTATTGAAGATCCAAAAGTAAAAACAGGATCGGCAGATTGGAGAAATTACAGAAAATCGGGTTATGATAAAGGACATCTCTGTCCTGCCGGCGACATGAAATTTTCGAAAGCGGCGTTTGATGAAACATTTTTCACTTCAAATATTTCGCCTCAAGATCATGATTTTAATTCGGGTATTTGGAATAATCTAGAACAAAAAGTGCGTTATTGGGCTAACAAATACGAAGGATTGTATGTAATAACTGGTGGCGTTCTTGAAGACGGTTTACAGTCAATTGGCACCGAAGATGTTGCTATTCCTGAGTATTTTTATAAAGTGTTGGTGTCAAATGTAAAGGGAAAGTATAAAATGATTGGATTTTTATTACCCAATGAAGATAGTGAAAAACCACTGTTTGAATTTGTAGTTTCGGTAGATGAAATCGAGAAAAAAACAGGAATTAACTTCTTCCCGAAGCTTGAGGATACTATGGAAAATCAATTAGAGAAAAGTAGTAGTTATAAGGATTGGGCTTTTTAGCCGTGATGGAAGGGAAAATCCTTTTTTACAGTTTTGCCCTGAGCTTGCGAGGTGGCAAAACTGTAAAAAAGATTGGAATGACAGCGCGATTAGCTTCAAAAAAACTTACCACTCATTAACCTTATTGGCATCCATTTTCAAGAAAATAAATAATAAAATAGAAAAAGCCCAAAGGCTGGAACCTCCATAGGAGAAGAAGGGAAGTGGCACGCCAATGGTTGGAAAAATTCCTAACACCATGGCGATATTTACAAAAAAGTGAATGAACAAAATGGAAGCGACACAGTAGCCAAAAATTCGGCTAAACTTGGTTTTTTGTCTTTCGGAAAGATAAATAATCCGAAAAATTAAAGCCAAAAACAAGCCAATAACGATAAGAGATCCTAGAAAACCCCATTCTTCGCCAACGGTTGTAAATATATAATCACTATGTTGCTCGGGCACAAAGCCGCCTTTGGTTTGGGTGCCTTCGAGATAGCCTTTTCCGAAAAAGCCTCCAGATCCTATTGCAATTTTGGATTGGTTGATGTTATACCCAACACCTTTCATATCTACTTGTCTACCGAGTAAAATATTAAAGCGGTCGCGATGGTGTTGTTTTAAAACAGTATCAAATACATAACTTGTAGAGAATGTAAAGGCAGAAATAAGGATCAACACAATGCCGCTCATGATGAGGTTTCTATCTATTATTCGGCTTTTATAATGTATAAAAGCAATAACAAGAAAAGCAATAATTATGATATAAATGGGCTGCATCAATAAGCTCATAACAAACAGAATAATGGCTACCAAGCCAACCCACAAGTACCAAGACGGCAAACCTTCTCTGTAGAGTACAAAGAAAAACACAAAATAGATAAGTGCGCTACCTGGATCATGTGGTACAATTAGCAATACAGGCAGGATAATAATGGCCAATGCAATAATTTGATGGTTTAGATTTTTTAAATTTATTTGTACATCACTCAAGTATTTTGCAAGTGCTAAAGCGGTGGCAAACTTTGCAAACTCTGAGGGTTGTATCCCGAAAGATCCAAAGGAATACCAGTTGCGTTGCCCGTTTACTTCTTTTCCGAAAAGGAATAATCCTGCAATGGCTAGTAATGAAATTCCAAAAATAACTACCGAAAAACGTTCGTAAAATTTACTGTCAACAGAAAGTACCATGATAACCAATGGTATTGTTAATACGATTGTAAATAGTTGTTTGCCATAAAATTGAGACATATCGTAGAAACTATTTTCATTTTCTGCCAACGAAGAAGAGTAAATATTTAACCAACCCATTATAACCATTGTGCAATAAATGCCAACAATAATCCAGTCTATGTTACTACTTACACTTTGATTTTTCATTTTATTTGAAACCTAGTTTTATTGTTGTATAGTATCTGCTTTCTTCTCGATTGCTTTTTCAAGTTCGAGATTTTTTAATGCTTTTTCAATTACTAAAGAATCTAAATCTTTTTTAACAAATCGATTGTATTCTCCTTGAAGACTTTTGGCGAGTATTCGTGTTTCAAGATCTTTTCGGGTTATTTTTCCTTTCAAATATTTCTCAATCATCAACGATACAATCGGGCCAGCAATGGTGGCACCAAAACCGCCATTTTCTACAAAAACAGCAATGGCAATTTTTGGATTTTCTCTTGGTGCAAAAGCTACAAAAATGGAGTGATCTTTTAATTTTACTCGTTTACCAAACACTTTTGCATAATTTTCTGCGGTTCCAGTTTTTCCGCAAATTTCTAGTCCTTCTACCCTAAGACTACTTGCAGTTCCTTTATTATATACATCAAACAAGCCATTTATTACGGGTTTAAAATATTTTTTTTCAACCGTAGATTTGTGTTTGGTAGTAAATTTTGCATCTATTTTTTGACCTTTAATTTTTTTGATAATATGCGGTGTATAATAATAGCCTTCGTTTGCTACAGTTGCAATCATATTGGCAAGCTGAATTGGTGTTGCCAAAACTTCTCCTTGTCCTATGGCGTTGGATACTATGGCAGTGCTTCTCCAGCCACCATTAGGATACATTTTTTTATAGGTTTTTGAAGACGGAATTTTACCTCTACGTCCAGTAGGCAAATCGTAGCCCATAAATGCTCCAAGTCCAAAGCTTTTGGCATGATTGCTCCAGATATCTACAGATGTATTGATGTCTTTGTACTTATTAATGGTTCGCATATAAGTATTTCCAAAGTAGGCATTGCACGAATTATAAATTCCGTTGTGAAGTTGGTGAGGCCCTCGACCGTGACATCTCATAAAGCGACCTCGCGCATAACTAAAGCCATGATAGCACATAAAAGTAGTTTGCTCGTCAATAACACCTTCTTGTAATGCAGTTAATCCCGTTATTATTTTAAATGGAGAACCTGGGGGATATTCGGCTAGCAATCCTCTATCATAAAGTGGTTTTGCAACAGAGTCATTATACAAATTGGTATAATTTCTTGATCTTTGGCGACCAACTAAAATTGCTGGATCATACGATGGAGCGGTTACCAAGGCCAGAATTTCTCCAGTGCGGGGTTCAAGTGCTACAATGCCGCCTCGTTTGTTTTTCATTAATTCTTCGCCATATTGTTGTAGTATAGCATCTATTGTTAATGTGATATCTTCACCACGAACTGCGACAGTATCAAATTCTCCTTCTTTATAAGCTCCGATGTCTTTATTGTATTTGTTTTTTTGACGGTATTTAACTCCTTTTATACCTCGAAGTACCGCTTCATAACTTTCTTCAACACCTTGTTTTCCTATCAAATCGCCACTATTATAGTAAGGATTGGTTTCTATAAACTTTGGACTTACTTGTGCAATAGATCCAAAGACATTGGCCCCGACATTTACTTGATAATCGCGTAAGGAACGTTTTACAATTTCGAATCCTGGCGAAAATTTTCGCATTTTTTCTTGTAAGGCCGCGTATTCAAGTTTGTTTAGCTGTGGTAAAAAAACCGATGGCAATCGTGGACTATACACAATTGCTTTTTTTAGAATTCTGTCAAAATCTGCTTTTGTTATATTTATTAATCTACAAAACTCCAACGTATCTATTTTTTTTACATCGCGAGGCGTTACCATAATATCATACGAAGGCTGGTTGGCCACCATTAATTTTCCGTTACGATCATAAATATAACCTCGTTCTGGATAATCATAAATGATTTTGATAGCGTTATTATCAGATTTTAATCGAAGTGAATCATCAATAATTTGTAAGTAAAAAAGGCGCAAAACGATAAGTCCTGTTGCGATAATAATAATCGTAGGAAGTAAAGATTTTCTCATCGTCTGTTGGGCTTAATTAAGTAAATAATAACGATACAAACAATGATGGTAAAAATAGCACTTAATAGTGTTTTCCAAAGTATTTCAAAAATAAAACTTACTTGAAAAATTTCTAACAAAAATAAAATAAAATGATGCAATAAGACAGCAACTACAATAAATGTAAAACGTTGTGGTGTTAATACATCATTTAGTTTTACAGTTTGATATTCATAACTCAACCCAAAGGCAAATTTGAAGATATAAGGGCGCAAAAAAGCCAAAACCAGACAAGCTGATGCATGAACTCCACCAGAGTCAAAGAACATATCGACAAGTAATCCTAATAGAAAACTTGCGACAAGAAAACTAGTTTTATTTGTGTTAACAGGATATAAAATTAGAAATAAAATATAGGGATAAGGATTTATCTTATCATTAAAGTTAATCTTGTTAAATATCAATACTTGAGCAAAAAGCAACAAAAAAAATCGGGCAATATTTAGTAATACGGTACTACTCATCTTCCTTTTTTTCTAACTTAATAATTTCTGCACTGTCTTTGCTTTTCAAAACATAAACATAACCTAAATTGGTCATGTCATTAAACAATTTTACATTTATAGTATAATAATTGGTTTGATTGTCAATCAAAATTTTATCAATTGTTCCGATGCCTATATTTTCTGGAAAAATAACCGATTGTCCGCCAGTTACAATAGTATCTCCTTTTCGTATGGACGCCAGACGAGGCACGTCTATAAGTTGCACAAATCCAGTACTTTTTCCGTTCCAAATTAAAGAACCAAAATGGTTGGATTTTTTTAGTTTAGCATTTATTTGCGATTTTACATTAAGGATGCTTGATACTGTTGCATAATTTTTGGAAGTGCGATCCACAATACCAATTATACCTGCGCTGTTAATAACTCCCATATCTTGCTTTATGCCTTTGGCTTCGCCAGAATTAATTGTAAGATAGTTTTCTCGGGTGTTGAAGGTGTTGTGGATTACTTTAGAAATAATAACATTAGTTGTATTGATTCCTTCAATTTCTGCTGGTTTTAAATTGACTTCTGTTGTATTTTTTTTATTGAAAAGTAAACTTTTTAGGCGCGCATTTTCAAAAGCCAACTCATCATTTTGAGAGCGTAAATTGAAATATTCTTCGACAGCATTAATTTGTGAATATACACTTCCTACCACAAAATTTGACGAACTTATTACTTTGCTTCTGTGGTACGAGTGGGATTGAATTGTTAATGATAATGAAGTTGCCAAAAGCAGCAAAAACAGCAATCGATAGCTGTTTTTAAATATAAAAAAAAATATTTGCTGCATAGTATTTAAAAAATTAAAATCTCAAATTCCAAATTCCAAAAAGCATTTAAATTATAATTTTTAGAATTTGGAGTTTAAAACTTGGAATTTATTTTATAAGGATGCTTCTAAACTTCGGAATGTTTTTCAGTGCCATTCCTGTACCACGAACAACGGCACGGAGCGGATCTTCTGCAATATAAACTGGCAAATCTGTTTTTTGAGAAATACGTTTGTCCAATCCTCGCAACATAGATCCTCCGCCAGCAAGATAAATACCTGTATTATAGATATCTGCTGCTAATTCGGGTGGTGTTTGCGATAGTGTTTCCATCACGGCATCTTCAATTCGTTGTATCGATTTGTCGAGTGCTTTTGCAATTTCGCGATAGGAAACATCAACTTGTTTTGGTTTTCCTGTCAATAAATCTCGACCTTGAACAGACATATCTTCTGGTGGCGTTTCTAATTCTTCTAAAGCAGCTCCAACATTTATTTTTATTTTTTCGGCTGTACTTTCTCCAACAAAAAGATTGTGTTGGGTACGCATGTAGTAAATTATATCATTAGTGAAAACATCACCCGCAATCTTTACCGATTTGTCACAAACAATTCCGCCAAGTGCAATAACCGCAATTTCGGTTGTACCACCACCTATATCCACAATCATGTTTCCTTTAGGTTGCATAATGTCGATTCCGATACCAATTGCTGCAGCCATCGGTTCGTGAATTAGGTACACTTCTTTTCCGTTTACACGCTCGCAACTTTCTTTTACAGCGCGCATTTCTACTTCGGTAATTCCAGATGGTATACAAACTACCATACGAAGTGCAGGTGTGAACATTTTTTTCTTTAATGCTGGTATGCTTTTAATAAACATATTGATCATTTTTTCCGAAGCATCAAAATCGGCAATAACTCCGTCTTTAAGTGGACGAATTGTTTTTATATTTTCGTGGGTTTTCCCTTGCATCATGTTGGCTTCTTTACCAACGGCAATTATTTTTCCAGTAATTCTATCTCGTGCAACAATAGATGGACTATCAATAACAACTTTATCGTTGTGAATGATTAATGTGTTTGCGGTACCAAGATCTATCGCAATATCCTCGGTCATGAAATCAAAGAATCCCATAGTTATTTATATGTGTTTAAGTAGTATATCAATTTTAACGCACAAAGTTAAACAAATTAATGTTTAAAATGACGTGTTCCTGTAAATACCATTGCAAGTTTATTTTTGTTGCAATAATTGATACTCAATTCGTCTTTTATCGAGCCACCAGGCTGAATAACGGCTGTGATTCCTGCATTTTTTGCAAGTTCCACACAATCTGGAAACGGAAAGAAAGCATCACTTGCCATTACAGCTCCTTTCAAATCAAATCCAAAATTTTTAGCTTTGTCAACTGCTTGATTAAGAGCGTCTACACGAGATGTTTGTCCAGTTCCTGATGAAATTAATGTTCTGTTTTTGGCAAAAACAATGGTATTCGATTTGGTGTTTTTACAAATTTTAGAAGCGAAAATCAAATCGTCAATTTCTTTTTCAGTTGGCGTTATATTAGTAACGGTTTTTAGGTCGGTTTTAGTATCTGTTTTCAAATTTTTATCTTGAACCAAAACACCGTTCAAACAAGTTCGAACAGAAGTTGCAGACATTTCAACTTCTTTTTGAATCAAAATAATGCGATTTTTCTTTTCAGATAAAATAGAAATCGCTTCATCTTCATAACTTGGAGCTACAACAACTTCGCAAAAAAGTTTGTTGATTTCGTTGGCAGTTGCTATGTCAATTTTGGAATTCGAAATCAAAACACCACCAAATGCTGAAGTTGGATCGCAAGCTAAAGCCGTATTGTAAGCTTCAAGTATGGTTTTTCTAGTTGCCAATCCGCAAGCGTTGTTGTGTTTCAGAATTGCAAATGTGGGATTATCATTTTTGAATTCGAAAATTAAATTTACGGCCGCATCAACATCGAGTAAGTTGTTGTACGACAATTCTTTGCCATGAATTTTATCAAACATAGCATCAAAAGCGCCAAAGAAAAAACCTTTTTGATGTGGATTTTCGCCGTAACGCAAGATTTGTCCTTTTTGTTCGCTTATTTTTAAAACTGCTTCGTTATGATTTGCATTGAAAAAATTAAAAATTGCCGTGTCGTAATGCGATGTTACATTAAACGCTTTTAGCGCCAAAAGTTTTCTATTTTCTATGGTTGTACATCCGTTTTGGGACGAAAGCATTTCCAAAAACAAACCATATTGTTCCATTGAAGAAACGATTACGGTATCTTGAAAATTTTTGGCTGCAGCCCTAATTAAAGAAATGCCGCCAATGTCAATTTTTTCAATAATATCACTTTCAGAAGCGCCCGATTTTACTGTTGCTTCAAACGGATATAAATCGACAATAACCAAATCTATTTGCGGAATATTGAATTCTTCCATTTGTGCAACATCGCTTGAATTGTCTTGACGGTTTAGAATACCACCAAAAACTTTTGGGTGCAATGTTTTTACACGTCCGCCCAAAATAGAAGGATAATCAGTCACTTCTTCTACTGGAATTACAGGAAAACCAAGATTTTTTATAAACTCTTCGGTGCCACCTGTGGAGTAAATTGTAACATTTTGTTGGTTTAGTAGTCTAACAATTGGCTCTAATCCTTCTTTTGAAAAAACAGAAATTAAGGCCGAATTAATTTTTTTTGTAGTACTCATTTGTAAAAATAGTTGTGTTTTGCAAAAGTACATTTTAATTAGATATTTTCTCAATTCGATAATCATATAATTTGTAGATTTGACAAGTATTTAATTTTATCAATATAATACCCCAAATTAGAAATACCAAACCAATATAAATGCTCGTTTACTTCCGCCTTTTATCAGAAAGTTTCAGTTTTGCCAAAAACGCTTTGGTAAGCAATAAGTTACGCACGCTATTATCTTTGCTCGGAATAACAATTGGTATTTTTTCCATAATTGCTGTTTTGGCAGCTGTCGATTCTTTGGATCGAAAAATTAAAGGCGAGTTGAGTAGTTTGGATAAAAACACCATTTATTTAATGCGTTTTTCGTTCGGTCCGTCTCAAATTCCGAAATGGAAACGCGAACAATTTCCGGATGTTTCTTACGAAGAATATTTGTATTTAAAATCAAATTTAAAAAATGTCGAAAATGTTTGTTTTCAATATTTCACGCAACCTGAAAGCATAAAGTACGAGTCGAATACCGTGAGTAATCTTAATGTTGTTCCAGTTTCTGATGAGTTTGATGATATTCAGAAACTCGATTTTCAGCAAGGGCGATTTTATAACGAATCCGAATCAAATTCGGGATTACCTCTTATAGTTTTGGGCTTTGAAGTAGCTCAAAAGCTTTTTGAAAATTCTGATCCAATAGGCAAAGATGTTCGAATTTATGGTCGGAAATTTAATGTTATTGGCGTTCTCAAAAAGCAAGGCCAAGGCATTTTGGGTGATAATAATGACTTGTCAGTCTTTTTGCCTTCTAATTTTTTACGAAAATTATACGGCGACAATACTGATTTTTTGACGCCTGTAGTCGTTTTAAAACCGATAAAAGATATCGACATTGAGGCGTTTAAAGCCGATTTATCTCAAAAAATTCGGGCTTTGCGAGGCGTAAAAACTGGAGAAATTGATAATTTTTTTATAAATATATTGTCTGGTTTTACAAATTTTCTGGACGGAATTGTAGACCAAATGAAAGTTGTAGGTTGGATAATTGCAAGTTTTTCGTTGCTAGTTGGTGGTTTTGGGATAGCCAATATTATGTTTGTATCTGTAAAAGAGCGCACCAACCTTATTGGAATTCAGAAATCATTAGGTGCCAAAAATAAATTTATTTTGTTTCAGTTTTTGTTTGAAGCGGTAATACTTTGTGTTATTGGTGGTTTGATTGGTTTGTTTTTGGTTTGGATTATATCCATAGTTTTGACCAAAGTCGTTGAGTTTGAATTTATCTTGAGTTTAGGAAACATAATTTTAGGTACTACGCTCGCGGCACTTATCGGATTGATTTCAGGTATTTTACCCGCAATTTCTGCTTCGAATTTAGATCCTGTAGAAGCGATTAGAAGCGGAATGTAATAGACAAAAAAAAACCACAACGTTCGTGTGGCTTTGATGAATTATTAAATTTTTTTACCTTATATTCTGATTCAATATCAAATCAATATATAAGTTAATTTTGTCTTTTAATTCTTTTCGTTGTGCTATAAAATCAAGGAAACCATGTTCCAATAAAAACTCTGATGTTTGGAAACCTTCTGGTAAATCTTTACCAGTTGTGTCCCGCACTACTCGTGGTCCCGCAAAAGCAATTAATGCCCCAGGTTCGCCAATATTAATATCTCCCAACATGGCATAGGAAGCTGTTGTTCCTCCTGTTGTTGGGTCGGTACATAACGAAATATAAGGTATTTGAGCATCTGCCAACTGTGCTAATTTTGCAGAAGTTTTTGCTAATTGCATTAACGAATATGCCGCTTCCATCATACGGGCTCCACCAGATTTGGAAATCATTACAAACGGTGTTTTGGTTTTTATGGCGTGATCGATTCCTCGTGCAATTTTTTCACCAACAACGGCGCCCATTGAGCCTCCAATAAAGGCAAAATCCATACAACAAACCACCAAATCGTTTCCTTTTGATTTTCCAACACCTGTTCGTACGGCATCTTTCAATCCTGTTTTAGCAACTACATCTTTAAGTCTGTCGGCATATTTTTTGGTATCTACAAATCCCAAAGGATCTTTGGAAGTCATGTTTTTGTCCAATTCTTTAAACTCGTTATCGTCAAACAAGATTTCGAAATATTCCTTGCTTCCAACGCGTACATGAAAACCATCTTCTGGACTTACCCATAAATTTCTAGCTAGTTCTTCGGCATCGATAACTTTTCCGGTAGGAGATTTGTACCAAAGTCCTTTTGGAACATCCATTTTATCTTCAGTAGCCGTAGTAATTCCTTTTTCTTTTCTTTTAAACCAACTCATAGTTTTTTAATTATGAGTTACAAGTTATGAGTTGTGAGTTTAGTGTGAACCCATAACTTATAACACATAACCTATTTATAATGTATTGATATTATTTAAATCGGCAAAAGCTTGTTCCAATCTGGTATTGAATGTTACTTCGCCTTCACGAACCCATTTTCTTGGATCATAATGTTTTTTGTTTGGAGAATCGGCACCATCTGGCGATCCAATTTGTGTTTTCAAATAATCAATATTGTTTACCATATAATCCCGAATTCCTTCTGTAAAGGCAAATTGCAAATCAGTATCAATATTCATTTTTATAACTCCGTACGAGATTCCTTCTCTTATTTCTTCTAATGTAGAACCCGATCCGCCATGAAAAACAAAATCTACAGGATTATGTCCTGTATTGAATTTATTTTGTACATAATCTTGCGAATTTTTTAAGATTTTCGGGGTCAATTTTACGTTGCCAGGTTTGTACACACCATGAACGTTACCGAAAGCTGCTGCAATGGTAAATCGAGGAGAAATTTTCATTAATTCTTCATACGCATACGCTACTTCTTCTGGTTGTGTGTAGAGTTTAGAGCTGTCCACATCGCTATTATCTACACCATCTTCTTCGCCACCAGTAATACCAAGTTCGATTTCTAATGTCATTCCCATTTTGCTCATACGCGCCAAATAGGTTTTGCAAATTTCGATATTTTCTTCGATTGGCTCTTCCGAAAGGTCAATCATGTGCGACGAATACAACGGTTTTCCAGTCGCAGCAAAATGTTTTTCTGAGGCATCAAGCAAACCATCTATCCAAGGTAATAATTTTTTAGCACAATGATCGGTATGCAATACTACTGTTGCTCCGTAGGCTTCGGCAAGGGCATGAATACTTAATGCGCCTGCAATTCCGCCAGCGATGGCACTTTTTTCATCAGTGTTTTTAAGGCCTTTACCAGCGTTAAATTGTGCGCCACCATTAGAAAACTGAATAATTACTGGTGCGTTGAGTTTGGCAGCAGTTTCTAGAACGCCGTTGATTGTACTTGATCCAGTTACATTTACAGCAGGAAGAGCAAATCCTTTTTCTTTTGCGTAAGCAAAAATTGCTTGAACTTCATCTCCTGTTGCTACTCCGGGTTTTATGTTATGAGCCATTTGTTAGTTGTTTTTTGTTTAATTTACAAACTTAATAATTTCTTGATTTAGAACGGATAATTTATTGCAATAATTGCAACCGATTTTGCAAAATTCAATTCTTTAAACCATTTTTGTTGGTCATCAAGTGCTGGATTGTAGGTTTTAAAACCCAAATCGCCTCTCAAAACAAAAAAGCCAAAATCGTAACGAAGTCCTAATCCTGTGCCTATTGCAATATCTTGTAGCGAGTTAAGGTTGTTAAAAGTATAGTCTTTGTCTTCAATGTCATCAAAAACGTTCCAAATATTTCCTGCATCTGCAAACAAACCACCATTAAACTTACCAAAAATATTAAAGCGGAATTCGGCACTCAAAGTTAGTTTTAGATTGGCTTCATTAAAGTCAAAATCGCCACCACTTTTCCCTGGACCTAAACTGTAGGGTTGCCATGCTCTTATATCGTTTGATCCTCCGGCAAAATAACTTCGTGAAAAAGGAATGTTTTTTGAATTTCCGTAAGGCACTGCAATTCCTAAAAAACTTCTGAATGCAATAATTTTTTTATTTTGCAAATCCCAATGTTTTACATACTCTAGTTCTGTTTTAAAATATTGTGAGTATTCAACTTCTAGAAATGTATTGCTACCGTTTTGGTTCTTGAGTTGTTTGGAAGCATTAGCAATTACTGACAAAAAATTTCCTGCCGATTCTAATTTGGTTCTAAAAACATAAAAATTTTCATCTTGAATTTCTTTTTTTGTAGTTTCAGAAAATTGAAAAATAGAAGAAAAAATCAAATTATTTTCAGTTAGTCGATCTCTTCGCTCGAGTATGCTCGATATGGTTTTCTTATCTTTATCTGTTGCTGTTTTTGGCAAAAATCCATTAAATGCATCATTTACAAACCCGTTTATTCCTGCTTCAACAATTAGTTGGTCGTCTTCAAAATAGGTTGGATTTGCTTCGAGATCGATTGCCAACTTATTTAGTTTGTCATACGATGCGCTGTAAACTTGGAAATAATTACCAACATTAATATTTTTTATAAACTGAATATTAAACAAATCGAGTTTGGCACTGGTGTTTGTTTTTGGAGTCCAATTATAAGAAAAAGAGGCTGTTAAATTTTCTTTATCCAACCCTATATTTTCTTGTTTAGAAAAACCAACCGATAAATTTGTGGACGGAATCATCTTTTTCGGAATAATTTTTTCGGTATTAAAAAACATTAATATTCTTGGAAAATTTAGCTTCATATCTAGACCGTATTCCAAGACGTTAAAAAATTGATCTTTGGGATTGGCCAAACTTTTTGAGGAACCAATATTGTAGCGTATGGCAAACTCTAGAGTTTCGGCACCATTAAAAACATTTCGTATCGAAAAAGAAGGAGAAAACTGCAAGCCAAGTGTTTGAATATTTGATCTGGTTACATCCAGGTTAGTAGCAAATCCATATTTTTTCTTTGGAGTAAGATATATATTGGCAATAAGTGAATTGTTTAATGTGTCATTTTTATCAAAACTGTAAGTAATTGAGGGATAATTAAAAACCCGAAGATTACTCAAATATCTAGAGGTAAGCGTGGTTTTAGAATCAGCAAACAAGCTTCCATTGGTTATAAAAATAGCATCTGTAATGGCTTTTGGGCGGTATTTTAGTTTTTCAAAACTATATAAGTTAAAGTTATTGTAGCTTGTACTATCAGTTATAGTTTTGTTTTTCAAGGATGCTTTATAGTCGGTAATGATGTTTACTTCACTGATCTTATAAATTCTAAAAGGTTCAGTTTTAGTCGAATCGCCTTCGCGAAACGAATAATCATTTATTTTGAGGGTTACATTTACTTTCTTGTTTGTTCCAACGGTATCAATATCAAAATTGACATAGTTTGGCTGAAATAAAAAGGCACCATTATTTCGGAAATAAGAAGTAATTCGGCTTCGTTCTTTTTCAAAATTAACAGAAATAAATCGTTCTTTTGATTTTATAAAGGACAATTCTCTTCTTTGAGCAAACATTGAATCTAACTTTGGCGAAGTTATAGCCGCTTGTACAGAATCTATGAAATACGGCTGATAGGTTTTTATATCGTAGTTTATTTTTGCTTTTTTTGGACTTATAGAATCAATTTTATAACTCGTTTTTACGTCAAAATAACCTTGATTGATATAATAATTATTGAATTTTTTTATAGATTTTTTGGCACTTAAAGTATCAACCAAAACTGGTTTTTCGCCAGTTGATAGCCAGAATTTATGCCATCCAGCATACCAAAAAGAGTTGCCAAGACGGTTTACTTGCTTGGCAGAAAACAACTTAGACATTCTTTTAAACTTTTCAGGATTGTTTGCAAATTTTGCTTTGAAGCAAGAGTCGTATTTTGGATTGGCAAGATTGGCAAGATTAAGCCTAAGTTTGAATCCCAAAATATTAGTATTGGCTTTTTGATACAACAAATCTTGGATAGCATCCGTTTTTTCTGGTTTTCCGTTTACAAAAATATCATTGTTTGTTAGCAACTGTTTTCCTGAAGGAACTCTTTTGAGAGAATCACAATCAGAAAAAAATAATCCTATTAAGATAAATACTGCTATTTTTGTAAAATATTTTTTCAACTGAAAATTTAAAATTTATTTCAAAAGTACATTATTTCTATGGTTACAAAAAACCAAATAAAGCTAATCTCAAGTTTACACCAAAAAAAAAACCGTTTGGCAAACAATCTTTTTTTTGCTGAAGGCGTAAAAGTAATTCAAGAACTGCTAGAATCCAATTTTGAGCTGGAACATTTGTATTGTACAGAAGCAATTTTTGAAGCAATCGAAATTTCAAAAAAAACAGTTATTTCTCAAAGTGATTTAAAAAAAATAAGTGCACTTTCAACACCAAATAATTGTTTGGCTGTTTTCAAAATACCAAATGCGAAACCAATTATCGAAAAAGGATTGCTTCTTGCTTTAGACGATATTCGCGATCCAGGAAATCTTGGAACCATAATTAGATTGAGCGATTGGTTTGGTATTGAACAACTTATATGCTCTAAAGAAACCGTTGATATTTATAATCCAAAAGTTGTTCAAGCCACGATGGGATCCTTGGCAAGGGTCAATGTGAGTTATCTGGATTTAGAAACCTTTTTGTCAAAAACATATCTTCCAATTTTTGGCACTTTTATGGATGGGCAAAACATTTACAAAGAAAAACTTCCTCAAGAAGCAATAATTATAATGGGCAATGAAGGTAACGGAATATCAGAAAAAATAGAAAAAATCATCAAAAATCGTTTGTCAATACCACGATTTGGTAACTTGCAACAAACCGAAAGTTTGAATGTGTCAACAGCCACGGCAATAATTTTGAGTGAGTTTAGACGGTACTGATTACTGAAAAGTAAAATTGATAAAAACGGCTCTTGTTTTTAAGGATTCGATATTGCTTGTCCAAGGACTATTTGCGTCGTTATCACGAATAAGCTCATCATTAATCCCGAAAAGACCTCTAATGGATGGTGAAAATTTAAAATAAGGTGTGTAAAAATCTATTCCAAAGCCAAGTTCATAGTTATTTGTCCATTGATTTACTCGAAAACGTTGCTCGGTATTATCTTCACGAGCTTTGGAGTTACTTGCTAGATTTAAAGTCGTAGATACACCACCAAGCAAATAAGGGCGAATGTTGCCTGTGCGTTGCGACGAAAATTTCAATAATAAAGGTATATGAATATAGGTCGAATTAACTTCGCGTCGTTTATCAATGTCACGAACAAGTAGTGGATTTGAATAATTTAAAATACGTTGTGTATAATATAATCCAGGTTCAAATCGCAAGTTAATATGCTTATGAAGTCTAACATCTCCTACCAACCCAACATTAAAGCCAGTTGTTTGGTCTACAAGAATTTCGGGTACATCTTCTTTATAATCTATTTTAAAATCATAGGCGTTAAAGCCAAGATAATATCCCCATGTTAGTCTAGATTCGTCCCAGTTTTCAAGGTTAATGATTGGGTCTTTACTAAACATATTTTTAGTGTTTTGGGCATTTAAGTTCAAAACAAAAAGAAGTAAAATAAACGTTACAATAGTTTTCATATTAGCTTTTAGTGGCGGTATAAATGGTAGCAACACCAAATGTTTGTGGCATGGCTTTCACATCTATAAACCCAATTTTTCTAAAAATATTGTTCAAAGCTTCTCCAAAAGGAAAAATCGCAGCCGATTCTGACAAATAATCGTAAGCCACATTGTCTTTAGAAAAAAGTTTTCCAATAATAGGCAAAATATATTTAGTATGAAAAAAATAACCTTGTTTGAAGGGAAATTTTGTTGGGTTTGACGTTTCCAAAACCACAAAAATACCAGTGGGTTTCAATACGCGTTTTATTTCTGCAAGTCCTTTTTCGAGCGTTTCAAAATTTCTAATCCCGAAAGCAACTGTTATGGCATCAAACGAGTTGTCCTCAAACGGAAGTTTTTCTGAATCGCCAATAACCATTTCAATTTTTTCAGAAAGATTCTTAGTTAGGATTTTTGTTTTTCCAATTTCTAACATACCAGGCGATAGATCCAAACCTACAATTTTTTCGGCAGAAGTTTGTGCCATCAAGATTGCTAAGTCGCCAGTTCCAGTAGCAATATCCAATATCGTTTTCGGATTTTTTGCTGCAACAAGTTGCAGTACTTTTTTTCTCCATTTGATATCAATCCCGAAAGAAATGACACGATTCAACCCGTCGTAATTTCCAGAAATAGCATCAAACATTTGTGTAACTTGTTCTTTTTTTCCTAACTCAGAATCTTTGTATGGAGTAACTTGTGATGACATGTAACTTTTTTTGGATTGCAAAAATACAATAAAAATATCTAATTTAAATTTCTAATTCCAATCTTCTAGCCTTCATTTTTTTATTTTCTAACAAAAGTTTGAAACGTAAAATCATGTGCATGTTTTTCGTCTTTAGAGTGAAACTCCTCATTATTGAGATGCCATTTATTGAGATCAATTTCAGGAAAGAAAGCGTCAGCTGGAACGTTGGTATGTACTCTTGTGAGCTCAATTTTATCAGCAATATCAATTGTTTGATTGTAAATTTCGGCACCGCCAATAACAAATATCGTTTCGTTTTCAGGAACTGCTTTCATTGCTTCCTCTACAGAATGTGCAATGATACAACCATCAGCAATATAGTTTTTTTGACGCGTAATAATAACATGCGTTCGGTTTGGTAATGGTTTTGGAAAACTTTCAAAGGTTTTTCTACCTAATAAGATATAATGTCCTGTTGTAATTTGTTTAAATCTCTTGAAGTCGTTGGGCAAATGCCAGACTAATTCGTTGTCTTTTCCTAGAGCATTATTTTCTGCAGCTGCTGCAATAAGAATTATCATTTAGTTTTTGGTGTTAGTAAAATTGCTTCAACTTTAGATTGTAATTGCTCCATTTTACGTTGTTGTTGTGCTATTAATTTGTCAATTTGGGTACGTTCCCAATTTTTATTCATAAAACTATCTGTAACATACACTTTTATAAAATGTAAAATAAAAATAAAAAACCATGTTGTAATAATCCACAAATACCAGTTGGTTGGTTCACCAATATTTAAAATTTTATTTAAAACAAACAGTAAAACACTTCCTAGAAACAGCAAAACAAAATGAAAATAAAGTTTCTTTTTTTGTTTTATGCGTTGCCTAGCATACTCATATTGTTCATGTTGTGTAGTCTCCATTACAATCAAATTTGATTGGAAAGGTAGTTTTTTTTTAGAAAATAATTACTATCACAATCTAAAAAAATACTTAAAGAAAACGTTTTCTTATTTTTGAATTTATATTTTTTGAAGAATAAAAAAATAGATTCGTTTCTTTTTTTGGGCTATTAATGAGAATTTCATAAATCGTATTAGCTATGTAAATGCTATTTTATATTTTATTTACTTTGCACATAATATTAAAAATGAAATAGTTATGTCAATAAAAAAGCAATTTGTAAAAACAAAGCCTGTTTGTAAAGTTACTTTTTCTGTAGCATCAAAAGCAGCTCAAAATGTAGCTGTAGTTGGAGATTTTAATAATTGGGATCAAAAAGCAGGAGCTTTGAGTCAACTTAAAAACGGTACTTTCAAAGGAGTTTTTGAACTAGAAAAAGATGCTTCGTATGAGTTTAAATATGTAGTAGACGGATCTTTTGTTTCAGAACCAGAAGCCGATTCGCAAAGGTGGAATGAGTATGCAGGTTCGGAAAATTCAGTATTAACGGTTTAAACAGAAAACTATAAATTGATGTAAGTCGAAAGAATTTTTTTCGGCTTATTTTTTTTGTTTGATAACAGTTAAAATATACGCAGTAATCTTTTTGGACTTATCAGCATTGTCCAGCTGTTTTTTCAAAATTTTTACACCATATTGTTTAGAAAAAAACCATTCTTTGGTGTTGCCTCCGCCTTCATCAACAAGTGGTTTTGTAAAATAATTTTTAAGTAAAATAGTTTTTTTCCAATTGATGTATTCTTGCTGGTTGGTAGTAAAGTAGCTAATTATCTTCGCTTTATCATCTGGGCTTCTCCATATGTAACAAAATTTATTTGAAGGATCAGAGTTACTTTCTGAAGTATATTGGTACGTTAGTTTTTTGTTTGTATTGTCGTAATTTACAAATTCAAAATTTGCTGATAAAAGTGTCGCTTCAATATTTGTATAGTATTGTCCTGAATTTTTTTCAATATTTTCGAACGTTAGGTTTTGTCCGGATACAACGGTAAAAAAAAGGAATGCTAATAATGACAAAAAAGTTTGTTTCATTATTTATGATGTAGTAGCTTTTTATAATTTTCAAATATATAAAAAAAATAGTTTAAACTGCAACTATTCCTTTTATATGTGGATGAGGTTCGTAGCCTTCAAGTGTAAAATCGTCAAATGCAAAATCCAAAATATTTTTTACAGCAGGATTTAACACCATTTTTGGCAACATTTTACAATCTCTAGAAAGCTGTAAATCAAGTTGTTCTATATGATTGTTATAAATATGTGCATCGCCAAAAGTATGAATGAACTCTCCAACTCTTAGATCACAAACTTGCGCTATCATCATAGTAAGAAGGGCATACGATGCGATGTTAAAAGGTACACCAAGAAAAATATCGGCACTTCGTTGGTACAATTGACAAGACAATTTTCCATCTGCTACATAAAACTGAAAAAAAGCATGACAAGGCGGAAGTGCTACTTTACCCGCGGCAACATTGTCTGAAAAAGATTTGGTTGTATCTGGCAAAACCGATGGATTCCATGCAGAAACTAACATGCGTCGACTGTTAGGGTTGGTCTTGAGGGTTTCAATTAGTTCTGTAATTTGGTCAATTTCTTCACTATTCCAGTTGCGCCATTGGTGACCATAAACAGGACCAAGATTTCCGTTTTCGTCGGCCCATTCGTTCCAGATATTTACACCATTTTCTTTAAGATAGTCTATATTCGTATCGCCTTTCAAAAACCATAATAACTCATAAACTATAGATTTAAGATGTAGTTTTTTGGTAGTTACCATTGGAAAACCTTCGTTAAGATCAAAACGCATTTGATAACCAAAAACACTTTTTGTTCCTGTGCCTGTTCTATCTCCTTTTTGGATTCCGTTTTTGAGAACGTGATTTACTAAATCGTGGTATTGTTTCATTTAATTCAAAAACCGTTTATTTGTTTTTATAAATTTTACCATCTTTCATTACAAAAATGATTTTTTCGAGTGTACTAATTGTAGTAAGAGGATTTTCGTCGACAGCAATTATATCTGCAATAAAGTTGGGTTTTATTTCTCCAAGTTCATTATTAATACTCAGCAACATTGCGTTAGTTAGTGTTGCTGCCTGCAAGGCTTCTAGTGCTGGCATACCTGCCTCTACCATATATGTAAACTCTTTAGCGTTGGTTCCATGAGGAAAAACTCCAGCATCGGTGCCAAAAGCAATTTTAACTCCTTTTTTATATGCTTTTGCAAATGTTGATTGTAGTTTGGGACCAACTTCTAATGCCTTAGGAACTACTATTTCTGGATAAAAACCGTCAATTTTTGCATTTTTTTCAACTTCTTTGCCAGCGCAAATGGTGGGTACAAGATACGCGTCATATTTTTTCATCATTTCCATAGTTTCGTCGCTCATAAAAGTACCGTGTTCTATAGTCTTGATACCGCCCAAAATAGCACGTTGCATGCCTTCGTCGCCATGAGCATGAGCTGCAGTAAGCATATTATAGTCTTTTGCCGTTGCAGTTATTGCTTTGATTTCTTCTAAAGTTAGTTGTGGGTTTTTTCCATTTTTCGCCACACTCAAAACACCACCAGTAGCCGTTATTTTTATAACATCGGCTCCTTCTTTATAACGATCTCTAACTGCTTTTACACCTTCTTCAGGGGAGTTGATTACACCTTCTTTAGGACCTGGATCTCCAACCAATTTGCGATTGCTTCCGTTTGTAGGATCGGCATGACCTCCTGTTGATGCAATCGATTTGCCAGCAGTAAATATTCTCGGGCCATCGACAAGTCCTTTATTTATTGCGTTTCTTAAAGAAATATTTACGCCAGTTCCGCCCAAATCTCTTACAGTTGTAAAACCTGCAAGCAAAGTTGTTTTTGCATATTTTGAGGACTGAAAAGCAATATCTGCTTCATTGTCAATGTATTTTGACATATAATTTTTAGAATTCGACTCGCTTTCTATATGAACATGCATATCTATCAGTCCAGGCAAAACGTAGTTGTTTTTTAAATCAACTTCAATATCAGCTGAGTTTTCTTTTTTTACAAAACCATCTACTATTTTTACTATTTTAGTTTTTGAAATTATAATGGTTTGATTATTTGATATTTTACCAGACTTTACATCTATAATTTTGCCACAATGCAAATAGTACTCTTGCGAAAATCCAAATGTTATCGATAATAGTAAAACAAAGTAAAGACTAATATTTATCATTGGTTTTCTTATTTATCGTTTTGATATTTCGTCTCTAATTTTTACAGCTTTTTCATAATCTTCATTATTTACAGCTTGATCCAATTGTTCGTGCAATTCTGTTAGGCTTAATTTTGCAAAACTAGATGTTGGCTCGCTTTGAGAAACTTCTAATCCAAAAGTCTCTGGACTAGAAAGGATGTTATCGTCGTCGCTATTTTGGTTTTCGGCATCAGTTGGATTGTTCAGATAAATTCCTGCCTTATCCAAAATGTTTTTATAGGTAAAAATAGGAGCGTTAAAGCGCAATGCCAGTGCAATTGCATCAGACGTTCGAGCATCTATAATTTCTTCAATCTTATCACTTTCGCAAATGATGCTAGAATAAAAAACGCCGTCTACAAGTTTGTGAATGATCACTTGTTTTACTAGAATATCAAAACGATCGGCAAATGCTTTAAACAAATCATGCGTTAGTGGGCGTGGTGGTTTTATTTCTTTTTCGAGAGCAATTGCTATAGACTGTGCTTCGAAAGCCCCAATCACAATGGGCAATTTTCTGTCGCCATCAACTTCATTCAAAATTAAGGCATAGGCTCCGTTTTGGGTTTGGCTGTAGGATATTCCTTTTATAGTAAGTTTTACTAAACTCATTTTTGGTATTTTGTTTTTATGCTAATTGCAAAGTAACAAAAAACTTTTGCTTTTAAAAAGAAAAAACTACCTAATAAAATTTAGATAGTTTTTAAATTAAAAATATTTTTTTAAGTGCAAAAAATTATTGTGCCGCTTTGAAAGCTTTCATTTTTTCAGTCAATCGTGGCAAAATATCGAAGGCATCACCAACAATACCATAGTCGGCAACTTTAAAGAAAGGAGCATCGGCATCGGAGTTGATAACTACTTTCACTTTTGAAGAATTAACACCTGCAATGTGCTGTATCGCACCAGAAATACCTACGGCAATATAAAGGTTGGTTGCAACCGGTTTACCAGTTTGCCCAACGTGCTCACTGTGAGGTCTCCAGCCCAAATCTGAAACTGGTTTTGAACAGGCCGTTGCTGCACCAAATACAGAAGCAAGGTCTTCAATTAAACCCCAGTTTTCTGGCCCTTTAAGTCCGCGTCCACCAGATACGACCACATCAGCATCTGCGATAGTTACTTTTCCGGATCCTTTTTCTATAGATTCCACTTTTACACCAAAATTAGATTCGGCAAGGTTCGGCGAAAAAGTTTCTTCAGATAATGAAGTGGCACTTTCTACTATTCCGAAAGAGTTTTTTCCTATTGAAAGTATTTTTACATCAGTAGATATTTCAGTAATATTGAAAGCTTTATTTGAAAAAGCAGTTCTTTTTACTTGAAATGGCATTGTCGAAATTGGCAACCCTACAACATTTGAGGCAAATCCTGCTTCTAACCCCACGGCAACAAGTGGCGCAAGATATAAACTGTCTGTTGTTGAAGAAAGAACAATAACTTTGGAACCTTCTTTTTGAGCAGCTTGCTTCACTACATCGGCATAAGCTTTTGCATTGAAATTGGCTAGTTGATCGTTAGATACTTTCAGCACTTTGCTTACACCATAACTAGCAAGTTCTGCAACGTTATCGTTGTTTATCGTGACAGCTGTTACGGTTGTACCAAGTGAATCAGCAACTTTTTTTGCATAAGACGCTAGTTCAAAAGCTACTTTTTTAAATTTTCCTCCCGAAGCCTCGGGAGCAGATTCTGCGTATATTAATAATGACATTTTTTTTAGTTTAAAAGGTTAAAAAAAAGTTTAAGAGTTAAGTTTTGAGACCAAATACTACAATAAGGCGTACTAAATTACTTTTGCTTCAGTGTGTAATAAGTTAATTAATTCGTCTAAGTTGTCTGCATTTATTAATTTTACTGCCGATTTTGCTAGAGGTTTTTCAAATTTTATTGCTTTGGTCATGGTTGATTCCGCAACGGGTTCCAAAACGGTCAATACTTTGGTTCTGGCTGTCATAATGCCACGCATATTTGGTATTCGTAGGTCTTTTTCTTCAACCAATCCTTTTTGACCACCAACAATTAAAGGCAACGAAGTTGAAACAATTTCTTTTCCGCCATCAATTTCTCTAGAAGCTTTTGCATTAGTTCCGTCAACAGTTAATTCAGTGCATGAATTTACAAAATTGATTCCCAAAATTCCAGCAATCATTCCTGGCACCATTCCGCCATTGTAATCCAAAGATTCTTTTCCAGCTATAATAAGGTCGTAACCGCCAGTTTTAATTACTTCTGTAAGCTGTTTGGCAACATAAAAACCATCAGTAGCAGCGGCATTTATTCGAATTGCTTCATTAGCTCCAATAGCCAATGCTTTTCTCAGCGTAGGTTCGGTTTCTGGTCCACCAACATTAATTACTGTAACATTTGCACCTTGTTGCTCTTGAAACCAAATGGCACGAGTTAAACCAAATTCGTCATTTGGATTAATTACATATTGTACACCATTGGTATCAAATTCCGAATCTCCGTTTACGAAGTTAATTTTTGAAGTAGTATCAGGCACATGACTGATGCAAACTAATATTTTCATTTTTAATATTATTTTAGAATACAAAATTATAACATTTATTTCAAATAAAATACTATGCACGCATAATATTTTCTTAAACTATTTCGATTTCGTATTTATCATGTATTTTTAAACAAAAACTATGTTTTTGAGACGAATTTTTGAGGTAAATTTTGTGCAATTGAAATAAAATAAATAGTTAATATAAGACTTCGACCTACAATTTTATAAAAACGATACAAAATGATTTTAACTACACTTAAGCGTTTATAAGCATTTGTTACCAATCTAAGAGATTTTTGGTGCAGATAATAGTTATCAATATTTAGTTACAATTGAAAAATATAATACCAATCTTTAGCGCATCAATTTTGGGAATGTTGTTTACTTATTTTTTCGCGTGGTAAAGCTTCTAGAGGGCTTATTACGTTATTTTTTTTATATTAGCCATTAAATTTACGATTGCTGGTATTTTAATCTTTATTAAGTGCACTGCATAACAATAGTCCTTTATTTGTAAATGATAGTATGAAAATTAAAACGCTACTTGTTGATGACGAAATTCTAAACTTAAAAAATTTAGAGTTACTATTGTGTGACTATTTCCCTGAAATTGAAATTTTAGGATCATTTCAATCTGTTGCTAGCGCCAAAAATTTTATAGATAACAATCCTATACAATTACTTTTTTTAGATATTTCAATGCCGATAGAAAATGGTTTCGATTTATTGAAGTATTTTTCAAAACGAGATTTTCAAGTTATTTTTATTACTGCACATGAAGATTATGCAATTCAGGCTATTCGAGTTGGTGCTGTAGATTATTTATTAAAACCCATTTTAATATCAGAATTACGCATTGCCATTACAAAAGTTTTAGAAACTTACAGTTTAAATGATAAATTCATCGAAGAAAACAAACTAACGCTAACCTACGATGGAGGAAAATCAATTATAGATTTTGATGACATAATATACATGAAAGGTTTCGATAATATTACAACCATATATCTTACTAAAAACAGAAAACTAACGCTAGCGAAAACGCTTAAACATTTTGAAGCTTTATTGCATAAACAATTTTTTAGAATTCATAAATCATATTTGGTAAACTTGAAGTTTGTGGCCAAAATAGTTACCCGTGAGGCTTATTTTCTAGAATTGAATGAGGGCACACAATTGCCGGTCTCTAGACGTAATTATAAAGATTTGAATAAAGTTTTGAATAAATAATTTTGTATGAAAACAATTTTAATTTTTTTGTTATGTTTTTCATTTACAATCATATGCGCTCAAACAAAATATAAATTCAACCATTTTACAACAGATGACGGTTTGCCATCAAACTCAATTTATAGCATTACTGAAGATAAAAAAGGAACAATAGTTTTAGGAACAGACAATGGTTTAACTTTTTTTGATGGCAACGATTTTACGAATTACAATATTAAAGACGGACTAATAAATCCGTATATTACAGCAGTTTCTATTGATGAAAAAGGAGTTGTTTGGTTTATAAATTACAACGGGAAACTACAAAAATTCGAGAATAACAAGATTATAAATGTACCGATTTTCACAGAAACCTACAACCATTTATTAAATCTTAAAAACAAACTCTTTCTTTACACAATACAAAACAGATACAGTAATAAATGTTATGGTTTTAAAGAGATTAATAAACAAAATTGGTCTATTTTAAAACCAGTAAATACCACTTTTTTTCGAAGAATTGCGCCGCCAATACTGGTACAAGACGATCAAGAAATTCAGTTTAAAAATAATTGTCTTTTATATAAAAACTTTAAAGTACCGCTTCCCCAAGAAGTACAATTTTTACATAAAGCAATTTTTAGAAAAAAAGATGTTTGTCTTCTTGACGAAAATTTTCTTTTTTTTATAGATTACCAAGGAAAAATTATTAATAAAATAAAATTACCACAACCACTCTCTTTAAATCCTACTTTCAAATATGATTTTATTGTAGATAAGCAAGAAAAATGTTGGTTAAGTATTCAGAGTAAAGGACTTTTTGAATTAAAAAATAATTATTGGAATCCTATTAGCGAAAATTTAGGTTTGAATGATTCTGACAATATTAATTTTATGCATTGTGATAAAAAAGGACGCATCTGGATTGCTACAAATGAAAAGGGCTTGTTTTGTATTCCTAGCACCTATATATCATATATTCAATTGAAATATCAAGAAAATTATTTTAACGGGTTTGCCAACGCTTCTGATAATAAATCATTATTTGTTTCAACAAAATTTAGTTTATTTTCCTATAAAAATAAAGAATTAAAGCGAATACAAAAATCTAATTTGGAGATTAAAATTGGTAACTATAAAAAAACTCCTATTTTTTATTCACTATCAAAAGAGCATATAATTAGGGATAAAAAAATAAATCTTCAAATTATTTTTGGCAAACAAATTATTAAAAAAGAGGCAGATAAAATATATGTATTGGCAGGAAATTCATCCCTACATGTTTTTAAAAAAGGATATTTAGACTTTAAAACTATAAATTCAAAAATCCCTAAGAAAGAGAAAATTAAGCAAGTAGTTTTTTATAAAAATGAGTATTACTTCAACAATGCTGAAAAGATTAATATTCGCACCTTCAATAACGATTTTATAAACGATAAGAGAGAATTAAAATTTAAAATAAAAGGATATATAGAAGATTTTGCATTTATAAACGACACGATGTGGATTGCGGCAAATAATGCGATTTATAAAGTTTTTAATGAACAAATCATTGATAGTATTACACAAATAAACAATGTAAAATTAGACAATATTCACAAAATAAAACCTTTAGGCGATGCTGTTTTTCTTTGTGCAGGAAACGGACTTTTTAAAATTTCTAAAACTGGAAATTACATATTAAACAAGTATAATTTCTTGCCCAATAACGATGTATATAATGTGTCATTATTTGAAAATGAGTTGTTAGTAGCCACCAAAGATGGCTTGTCAATTATAGACAACAATTTGATTACAAAAAAATCAGACCAACCTATTTTTGATGTTTTTTATAACGCTAAAAAGTTTAGAGATTTAACAATCGATTCTGACTTGAATTCTATCAAGTTAAGTCTTAAAATCCAAAATTTTTATGCCACTAAAAATCAAATAATTCAATACAAAATCGACGATTTGCCATGGATTATTGCGCCAACTAAAAACTTATATTTCCAGGCGCTTTCTTATGGTAGCCATACAGTTTCTGTTTGCGTTCGCGATGTAAATTCAAATTGGACAACAAAAAAAATTCTAGTTTACAAGCATTTTCCTTTTTACTTGAAATGGTGGTTTATTGTACTTGCAAATATTTTTTTAATTGGATTGATTTATGCTATTTATCGGTATCAAATCAAGAAGGTAAATGCAAAGAAAATTCTAGAAATAGAAACTAATAATAAAATTGTAGAGTTACGACAAAATGCACTTTCAGCGATGATGAATCCTCATTTTATATTCAATTCGCTCAATGCCATTCAGTATTTTATAAACAGCAATCAGAAAGAGCAAAGTAGCGAACATTTGGGCAAATTGGCACGTTTGGTTCGCTTATTTTTATCGCAAGCATCAGAGCCATTTATAAGTCTGTCTGACGAGATCAATCGTTTAAAATTATATCTCGAATTAGAACAAGTTCGTTTTATAAATTTTGGTTTTAATTTTAATGTTGATGAAAAAATTAATACAGATCAAACAAAAATTCCTAATATGATTTTACAGCCTTTTATTGAAAATGCGATTCTCCACGGTGTTTCGCATCTTACAGAAAAAGACGGAAAAATAGATCTGAATTTCAATTTAAAACAAAATATTCTGACCATTGAAGTTATTGATAATGGTTTCGGATTAGATAAAAACAAACTAAAAGACGACGGTCATATCTCTAAAGGAATTGCCATAATTACCGAGAGAATAGAAATTTTGCAACAATTGTATCCTGAAAAAATATTTAGTTTATCACAAGAAAATGCTTTTCCTGATGCCATTCGTAAAGGTCATAAAGTAGTTATTGTAGTTACAATTTTAGATTAAAGTGACGGAAATTGATTAAATTAATACTACCCATAGATACAAAAACTATAAGTTAAGGCACTTATCTCGATTTTATTCTCTAAAAAAACACTTTTTTTACCGTTCCCTAAATAAAACCTACCGTATTCTAAATGGATTTGGTTTGGGGTAGTGGTTTTTATAGCTTTATTGAAAATTATAAAATCATGAAAAAAACTGTACTATTAATTGCTATTTCTCTTTTAGTTAACTTGAAATTGAATAGCCAAATTATTTCTGTTAGTTTAGATTATAAAATTGAAAATTCACCTTTTATTATTGATGGTCAAGTAATTGATGCGATCTCAAAACAGGATAATCTCAACACAACTATTTTTACTGATTACACCGTTAAAGTTCTTTCAGTTTCAAAAGGAATAATTAATCAAGAATATATCACAATTAGAGGATTAGGCGGATCTATAGGCGAAAGTACATTGCAAGTTTGCCCAAATTCTCATTTTGATATTGGAGATTTGGGAACTTATTTTATTTCTAAAATTACTGATGGAATTTACGAACCATCCTTTCTAGGACAATCAGAATATGTTGGATACAAATTAGAAAAAAACAGCAACAACAAGTTTGAACTTAAAACCAATACTTTAGACAATAAAAGCATTGCGGCAACAATTACCTCGGTTAGTCCTTTAAATGTAAATGCGGGAATTGGACAAGTAATAACTATTGCGGGTACTGGTTTTGGTACTGGACCACCAAGCGGGTTAAAATTATGGGTGCCTAGAGCGAATTTACCCGGTTCATATATTTCCCAAAGCGATTTGTTTCATTATGTAAGCTGGACAGATACTGAAATTAAATACAAAGTTTCCTCAGATGCAGCTTCGGGTAAAATTAGAGTTGGCTTTGCAACAACGTATGTAGAAGCTACACAGCCTTTGAATATAAATTTTAATATTAGGGATCAGTTTAATGCAAATCAAACTGGGATTTCTCCAGTTATTTTGGCATCATTAAACAATGGTGGCATTGAATTTACCAAAAATACAAATTTTACAAATCAAGATGCTTTAAATGCAACGTTAATAGCAATGGACAATTGGACTTGCAGCACAAGAATAAAGTTAAGCATAAACACTACTGCTGCTACCTCAAACACAAACATAACTAATGACGGGCAAAATGTATTGTTTTTCGCTAATTTAGGACCAACAGTTTTAGGACTTACTTATTCAAATATAACAGCATGTTCAATATCAGGACGATCATATGTTTCAGATGTAGATTTAGGAATAAATTCTAATCAACCATTTAATTACACTTTAAATCCCACAACCTTAGGGCAATATGATTATTTCAATGTGATACTACATGAATTAGGACATTTGAGAAATTTAGGACATGTAGGAAATACAGATGACATAATGTATCCATCATTATCGACTGGTGTTGCAAATAGGGCATTAAATATTGATAACATAATCGGAGGATTATGGACGCAAAACGAAAGCGAAAATATTTCGATCTGTTCTAGACCATTAATGACACTTGGAAATTGTCAAGAATTAGATAATAATGATTTCAAAAATTTAAAAAATGAAATAGAAATTTATCCAAATCCAGTAAGCAGTAAATTGTATTTAAATACAACCCATGAAGTCCTAAAAGTAATAGTATTTGATAGCAGTGGACGAATTATTAAAAGAACATTAATTGACAATAACATTGATTTTTCAGATTTAGGAAAAGGAGTTTATTTATTGAGAATTGTTACTAATGAAGTAGTAATTAATGAAAAAATAATCAAAAATTAGAAATTATGAAAAATTATTTAAAAAAAATAACAGCATTTGTAATAGTTGGATTAGTGTTGGTGCGTTAACTTTATAATTTTGTTTGTTACGCATTGATTTTATTAGGTTTATTGACGTTCTTTGATTTTTTGATTTGATTTGAAAGTTT
>JAYVHB010000032.1:0-43210 GCA_043771555.1 Flavobacterium sp. | reverse complement strand
AGAAGATAAGCGTTTGGTGGTTGTTTCTGTCCTAGCCCAACGTCGAAAACCCAAACAGGAAATAAGCGTGTAGAAAGTTTTTTAGTTGCTTGTTTGGACCCGAGTTCGACTCTCGGCGACTCCACAAAAATCGTAATAATCTAGTTGATTGTTGCGATTTTTTTTTGGGCGTTCCCTCGTTAAAAAAAATAACGAGGGCAGGCTATACACTTCAATCTTTTGCTCCGCTTCGCTACACAAAAGGATTTCCGTTTCTATCCCTAACGCAAATCCCAACAAAAAGCAAAATTTTAGACTAAAAATAGTTAATCCTTAAAAAAATAAATACTTTTGCACTTCAAAAAAATTTAATATCACAAAAATGAAAAAGATTATCTTACTCATTGCAGTAGCAATAGTTGCAATTTCTTGTAACAAAGCAGGAAAAAACGAATTTATAATTACAGGTACAATAAAAGGTCTTGAAAACGGAAAAACCGTAGTTCTTGAAAAACAAGACGAAACAGGTGCATTAAAACCAATCGATACTGTAAAAATCGAAAACGGAAAATTCACCTTCAAAGGATCGGCAAAAGAACCAGAAATACACCTTATTCAAGTAGACAAACTAGAAGGTAAAGTAGCATTCGTACTAGAAAACGGAGATATCGCTATGGACATCAACAAAGACAGCATCATGAATACCAAAGTAAAAGGTACTTATAATAACGACGAGTTGACTTCATATAAAGACAAAGGAAATGTGATCCAAAAGAAAATGATGAAATTTCAAGAAGCCAACATGACCAAAATGAACGAAGCACAACAAAAGAAAGATACTGTTACCATGAACAGTCTTCGTGCAGAGTACATGAAATTTCAAGAAGATTTTGCAAAACAATCAGACGAGTATGTAGCTTCACACCCAAAAGCATTTATCTCGGCATTAATCATCGAAGGAATGTTCAATCAAATGGCGCCAGACGTTGCTAAAATCGAAAAATACTATAACGCTCTAGACAAATCGTTATTGACAACGAAACCTGCAAAATCGATCAAAACTAAGTTAGATCAAATCAAAAACCCTGCACCAGCAGCACCAGCCATGGCAACACCTGGAATCAATCCGGAAGCAGCAGCGGCTCCACCAGCACCTTCGGCTCCAGCCAAATGAGGAGAAGCTGGTAAGCAAGCACCCAATTTTTCGGCAAAAAGCCCTGAAGGAAAAACCATTTCGCTCAAAGAATCTTTGGGAAAAATAACAATAATTGATTTTTGGGCTTCGTGGTGTGGACCATGCCGTCAAGAAAACCCTAGTGTTGTAGCACTTTACAAAGAGTTTCACGCTAAAGGATTAAACATCATTGGAGTTTCGCTCGATGAAGATACAGCAAGTTGGAAAAAAGCAATTGCCAAAGACAAAATTACATGGCCGCAATTATCTAACCTTAAAGGTTGGGAAGAACCTATTGCAAAATTGTATAATGTAGACCAAATTCCTGCAACCTTTATACTCGATGCACAAGGAAAATTTATCGATCATGATTTGAGAGGAGATGCTTTGAGAACAAAAATTAAATCCCTTTTAAAATAATTAAACTAAAAAAACGTCAATTGGCGTTTTTTTTTATTTTTTATTCTAATCCAATTATTTCAAAAACACCACCTTTTATTTAACTTTAGTTTAGCTACAAAAATAAAATAGATTTCATAATATTGTATAACATTTACTAATTTAAAAATTAATATCATGAAAAAGATCTTTTTTTACGTTAGTACATTAGCTGCCCAGCTTATATTCGCTACCAATTATTATGTAAGTCCTTCTGGTGACAACAATAATAATGGATTAAGTACAACAACTGCATTTCAAACTATTGAAGCTGCAACTTACGCAGTAAGTGCTGGCGATACTGTTTATGTCAGGAACGGCACTTACACTAAAACATATCCTGAAAGTCTAATTGCTTATCTTACCATTTCTGGAACTGCAGGAAATCCTATTACTTTTAGAAACTATCCAGGAGAAAATCCTGTTTTACAAATGAATGCCACTAATTGGGCTGCTTTTGCAATTAATGGATGCGATTATATAACCATTGACGGTTTTACAATAATAGGCAATAACGACAACATTACTCTCGCTTATGCTCAATCGCAACAAACCAACATAGGAAACCCAGCAACTTCTGGAAACGGAATTGCTATAAATACAGAATACCAAAACGAAACCAACAAACCGCACCATATTATTGTTAGAAATTGCAAAATATCAAAATGTGGTGGTGGCGGAATTTATTCTTATAATGCAGATTACATTACCATAGAAAACAATATTGTTTCGGAATGTGGTTGGTATGCTCCCTATGGAAATAGCGGAATATCTATATATCAAAATTGGAATTCGGACAGTAACAATGCTGTTTTTAAAAACTTTATTACTGGAAATACCTGTTATCGAAATGAAAATTTTATCCCTTTTTATGTAGTTGGAACAATTACTGATGGTAACGGAATTATTATTGATGATTGTCGTAATACACAAAACAATTCTACATTAGGAATATATACAGGTAAAACTTATGTAGCAAATAATCTGGTTTTTGATAATGGAGCAAGAGGAATTCATTGCTTTGAAAGCGATAATGTTTTGGTTATTAACAATACTAGTTATAAAAACTGCAAATCACCAACAACTCGAGAAGGTGAGCTTACAGCAATTTATGCATCTAATATTAGTTTTGTAAATAATATTATTGATCCTGAAGTAAATGTGCCGCCTATAAGCCAATATGAAGCAACTAACATCATTGCTAATAAAAATCTTATGACTTCAAATTTTGATTTAGCAAATCCTCAAGGAACCAATACCGTTATTGGCGAAGCAAATTTTATAAACCCAACCACAAGTTTTGCAACTGCTGACTTTCATTTACAAGCCACAAGTCCAGCAATTACTGTTGGAACTCAAACCAATGCGCCAATTACAGATAAAGATGGTATAATTCGACTTGCTAACGGAACAATCGATATTGGCTGTTATGAGTTCGCTACAACTCTAAAAAATATTTCTTTTGAATCTAAAACGGTAAAAATTTATCCTAATCCAACATCAGAAACAATTAATATTGATTTAAAAGATAAAATTACTACTAATTTTGAAATTGTTTTTTATAATGCCGTTGGTCAACAAATAAAAATAATTTCCGAAATTACCAATCAAGATCTTCTTACTTTTAACATCTCAGAATTAGACTCTGGAATTTATTTTATTTCAAAATTTGAAGGTAAAAATGAAACCTATTTAGGTAAATTTGTAAAAAATTAAACATGAGAAATTACTTCTTGTTACTTGTATTACTTTTTACTTTACCAAATTATGCAACATCAATTAATGCCTCAAGTTTTGGGTACAATCCAATTGATGCAACAAATGCAATAGTTGCCGCAATACAATCCCCAAACGATTCAATCATTATAGATTTTCAAACTACAGATTGGATCGTTGCTCCAGTATACTTTTTTGGAATTCAAAACAAAACAATAATTTTTGAACCTAACGTAAAACTTAAAGCCAAAGTTGGAGCTTATCTTGGTCTTTACGACTCATTACTAGAATTTGCAAGTTGCCAAAATATAACTATTATTGGATATAATGCCGAATTTAGGATGAATAAAAATGAATATATTGCACAAAATGATGGAAGTGAATACCGACATTGTTTGTCCTTAAATAACTGTGTCGATATTACTGTAAAAGGATTATCTTTTTATGATAGCGGTGGCGATGGTATTTTTGTTGGTGGAGAAACAACCAATAACGGACTAGGTTATTGCAAAAATATTTTTATCGAAGATGTAAAATGCATAAATAATTTCCGCCAAGGAATGAGTATTATTAGTGCAGAAAATATGACGGTTAAAAGTTCCCGATTTTCAGACACAATCGGTACACTGCCCGAAGCTGGTATTGATATCGAACCCTATTTTACTTACCACCGTATTATAAATTTGAATATAGAAAACTGCTTATTCACCAACAATGGATTTTCTGGAATTGCAGTTGCACTTGTATATATGGATACAACATCGCTTCCCGTTTCAATCATTATTAAAGACTGCTTTTTCAAAAACAATTGCCGTCCCGGAAATACCTATTCTAAATCTGAAATTTATACAAATGTAAATTTTTTAAGTCCTGTGCAAGGTAATGTCCTTTTTGAAAGATGTTTTATCGAACAAAGTAATTATGCTGCCTATTATTCTCGCAAAACTGCAAATGCGTATTTAGTAACTTTCAAAGATTGTGTTTTTCAGGATGTTAGTAAACTTCAAATTCCATACAACGAACCAATTTTTTTAGAAGTGCCAGATTATGAAATCGCATCACCAAATTTAGGCGGTTATGCATTTGATGATGTTTTGTTAACCTACAACACAAATTTCAATTTTTTGAGCGTGCTTGGTTGGTCAACACTTCAAGGATTAGCAAACATTACAGGATATATAACTGTAGTAGAACCAACTAATTCAGCTCCCGTCTATACAAATGTGCCACAGCAAACCAATGTGAATTTTTCTTATGCCAATCAAACCAGTTTATCAACTGCGTTGGTTTCTTTAAATCAAATACAAAACACTGCAATTGAATGTAATGCTACAAATGCTACTTTTGAAGTTGCTAGAAATTCTATTAACACAACCTATCCGTTAGGAATTTCGTATTCAAAATCAGGATCAGCAACTTTCGGAGATGATGTTCATTTAATGACTGGTGGTTTGATTATCCCTGCAAATGTTCTTGACAAAACAGAAACAATTGCTGCTAGGAATGATGCTTTAACTGAAGTTGATGAAACTGTTTTGTTCGGAATAACATCAAATCCTTTGTATGTTCAAACTTTAAATATTGCAAATTTTACAATTAAAGACTGCACTAATTTAGATTTTGAATCAAATAAATTAATGGCAATTGAAATTTATCCAAATCCAGCTAATAATCAATTTAATATTTTAATCCCAAACTCTGAAAATTGCGAACTTTCAATTTTTGATTTACATGGCCGTAGCATCAAAAGTCAATTTTTAGAAAATAGCAATACTGAAATTGATTGTAGTCATTTTTCAAATGGCGTTTACATTCTAGAAATTACAACCGAAAAAGGAAAATATATTTCCAAATTAGTTGTGAAAAACTAATGTTTTAAAAACTTTTAGAAAAACTCAATAAAATATTTTGTTTATAATATGGTTTGAAGGGTTGGGTTATAAAGTCTCCTCTCAAAACCGCTCGATGTGCTAAACTTAAGTTTTTAAATAATTTTATTTTAGTAATAAACAGTCCATCCAAAATTCCGAAGATAGTTTCTTTAGAAAAATAGTCTGACGAAACACCCAAACGGTATTGCATGTCGAGCCAGTTTTTTACTTTCTTGTCATACCAAATATTCAAATCTGCTCCTTGTTTGGTAAAAATATAAAGATCATAATCATTGTTATCGTCAAATGTTTGGGTGTAATATCCTGTATTTGCAATTGACTGACTTAGTAATCCATACATATTGATAGAAAAAGGAGAAATAGAAACTCTAAAATTTTTATTTGGTTGGTATTTTATTCCTGGCGATAATGTAACATCATAAGGACTTAAAAAAGCTTGATTTTTTCCAACTTCATTATAATCTTTAAAATAATCGCCATCATAAATTGTAAAAAGAGATGTTGCCGTTTTAGAAATTAAATTGAAATTCCAATTACTGTTTTTAGACAAGGTTACCGAGTAGTCATGAAGTGTCAACAACTCGTCCGATGTACGAATAATTCTGTCACTACCAGTTGTTCCTTCTTTTTGAATGCCTGCCGTCCAGTGAAATTCGTTGGTCATAGCAAAACGAGTACCTTCTTTGAAGTAATTGATGCCAAAATCGATAGCAGTTGTTGCCGAAAAGATCTTTTTGTCGGGTTTGTTTGGCGTGTTGTATTCTAAAACATTTTCCAGATTTACTCCGATTCCAAAAGTAAAAATAAAGGATTTTACAGTATCTTTTTGAGCAATAACAGACTCTTTTTTAACTACTTCTTTTGATGATTCAACTTTATTTATAATAGTATCCAAAGAAAATTTATCGATATAAATCGTATCTACCAACGTTTTAAGAATACTTGATTTTTTTATTTTATTTTTAGAATTCAGAAATGTGAATTTGTATTTCTTTAAAGTTTCTTTAAGTAAAGTAATCCGAAGTTCGATACTGTCTTTTTTTACAAGTAAGTCTTTTTGGGCGAAAATTGCATTTATTGAAAATAAAAAAAACAATACAATTGTAGGTTTGTAATTAGTTGTTGTTTTCATTTTTTTGTTTTTGTAAGTACTGTTTAATAAAAAAGGAAGTCTTTTTATGACTTCCTTTTTAAAATTTTAAATTATTATTTTTTAGTAGCACTAGTTCCTTTTTCGTTAATAGCCATATCAACACAAACACCGTTTTCAATTTTCAAATGACAATCAATTGCTTTTTGTGTTGACGCATTACTAGCTCCCCAACTCCAGCTACAAGCAACATCATAAGTTCCGTCAGGACAATCTTCTGGAAAACTAAAGGAGTCGTTATTTACCGTTATTGGTATGATTTTTCCTTTGTTTTTTACTGAAAAGCTAATATCCTGTACGTTAACTTTACCTGTACCGCCGCCTGCTCCTTGTCGTGATGATATATCTGCTTTTGAAAAATGTTTTCCAGCGGCACATTTCTGTTCTGTTGCCGTTGCACTATGGTCACAACAGGCTATTGATAATCGTCTGCCAGTGCTTTGACCGCTTGCTACATCTCGCTTATTTTTTGTGCTTGAATCACAAACGATGTCACATCCATCGGCGGTTGCTACAATTCTAACTTCGGTAGTTCGTAAATCCCAACCAGAACTTTTGTCAGAAACTTCGCTTCCAGCTTGATGCAACCCAGCATTGACTCTATCTCCAAAATTTGTTCCTTGCGTTTGTCTTCCTTTTGTTGAAACCGTTTTGGTTTCTTGGCCTACTACTTGACCTGTAAAACTTGCTGCGGCAATCATTGCAATTGCCAAAAAATTTCTTGTTTTCATAATTTCTAATTTTTTTAAATTGGTTAAAAGTTATTGTTAATTTATTAAATCCTATTTTAAATAAGTTTGTTGCAAGATGATTGATAACCTCAATGCAACAAATTAGTTTTTTATACAATCAAATTTAGTTTTTTAAATGTAATACGATTATTTTCAGCACAATTATTATTGTCTTTTTAAACAATCTAAAGTTTTTTTTCAAAATTGGCTCGTCTTTATGGTTTGGTATCCAATTTATAAAATCATCAAACCATGAGGTTTTACTGGCTTGCAACTTTTTAAATATATTATTTAAACAAATGTTAATATTATTATGTGATATTATTGAAGTTGATTATTTTAAGAAGAAAAACCTTTACTAATAATTTTTTATTTTCGTTTGTGCTCTTTTAACAGAATTAATAAGTGTTTGCAAAATAGAACTTTTAAAACTTTTAAATAGGTTAACCATTAGAGGTCGGCCAATTCAAATCTATATTTTCAGAACCATAAAAATTAGTTAACTATCTTTTTTCAAATTGCCAAATTCATGAGTATTAGTATATTTTACTTTACCAAGGTATTTTAATTAATACAAAAAAAACTTATCAAAAATAGTGTCGAATCTAACTATTATAACTAAAAAAAAACTCGAAATCTATGGTTAGATTTCGAGTTTTTAATGAAAAGACTTTAGGAAAATTATATGTTGGCAATCACTTTTATTTCATCAATAATTCTATTGGCCAAATTATCTGCTAAAACTTGCGATTGAGCTTCGGTATAAATACGAATAATAGGTTCGGTATTTGATTTACGGAGATGCACCCAGTTTTCGGCAAAGTCAATTTTTACACCATCAATAGTTGATAGTGAGCTTGTCGAACTATCATTTTTATATTTTTCTATCATAGCAACCAAAATAGCATCAACATCTATTTGAGGTGTTAATTCAATTTTATTTTTACTCATATAATATTGCGGATAAGAAGCCCGAAGTTCAGCCACCGTTTTATCTTGATTGGCTAAATAAGTAAGAAACAAAGCCACACCTACCATACTATCACGACCATAATGTGATGCTGGATAAATGATGCCACCATTGCCTTCGCCACCAATAATGGCATTAGTTTTCTTCATCAGTTCTACCACATTTACTTCGCCAACAGCACTGGCTTGGTAGCTTCCATTGTGTTTATTGGTAATATCTCGCAAGGCACGAGACGAACTCATATTAGATACTGTATTTCCGGGAGTTTTGCTCAAAACATAGTCAGCACAAGCTACCAAAGTGTATTCTTCGCCAAACATTTCGCCATCGTTAGAAATGAACGCCAATCGATCTACATCGGGATCGACAACAATGCCAAAATCGGCTTTTTCTTCCAAAACCAATTTACATATATCTCCCAAATGCTCTTTTAAAGGTTCTGGATTGTGAGGAAAATGCCCGTTGGGTTCGCAGTATAATTTTACACATTCTACGCCCATTAATTCTAACAGTTTTGGAATAATAATTCCACCACTCGAATTCACGGCATCAACAACCACTTTATATTTTTTGGTTTTTACCAAATCGGCATCGACCAATGGCAAATCGAGAACTTCATCTATATGAATATCCATGTAAGAATCGTTCACCGTTATTTCGCCAAGCGAATCTACATCAGCAAAATCGAAAGCTTCAGCTTCTGCAATTTCAAGAATTTGTTCTCCTTCGGCACCACTCAAAAACTCGCCTTTGGCATTCAATAATTTTAAGGCATTCCATTGTTTTGGATTGTGCGAAGCTGTCAAAATAATTCCGCCATCCGCTTTTTCCATCGGTACTGCAATTTCAACCGTTGGCGTTGTTGACAGTCCAAGATCAATCACATCAATTCCTAATCCGAGTAAGGTATTCATGACCAAATTATGAATCATTGGTCCAGAAATTCGTGCATCACGACCTATAACTACTTTTAATCTTTTATTGTCATTGAGAGTTTGCGAAGAATCTTTTGCAGCTTTCAAAAAAGTTCCATAAGCCGAAGCAAATTTTACAGCATCAACAGGTGTGAGATTATCGCCTACTTTTCCGCCAATGGTGCCTCGAATTCCTGATATTGATTTAATTAGGGTCATTTTTATTTAATTTAATTGTTTTACAAATATAAAATTTGAATTACAAAAATTATACTTTTATGAAAATAAATTCCTAGATTTACAAATTATGATTAAACCTAAAAATAGTATCAATTAAAAAAATAACTAATTAATTAATATCCAGAATATATGTTTTTTCATATACTAAAAAAAATTAATTATAATTTTCTACTAAAATATATTTTACTATTTATTTTCTTTGGATTAAGTATCGGTTTTCCTCTTGGAATTTTTATGCTAACAATTGGTCCAACTCGTATAATAGCAAATATTGCTAACAAACAAAACTGGAAAATTGAAAATGAAAATACTGTCCAACAATTAGTACTCCTAATTTTTATAATTATAGTATTTCTATTAACACTTTATTTCACAAGAAGATTTATTTACTCAAACCGTTTATTATTAAAACCACTATTTTTAATTATTAATCTTATTGCTATTTTAAGTTCCATTTATGTTCTAGTATTTGAAACCAATTCCTTATTGTCTATTGATGAAAATACTTATCAAATAAATAAAAATACACAATTTTGTTTTGGAAAATATCCAGATGAATTAAAAATAAAGGAATTAAAAGAAGAAGGTTATACTGCTATAATATCTTTATTAAATGAAAATGTTATTCCAGCCGAGCCTATTTTAATGCAAAATGAAGAAAAAAACGCTTCTAAACATAATATAAAATACATTTCTATTCCTATGTTGCCTTGGATATCAGATAATGCAGAAGCTGTAAATAAGATTAAAAATATTACTCAGTTAAAAAGTGGAAAATATTATGTTCATTGCTATTTGGGAAAAGATCGTGTTAATCTTTTTAAACATATTCTTAGTTCTGAAAATCCTGCTAAAATAATAGAAAATCCTTTTAAAATAAGTGAGTTAGACACTTTAAAAGTATTAGAAAGAGGTGCTGTTTTCAAACTTAAAAAAGGTATCTATTATTTACCCTATCCTACAGATGAGGAACTGTTATCCCATTTTGTAAATGGAAAAGTAGGCACTGTTGTTTCCTTATTAAATCCAAATAATATAAATGATAAAACATGGATAGATAAAGAAAATAAAATAATGAAATTATATAAACAAAAGTTTTATAATTTTTCACTTCCTGAAAATTCTAGTGATAATGAAATTGAGGAAACTTTAAATAAAATAAGAAAATTAGAACAACCCATAATTATTCATACGTTCAAAACAAATACCAATTTATCAAAAAAAATAATTTCTCATTATTAACTATAAATGAACTTCCTTGCCCACATTTATCTTTCTGAAAACAACGATTTGATAAAAATTGGAAATTTTATGGCCGACGGAATTCGTGGAAACGATTATCTAAAATTTCCTGAAGAAGTTAAAAAAGGAATTATTTTGCATCGACATATTGATACTTTTACTGATGCTCACCTTATTTACAGAAAAAGTAAGCATAGACTACACGAAAAATACGGTCATTACTCAGGCGTGATTATGGATATTGTATATGACCATTTATTGGCGAAAAACTGGTCAAACTATTCCGATGAGAAGCTAGAGGATTATGTTACTAATTTTTATTCCTCATTACAGTTGAATTATGAATTGCTTTCAGAAAAAACAAAATCATTATTACCTTACATGATAGACCAAAATTGGTTAGTAAGTTATGCCACTATTTCAGGTATCGAAAAAATACTTTTCCAGATGGATTATCGAACCAAACATAGAGCAAATATGCAAGAAGCAATAGTAGAACTTCAAAAATTTTATAATGAGTTTGAAGAAGAATTTAGGTTGTTTTTTAAAGAATTAATTGATTTTTCTAAAAATAAATTATCGCAACTATGAAGCAAAAAATATTTATTTATCTATTATTTACAAATCTCATTTTTGCTCAAACAGGTTTAATTAGCGATAAAGCAATGGTTGTTTCTGCTCGTGAAGAAGCCTCACAAATTGGTGTCCAAATCATGAAAGATGGTGGCAATGCCTTTGATGCCATGTGTGCCACAGAACTTGCATTGGCAGTTGCATTTCCGTTTGCAGGAAACATTGGTGGTGGCGGTTTTATGGTTTTCAGAAAAGCAAACGGAAAAGTTGGCGCACTTGATTATCGTGAAAAAGCACCTATTCGAGCATCAAAAGATATGTACTTGGATGCAAACGGAAATGTAATTCCTAATTTGAGTACCGAAGGAGCATTATCTGTTGGAGTTCCTGGAACCATCGCAGGAATTTTTGAAGTTCATAAAAAATATGGAAAACTTTCAATTCAAGAAATAATAAAACCATCAATAGCTCTAGCTAAAAAAGGAATTGTTGTTACCGAAAAACAACTAGCACAACTAATCCCGTTTCAAGAATCAATAATTAAAACTAGCGGTGCAGCCTCTTTATTTAGCAAAAAATTTAATGTTGGCGACACCATTAAATATCCAGCACTTGCGCATACTTTGACAAGAATAATGGATAACGGTTTGTCTGAATTTTATAAAGGAGAAACAGCAATAAAAATGGTCAAATTTCTTCAAAACAAAGGTGGAATCATCACATTGGAAGATTTGGCAAAGTACAAACCAAAGTGGCGAAAACCAATAACCTTCAAATACAAAGATTTAAAAATAATATCCATGTCGCCTCCATCAAGTGGCGGAATAACACTACTTCAAATCATGAAAATGATTGAACCTTTTGATGTTTCCAAATACGGTCATAATTCTGAAAAGGCAATTCAAGTTATCGTAGAAGCCGAACGTCGTGCTTATGCAGACAGGAATTATTTTCTTGGCGATCCCGATTTTATCAAAATTCCATTAAAAAAAATATCAAACTCCAATTATTTAAAAAATAGAATGAAAACTTTTTCTTGGGAAAAAGCTACTTTGTCGTCAGAAGTTTTACATGGTACTATTCCAACTTCAGAAAGTGACGAAACAACCCACTACTCCATTGTTGATCCTGAGGGAAATGCGATTTCGGTAACCACAACGCTCAACGGTGCTTTTGGATCGAAATTATATTCAGACGAGTTGGGATTTTTTTTCAATAACCAAATGGACGATTTCAGTGCAAAACCAGGTGTTCCAAATTCATACGGCTTAGTTGGAGCAAAAGCCAACAGCATTGCGCCCGAAAAAAGGATGTTAAGCTCAATGGCACCGACTATTGTAGAAAAAAATAAAAAATTATCGATGGTTGTTGGTACGCCAGGAGGTTCTACAATTATAACTTCGGTGTTGCAAACTATTCTAAATGTATACGAATATAATATGAGCATGCAAGAAGCTGTTAATGCGCCACGTTTTCATCATCAATGGTTGCCAGATAACATTACTTTCGAACCAAATTCGTTTTCAAACACTATTTTAGAAAATCTGAAACAAAAAAAATACCTCATCAATGAAAAGAATTCGCCTGTTATAGGTAAAGTTGATGCTATTCTGATTCAAATAAACGGAAGCCTAGAAGGCGGAGCAGACAAGCGTGGCGACGATAAAGCTGTTGGTTTTTAAAAATTTAACAACTATTTTTTAAATAAATTGTAACATTTTAATGAAAATTACGTCTAAATATTAAATCAAAAAACTCTAAACATCATGAAAAACCTAAAAATTACATTATTTACTTTGCTTTTTGTTTCATTAAGCGTACAGTCATTTGCTCAAAATGTTGACGAAATTATATCAAAATATATTACAACAATTGGTGGTGCCGAAAAATTGAACGCCTTGAAAGGAATCAAAATGGAAATGACTACCAATGCGCAAGGCATGGAAATTCCTGTAGAAATGGTCATGGTAAAAGGCGGCAAAATGTATGTGAAAATTAATTTGCAAGGAAAAGAAATTACACAAATGGGCTATGATGGTACTTCTATGTGGAATACCAACTTTATGACAATGAAAGCCGAAAAAATGGATGCCGAGATGTCATCGAATATGCAACTCAACAACGCAGATTTTCCTGATGCGCTGCTAGATTACAAATCCAAAGGGTACAACGCAGAATATGTAGGCAAAGAAACTAAAGAAGGAACAGAATGTTACAAGGTAAAGTTTACAAAAAAACCAACGATGCAAGCAGGTGTAAAAACCGACGATATAACCTATTACTTTTTTGATACCGAAAATAACTTGCCAATTGCCACCGAAACCGAAATTAAAGAAGGTCCAAGCAAAGGTCAGAAATCTACTTCTACTATGAGTGATTACCAAGAAGTTGATGGCATTTATTTTCCATTTTCGATGAACCAAGGCGGACAGGAACTTAAAGTAAAAAAAATATCAACAAACCCTCAAGTTGATGAAAAAGCTTTTGCTTTACCAACTGAATAATGAAATAACAAATCGAAAATCCTTAATGAAAATTAGGGATTTTTTTTAATCTTAAAGTTATGAAAAGTAAAAAACTAAGCATCGCAATATTATTATTGTTAAGCGCAATCAATTTTGCCCAAGAAAAAATAATTCTGAAAGGCAAAGAACTTTTTGGCGATATTAAAGCAAGACATATTGGTCCAGCACTTATGAGCGGCCGAATTACCGATATGGAATTGCATCCCACAAATAACAAAATTATTTATGCCGCTGCTGCCGGCGGTGGCGTATGGAAAAGCGGTAACGGTGGTGCAAGCTTCGCTCCTATTTTTGATGAACATATTCAATCTATTGGATGTATTGCCATTGATCCAAACAAACCCGATCAAAATATTTGGGTAGGAACTGGAGAAACATGGACACGAAACAGCGTTTCTATTGGCGACGGAATTTATAAATCTACTGATGGTGGTCAAAACTGGAAAAATATGGGTTTGCCAAAATCCGATAGAATTTCGTCCATAATAATTGATCCTAAAAATAGTGATATCGTTTGGGTTGGTGTTCTTGGAGCACTTTGGGGCGATAGCGACGAACGAGGAATTTATAAAACAACCGATGGCGGATCGACTTGGCAAAAGGTTTTCTTTGTAGACAATAAAACTGGTTGTTCGGATTTGATTTTAGACAAAAATAATCCCAACATTATGTACGCTAGTTTTTGGGAATTTCGAAGAACTGGTTGGTCGTTCAGTTCTGGTGGTTCGCAATCAGCATTATACAAATCTGCTGATGGCGGAAAATCTTGGAACAAAATCCATACAGGTTTTCCAACAGGAAAATTAGGTAGAATTGCCATAACTATTGCACCATCCAATTCAAATTTACTGTATGCAGTTCTCGAAACTGAAAAAGCTGAAAATAATGGTTTGTATCGGTCGGATGATGCTGGAGCCAATTGGAAACACCTCAACAGTGATTTTGGTCTGGTAGTACGTCCTTTTTATTTTTCAAGAATTACGGTAGATCCAAAAAATCCTGACATAGTAGTAAAAGCAGGATTGAGTGGTTCTGTAAGTCGCGATGGCGGCAAGACTTTCAAAGGTTTGGGTAATATGCATTCTGATATTCACGATATTGTTTTCGATCTCAATGACAGTAACCGCATGTTTTGCGCTACCGACGGTGGTGTATATAGAAGTTGGGATGGCGGAAGCACTATGGAAATGGTAAGCAACATTCCTGTTTCGCAATTTTACCATGTAAGTATTGACGACAAAACACCCTATAATGTTTATGGCGGTTTACAAGATAATGGCTCTTGGTATGGTCCTGCAAAATCTCCAGGCGGAATAGAATCTAGAGATTGGACAAGAATTGGTCAAGGCGATGGTTTTCGAGTTATAAAACATCCATCCAAAAATATTATTTATAGCGAAATGCAAGGGGCAGAAAATGTTTGGCGTTTTAATACCGATACGCAGGAACTCATTACCATAGAACCACTTCCTGTCAAGGGCGAAGCAAAACTTCGTTTCAATTGGAATGCACCTATGGAAGTAAGCCAAAAACAAACCGATCGTTTTTACATGGGAAGTCAGTTTGTGCATAAATCGGAAGACATGGGACGGACTTGGACAAAAATTTCTCCAGATTTAACAACTAATGATCCTGTGAAACAAAATCAAGAAAATTCGGGTGGTTTATCCAAAGACAATTCGGGCGCAGAGAAACATTGCACCATTTTCACTATTGCGGAGTCGCCAGTAAACGAAAAAGTAATTTGGGCAGGAACTGATGATGGTAATATTCAAGTAACTCAAGACGGTGGAAAATATTGGTCAAATGTTACTGCAAATATTTCGGGTTTACCAAAAAATACTTGGTGTTACCATATTGAAGCGAGTGTGTTTGGAGCTGGAACCGCCTATGCCGTTTTTGAAGGTCATACCAAAAATGATTATACACCGTATGCCTACAAAACTTCCGATTTTGGAAAAACATGGAAATCCATTATAACGCCCGACATTGATGGGTTTGTCAAAAATATTCAAGAAGACTTTGTAAACGAAAACTTATTGTTTCTTGGAACCGAAAAAGGATTGTACATCACTATTGATGGCGGAAGCAATTGGTCGCATTTTACCAATAACATGCCAAACGTCGCTATTTATCATATGGAAATGAGCAAAAAGACCAACGATTTAATCATGGCAACGCATGGTCGTGGAATTGTAATTCTTGATGATGTTTCGGCGTTAAGACAAATAAATCAAGAAGTTCTTAATAAAGAGTTGCATTTTTTTGATTTGAAACCAGCCGTTATAGAAGAACAATCTAGTTTTGGAAGCACAGCAACCGAGCTGGAATTTGTTGGCAATAACCCAAATAGCGATGCTCAAATTATTTATTATCTAAAAAAACGACATACGCTTGGTAAAATGGATTTGGAAATTCAAGACGAAAATGGCAAAAAACTAACCACATTAACGCCCGGAAAGCAAAAAGGAATCAATGTTGTGAACTGGTCGTACAACACCAAAACTCCAAAAACAGCTTCAGGAAAAACACTTTCTTATGGCGGTTTTGTATCGCCTAGAGTACAAGAAGGAACCTATAAAGCTGTTTTAACCAAAGGAAAAGAAACCTTCACGCAAACATTTAAAGTAGTAAACGATCTAAAAAGTGCTATATCTGTTAATGATCGTTTGAAGCAAAAAGAAACTACAAAAAAATTGTTTGACATGAACGAAGAATTAGCCTATGCCGTTTATGAAATTGATGACACAGTAAAAACCTTGGATCAAATAATTGTAAAAAATCCAAAATTTGCCAAAGATGCATCCAAAATAAAAGTGGCTTATGAAAATCAAAAAGCCAAAATGGTAGTAACCACTGGCGATAACTATGTAGGATCTGCTGAAAAACAATTGCGTGAAAAATTAGGCGAGTTGTATGCCAATATTGCCAATAATTTTACAGCTCCATCTGCTTCGCAACTAGATAATTTGGAAGCCATTAAAATAACGTTTGATAGCGCTTTAAAAGATTTTAATTTATTGAAATCTAAATATGATGCTATAGTAAAAAAACAAGCCGAAGCCAATGCCATAACTACAAAAATTAAAACTTTTGCAGAATTTATTGCAGAATAATTTCGATACAACTATTTTTGAAACGTCAACTTTTTGGTTGGCGTTTTTTTATTCAAAAAATAAACTAAATGGGATTTATTGAAAATTTAGAAACCGATTTATTCAATAATCGAGAACCCGAAATAGTCATTGCTTGGGAAAACTACATGAAAAATAATTTCCCGTTTCTTGGTGTTATTACTGATAAAAGAAGAATGATTTTAAAAACACTCTTGGAAACTAATAAACAAGAAATCAAAAACAATTTCAGAACAATTGCTTGGGAACTTTTCAATAAGAAAGAAAGAGAATTTCATTATTGTGGACAAGAAATAATAATAAAAGAAATTAAAAAAAACTATGTAAAAGAAGACATTCTTTTAATAGAAAAATTCATTACAACCAACTCTTGGTGGGATTCGGTAGATTTTTTAGCCAAATATTTATTGGGAAATTATTTATTGCAATTTCCAGAACAAAAATATGACGTTATCGAACTTTTTTCGAATTCCGAAAATATGTGGCTCAATAGAAGTGCCATCATTTTTCAATTGAGTTATAAACAAAACACCGATTTTGACTTACTAAAATCAGAATGTGAAAAACACAAACACTCCAAGGAGTTTTTTATCCAAAAAGCTATTGGCTGGGCGTTAAGAGATTATAGCAAGTATAATCCTTTAGCAGTTAAAGAATATGTAAATAATACAACTCTAAAACCTTTGAGCGCAAGAGAAGCATTACGAAAAATAAAATAACCTATTTTTGCCTTTCGATATATAAAAATGCTCAAAAAACTACTTCTTTTATTATTGCTACTCATCAAAAAAATTATTCGCAAATTCGAGGGAGTTTTTTTTATTGCAAAATCCAAACTTTCAGATCGAAATTTCATCTATCTATCAAGTGTAGCAGTAGCAATTTCTTGCGCTTTGGCTGTAATTATCCTAAAAAGTTTTGCACACAATGTTTTCATCTTTGCTAATTACGTTAATGGTTTTCTAAAACTTCCGTTTTTTAATATAATTCTGCCAATAATTGGAATTCTATTGACCGTTTTTGTTATAAAAAATTTTCTAGATGGCACTATCGAAAAAGGAAGCTCACGAATACTTTTTGCAGTAGCCAAAAAAGGCGGAATTATTCCTAGAAAACAAATGTATGCGCAAATAATAACGAGTTCCCTAACCGTTGGATTGGGCGGTTCGGCTGGATTAGAAAGCCCAATAACCATAACTGGTGCTGCTTTTGGGAGTAACTTTGCTCAAAAATACAAACTTTCCCAGAAAGACAGGATATTGTTATTAGCTTGTGGCGTTTCCGCAGGAATTGGAGCCGCTTTTAATGCGCCAATCGCAGGAGTTTTATTCGCCATAGAAGTCGTTTTGACTGATGTAACTATTTCGGCATTTATACCAATTATCATTTCGGCAGCAACAGGAGCATTGGTTTCTAAAATACTTTTAAGTCAAGATGTATTGTTGAGCTTCAAAAACGTTCAAGAATTTGATTTCAGAAACACTCCTTATTATATTATTCTCGGAATTTTAGCTGGTTTGGTTTCTGTTTTTCATGCTAGAAATTTCAGACGTGTAGAACATTTTTTTAGTCAATTTAAGAATAATACCTACAAAAAAGCCTTGTTTGGCGCAAGCATTTTGGCAGTTTTGATTTTCTTTTTCCCAACTCTTTTTGGAGAAGGTTATGAAAGTATTAAAACTTTATCGACTTCGCACCCAGAAGTTTTATTAGAAAACACCTTGCTTCAAAATCATAAAAGTAACGAGTGGTTTTTACTTTTTTTTGTTGGTGTAATCGTGTTATTAAAATCATTTGCAACAGGTTTAACAATAGGTTCTGGTGGCAATGGAGGCAATTTTGCACCATCACTTTTTGTGGGTTCTTATTTGGGATTTTTTGTTGCAAAAGCGATTAATCTCATTGGTATAACTAGTAATTTACCTGTTGCCAATTTCACAATGGTAGGTATGGCAGGAATCTTGAGTGGCTTATTTCATGCACCACTTACTGCTATTTTTTTGATTGGCGAAATTACTGGCGGTTACGAGCTTATGGTGCCGTTAATGATTGTTTCTTCCATAAGTTTTGCAGTATCCAAACAATTAGAAAAGCACTCAATGGATGTGAAAAATCTTGCAGATACAGGCGATGTTTTTACAAGCGATAAAGACAAAAACATACTGCAAAGTATTGATTTTTTAAATTTAATTCATCAACAAATAAATACAATAACCCTAGAAAAATCTTTCGAAAATGTTATTGAGCAATTTTCTATTAGCAATCAAACTATTATTCCAGTTCTTGACGAAAAACAAAGATTAATAGGTATTATTGATTTCGAAACGGTTCGACCAATTATTTTTAATACCTATCGAATGAAGTTTACGACAATGCATGAAGTTATCACACAACCCATGACAATTATTAATCATGACGAAGGTTTAGAATCGATAATGGAAAAATTTGAAACTACAAATCAAGCTGTTTTACTAGTTCTAAAAAATGGTAAATTCTTCGGTTTACTTTATAAAGTTGCTATTCTTGAAGCCTATCGCGAGCAATTGAAAGAAATGACAATAGAATAATCAATTTAAAATTGCAAAATCTAAAAAAAACAAATTTTAATGTAGTAATAAACTTGAATTTGGTTTTTTGTTATTTCTTTTCTTAACATCGGATAGATTAAAAATTTGGATTATCCGATATTAAGAAATATCTTTGTCGTGTTATGTGGAAAATAGATACAACATATAGAAAAGAACTTGACGCTACTTTTGAAAGATTGTACGATAAAATGGCTGTTTTAAGGCGAAGTAGACCACTGCCTAACATTGCTTTACAAAAAATTAAAGAAGCTTTATCCGTAGAATGGACTTACAATTCGAACAGTATCGAAGGAAATACGCTCACACTACAAGAAACACAAATGGTGCTTCAAGAAGGAATTACCGTTAAAGGAAAATCTCTTCGAGAGCATTTTGAAGCAAAAAATCATGAAAAAGCTATACATTTTCTTTTTTCGATAGTTGAAGATGATTATGAACTTCGTGCCATCGACATTTTATCACTACATAGTTTGGTGTTAAATTTGATCGAAGAGGATTTTGCTGGTAGAATAAGAAATGGTGGTGTTCGTATTGTAGGTGCAAATTTTATTCCGCCAAATGCAAATAAAGTTTCCGATTTACTTGATGAGTTGATAGATTTTATTACAAAAAATCCATTATACCTTAATGATCTTGAATTGGCAACTATTTTTCATCATAAGTTTGTTTGGATCCATCCTTTTTTTGACGGAAATGGTCGTACGGTTCGATTGGCTATGAATTTATTGCTAATGCGAAAGGGTTTTCCGCCTGCAATAATTTTGGTAAACGATAGAAAAAAATATTATGATGCGCTAAATCAAGCTAATAACGGTAATTATCAAAAATTGATGTTGTTAATGTGTCAAGCACAAGAGCGAACTTTGAATATTTATTTAAGTTCGTTGCCAGATAATGATTATGATTTTCAAGAAATTTCTAGTATTGTGAGCGAACCAAATTCGCCTTACGGTCAAGAATATGTTAGTTTATTGGCTAGACAAGGAAAAATCGATGCCCATAAAGAAGGCAGAAATTGGTTTACCACCAAAAAAGCCATTGAAGATTATATAAATAATAGACAACGGAAGAGAGTTATAAAAAACCCTAGTAAAATTTAGAAATTTCACAGGGTTTTATTTCGTTTTTTCCCCTACAAAATAATCAGTCGTACTTTTAAACAACACATTAAACGTCGTCAAACTTCCATAAATTCGGGTAATATATTGTTGCATTTCGATTTTTTCGGTTTGTTCTAGATTACTTGCATTTATTTTTTGCTCCATGACGCGCACTCGATCCCGAATCATTATAATTTTATTAAAGAAAGTATCAATGGGTATTTCTTTATTTGTAGTTGGCGTACTTGGTTCCAAAATTAGTTTTCCGCCTTTCCACTTATCAGCAATGGGAACTGCTGACCCAATATCGCTCCATTTTTGCAAAATATTTTTCAAAGTTTTTTCTACTTCATAAAAACTTACCGTATCTACTTCATCTTCTACGGCTTCAATAATTTCGATTTCGGTGTCCAAATCTATAGTTTCGATACCACTTTCCATAAAAGTAACCCAATAATGTTTTGAAGTAACGTTGGTTACAACACCAAGTCCAAATTCCGAATGTTTTATGCGAGAACCAATTCCTAATAAATTCATTGTATTGATTTAAATTTTTTTCAAATATAAAATCTTTATTAAATAATCACAAATCAAAAACTTATCTTTGTTTTTTTTATAAAATAAATGTTAGAAAACGATAATACCATAGAAGTTATTGGCGCTCGCGTTCATAATCTCAAAAATATAGACATCTCGATTCCGCGCGAAAAACTAGTAGTTATTACTGGTCTTTCGGGTTCTGGAAAATCATCTTTGGCTTTCGATACGATTTATGCCGAAGGACAACGTCGTTATATCGAAACTTTTTCAGCCTATGCTAGACAATTTCTTGGCGGATTAGAACGACCCAATGTTGATAAAATCGATGGATTGTCGCCAGTTATTGCTATTGAACAAAAAACAACTTCCAAATCGCCACGATCTACCGTTGGAACAATTACAGAAATATATGATTTCTTGCGTTTGCTTTTTGCTCGTGCAGGAGATGCCTACAGCTATAACACGGGCGAAAAAATGGTTTCGTATTCAGATGAGCAAATCAAAAATCTAATTCTCAAAGATTTTGAAGGCAAACGAATTAACATCCTCGCTCCTATTATTCGAGCCAGAAAAGGACATTATGCCGAGTTGTTTCAGCAAATTGCTAAGCAAGGTTTTTTGAAAGTGCGCATCAATGGTGAAGTAAAAGACATCACGGCTGGCATGAAACTCGATCGTTATAAAACTCATGATATTGAAACAGTTATCGACAGAATAGCTGTTGAAGATTCTGACGATGTCAATAAACGCATCTCCGAAAGCATAAACACTGCCATGCATTATGGCGAAAATGTGCTAATGATTTTGGATCAAGACAGCAACGATGTTCGGTTTTTTTCTCGGAATTTAATGTGTCCAACCACTGGAATTTCGTATCAAAATCCAGAACCGAATTTATTTTCTTTCAATTCGCCAAAAGGTGCTTGTTCAGACTGTAACGGATTGGGAACGATAAACGAAATCAATGTCAAAAAGATAATTCCGAATCCAAAATTATCGATAAAATCAGGTGGTTTTGTGCCTTTGGGCGAATATAAAACGACTTGGATTTTTAAGCAAATTGAAACTATTGGCGAAAAATTTGGTTTCAAAATTACTGATCCTATCGAAAAAATTTCAGCAGAAGCAATGGAAATGATTTTGAACGGTGGCAAAGAAAAATTTGCTGTAAAATCGGCAGTTGCTGGCGTAACCAAAGAGTATAAAATTGAGTTTGAAGGTATTTCACATTTTATAAAATCGCAACACGACGATTCGGGTTCTTCGACTTTAAAACGCTGGGCAAAAGAGTTTATGGACGAAATTAATTGTCCTGTTTGCGAAGGTTCACGTCTAAAAAAAGAATCATTATATTTCAAAATAAACGAACAAAATATTACGGATTTGTCCAATATGGATATTTCAGATTTGACGGCTTGGTTCTTGGATTTAGAAAATCATTTGACTGATAAACAGAAACTTATTGCCACAGAAGTTATCAAAGAAATAAAAGATCGTTTGAATTTTTTGATGAATGTAGGATTGGAATATTTGGCTATTTCTAGAAGTTCCAAATCGCTTTCTGGTGGCGAAGCTCAGAGAATTAGGTTGGCTACTCAAATTGGATCGCAATTGGTTGGCGTTTTGTATATTTTAGATGAACCTAGTATTGGTTTGCACCAACGAGATAACGAAAAACTGATTCATTCGTTGGAGCAATTACGCGATATTGGCAACTCCGTTATTGTGGTCGAGCACGACAAAGACATGATTGAACGTGCTGATTATGTGATTGATATTGGTCCAAAAGCTGGGAAATATGGTGGCGAAATTATCAGCATTGGCACGCCAGCCGAAATGTTGAAAAACGATACCATTACTGCCCAATACATGAACGGTAAAATGAAACTCGAAATTCCGAAAAAACGTCGAGAAGGCAACGGAAAATTCTTAAAATTATCTGGTGCAACAGGCAATAACTTAAAAAATGTTTCGATTGAATTGCCTTTGGGTCAATTGATTTGCGTGACTGGAGTTTCGGGTTCAGGAAAATCGACATTGATTAATGAAACCCTCTACCCTATTTTGAACGAATTTTATTTTAACGGTGTCAAAAAACCAAAACCTTATAAAAAAATCGAAGGTTTAGAACATATTGACAAGGTTATTGATATTGACCAAAGTCCGATTGGAAGAACACCACGATCAAATCCAGCGACTTATACCGAAGTTTTTACCGAAATCAGGAATATGTTTACAATGACTTCCGAAAGTATGATTCGAGGTTACAAAGCAGGAAGGTTCAGTTTTAACGTCAAAGGCGGTCGTTGCGAAACCTGCGAAGGATCGGGAGTACGAACCATAGAAATGAGTTTCTTGCCCGATGTGTATGTAGAATGTGAAACGTGTCAAGGCAAGCGTTTTAATAGAGAAACCCTAGAAATTCGTTTTAAAGGAAAATCGATTTCAGATGTTTTGAATATGACGATTGATGAAGCGGTTCCGTTTTTTGAAATGATTCCGAAAATTCATCGAAAAGTAAAAACCTTGCAAGATGTTGGATTGGGTTATATTACACTTGGACAACAATCTACAACATTGTCGGGTGGCGAAGCACAACGTATAAAATTGGCTGGAGAATTGGCGAAAAAAGACACTGGAAACACGTTTTATATTCTTGACGAACCCACGACAGGATTGCATTTTGAAGACATTCGGGTTTTGATGGAAGTGATAAATAAACTGGTCAATAAAGGCAATACAATATTAATTATCGAGCACAATATGGATGTGATAAAACTTGCTGATTACATAATAGACATCGGTCCAGAAGGAGGAAAAGGTGGCGGAACTGTCGTTGCCAAAGGAACACCTGAAGAAGTTGCTAAGAATAAGAAAAGTTATACAGCGCAGTTTTTGAGGAAAGAATTGGTTTAAAATAAATTTTAAAAAATAATGGAAAACCAAAAACAAAACTTGCAAATATTATCCAATTTTGTCATTTTTAGTACATCAACTGGAAAAGTAAATATCGATGTGTATTTTCAAGATGAAACATTGTGGCTTTCTCAAAAACGAATTGCTGAGTTGTTTCAAAAAGGAAGATCCACTATTACCGAACATTTAAAAAATATATTTTCAGATGGCGAATTAGTTGAAAATTCAGTATGTCGGGATTTCCGACATACTGCTGAAGATGGTAAAGTGTATAACTCAAGTTTTTATAATTTAAAAGCAATTACGGCTGTTGGTTATAGAGTAAATTCTGAACGTGCTATTGAGTTTAGAATATGGGCGACGCAAATTTTGCACGAATACATCATCAAAGGTTTTGCAATGGATGATGAAAGATTGAAACAAATGAAGCATTTTGGTCAAGATTATTTTGATGAAATGTTGGAACGTGTTAGAGAAATTCGTGTAAGTGAGCGGAGATTGTATCAAAAAATAACTGATATTTACGCTCTTTCTGCCGATTATGAAAGTAAGTCTGAAATAACTGAACATTTTTTTGCATCTGTACAAAATAAATTACAATGGGCGATTACTGGAAAAACAGCAGCCGAAATAATTTATACTGAAGCTGATGCTACAAAATTGTATATGGGTTTGAAAACTTGGAAGCAAGCACCAAATGGAAAAATATTAAAAAGTGATGTTATTATTGCAAAGAATTATTTGAATGAAGAACATATTAAATCTTTGCAACGAATTGTAACCGCCTATTTGGACTTAGCAGAGAGTAGAGCAATTAATAGAAAGGTTATGAATATGAAAGACTGGGAAAAGTTTCTGGTTCAATTTTTAGAATTAGCAGATTATCCACTTCTTATTGATAAAGGAAAAATAACAATGCTTGAAGCAAAATTGAAAGCAGAATCTGAATATGAAAAATTCAGAGTTTATCAAGATGAAAATTATATTTCTGATTTTGATAAAGAATTAAATAGAAGATTAAAGAGTTAATAAATTAAATAAAACCTTAATTTAGCACAAATGCCCTAGCCCCGATAGTAGTGGAAATCCTTTTGTGGAGCTTGCGGAACAAAAGATTGTAACGAATAGCAGGATTAGCTCCAAAATAAAAAAAATAAAAAAATATGAAATTAGAAGATTTTGACAACGACGAGGACAAAGTAATACAAGATAGCTTGAAGCAAAAAACATGGAATGAGATTCGCGCGAACGACTCATGGGCGATTTTTAAAATCATGTCGGAGTTTGTAAATGGCTATGAAAGTATGGCAAGAATTGGACCTTGTGTTTCTATATTTGGATCAGCAAGAACCAAACCAGACGACAAATATTATATTCTTGCCGAAAGCGTGGCTTATAAAATTAGTCAGGCTGGTTATGGTGTGATTACTGGTGGCGGACCCGGAATTATGGAAGCGGGAAACAAAGGCGCACACCGAAGTGGTGGAACATCAGTGGGTTTGAACATCGTTTTGCCGTTTGAGCAACATTACAACCCATATATTGATAAGGACAAAAACCTAAATTTTGATTACTTTTTTGTGCGTAAAGTAATTTTTGTAAAATATTCGCAAGGATTTGTGGTGATGCCAGGTGGTTTTGGAACTTTAGACGAATTGTTCGAAGCAATAACGCTAATTCAAACTAAAAAAATCGGAAAATTTCCAATTATTTTGGTAGGTTCGGCATTTTGGTCGGGATTGATGGATTGGGTTTTGGAAGTCATGATTCAGAGAGAAAAAACAGTTTCTCCAGACGATATGAAGCTGATTCAAATTGTTGATACCGAAGATGAAGTGGTTGATGCGTTGGATAGATTCTACAAGAAATATGATTTGAGTCCGAATTTTTAAGAAATCAATAAGGTGTTAATTGGCACCTTTTTTTATTTGCGAAACCAATGTCATGGTTTATTCGTAAATCGATATATTAGCGTTCGCAAAAAAACATTGCTTTGAATTTGAAAATTTCCAAAATACTATTTTTATTTTTCTTGTTGTTTTCTTCAAAACACTATGGACAACATGTGTCGAAAATTGATGTTTTACTCGACAATTCGTCAAAAACGCTTATTGTTTCGCAAGAGCTGACTTATAATAATCTATCCTCAGATTCGCTATCATTCATCATACTGAACGATTGGAACCACGCATATTCTGACGAAAATTCGTTGTTAGGCGAGCGTTTCGCAGATGAGTTTGAGCGGGCATTTTTACTTTCAGATGTATCAGAAAAAGGTTTTACAACTGCCATAACTATAAAAGATGAAGATGCAAAAGAAGTAAATTGGTGTCGATTGGAAAACAAAATCGATTTAATCAAAATAATTTTAGATAAAAAATTGGCTCCGAACCAAAAAATTCAATTGCAATTACATTATAAAATTAAACTTCCAAATGCTAGATTTACAGGTTTTGGATATGACGTTAAAGGTAATTTTCATCTCAAAGATTGTTTCTTAACGCCTGCTAGATATGAAAGCAGCAAAGAATTTACCAAAAACAGTAACGCCAATATTAATGATAACTGTAACGGAATTTCTGATTATGAAATTAATTTTGCAATCCCAGAAAACTCCGAAATCACTTCCGATTTGGACGAAATATCAAAAAATGCAACGCATTATATTTTTTCGGGAAAAAATAGGCTTAATTTTTCATTTTTTATAGAATCAAAAAGCACGTTTATTAGCTTCAAAAATTCTAATCTAGAAGTGGTTAATAACTTGAAAGATACTAAAGTAGACGATGTCCAGAAAGCAATAATCATTAACCGAATTGTAGACTTTGCCGAAAAAAATATTGGCGCATTTCCCGATAAAAAAATCATGATATCGCAAGCCGATTATGATCAAAATCCTTTTTATGGACTCAACCAATTGCCAGCGTTTTTAAGTCCGTTTTCAAACGATTTTTTGTACGAAATAAAATTCTTAAAAACGTATCTCAATAATTTTTTACGAAACTCAGTAAACCTAAACCAACGCTCAGAAAACTGGGTTTACGACGGAATTCAAATGTATTTGCTGATGCAATACATGAACGAGTTTCATCCTGATAGTAAAATGATGGGTAGCATATCGAGATATAAAATCCTGAAAAGTTTTAATATTGTTAATCTCGATTTTAACGAACAGTTCAGTTATTATTATATGCTTATGGCTCGTAAAAATTTGGATCAAAGTTTATCAAGTTCCAAGGAAAACCTTATTCGATTTAACGAAAAAATAGCTTCCAAATACAAAGCTGGTTTAAGCCTAAAATATCTTGATTCTTATCTTGAAAATGACATTGTGCCATCAACCATCAAGGAATTTTATAAAATTAGTACTGAAAAACAAGTAACAACTTTAGAATTTGAAAAAATACTAAAATCTAAAACCGACAAAAACATCAATTGGTTTTTTAATAAAATAATCAATACTCGAGACATTGCCGATTATAAATTCGGAAAAATAGAAAAAACCAACGATTCGCTAAAAATCCAAATAAAAAATAAAAAACAACTCACAATTCCAATTCCAATTTATGGACTCAAAAACAAGCAAATAGTTTTCAAACAATGGTTAGAAAATATAAAGAATGACACCATAATATCTATCAATAGAAACGGAGCCGATAAATTAGTTCTTAATTATAAAAACGAAGTTCCAGAGTTTAACCTTCGCAACAACTATAAAAATCTCAATAACTTTTGGGGTAATAATCGCCCGTTCAAGTTTGCCTTCATGAAAGATCTGGAAGATGCGCGCTACAACCAGTTGCTCTATGTGCCGTCGTTAGATTTCAATATCTATGACGGGCTAATGCCTGGCTTGCGTTTGCATACCAAAACCATACTCGACAAACCGTTTGTTTTTGATGTAAACCCAATGTATGCTACTAAAACCAAGTCGCTTTCGGGCGTTTTTAGTATTGGTCTCAACAAAGACAATCGCAATTGCAATTGGTATAATTATAAATTCTTAGCCAACGGCTCCTACTTTCATTATGCGCCAGATGCACGCTATTTTAAAATAAATCCAACCATAGTTGCCAATTTTCGTGATCCCGATTTTCGAAATAATCATAAAAAAGCGCTCGTTTTTCGCTATAACATTATAAAAAATGAAGTATCCAATTTTGCAGATATTATTCCCAAAGAGAACTACTCCATTGCCAACTTCAAATATTACGATTATACCCAAACCATTTCTAACCTTGTTACCTACATTGGCGATATCAAATACACCAATGGTTTTAGCACCTTGTCGGGCGAATTTCGTTATCGAAAATTACTCAAATCCAACCGACAAATAAATATCCGCCTATTTGCTGGAACATTTCTACACAACACAACAAATAACGACCAATACAGTTTTGGCGTAAGCCGTGCCAACGACTATCTTTACGAATACAACCTACTTGGACGGTCAGAAACCAAAGGATTTGCCAGCCAAGAATATTATGCTGCCGATGGCGGATTCAAATCCAAACTCAAAACCGAATTTTCAAACAAATGGCTCGTAACCAGCAATCTAAGCTATACCGTTTGGAACTACATCGAGCTTTATGGCGACATCGGAATTGTAAAAAATAAAGACCAAAAACAAGAATTTCTTTACGACAACGGCGTACGACTCAATTTGGTTAACGAGTATCTCGAGCTTTTTTTTCCAGTATATTCCAACAAAGGTTGGGAAGTTGCACAACCCAAATATGCCGAAAAAATTCGTTTCGTGTTTTCTTTTAGTCCAAAAACGCTACTCAATCTATTTACACGAAAGTGGTTTTAAATTAATTTGGAGCACATCGCTTGTGCATTTTAATAGCCATTTTCCTGCTCTCGCCTTTATCTTGTTCCGCTTTGCTACACAAGGATATCGGCACGATCAGGGCTAAAACAATATCTTTAGGATTTTCAATAAACTTTCGGGATTTTTTTTTAAATTTGTTATCCAAAAATACCATTACTTTATGAATCCAGAAGCAACCAATACGATCCTTACTTTCGAAGATTTCAAAATAGAAGTTCAAAAAGACTATACAACCGCCATGATAAGTCGCGAGTGCAGCCTGCTCGGTCGTCGCGAAGTACTTACGGGCAAAGCAAAGTTCGGTATTTTTGGTGACGGCAAAGAAGTGCCACAACTTGCCATGGCAAAAGCCTTCCAGAATGGCGATTTCCGTTCTGGATATTATCGCGATCAAACTTTTATGATGGCAATTGGTTCTTTAACCATTCAACAATTTTTTGCTGGATTATATGGTCATACCGATATAAACCACGATCCAATGTCGGCAGGAAGGCAAATGGGCGGTCATTTTGCAACACATTCGCTAGACGAAGCCGGCAACTGGAAAGACCTTACCAAACAAAAAAACTCTTCCGCAGATATTTCGCCAACCGCAGGACAAATGCCAAGATTATTAGGATTAGCACAAGCCTCAAAAGTATATCGAAATGTTGCGGGAATCAATACCGATAATTTTTCTAATAAAGGAAATGAAGTAGCTTGGGGAACCATCGGAAACGCTTCCACTTCTGAAGGTTTGTTTTTTGAAACCATCAATGCCGCAGGCGTTTTGCAAGTGCCAATGGTCATGAGTGTTTGGGACGACGATTATGGCATTTCTGTTCATGCACGCCACCAAACCACCAAAGAAAATATTTCTGAAATCCTCAAAGGTTTTCAACGAGATAGAAATTCAATAGGTTTCGAAATTCTTCGCGTAAAAGGTTGGGATTATGCCGATTTGGTATCGGTTTATGAAAAAGCAGGTGCTATTGCTCGAGAAGAACACGTTCCAGTACTCATCCACGTTCAAGAACTTACCCAGCCACAAGGTCATTCTACATCAGGATCGCACGAACGCTATAAAGATGCAAATCGATTGGCATGGGAAACTCAATTTGATTGTATTGCTCAAATGCGCAATTGGATGTTAGAAAACAATTTGGCTACTGAACAAGAAATTAGTGCCATAGAAGAACAAGCCAAAAAAGAGGTTCTCGAAGGCAAGAAACTAGCTTGGGCGGCATTTATTGCACCTTTCAAAAACGAACAAAACGAAGTGCTAGAATTGCTTCAATCTGTTGCAAATACTAGTGATAACAAGGTTTTTATTGAAAAACACATTTCAGATTTGGCTGCAATAAAAGAACCAATCCGAAAAGAGATTTTATCAACTGCTCGAAAAGTTTTACGAATAATTGTTAATGAAAATTCAAGGACTACCCTAGCCGCTTGGATTACAAAATATACTACTGAAATTCAAGAAAAATTTAGCGATAACCTTTTTTCAAATTCAGATGCAACTGTTTTTTCTGTAAAAGAAGTACCGCCAACTTATGATGATTCTGTGGAAGAAGTTGATGCCCGATTGGTTCTTCGAGATAACTTCGATGCAATTTTTACAAAATATCCAGAAAGCTTAATTTTTGGCGAAGATGCAGGCAATATTGGCGATGTCAATCAAGGACTCGAAGGAATGCAAGAAAAATATGGCGAACAGCGTGTTGCCGATGTTGGTATTCGAGAAGCCACAATTATCGGGCAAGGAATTGGTATGGCGTTGAGAGGTTTACGCCCAATTGCCGAAATTCAATATCTAGATTATTTACTGTATGCAATTCAAATAATGAGCGACGATCTTGCCACATTACAATACAGAACACGAGGCAAACAAAAAGCACCATTAATAATTCGTACTCGTGGTCATCGCCTAGAAGGTGTTTGGCATTCGGGATCGCCAATGGGAATGATAATTAACGCCGTTCGAGGAATTCATGTTTTAGTACCAAGAAACATGACCAAAGCGGCAGGATTTTACAATACACTACTTCAAACAGATGAACCTGCTTTGGTTATAGAATGTCTTAATGGTTACAGATTAAAAGAAAAAATGCCAACTAATCTTGGCGAATTTAAAACACCAATTGGCGTTGTCGAAACCATCAAAACAGGAATAGATATTACTTTAGTTTCTTATGGTTCCACATTGCGATTGGTGGAGCAAGCCGCAAAAGAATTACAAGAAATTGGTATTGAATGCGAAATTATCGATGTGCAATCGCTATTACCGTTTGATGTTAATCATGACATCAAGAAAAGTATTCAGAAAACAAATCGACTTTTAATCATTGACGAGGATGTTCTGGGTGGCGCATCTGCTTATATTTTACAACAAATAATAGAAGAACAAAATGGGTACGATTATTTGGATAGCAAACCGCAAACGTTAGCAGCAAAAGCACATCGACCAGCCTACGGAACAGATGGCGATTATTTTTCGAAACCATCTGTGGAAGATATTTACGAAAAAATTTATGCTATAATGAATGAAGTAAATCCGAGTAAATTTTCAAAATTGTACTAATTCATGAAAAAATATCTTTTCATAATAATCACAATTTTTATGGTTGGTTGCAAAGCGAAAGCTCCTGTAACCAAAACAGAACCAGTGGCTATAAAAAAAGAGCTACCAGCACCAGAAATACTGGTTGGACCTATCCCTGAAACAAGACCTACAGAACAATTTGTAGTTTTAAATGTTTCAGAAATTAATTTAAACCAAAAAACAAAAGCCTACCAACTCGGAAAGCGTGTTTTGAACACTTGCAATACCTCAAAATTCAAATCTTTTTCAGCTTCAGAAGCAGTACAATCTGTTATTGACAACACCACCGAAACTCGATTGACAAAAACCTGTCTAAAATTTAAGCTTCGGTATGGCGATTTTATAGATCTAGAACTTCAAGAAGTGATAAAAGATAATTTTTCGCAAGAAATTATTTATCGTTACAAAGCAATATACACCAAAGAAATAGCAAACAAAGAATTGCAAGTTTCTATGAATACGAATAACCAAATAACAGCTCTAAGATCGAAAGATTGGGACGAAAAATTCTAAAAAATAAAAAATGCAACATATTATTGACCGTTTTATTAGTTATGTAACTATCGATACCGAATCGGATCCAAATTCAGACACAACACCAAGTACAAAAAAGCAATTTGATCTTGCCAATAAGCTTGTTGATGAACTAAAAACCATTGGTATGCAAGACGTTACTATTGATAAATACGGCTATGTCATGGCAACACTTCCAAGTAATGTTAAAGACAAAGTACCAACAATTGGTTTTGTTTCGCACTTTGATACTACGCCAGATTTTACAGGAAAAGATGTAAAACCACAAATCATCAAAAATTATGATGGCGGCGATATTATTTTAAATAAAGAAAAAAATATCGTTTTATCACCCAATTATTTCAAAGATTTATTGCTTTATAAAGGACAAACACTCATCACAACAAACGGGTTAACGCTACTTGGTGCCGATGACAAAGCAGGAATTACAGAAATCATGACGGCAATGGAACATATGATAAAAAATCCAGATATCAAACACGGAAAAATTAGAGTTTGCTTTACTCCAGATGAGGAAATTGGTCGTGGAGCCGATTTATTTGATGTTAAAAAATTCGATGCCGAATGGGCTTATACTATGGATGGAAGCCAGATAGGTGAGCTGGAATACGAGAATTTTAATGCTGCTGGTGCCAAAATAACTTTCAAAGGCAAAAGTGTGCATCCTGGTTATGCAAAAGGAAAAATGATTAACTCGATGCTTATTGCTAATGACTTTATAAATCAATTACCAAAAGGCGAAACACCACAAGAAACAAAAGGTTATGAAGGATTTTTTCATGTAACCCAACTTTCTGGCAGTATTGAAGAAACAAAACTGGAATTAATTATTCGAGATCACAGTGCTTCTAAATTCAAAAAAAGAAAAGAGCTTATCGAAAAAATTACTTCCAAAATAAATAAAAAATATGCCAAACAATTTGGCGAAGCTATCGTGATTACTGAAATTAAAGACCAGTATTACAACATGAAAGAAAAAGTAAAACCTGTCATGTTTATTGTCGATCTTGCTGAAAAAGCGATGAAAGATCTAGGAATAAAACCATTAATTAAACCTATTCGTGGCGGAACCGATGGTTGCAGATTGTCTTACATGGGCTTGCCTTGTCCGAATATTTTTGCCGGCGGTCATAACTTTCATGGCAAATACGAATATGTACCTGTAGAAAGTATGCAAAAAGCTATTGATGTTATTGTTCGAATTGCCGAGTTGACAGCGACTACTGATTTCAATAGAAAGAAGTAGGTTTATCATTTTCTAATAAGCAAAAAAAGTCGATAAGAATTTTATTCTTACCGACTTTTTTTATAGTATTATGAATTAATTATCTCTACTAAAATCAAATTTTTGACCACTAATTTCCAACGAAAATCCATTTTTTGTAGTAGTATATTGAATCACTACGCCTGCTGCTTTCATTGAGAATTTATCATTGCCTTCACTATCCAATGTCAAATTAGGCTGACCGTCAGAAACAAATGTTAGGGTTCCGTCCTCATCAATTGCAGTTAGTTTTATCGGAATTTGTTTGCTAGAAAAAGCACCTAAATAGGGTAATAGGTCAATTACTTTTTCGGTTCCGTTTTTGCTTGATAACCAACTGTTATTTGCCGAATTACTATCAGGAAAAACATGGTCGGGATCTATTGTTATCGATTCTAATTCTTCTGTAGTTGAAGATTTAAAAGTCCACGATGCATTGCGTTGCCATATTTCTACAGGCAATGTCATCCTTGAAGTTTTACCACTTTTGGATTTCAAATCCAAGATAACAGACATGGGCATTTTTTCAAGATTTTCTACAGTAATAATTGCACCATTTTTTGGATCGTTTTTAGCATATTTTACTTTTGTAATTGCTTGATCTAATTGCCAATTATTGGTAAACCAACTTCTCCAAAACCAAGCCAAATTTTCTCCCGAAACATTCTCCATAGTTCTGAAAAAATCGTCAGGCGTAGGATGTTTAAAAGCCCAACGATTAATATAGGTTCTAAAAGCATAATCAAAACGGTCTGCACCTAATACATGATTTCTCAATATATCTAATGCACTTCCTGGTTTGTAATAGGCAAGAATTCCTAAATTATCTTCCTTCAGATTATCTGGAGCAGACATAACAATTTCAAGATCAGGATTTGTTATAGAAAAAGCAGCTTCATGCATATTTTGATCAGGTTGCGCATATTCGCCTTTATTAAAATCTTTAGCACTAATTCCGTTGATAAAAGTATTAAATCCTTCATCCATCCAAGCAAACAAACGTTCGTTTGAGCCAACAATCATCGGAAACCATTGGTGACCAAACTCATGATCGGTAACGCCCCAAAGTTCGGCATTTTTAGAAGTAAATTCGCAAAAAACAATACCTGGATATTCCATTCCGCCTTCATTACCTGCAACATTTATTGCGGTTGGATAAGGATATTCGAACCACATTTTTGAGTAATGTTCAATAGTTGTTTTGGTATATTCTGAAGATCTAGACCAAGCATCTTGACCAAAACTTTCGGAAGGATAAGCAGATATAGCAAGTGATTTTTTACCGCTTGGCAAATTAATTTTTGATGCATCAATAATAAACGAAGAAGACGAAGCCCAAGATACATCTCTTGTATTTTTCATTCTAAATTTCCAAGTCAAATTTGATTTTCCAGATGGTCTTGAAGCAGGATTGGTAACTTCATCAGCAGCTCTTATAATTACGGTTTTATCACTCAATTTGGCTTCTGACCATCGTTTTTGTTGTTCAACTGTATAAACTTCTGTAGGATTTTGCAACTCGCCAGAACACACAACAATATGACTTGTTGGAGCTGTTATATTGATATCAAAATCGCCATATTCCAAATAAAACTCGCCTGCTCCAAGATATGGATTGGTGTTCCAACCACGAACGTCATCATAAACGCACATTCTAGGATACCATTGGGCAATTGTAAAAATTTTTCCGTTTTTGGTGTCCAAAATACCAGTTCTGTCAGATCCATATATTGGTGATACAAAACTAAACTCGGTTTTTATCTTAATACTTGCGCCATTTGCAGCCAATTCTTGTGGCAATTGCACTTGCATACGGGTATCAGTGATTGTAAATTTCAAATCAATTTCAGAAGTTTTTCCAGCAATTGATGTAAACATTTTTACCGATTTAATTTTGAATCCACCGTCAAAATCTTGACCTTTTGCTCCATTTCGACTTCCTTTAAGTGGAATAACAGCGTATCCGCGAGAGTCCTTTTTGAAAAGATTTTGATCCAAATTCATCCATAAAAAACCAAGTTTATCTGGACTATTGTTGGTATATGTCAAAATTTCGGAGCCTACAATTTCATTAGATTGCTCGTTTAAAGTTGCATTTAACGTATAATCAGCACGGTTTTGCCAATATTTTGTGCCGGGTTGACCACTTGCTGATCGCGTTTCGGTAGCATTTTTGGTATAAAAACCATTACCAAAAGCTTCATTATAATTATAGTTAAAAGGACTTAATTCTTGTGCTTGATTAGAAAAAAATCCTACAAAGAATGTTGCTATTAGAAATGGTAACTTGTTTTTCATCATTTATTTTTAAAAGGTCAGCAAAAATAAAAAAATAAATAGAGTAGCTCGTTTTTTTAACTTCTATTTGAGAAAAAAAGTAATAAAAAAAAGAAGTATTTTTGCTAAAAATAGACCAATTATCAAATCATGGTAGTGACATTATCTAATTCTGAATTTCTAGTTAAAGTAAATTCTAAAGGTGCCGAGCTGGTTTCGATGCAAAATAAAGTAACAAACCGTGAGTATATTTGGGACGGAAATCCTGATTTTTGGGGCAAACATTCGCCTGTTTTATTCCCGATAGTTGGAACTTTGAAGGACAATTGCTATTTTTATGAAAATCAAAAATACGAGCTATCACGCCATGGATTTGCTAGAGATTTGTACTTTGAAGTTCTTTCAAAATCTGAAAATCAAGTAACTTATTCATTAAAAGCTTCTGAAGAAACAAAAACTAAATTCCCATTTGAGTTTGAATTGCAAATTTGTTATCAACTTATAGATTTTAAGTTAACAATCAAGTACAAAATTATCAATCTTAGCGTCACAAAAATGCCATTTTCTATTGGAGCACATCCTGCTTTTGCGCTTCCAGAAAATTTTGAAAATTATACTTTAGCATTCGAAAAACAAGAAAGTTTAGATTGTTTTGTTCTCGAAAATGATTTGATATCTTATAGTTATCCAATAATTTTGAATGATAAAAAAATCCCTCTTGACTACTCGATTTTCGAAAAAGATGCATTGATTTTCAAAAAATTAGATTCGAAAAAAATTACAATTTTAGAAAACAACAAACCTTTGCTTTCGTTAGATTTTGATGATTTCAAAAATTTAGGAATTTGGACCAAAACCAATGCGAAATTTATTTGTATTGAGCCTTGGTTGGGCTATTCTGATGTGATTAATGCTACTCAAAACATTTTTGAAAAAGAAGCTATTCAAGTTTTAGACCCAAAAAAATCTTTTGATTGTCAATTTTCAATTAAAATTGAAAACTAAAAATCATGTAAGAATTTTTATTAAATTTACATAAATTAATTCTTATGAAAAAAACTACTTTTATATTCGTTTTATTTCTTTTTACAACTAGTTTTATTTTTTCGCAACAAGCAACTTGTGGTTTTACTGAATATGAAAAAAGATTACAGCAAAAGTATCCAAATAGGAAAACTGATGCACAATTTGAAGCATGGTTACAATCAAAAATTGAAAATTCCAAAAATAAACGTGAAATAAACCAACTTACTACTATACCAGTAGTTGTTCATGTAATACACAACGGAGATCCTGTTGGCACTGGAAAAAATATTGGCGATACCCAAATACTATCACAAATAACAGCATTAAATTATGACATGCGGCGCACGCAAGGAACATTAGGATACAACACAAATCCAGTTGGTGCTGATGTAGAAATAGAATTTGCATTAGCAAAAGTTGATCCTAACGGAAATCCTACTAATGGTATTGATCGTATTAAATTTTGTAACACTGAAATTTGGGATCCTGACACGATTGATGGAATCTTGAAACCTCAAAGCATTTGGGATCCTTCAAAATACTTAAATATTTGGGTTGTAAATTCGATATCTCCTACGCTTGGATTAATTGGATACGCTACTTTTCCGCAAGGCTCTGGTTTAAATGGCATTACTACAGGAATTGTTGGTACAAACATCACCGACGGAATTATTGTTGATTATACTGCTTTTGGAAGTAACATATACACCGATGGTAGTTTTTTTCTGGCAATGCCATATAACACTGGAAGAATTTTAACTCACGAAATTGGACACTGGATGGGCTTGCGACACATATGGGGCGATGCTGATTGCGGCGAAGATTATTGCGCCGATACACCAATTCATCAGGCAATCAATTTAGGCTGTCCCTCAAATTTAAGTTGTGATAATTTTACTCCGCAAATGCCTGAAAATTATATGGATTATACGGATGATACATGCAAAAATATTTTTACAATAGATCAAAAAATAAGAATGACAACCGTGATGGACAATGCTGTCAGGAGAGTTTCTTTAAAAACGTCTACAAACCATTTACCAATTCCACTTTTTGAAAATGATGGCGAAATAAAAATTGAAAGAACTTGTTCACAAGCTGTTTCTAACTGCCAAGTAAATTTTCAACCATCGATACAAACAGTTACATTAAACAATCGTGGAACAAATACTATTACATCAGCAACGTTGAGTTATAGCTTAAATGGCGATTTGCCTACACAATATTTCTGGTTCGGAAATTTAGAACCCAACAAATCAAGCACCTTTGATGTGCCAATCGTTACAAATACTTCAGGAACAAACACAATAAATATTACATCAATAAATGGTTTTGCTGATGCAAGAAATACAAACAATACTGCAATTGGTCAATATGTAATGCCTTTACCTTTAGTAAATTATAACTTTACTTCCGTGAAGTTTCAGATTCAGAACTCAAGTAGTCCTTTGTTTCAAGCTTGGACTTTGAAAAATAGTAATGGACAAACGGTTCAAAGCGGTAATTATAATGGAAATTTCGGTGTAACCCAGTTTTGGAATTTACCGCCAGGAGAATGTTACACTTTTAATGTTACTGGAGTTAACGATTCTGGAAATCATTTTTATAAAATTTCGTCTTTTGATGGAAATACAGTAATCCACAATGTGACCCAATTTGTAAGTAATGATCCCAAATATTTTAATATCAATCTACCATTACTTAATGGCGAAGAATTTGAAACATTAGAAACTTTAAAAATTTATCCGAATCCAGTTGAAAATGAACTTTCAATTTCTAATGAAGGAATGGATAATATTGAGTTGATTGAAATTTATAACAATTTAGGACAAAAAATAATTTCTAAAAACACTGTTATTGAAACTAATTTGAAAGTAAATACTTCAAATATTGCAAAAGGAATCTATTTTTTGAAAGTCAACACCGCATTAAAAACGAAAACCTTTAGATTCATAAAAAAATAAAATGCTACAAATAAACTTCAGTCCTTTTCCGAATCTCGAAACCCATAGATTGATTTTGAGACGATTATCTGAAAATGATGTTGACGAGATAATTGAACTTCGCGGTAATCCCGAAAATATGGTTTTTATTCCAAGACCATTAGTTGCAACCAATGAGGAAGCCTTAGCACATTTCAAAGTTATTGATGATAAAATCAACTCAAACGAAGGAATCAATTGGGCAATCACACTAAAAGGATACACAAAAATGATCGGTCTTATGGGTTTATATCGCATTAAACCCGAAAACTTTAGAGCCGAAATTGGCTATATGATTCTTCCACAGTTTAACGGAAAAGGTTATACTTCTGAAGCCATAAAAGCGATTGTTACTTATGGTTTTCAAACCATGCAACTACACTCGATTGAAGGAATTATCGATCCTAGAAATTTAGCGTCAGAGCGTGTTTTACAAAAAAACGGTTTCGTTAAAGAAGCCCATCTCATTGAAAATGAATTTGCTATGGGAAAATTTTGGGATACCGTAATTTATAGTTTACTGCAACGAAATTTCAAACTATAAATTTTTGTTTAATTTGCTATTTTTATATCCATAAATAAAATAAAATAATAAGCCTAAAAGCAACCAAACGCCAAACCACATCCAATTGGAAACTGCCATCCCTGTCAATAAATAACAACAAGAAACCAAACCTAGAAGCGGAATTAAAGACAAGTTTTTGGTTATCGATAAAATTGTCATTGCAATACAAACAAGTATAAAAACCAACATTGGTATATTGGTAGCCAACTTACTAGCAGATAAATCTAATAAATTTGTAAAGAAATCTGGAACATAATTTACGATTAGCGCTAAGCCAATTACCATAATTATAGGAAAAATAAATTTCGAATTGACATACGGAATTTTGAATTTTCCTTGCGAAGCTCTTTCTGTAAGCTCCGCTTCACTTTGAGGAGAAAGCATCAAAACGCCACCGCAAACAAGCACAAAAGCAAACAAAGTTCCAATCGATGTAAAATCGAGTACAAAATTTTCGTCAGTAAAAAATATCGGAATCCCAACTACCAAACCTGTTATAATGGTTGCAAAACTTGGTGTTTTATATGTCGGATGAATTTCGGAAAACTTCTTCGGCATTAAACCATCACGGCTCATAGTCATCCAAATGCGAGGTTGCCCCATTTGAAAAACCAGCAACACACTCGTCATGGCAACAACGGCAGCAATCGAAACAATAAACAACATCCATTTGACACCTTTTAAAGCAAAAATCTCTGCCAATGGATCGCTAACACCAAGCAATTCGTAAGAAACCATTCCTGTAATTACTAACGCTAAAACTATAAAAACAACAGTACAAATCGCTAACGAATATATCATTCCTTTGGGTAAATCACGTTGCGGATTTTTACTTTCTTCAGCTAATGTAGAAACCGCGTCAAACCCTATGTAGGCAAAGAAAACTGCTGAAATTCCTCCCATAACACCACTAAAACCATTTGGCATAAATGGTGTCCAATTATCGATATCTACATAAAAAGCACCAACTGCAATAACCAACACAATTATCGCTAACTTAATATAAACCATGGCGTTACTAAAATTTTTCGATTCTTTAGTGCCACGATAAACCAAATAGGTTATCAAAATATTAATGATTACAGCAGGCAAGTCAAAAATAACTTTCAATCCAGCAATATTTGGTGCGCTATTCCAAGCTGCTAATCCTTCGCCGACTTTAGCATCAGCAAAAGCTGCTTGAGCCGATTTGTAATTGATAGTAAGCCATTCGGGCAAATGAATACCAAAAGTTTCTAGTAAATTGGTAAAATAACCGCTCCACGAAAAAGCAATATAAATATTACCAATAGAATATTCCATTATTAAAGCCCAACCAATAATCCATGCAAAAATTTCTCCGAAAGATACATACGCATAGGTATAGGCAGATCCCGAAACTGGCACACGAGAAGCAAACTCGGCATAGCACATAGCCGTAAATCCGCAGGCAATGGCACACATTATATATAGGAGTACAACTGCAGGTCCGCCAGAAAAACAAGCATTGCCAATAGCACTAAATGTTCCGCCACCAATTATAGCTGCAATTCCAAAAAAAGTTAAATCCTTTACGGTTAACACTTTACTTAATCCTGAACTTTCATGATAGCCACCTTCTTGAAGGGTAGCTTTAGTCGATTTTTTTCGGAATAATGAAGCTAAACTCATGTTTGGTTTTTTTTGATTAGAAAACAAATATAAGTTTTTATTAAAATAAACTTCACATTTTATTAAAATAGAATTTAGATAATCAAAAACTATTATTTCATAAATTTATATCATCAAAAATGATATTATAACTGGTAGTATTTTTTTAAATTTGTAAAAAATAAAAATCATTATGGAACACATGAAAAACGCAAACGGAGAAGGAAAATGTCCTTTTTCTAGCAATATAGTCAATCACGCAGCAGGTAGCGGAACCAGAAATACAGACTGGTGGCCAAACCAACTAAAACTGAATATCTTACGGCAACATTCGTCCTTATCAAATCCAATGGATGCTGGTTTTAATTATGCAAAAGCATTCAAAAGCATTGATTTTGCATCTTTGAAGAAAGATATTTACGAACTAATGACCAACTCTCAAGATTTTTGGCCTGCAGATTATGGACATTATGGTCCGTTTTTTATTCGTATGGCATGGCACAGTGCAGGTACTTACCGTACTGGCGATGGTCGTGGTGGCGCAGCTGCTGGACAACTTCGGTTTGCACCACTCAATAGCTGGCCAGACAATGGAAATCTTGATAAAGCACGCTTATTACTTTGGCCAATAAAACAAAAATACGGTAACAAAATTTCGTGGGCCGATTTGATGATTTTGACCGGAAATTGCGCTATGGAATCGATGGGTTTCAAAACTTTTGGTTTTGCTGGTGGTCGTGAAGATATGTGGGAACCAGAAGAAGATGTCTATTGGGGAGCCGAAACAAAATGGCTAGATAACCAACGTTATACTGGCGATAGAGAACTAGAAAGTCCATTGGCAGCAGTACAAATGGGATTAATATATGTAAATCCGCAAGGACCAGACGGCAATCCAGATATTTTAGGATCTGCTAGAGACATACGCGAAACTTTTGGTCGAATGGCCATGAATGACGAAGAAACCGTAGCACTTGTAGCTGGTGGTCACACTTTCGGAAAAATGCACGGAGCTGCAGATCCAGACGTTTATGTTGGTGCCGAACCAGCTGGTGCAACAATAGAAGAACAAGGACTAGGTTGGAAAAACACTTTCGAATCTGGTAAAGGCGAACACACGATAACCAGCGGTTTGGAAGGTGCATGGACAACAACACCAACACAATGGAGCAATAATTATTTCGAAAACCTTTTTGGTTACGAATGGGAATTAACCAAAAGTCCAGGTGGAGCCAACCAATGGAAACCAGTAAACAATGGTGGAGCTGGTTCAGTACCAGATGCGCACAATCCTGCCAAAAGCCATGCGCCTGTTATGACAACTGCCGATTTGGCAATGCGATTTGACCCAGCGTACGAAAAAATTTCAAGACGCTTTTTTGAAAATCCAAAGGAACTTGAAGATGCTTTCGGTCGAGCATGGTTCAAATTGACACACCGTGATATGGGTCCATCTTCAAGATATATAGGTGTTGAAGTGCCAAAAGAAGAATTGATTTGGCAAGATCCAATTCCTGTTGCCAATTACAAACAAGTGGACGAAAATGATATTTATTCCTTAAAATCTAAAATTGAAGCTTCAGGTCTCTCGATATCAGAAATGATAAGTACCGCTTGGGCTTCAGCTTCCACATACAGAGGTTCTGACAAACGAGGTGGAGCCAACGGCGCAAGAATTCGTTTGGAGCCTCAACGCAATTGGGCGGTTAACAATCCTTCGCAATTGAATTCTGTTTTAGGGAAATTAGAACAAATTCAAAAGGATTTTAACGACTCACAATCGTCTGGGAAACAAGTTTCTGTTGCCGATTTGATTGTTTTAGCTGGAAATGTCGGAATCGAAAAAGCGACAAAAAATGCAGGTAGTTCCGTATCGGTTCCATTTAAAGCAGGACGAACTGATGCAACACAAGATCAAACCGATGTAGCTTCGTTTTGTATTTTGGAGCCACAAGCCGATGGTTTCAGAAATTATGTAAAAGCAAAATATAATGTATCTACTGAAGAAATGCTAATCGACAAAGCACAATTATTAACACTTACAATCCCAGAAATGACAGTGCTTATTGGCGGTTTGAGAGTATTGAATTCAAATTTTGACCTTGCTAATCATGGTGTTTTTACCAATAAAAAGGAATCTTTAACTAACGATTATTTTGTCAACCTACTCGATATTGCTACAACTTGGAAAGCCACATCAAACGAGCAAGATACTTTCGAAGGTCATGATCGCAAATCGGGCACACTTAAATGGACTGGAACACGAGTAGATCTTATTTTTGGTTCCAACACCGAATTAAGAGCTACAGCAGAAGTATATGCCTTTGACGATTCGAAAGAAAAATTCTTAAACGATTTTGTTACTGCATGGACAAAGGTTATGAACTTGGATCGTTATAATTTATAATTTTATTTTTTGGGCGTTTCCTTTTCTCTTTCGTCTCGTCTTAAAAAAGACGAGACGAAAGAGAAAAGGTCGGGTCTTCCGCTACTTTTGTTCCACTTTGTTACACAAAAGGATGCCGCTTCAACCCCTAACGCGATATACTATTCAAAAAAAGACTGCTAAAGCAGTCTTTTTTTGAATATTTTCTTTATCTTTTTAATGAGAAATGGGCTTTAAATGTTTTATTTATTTGTGCTTCTTGATACTCCACTGTAAACCAGTAATCGTCTGCTGGAAGGTCGTTATT
>JAYVHB010000031.1:0-31216 GCA_043771555.1 Flavobacterium sp. | reverse complement strand
AGAGTAAGGGATTCGAACCCTTGGTACAGTTTCCCATACGCATGTTTAGCAAACATGTCCTTTCGGCCACTCAGGCAACTCTCCAAGCTCAATGAACGTTGTAAATTTAAGCGGTTGCAAATGTAACTTTTCATTCCAAATTTTACAACAAAAAGTGCGTTTTTTTAAATGTTTTTTTGAAACCTACTTTAAACTAGCTCAAATTCAATTAAATACTACATTTTTTATTTTATTTTTTAAAATTAAAATGATTTATTTTATTCTTTTTGTATTAAAATAACTTCTTTTGTAACAAATAAAATTTTATGAAATTCAAAATTTTTCTCTTTTTCTTTTTATTCCTGTTTTTTACTTTTGCGCAAAATAAAAATGTAATTTCAGATACTTCTTTTGTAAATCTTGAAGACTACAGCAAAGAATTTGTTTATGATATGAAATATGCCACTACAGATAATTTCTTGAAAGCAAAAGTCTACGAATGTTCTGAATGTTATTTGCGATTAAAAACGGTTAAGGCATTAATTAATGCAAACAAAAAAGCGATAAAGAAGGGTTTTAGAATCAAGTTATTTGACTGTTATCGACCATTAGATATTCAGAAAAAAATGTGGAAGATTTTTCCAAACGCAAAGTATGTTGCCAATCCTGCAAAAGGTTCCATACATAATAGAGGTGGCGCATTAGATCTTACTTTGGTTGATAAAAATGATAAAGAACTGGATATGGGAACACCGTTTGATTTTTTTGGAAAAGAAGCCGCTCATGCCTATCAAGACTTATCAGAAAGTCAACTAGAAAACCGAAAAATATTAAAACGAATTATGCAAAACGCTGGTTTTAATGCCATAAAATCAGAATGGTGGCATTATAATTTAAAAGGTTCTAAAATTGATTCTGTTTCAAATTTTAAATGGAATTGCAACTAATTGGCAGTTTCTAAACAATGAAAATAGTCAATAAAATAATTTTCTGGCTGGAAGGTTTCTTTGACTAATTCTGACACGAGTTCTGTTTTATAGATATAATCTTCAGTATCTGTTCCATATTTTACGCGCATGAAAGAGATTGGCGATTCTTTTAACGATTCAAAACTATCTTTCATAAACAAAAAATTACCAGTCAATAATCGATTATTCATTGCTTTATCATCTCGTATCATAGTGCCACAAATGTCTTGGTCAACATGAATTAAAGTAACAATTTTTCCGTTGTTGAGCTGAAAATATATTTTTGAGTTTTTATCAAAACAACGTGCTTTTATAAAATCAAAACTTTTTTCTAAAAACTGCACATTTAAAGACGGAACGCCGTCTGTTATTACTAAAGAGTTAAAAATATAGCTTGATTTTCCTGCAAAATTTTTCTCGTAGACTAAATATTCTTTGGTCGATTTGTAAGTGCCAATAGAGTCGTTTACATCTGTTGTAAAGTCGCATGGTTTTTGAGAAAATATCGAAAAAGTAATAAAAAAAAGTAGCGTTGTAGTAAATTTCATTGGGTTTTTATTTTTTTGCAAATTAAAACAATTTTATTGTCATTTTTATCAGTTGTGAAAAAACAATAGCGATTTCCGCCATCTTTTATTTTCCATTTTTTTCGAATTTCTTCTACCGTTTCCGGAAAATTCCTAACGGTAACATTGGCTTTCAAGTGCTCGAGATTTTTTTTCATCTCAGTTTTTGAATACTCAATTTGATTCTCTAATTCAAAAACTCTGCCAGGAAACGGTTTTAATAGTTCAGAAGTGTATAGATGCGAATTTTGATGCAGCTTTTGCAGTTCAAATTCAATGCCAATTTCATCAAAACCACCAGATTTCATGATCGCTGCATTGGGTTCGTAAATATAATTTTTGGGTAATCCAAAATCTGAAATTTGCTCATTTTGAAATAATTCAAAATTAAAAACTTCTTTTTTATTCGAAAAATTGCTGGTTTTTATTTCAATTTTATTGACATAATTTTTTTCGATTTCCCAAAGCAATTCTTTCACTTCATTATTTATAGCAATTATATGTATTTTTTTTACATTTTTTAATTCGGCTAAACCAGCAGAAATATCTAAAATTGGTGCTGTTTTGATCAATAAATTATCAGAAAATTCAAAATAATAATCCTGCAATTCAGAAACATTTGGCAAGCAATCTGCAAGCATAAAAACCTTGCCTTTACTGCTATTTCGGCGTGAAGGATCAATATATATCCAGTCGAATTTTTGATTGTTTTTTTTCAGATAATCAATACTATCGCCTTCAAAACAGTCAATATTAGTAGCTTTTAGTTGGTCGAAATTATGTGCTACAATTTTTGCTAGTTCTTGGTTGATTTCGCAATGAATAACTTTTTTTACTTTTTTAGAAAAATAATAGGCATCAATACCAAAACCACCAGACAAATCGATTAGTTTTTCGCCAGAAACAAGTTCTGATTTATAGATTGCAGTTATAGATGACGAAGTTTGCTCAAGCGATATTTTGCTTGGATAAATTATATTTTCGGTTTCAAAATAATCAGGTAGTTTGATTTTTGCTTTGTTTTTGCAAGCCAATTGATTAATTATTTCAGACCATTCAACTTCTGGGAAAGGATTTTTTTGAAGTGCCAATTTAAAAATACTTTGTTCCAAATTAGAACTTATAAATTTTTGTATATCAGGATGTAAAACTTTGAAACTCACAATTAGATATTTTTGGTCAATGCTTTAACAATACTATTTTCTGGAAAAAATTCTTTACCAATAACTTTCAAAATTGTGAAAGCGGGAACGGCAATGATCATTCCTACAATTCCGAAAAGGATTCCAGCGATTAGAATTATTAGAAAAATTTCTAAAGGATGCGAATTGACACTTTTTGAAAAAATTATTGGAGACGAAATATTATTGTCTATCAATTGCACTATAAAAAAACCAATCATTACATAGATTGTCGTTGGTAACGTTTCGCTTTGAAAATCGCTACCGATAGAACCAAGCATGGTTAATATTCCAGCCAAAACAGAGCCAATAAGAGGTCCAACATAGGGAATTATATTTAAAATGGCACACAAAAACGCAATAACAAAGGCATTTTGAACCCCAAAAATCCATAAAACAACGAGATACAAAATGCATATAATAGTGAGTTGAACTAACAAACCAACAAAATAGCGAGTTAGTAAATGTCGAATTTTTTCTAATGAATTTAATATTTTTTCTTCATTGGAGTCGGGTATCATTTTCTTGAAGCCAACAATAAACGAGACTTTATCTTTCAGGAAAAAGAAAACTATAAAAAAAACGGAAGCCAATCCTATTCCGAAACTGCTAATTGTATTGAGAATGGTATTAAAAAAATCGGTAAAATAATTGAAGTTGAGTTTTTTGGTCAATTCTGCTTCTTTAACTATTTTGGTAGCATCAATTCCATGATTAGTTAGGTATAAAGTTATTTTAGCGTACAGTTCAAGAATTCTTTTTTCGATAGAATTGGTGTCTAACAGTGATAAGTTATTGCCTTGATCCAACAACATTGGCACAAACATAAAAAGTAAGCCAACAAATAAAAGTAAAAAAAGAAATAGGGTAAAAACAACCGCCAGTGTATTTGAAAATTTGAGTTTCCTTCTTAAAAATTCGACTATTGGATTGGCAATTAACGTAAAAATTATTCCGATAAGTATATAAATTAGTACGGTTTGAATTTTATAAATTAAAAATAATCCCAACACAATTGCCACAAGCGTTGCAATAGCTTTTAATATTCCTGACGAAATTGTATTTGAAGTCATTTTTTTTGATTTAAACAAATATAAAAAAAGCTCACAAAAAATGTGAGCTTTTCAAAAATAAATAAATTTAAAATTACAAGTTTCTAAACGATGCTCTAGATCCTCCAACTGCAAATACAGAATTCATTCTTGTTTTTTGCCCGTTAGAGAACATAAACATAGCTCTGTCATCTGTATAATCCATGTAATTCATAAACATTTCAAGTGGTTGCCCAGCACATGTACTTCTTAATCCTGCTGCTGGAGCGCCACCGTTTGGACCATCCATTGTTGGTGTATCGCTTACTAAATCTGAACCGCAATTGGCATCGCCCCATATGTGACGTAAGTTCATCCAATGACCTACTTCATGAGTTGCGGTTCTGCCTAAGTTGAAAGGAAATTGTGCTGTACCCGAAGTTCCAGTAAATTTTCCAGCCAAAACAACACCATCTGTAGTTAAAGAACCACCAGGAAACTGAGCATATCCTAAAGTTTCTCCCTGTGGAGAAGGCATACTGCTAACAATCCAGATGTTTAGTTTTGTGGATGCAGAAGTAGGATTGATTCCTCCAGAGGCTAATTTTTTCATTCTATTATTATTAACATCCGTTTCTGACCACGAAACTTTAGTTGTTGCTTTACGGATAACTTGATCCAAAACAAACGTTATACCAACATTCGCTTTGATAGCAGAATAGGGTGTTGGATTGTTAAAATCGGTGTTTAATGCATTAAAATCTTTGTTTAAAACATCAATCTGAGTTTGCAATTGTGCTAGTGAAACATTTTCTGCCGTAGTTCTATAAAGTACATTAAACACAACTGGAATTTCGATTTTGCCGTTTGCAAGAAGTCTATAACTTGCATTTGAATTTAATTCGAAATTTTGAGTAAAACTCTCAATTTGCTCCATTCTAGAAGCCAAACTTGGATCTTCTTGCAATTGTTTGTTATGCATTTCTTGCGAAATACAATTTCTATGTAATGATGCATTTGATGCTTCTAGAACACTATTATCGATACTTACTTCTTCGTTTTGACACGAAAACAAAAATGTGAGTGCAAAAGCACTTAATACTAACTTCTTCATTGGTTTTTTGGTTGGTTAATTGCATTATAGCAGGGCAAGTATACAAATCTTTATAATTAGCTTGTGTTAAAGAAATAGAATTTAACACAAGCTACAACGTTATAGCTTGTTGATAACTTATATAATCAGCTAGAAATAAAAGATTTAAAATTATAAAGATGTTTATAACTAATTATTAAAAATATAGTTTATAATATTTGCTCCCATTTTTAAAGCTTTAAGATGCACTTCTATAGGGTCGCCGTGCACTTCTTGGCTTTCCCAGCCATCACCAAGATCGGTTTCAAAAGTATACAACATGACTAATCTTGAGTCTATAAATATACCAAAAGCTTGCGGTCTTTTGCCTTCGTGTTCATGAATTTTGGGAATTCCAGTCGGAAAAGAATTTGGTTTTTGAAAAATAGGATGATTGGCAGGAATCTCTATTAAATCATTATTTGGAAAAATTTTCTTGATTTCTTTTCGAATATATTCATCCATTCCGTAATTATCATCAATGTGAAGAAAACCGCCAGAAGTCATGTAGTTTCTAAGATTTAAAACATCTGAATCGTTGAAAACAACATTTCCGTGACCTGTCATGTGTACAAAAGGATACGACAATAAATCGGGGCTACTAGGTTCTACCGTTGCTGGTTTGGCTTTTATTTTGGTATTGATATTTTGATTGCAATATTTTATCAAGTTAGGCAACGAAGTAGGATTGGCATACCAATCGCCGCCGCCATTATATTTTAACAATGCAATTTCTTGCGCTGAAACGAAGTTTGAAATAAAAAAAGCTATAAAAAAGATTTTTTTCATGGTGACTAGAAAATTTAATTTTCGTTAATAAACGCAACACTGTGGCAAGCAACAAGAGCTGCGGTTTCTGTTCGTAATCTAGTTTCGCCCAAAGATATTGGAATAAATTTATTTTCAATTGCCAATTGAATTTCTTTTTCAGAAAAATCGCCTTCAGGACCAATTAAAATTAGGTAATTGGTGTTGGGTTTTACTTCAGATTTCAAAGATTTTTTTGATGCTTCCTCACAATGAGCAATTAGTTTTTGACCTTCCAAATTTTTAGAAATAAATTCTGAATAAGTAATAGCATCATTCATTTTTGGTAAAAACAATTGATTGGATTGTTTCATTGCGGCAAGGATTATTTTTTCGAAACGATCAATTTTTATTATTTTTCGTTCCGATCGATCACAGATAATAGGAGTAATTTCTGAAATACCAATTTCGGTTGCTTTTTCCAAAAACCATTCAAACCGTTCATTCATTTTGGTTGGAGCAACAGCTAGATGTAATTTATATTTTCTATTGTTTCCATTTTCAACCGAAATAATTTTTACAGTACATTTAGAATCAGATGCTAGCGTTATTTGAGTAACAAATAAGCTACCCAAACCATTTGTAACATGTAGAATATCTGTTTCTTTTTTTCGTAAAACTTTAATGATATGTTTGCTCTCTTCTTTATCAAAAATAAAATTTACTGATTCGGAATCGATAACTGCGCTATAAAATAATTGCATTGATTTGTTTTGGAACTCCAAAAATACTATTATTTGTTTTCCTTTTTAAGATTAAGATGCGAAAAAATATAATTTTCTTTTTTTAAGCTCGGATTTGCTTTCAGCTTTGTTGATTTAGACTTCTGATTCGACTTGTTGAGTAATAAAGCAACATCAAGTGATTGTTTTTTGCTAATATCTATTTGAGTACTCAGAAAATTTTTAATGTAATCAAGGTTTTCAGGTATCAAACTGTAAATAGTTTTTTTTCCTTCGGTTTTAATTGAAACAAGTGCTACTTTTTTTAATTCTAATAAATGTTTAGAAACAGTGGATTGTGCTAATGGTAAACGTTTTACGATCGTTCCACATGTTGCCGATTTAGACTCTAATAAAAGTTGTAAAATTTGAAGTCGGGCAGGATTTCCTAATGCTCTAAAAACATCAGCAGTTTGATAAACAACATCCTCAAAAACAAGTTTCTTTATGGTTCCCATCTAAAATAAAACAAAAGCAATTACAATTTATTTTAGCAAATATATAAAATATTTTTGAAAGTATTTATTTACAGTATTTTTTTATTGAAAATATAACAAGCTGCGTGCATTACTACTATCGTAAAAATAGAATTATAATTTTTAGAACTTATCTCTAGGTTTTGATACTACTTTTTGATCTTCAAAATCAGATTTTAAAAATTTATGATAACCAACAATTCCTATCATCGCGGCATTATCAGTGGTATATTCAAATTTTGGAATATATGTTTTCCATCCTAATGATTTTTCGGAGTTTTTCAATGTTGATCTTATTCCAGAATTTGCCGAAACACCGCCGCCAATAGCTATTTGAGAAATACCTGTTGCTGCAACGGCCAATTTTAGTTTGTCCATCACAATATCTATAATTATTTGCTGTATAGAAGCACAAATATCATCACGATTTTCTTCTATAAAGTTTGGGTTTTCGATTACTTTTTTCTGAACAAAATATAAAATTTGTGTTTTCAATCCCGAAAAACTAAAGTCCAACCCAGCTATTTTTGGTTTGGTAAAGGCGAATGCTTTTGGGTTTCCTAATTGCGCATATTTATCTACCAATGGACCACCAGGATAGGGAAGTCCTAGTATTTTTGCAGATTTGTCAAAAGCTTCGCCAATGGCATCGTCTGTGGTTTGACCTATGATTTGCATATCAAAATAATCATTGACTTTTACAATTTGCGTATGACCACCAGAAATTGTTAATGCCAAAAATGGAAATGTTGGTTTTTCAAAACCTTCTTCTTCTATAAAATGTGCCAAAATATGTCCTTGCATATGATTTATAGCTATGAGGGGAATTTGCAAACCCATAGCCAGCGACTTCGCAAAGGAACTTCCTACAAGTAATGAGCCCATCAATCCTGGACCTTGCGTGAAGGCAATAGCAGAAAGTTGTTCTTTTGTGATATTGGCTTTTTTTAGTGCAGCATCAACAACAGGAACAATATTTTGTTGGTGCGCTCTAGAAGCCAATTCTGGTATAACGCCGCCATATTGGCTATGAATTAGTTGGTTTGCCACAACATTTGACAAGACTTTGTCGTTCTCCAGTACAGCTGCGGCAGTATCGTCGCACGAACTTTCTATGGCAAGGATAAAAACTGACTTATTTTGCATGAAAAGGCATGAATTTTGCGTTATATTTGACATTTCGCATAAAAAAAATTATTTTTACACTTTTGCAAAAATAACTATTTTATTTAATGTCATTAATGAAGTTGAATAAAATACTTTGAAATCTAATTACTAGCAATTATCAAAAAACTTATAAAAATACTGTTTCGAATACTATTGGTACTTTTCGTGCTTTTATTGGTTACTGCTATTGCGATTACAACACCCAAAGTACAGACATACCTTGCCAAAGAAGTTACAACACGACTTAACAAACAATTTAAAACGTCCATTGCTGTAGATCAAGTTGCCATTACCGTTTTTGGTGGTGTAAAACTCAAAAAAGTACTTATTTTAGATCATCATAAAGACACGCTTATTTACGCCAATCGTATCAATACCAATATTTTAGATTTCAATAAATTAGTAAAAGGAGATCTTATTTTTGGCAATCTACGTTTGGATGGTTTGGTTTTTAATCTCAAGAATTATAAAAACGAAAAAAATAGTAACTTAGATCGATTTATAACTTCTTTTGATACCGGAAAACCTTCTGGAAAGAAATTTTTAATGAAAGTTAAGGACGTAACGATTACCGATGGAAGATTTATTTTGAGTGATGATAATAGAGAAAATCCAAAAGATTTGGATGTAAAATATCTGAATACAAATTTAACTGATTTTCAGATTTTTGGACCTGAAGTAACCGCCAATATTGAAAAAATGAGTTTTCTAGACCATCGGGGTTTGGAAGTCAAAAACCTTGCCTCGAAGTTTACTTATACCAAGAAAAATATAATTTTAGACGACCTTGATCTTACAACAAACGAGTCGTTAGTAAAAGGAAAAATCGTCCTGAGTTATGATCGCAAAGATTTTGTAGATTTCAATAATAAAGTACGATTTGATATTCGGTTGGACGAAGCAAAAATTGCGACCAATGACATTCGCCATTTTTATGATGAATTAGGAAAAGACCAAGTTTATAATCTTCAAGCCGAAATTAGCGGAACACTCAATGACTTGCAAGCCAACAACTTGAAGCTTATCGATGGCAGAAACTCCCAAATTGTTGGCGATGTAAATTTTAAAAACCTTTTTGGTAAAAACGGACAAGAATTTTACATGAAAGGTTCGTTTGACAAAGTTGCTTCTAGTTATGATAATTTGATTCAGATTTTGCCAAATGTTTTAGGTAAAAAGCTACCTTCTTCGCTCAAAAAATTAGGTCAATTTACACTAGTAGGCGATGCCGAAATTACCACCAAAACTATTGATGCCGATTTTGACCTAAATACGGTACTCGGAAACATACAATCCAAGCTCTATATGTCTAATATTGACAATATTGATAACGCCAAATACAAAGGAAATATCGTTTTAGACAACTTTAATATTGGAAGTTTTCTTGGCAGAAAAGATGTGGAACGAGTATCCCTAGATGTTGATGTTGATGGTAATGGCTTTACCGAAAAATACCTAAATACAAAGTTTTCTGGCGACATCTATAAGGTCAAATACAACAATTACAATTATTCAAAAATTATTGTAGACGGTATGTTCAAATCGCCTATTTTTAAAGGAAAAGTTTATATAAATGATCCAAATCTATTTATGGATTTTGACGGATTAGTCAATTTTTCAAGAAAAGATATTGTTTATGATTTTCATACCAAAGTGGATTATGCCAATCTAATAAAGCTAAATTTTCTTAAAGATTCAACTGCGGTGTTCAAAGGCGATGTAACCATGAAAGTAACTGGAAACAATCTTGATAATTTGCAAGGAAATGTTTACATAAAACAAACATCATATCAAAATAATAAAGAAAATTTCAATTTTGATGATTTTACTATCAATTCTAGTTTTGATGCCAATCGAGTGCGCACAATAACTGTAAATTCTCCAGATATTATCGACGGAAAAGTTGTTGGAAAGTTTCAGGTAAATCAGCTTCAAAAAATGATCGAAAACTCGTTTGGAAGTTTGTATACTAATTATAATCCAAATAAAATCAAGCCCGAACAGTTCCTGAAATTTGATATAACCATCAATAATAAAATTGTAGAACTTTTTTATCCAGGAATTTCCATCGGAACGAATACCAACTTTAAAGGCGTAATCAATTCTGATAATGATGAGTTTAAGCTGGATTTTAAAGCACCAAACGTAAAGGTTTTTGATAATGAGTTTGACAATATTCAAGTGGCAATAGACAATAAAAATCCTTTGTTTAATACTTACATCACATTAGATAGCATCAAAACCAAGCAATATAAAATTCGAGATTTTAGTATGATTAATGTGACTACCAAAGACACGTTGTTTTTGAGATCAGAGTTCAAAGGCGGTCCAGTTGGGAAAGATTTTTATAATTTGAATCTTTTTCATACCATCAATCAAGATAAAAAAAATGTTGTAGGAATTCAGAAATCAGAACTAATGTTCAAGGACTATTTGTGGTTTCTTAACGAAAAAGATTCTGATAAAAACACGATTACCTTTGGTAAAGACCTCAAAGATTTTTCTATAGATGATGTAGTAATGTCGCACGATAACCAAAAAATACAACTTTCGGGATTACTCAACGGAAGTGCAAATAAAGATTTGAAATTGCAATTTGAAAATGTAGAAATTGATAAAATTTTACCCAGTCTCGACAAGTTTGATTACCGTGGCAATCTCCATGGCATCGTTAACTTAAAACAAATAAATAATGTATACCAGCCCACTTCGGGATTAAAAATTGAAGACTTAAAACTCAACAAGATTGAGCTAGGTAATTTAGTTTTAGATATTGAAGGCGACAACTCGTTTCGTAAATTCAACATCAGTTCTTCGATAGAAAATAAAAATCTCGAATCATTTTCGGCTGAAGGAAATGTCGAAATATTAGAGAAAAAAGTAAATTATAATCTCAATCTAAATTTTGAAGATTTCAATCTCGGTGTTTTGAGCTCGTTGGGTGGTGATGTATTGTCAAATATTCGTGGCTACGCTTCTGGACAAGCCGTAATATCTGGCAATAGCAATACGCCCGACATCAATGGACGGTTGTTTTTGAATAATGCTGGTATGGGGATTCCGTATCTTAATGTAGATTATGCGATTCAGAATCAAGCTGTTGTAGATGTTACAGAAAGTAAATTTATCTTCAGAAATTCAATCTTAAAAGATTCAAAATACGCTACAGAAGGAAACGTATTCGGAACTATTTCACACAAAAATTTTGGCGATTGGAAGCTCGATTTGAATATAAATTCAAATAGATTACTGGCTTTAGACACCAAAGATGCAGAAGATGCTGCTTATTATGGTGTTGCTTATATTGATGGCGAAGCAACAATAAAAGGTCCAACAAACGCTTTAGTGATTAAAGTTGCGGCAAAGTCTGAAAAAGGAACAGCTATAAAAATTCCGATCAACGACTCTGAAGGAACAAGTACCAAAAATTATATGCATTTTGTAACTAAAGAAGAAAAATTCAATATCAAGAAAGGAACGGTAGCAACTACTCGAAATTACAATGGTTTGGAGCTGGAGTTCGATTTAGACATTACTCCAAATGCCGAAATTGAGGTAATTCTTGATCGCAATTCGGGTCACGGAATGAAAGGAAAAGGTTTTGGATCCTTATTATTTAAAATCAATACTTTAGGAAAGTTCAATATGTGGGGCGATTTTCAAGCTTATCAAGGAGAATATAATTTTAAATACGGCGGACTTATAAATCGTAAATTTGATGTTAAAAAAGGTGGTTCAATAACCTGGGAAGGCGATCCGCTACGAGCAATTTTAAACCTTGAAGCAGTTTATAAAACGACCGCAAACCCTGCTATATTAGTAGATAATAGCTCTTCCAATCAAAAAGTAGATGTTGAAGTAGTTATTGGTATAAAAGGAAATTTGAGCAATCCAGAACCCGATTTTAATTTCAATTTTCCGAGTGTGAGCTCCGTTTTGAAATCAGAAATTCAGACCAAGCTCGAAGACAAGGATATTCGTCAAAAACAGGCTCTGGTATTACTTTCAACAGGAAGTTTTTTGAGTAATGATGGTATTAATTCTACAGCAGTTATTAATAATGTATATCAGAAATTTGGGGATATTTTTGGAGATATTTTTAATGACAAAGACGGAAAAATTAAAGTGGGTGTGGACATTGTGTCTGCTAACCGAACGCTCGAAAACGAGAACGATTCAGGAAGAGTAGGGATTACCGTCAATTATAAAATTAACGAACGCATTACCTTTAATGGTAAAGCCGGCATTCCAGTGGGCGGAATCAATCAATCGGCGATAGTAGGTAATGCTGAAATTCAATATCGAGTTAATAATGACGGAACTATGAATCTTCGTTTTTTTAATAGAGAAAATGAAGTCAATTATATAGGTCAAGGTGTTGGTTATACCCAAGGATTAGGGATTTCGTATGAAGTAGATTTTGACACTTTTCAAGAATTATTGAATAAAATTTTCAAAAATCAGAAAATAGAAAAAGAAAAAAAACAAAACAAGCAAACTCCTGATTCGGAAGTTTTGCCAGAATTCATTAATTTTTCGGATCAAAAAAAGAAAAAAGAAACTATTGAAACCAAAGAAGACAAACCGCCTAGCGAATAATGAAATTGTGTTTTTGATAATTTTATAGCTAATAATCTAGAAACTTATCAACGAAAACGTTTGCATTTTGGTTAATCTTAAATTTTATTACTTTTTCAAACAATTAAATCTTTTTGCTTTCTTAATTTTACACTTTTAAAAGATAAAAATGTTATCAAAAATAAAAAAAATAGGCGTTTTGACATCTGGAGGCGATTCTCCGGGAATGAACGCTGCAATTCGAGCAGTAGTTAGAACGTGTGCTTTTCATGAAATTGAATGTATTGGAATATACCGAGGTTATCAAGGCATGATCGAAGGCGACTTTAAAGAAATGGGACCACGATCTGTAAATAATATTGTCAATAAAGGTGGAACTATATTAAAATCAGCTCGTTCAAAAGAATTCATGACTGTAGAAGGCAGACAAAAAGCACATCAGCATCTATTAAATTCCAAAATTGATGCTATAGTTGTTATTGGTGGTGATGGAACTTTTACTGGTGCCGAAGTTTTTAATAACGAATTCAACTTTCCAGTAATGGGAATTCCGGGAACCATAGATAATGATATTTTTGGGACAAGTCACACACTTGGTTATGATACAGCACTAAACACTGTTGTTGAAGTAATTGATAAAATTAGAGATACAGCAAGTTCGCACAACCGATTATTTTTTGTAGAAGTTATGGGTCGAGATGCAGGACATATTGCACTTAATGCAGGAATAGGGGCAGGAGCAGAAGAGATTTTAATTCCGGAAGAAGATTTAGGTTTAGAACGTTTATTAGAATCACTTCAAAAGTCAAAAGCCTCCGGAAAATCATCGAGTATTGTAGTTGTTGCAGAAGGCGATAAGATGGGCAAAAATGTTTTTGAACTAAAAGATTATGTTGAAGAGCACATGCCCGAATATGATGTTCGCGTTTCGGTGCTCGGCCACATGCAACGTGGCGGCGCACCATCTTGTTATGATCGTGTTTTGGCTTCACGATTAGGTGTAAAAGCGGTAGAAGCATTACTAGAAGGAAAATCCAATTATATGGTTGGTGTTATCAAAGATGAAGTGGCATTAACACCATTAGAACAAGCTATTAAAGGTCATTATCCAATTGATAGAGAGTTGTTACGAGTATCAGACATTATGTCAACATAATTAATTAAAAATTAAAAATTAAAAATTTTAAAATAAATGTCAAAAATTAAATTAGGAATAAACGGTTTTGGAAGAATAGGAAGAATTGTTTTTAGAGAATCTTTCAACCGAGATAATGTAGAAGTTGTGGCTATAAATGATTTGTTAGAAGTAGATCATTTGGCTTATTTGTTAAAGTACGATTCGGTTCATGGTCGATTTGCCGGAACAGTGGAAGTTAAAGACGGAAACCTTTTTGTAAACGGCAAACACATTCGTATAACTGCTGAAAAAGATCCAGTTAATCTCAAATGGAATGAAGTAGGAGTGGACGTTGTAGCAGAATGTACTGGTTTTTTTACAACCATAGAAACTGCCAAAGCACATATCACTGGTGGTGCCAAAAAAGTAATTATTTCTGCTCCATCAGCAGATGCACCAATGTTTGTAATGGGTGTAAATAGCGATAAAGTTTTAGCTACAGACACCGTTGTTTCAAATGCTTCTTGTACGACCAATTGTTTGGCGCCTTTAGCGAAAGTAATAAATGATAATTTCGGAATTGTAGAAGGATTAATGACAACAGTACACGCATCTACATCAACCCAAATGGTTGCCGATGGTCCTTCACGAAAAGATTGGAGAGGCGGTCGAGCAGCTTCTGTAAACATTATTCCATCATCTACAGGTGCAGCAAAAGCGGTAGGTCAAGTAATTCCTGAACTTAACGGAAAATTGACTGGTATGTCAATGCGTGTTCCTACAATTGATGTTTCGGTGGTCGATTTGACAGTGAAAGTTGCGAAAGAAACAACTTACGAAGAAATTATGGCTGTTTTGAAAAAAGCTTCTGAAAATGAAATGAAAGGAATTTTAGGATATACCGAAGATATGGTAGTTTCTCAAGATTTTGTATCTGATACAAGAACATCAATCGTAGATGCAAAAGCAGGAATTGGATTGAACTCTACTTTTTTTAAGATAATTTCTTGGTATGATAACGAATATGGATATTCTAGTAAACTAGTAGACTTGGCAGTTCATATTTCAAATTTAAAATAATAAATAAAAATGGCAGTAACCTATTTTGTTACTGCCATTTTTATTTAATAAAACCAACCAACCAACCAACCCTATTTGAATTTTGAGAAATTAATAATTCGAATAAACTAAAATTAAAAATAAATGAAATTACTAGTAGATAGTGGCTCAACCAAAGCCGATTGGATTGCCATTGACGATGCAGGCAAAGTATTGTTTACAACGCAAACTTTAGGATTGAATCCTGAAGTACTTGACAAACAAGAAATTATCGCTCGTCTTGATGATAAATTTGATATTTCGCATAATAAAGATAAAGCAGCAAATCTATTCTTCTATGGAGCTGGATGTGGAACAGACCGCATGAAGAATTTCTTAACCGATGTTTTTAAAGCGTATTTTAGTAATGCAAAGGTTTCGGTGCATGAAGATACTTATGCTGCTGTTTATGCTACAACTCCAAAAGATGAAAAAGCAATTGTTTGCATTTTAGGAACAGGATCTAATTGTAGTTATTTTGACGGAACAGTTTTGCATCAAAAAGTACAATCTTTAGGTTATATTGCCATGGATGATTGTTCGGGCAATCGTTTTGGTCGCCATTTGCTTCGTGGTTATTATTTCAATAAAATGCCAAAAGAACTAGCGACTGAGTTTGAAGAAGAGTACAATGTTGAGCCAGATTACATCAAAAACAATTTGTATAAAGAACCTAATCCAAATGCTTATTTGGCAACTTTTGCCAAATTCATAATAAAACATAAAGACAATCCTTTTTGTAGAAAATTTATCGATATGGAAATGGAAGACTTTGTCGAAAACTATATTAAGCAATTTGATAACTATCAAGAAGTACCAGTTCATTTTATTGGATCTATAGCTTTTTATTTGAAAGACGAATTACAAGAAATTTTAACCAAATACAATATTAAAATAGGAAATGTTTTGCGACGCCCTATTGACGGATTAATTCAATACCATATTTTGAACAAGTAATTTCTAAACCACTTATTTTGAGTGGTTTTTTTATTTTTATGTTGTATTATCAAATTGTTTTTTTAGTACATTTGATAAATTAAGTTTACATGAACTTTTTTTTCAAAATTATATTAACTAACAAACCCAAAAAAAAATGAAGAAAAACTTTACTATCACAGCTCTTTTTTTAGTTTTATTATCTGGATTTTCGTCTACTGCACAATTGGTAACAGTAAGTAACGCCAACAAAATGCCCGTAGCAGGAGATATCGCAACGTATGTTAATGCCAATACATTTGGATTTGATCCAGCTGGTGTTGGTCCAGTTACTACAAAAGTGTGGGATTATGCGGCACTCTCCACACAAGGAGCTAACACTGTTTTCGAATTTGTCAATCCATCTACAATTGCTAATGGCGATGGAGTAGAATTTTTTCCAACAGCAACATTAGCCAGAAAACAATCAGGTGTTACAGGACATTTCTATTATGAAAATACGGCTAACAAAATTAACAGAACAGGTTTTTATGGCACTACAACCGCATACGGCGTCTATACAGATGGTACAAAAGCTACGGAGTTTCAATATCCAATAACAGCAGGAAATAGTTTTAATTCAACCTATAATGGTGATTTTGCACCACTAGGACTTGGAGAAGAATCTGTAAAAATAACAGATGGAACTGTAACAATTACTGCCGATGCACAAGGGCAATTGAGTTTGCCGTCTGGAACGTTTGGTAGCTCAACAAGCTATACAAATGTCTTGCGACTTCATGTTGTTGAAAGTTTTAGAGTAAAAGTATTTTTTGCTGGAATAGTTCTTCAAAATAATTTAATCGAAGATGATTATTATTTTTGGGTTAATGAAGCAAATAAACAACCTATATTAATTTCAGGAAAAACTTCTTTAGATGGAGCTGTACAAGCTACAGTTTTGAGATACAAACAAGACACTACATTATCATTTGATACTTCCGAAAAACTAAAATTAGCAATATATCCTAATCCTTCTAATGGAATACTTACTATTAGTGGATTAAATAGTGATAATGCAGTCGTTGAAGTTTTTAATACAATAGGACAAAATGTTCTAACAACAACTGGTTCAAAAATTGATTTAACTACTGCTATAAAAGGAGTTTATTTTTTAAAAATAACGGTTGAAGGTAGATCACAAATAGAAAAAGTTGTGCTTAATTAGAAACTTTAAGAATAATAAAAAAACGGCATTTGTTTTGCAAATGCCGTTTTTTTATTTAAATCAAATTAAGAAATTACATTTTACTAGCAATCATTGATATCTCCACATTTACTCCTCTTGGTAAACCTGCAACTTGAACAGTTTCTCTAGCTGGAGCAGTATTTTCGTCAAAATAGGTAGCATATACTTTATTTATTGCAGCAAAGTCTTTCATGTCCATTATGAAAATAGAGGTTTTTATGACATTTTCAAAAGTCATGTTTGCCGCTTCAAGTACAGCTTTCATATTTTGCATGACTTGTTTGGTTTCTATTTCTATATCATCAAGAACCAATTCCATTGTTTCAGGATTTAGTGCAATTTGCCCAGATGTATACAATAGATTTCCTATTAAAACTGCCTGATTGTATGGACCAATTGGTGCTGGAGCTTTTGTTGTAGTTATTATTTTTTTCATTCTAAAAAATTTCAATATTTACTATTATGATAGTGATGTGCCTTCTGCTCTCTATTTTCTGCTTTCTATTTTCTATTTTCTAAATAAACTTACCGTGGCTTATTCTTCTCCCATTTAATATCACTCAAAACACCCGATTTTATTCCGATAAAGAAACCCCAAGTAGAGTTATCGCCAAACGGTGACCAGTTGAAATCCATACGCCAACTCAATAAATCACGTTCAAATCGCAATTGTGTAAAAGTAACTCCGTTCAATACAAAATCATATCCTGTTGAGGCTCCAATTTTCCATTTGGGTGTCAAATCGGTATTCATTGAAACCATTAACGAATTTCCAGATATTTTTTTCTCACGACGGTCATTGGAGTAGGTTAGTTGATACGCAAAGGTCATGTCCCATGGCAATTGGGCATTATAAAATCCTTTAAACGTATCTTCTTCGTCTTCCTCATCTTTAAACTGGCTTTGTCTTCGATCATTAAAATCGGTATTGCTACCAAATAAGTCATCTTGTCGACCGCCATTGCGCAAACCTTGATTATTAGTTTTTTCTTTATCGTCGCCACTTCCTTTGCTAGATAGTGAGTAATTTAAAGTCATGTTGGCACTTGTCATCCTGAAAAGACTTCCACCATTATCGATATTAAAAGTATTAATTCGATTGTTAGCGTTATTTAAGCCATATGGATCTAATGTCATTCCGAAATTGACATTCATCTTGTCTTTAAACAAAACCGTTCCCGCACTAATGCGCAATGGTGCCCAGCGCAAAGAATCTGAAGTTGCATTATAACTAGTTGTCAAATTTAAATTATTTAGCAGCATTATTTTTTTTGGTTCCAATTTAGTAGTATCTCGATCTGTAACTTTAGCTTCAAAAGTATTACTCAATCCAAACCCAAAATTATTTGATCTATTAAGTCCAGGAACTCCGTAAATGCCACCTTCAAAACGCGAATACTGTTTTATCTCCATACGACCACTTGCATCAGAAGCATAAGTATCATAATATTTTTCAAAACTTGGAGTATAGCCATAGGAAACACTTGGTTTCATGACATGACGAATGGATTTAATTCGTTTATTTTTATTAAAATTGAAAGTTCCGTAAACGGTTGTACCTAATCCTGTAGAAAACGAATAGGTTCTAAAGGCATCAAAACCATTAATTTTGTCTATAACTTCCTTATTTTCGCTTTTGCTGAAATCTTTTCTGATAGTTTTTAGTGTCCAAATTTCCTCATAATTTACTGATGAAGTAAGACTAAAATGTTTCAATACTTTAAAATTAGTACTCAACGGAATCGAATGTTTTATTCCTGCAAGCGCATCGCGAAACATTTGAGGTTTAAAAAATAGCGAATCTGTTGTTGTAATTCTATTTTCGCTAGTAAGCGTATATTGTAAATTGATATTTTTGAAAAATCCTTTTTTTGGAGCATCTTCTTTAGCAAACGGAAAAATTCGATCCACATTAACTTGCAACGTTGGCAATGTCATATTAATTTCTTGCGATTGTGTATTTTGCGAATGGGTTGCTGTTAATGAGGCAGATACTTGCGGCACCGAATTAAATGTTTTTGAATAGGAAACTGAAGAACTCAACGAATTATTTAATTGCGAACCATTATTAATGATGTTCAATGATTGTCTAAAATACTTACTGCTTCCTAAATTTACTGAAGCCGAAAATCTTGAATTTGGATTTGCCTTGGCATCTTGAGAGTGCGACCATTGCAGGTTATAAATATTTGTTTTTCCGTAATCTGGAAAACCACGTTCGCTGGTTATCTGGTTTTCAAATCTAAAATTAAAATTACCGCTAAATTTATACCTGTTGGCATAACTACTTTCAAAGCGCATGGCATAACTTCCATTGGTATAATAATCTGCCAGTATTGCCAAATCATATTTTTTGCCCAAAGCAAAATAATAACCACCATTTTGTAAAGAATATCCTTGGGCGCGCGTATCATTAAATGTAGGAATTATAAGCCCCGAAACGGCTTCTACACCCATCGGAAAAAAAGCAAACGGCAATGCCAGAGGTGTTGGAACATTGGCAATAACCATATTGGTCATGCCGGTAACAATTTTTTTGCCAGGAACAAATTTTACTTTATTGGTTTTGAAATAATACTCGGGATCTTCAATGTCTTTTGCAGTAGTAAAACGGGCTCCTTTCAAAAAATAAACCGAGTCATTTACTCTTTTAGAAACATCTGCTTTTACTTTAAATTCGCCTTGATCGGTTCTAGAATTCCATATCAACGCTTTTTTGGTTTTGAAGTTAAACCGAATAGAATCTGGCTCTACCACATTTGTTCCTTGTGTAAAAACAGGAAGTTGGGTATATTTTCCTGTCGAATCTTTAATGCGACCTGCATACACTTCATTTTTTTCGTAATCAAGAATAATGATTCCAGATTTTAGTTCAATATCTTGATAATAAAGTTCGGCCTTATTATATAGTGTAATTTGTTTTTTCTTTTGATCTATACGTTCGTAATCAACAGCTTTTCGTTTTATTTTACCTTCCAAAAAAGGTTTTTTATCTTTTACAGAATCTTTGGTTAGAACGGTAACTATCGGAATACTAGTAGTATCGGATTTTTTTGAAATAGGAAATGAAGCTGTTTTTGTACCTACTTCTTGTGAGTACGTTTTATGGATTCCAATTGTTAGGAAAATTGCTGATAAAACGATATTAAATAAGTTTGTGTGCAAAGGTTTAAATACTATTTTTGTAAAAATATGGCGTAATAATTGATGTTACAAACGTAATCAATATTTTTGCCAAAAATAAACATTTAAAAAATTTATAGCGACAGGCATTTAATAAAAATTAACGTTAACAATAGTTATGAACAAACTCCTTTATTTAAAATCTAAAATTATACTTATTTTAGTGATTTTTTCATTTTTAGGTTTTGCACAGTCAGGGGCAAAATTCAAAGTAGTTCTAGACGCAGGTCATGGTGCAAAAGATCCAGGCACACAACACAATGGTCATGTAGAAAAGAAAATTAATCTAGCAATCGTCTTGAAAGTTGGAGAAATTCTAGAAAACAATCCAAATATTGATGTTATTTACACCCGCAAAACCGATGTTTTTATTGATCTTGTGGAGCGAGCAGATATAGCAAATCGAGCCAATGCCAATATTTTTGTTTCGATTCATTGTGATGCTATTGGTCGCTCTGAAGCTTCAGGTTATCAAACATTTGTTATGGGATTGAATAAAAACGCCTCTAATCTTGCGGTTTCAAAAAGAGAAAATGCGGTAATTACTCTCGAAAAAGATTACAAACAAAAATACGAAGGTTTTGACCCAAACAATCCAGCTTCAATGATTGGAACCACAATTCTTCAAGAAGAATACATGGAAAACAGTATTGCTTTGGCTAGCAAAATACAAGATAAATTTGCCAATAAAGATGCTAGCCGAAAAAACCGTGGAGTAACTCAAGCGCCATTTATGGTACTTCACAAGGCATCAATGCCAAGAGTATTAATTGAAGCAGGATTTATTTCAAACCCAACAGAAGGTGCTTTATTAGATTCTGAAAGTGGTCAGCAAGAAATAGCCGAAGCAATAGCCGAAGCGATTACAAGTTATAAAAGAGAATATTTTGGCGAAGGAGCTGGCGATTATATTCCCGAAAAACCAACTAAATTGGTAATTGAAAGGGAAGAAACTCCAGCAGAAAACAATTCTGATGAAAATTCAGGAATTATTTTTAAAATTCAAATAGCAGCTGCCAACAAAAAAATTGATACGAAACCCCGAAATTTTAAAGGTTTAAAAAATATAAGCTACGTTAATGAATCGGGAAATTTCTACAAATATATGTACGGAAATACGTCTAGTTATGAAACCGCCAAAAAAAATCTTGAAGAAGCCAAAAAGAATGGCTACAAAACATCATATATTGTAGCATTTAAAGATGGTAAGAAAATAGATGTTAAAGATGCCATGAAATAAGCCAAAATCTGAATTATTATTTTAAATTTGTTAAAAACAAACTATTTTGAAAATTACTAAAGAAATTAAAACCGCAATACTACTTATTTGTTCCATTTTGTTATTTATATGGGGATACAGTTTCCTAAAAGGATCTAATTTAATGAACAATCATAAAAAATTATTTGTTCAATACGATAATGTAGAAGGTTTGGCCGTTGGAGCACCAATAACCATAAGCGGAAAAACAATAGGTAAGGTAAGTGAAATAAAACTTAATATAGCAGATGGTAAACTAGATGTAACACTTCAAATAGACGAAGAGGATTTTCCTATTTCTAAATCAAGTATTGCACAAATTTACGAACCAGGTTTTATTGGCGGAAAGCAAATTGCCATTATTCCTAATTATAAAGACACAAGTATAACTGTTGCTGGCGATAAATTGCAAGCCGATATTAAACTCGGAATGATGTCGATGGTTGGCGACAAACTAACTCCAACACAAGCAAAACTAAATGTATTGCTAACCGATACCGACGTTTTGATGAAAAACATCAATACCGTTCTTGACGAAAAAACCAAACAAGACCTCAAACAAAGTCTTGAAAATCTTAATAAAACATTAGCCGAATTTAACAAAGCTACTATTAAAGTAAATGCCATGTTGGCCGCAAACGAGCAAAATATTGCAGGAACGATGGCAAACGCCAACAAAGCTTCAGGAAATTTTGTGAAACTTTCCGATTCGCTTGCTAAAATAAATATTGGTCAATCTGTAAAAAAACTAGATCAAACGCTTGCTAGTGTTAACAAAATAATGTTCGATTTACAATCCGGAAAAGGCTCGATAGGCAAATTGATGAAAGACGAAACACTTTATAATAATTTCAATAAAACATCCAAAGAACTGGAGTTATTATTGCAAGATTTGCGACTCAATCCAACTCGTTATGTTAATGTTTCTGTTTTCGGAAAAAAGAATAAACCTTACGTTGCACCAATTAATGACACCCTAAAAAAATAAAACAATGCAATACATAGATAACATACTGTTTGCGGTTTTACTTGTAGTAGGAATCTATTTTTTTGCTCAAAATTTCAAAAAAATCATCCGAAACATCAAACTCGGAACTGACGTTGATCGAACCGACAATTCATCTGCTCGATGGAAAAATATGGGCATGATTGCCATTGGTCAATCTAAGATGGTTAAAAAACCAATTTCAGGAGCACTTCATGTAATCGTGTATATTGGCTTTATTATCATCAACATAGAGCTTCTAGAAATAATCATCGACGGACTTCTAGGAACCCATCGTGCTTTTTCTGGACTTGGCGGTTTGTATACATTTCTAATTGCATCTTTTGAGATTTTAGCACTTTTGGTTTTGGTTGCAGTCATTGCTTTTTGGTCACGAAGAAACATCATAAAACTCAAACGCTTTATAAGCTCAGACCTCAATGGCTGGCCAAAATCAGATGCCAATTATATTATCTATTTCGAAATCGTTTTGATGACCTTATTTTTGTTAATGAATGCTACCGATGTCAATCAACAACAGCTTACACCTAACGCCTTCCCAGTTTCAGGATTTGTCGTACCATTTTTCAATACCATGAATTTTGCTTTGGTACATGCGCTCGAAACTACTTTTTGGTGGTTGCATATTGTCGGAATTCTTATATTTCTTAATTATTTATATTTTTCAAAACATTTGCACATACTTTTGGCATTTCCAAATACCTATTTTGCAGACCTAAATGCCAAAGGCAAGTTTGACAATCTAGCTTCTGTAACCAACGAAGTAAAACTTATGATGGATCCAAATGCAGATCCTTATGCCGCACCACCAGAAAATACTGTGGTTAACAAGTTTGGAGCGCAAGACGTGCAAGATCTCAATTGGATACAATTACTCAACGCCTATACCTGTACTGAATGTGGTCGATGTACCGATGCTTGCCCGGCCAATCAAACTGGCAAAAAACTTTCGCCACGCAAAATCATGATGCAAACCCGCGACCGCCTTGAGGAAGTAGGTCGAAATATAGATAGAAACAAAGGAATTTTCATACCCGATAACAAGACATTACTCAACGATTACATCTCGCCCGAAGAGCTTTGGGCTTGTACATCTTGCAATGCTTGCGTAGAAGAATGTCCCGTAAACATAAGCCCATTATCCATAATTACAGACATGCGTCGTTATCTAGTTATGGAGCAAAGTGCAGCACCACAATCAGTTAACGCCATGATGAGCAATATAGAAAACAATGGCGCTCCTTGGCAGTACAACCAACAAGATCGATTAAATTGGGCTACCGAAAATTAAAATAAGGGCGTTCCGCAAGCGGCGGGCTATACGCTGCAATCTATTGTTCCGCAAGCTCCACAATAGGATTTTCGCTACTATCCCTAACGCACAGCCCAAGCTTTTAAAAAAAAGTTATGAACGCAAACGATATAGAAAAGAATTTAGTAACCATTTCAGAAAACGGACAAACATTAAGTCCCATATTGCCAGAAGGCGTAAAAAATTATTTAATAGACATTGACGGAACCATCTGTGACGACATTCCAAATGAAGAGCCAGAACGAATGCTCACCGCCGAAGTTTATCCAGATGCATTAATAACGTTAAACAAGTGGTACGACGAAGGACATATCATTTTCTTTTTCACATCACGCACCGAAGCACATAGAGAATATACCGAAATTTGGCTCAAAAAGCATGGTTTCAAATACCATGGTATGGTAATGGGCAAGCCAAGAGGCGGCAATTATCATTGGATAGACAACCATCTAGTAAAAGCTACACGTTATAGAGGTAAATTTACAGATTTGATAGAAAAAGAAGTAACCATCGAAGTTTTCGATGATGGACAACATGAATAAAAAATAAAATGAAATCAAAACTTATTGTTAAGAATTTCGGACCAATTGAAAGTGCAACATTAAATTTACGGAATGTAAATGTTTTGATTGGACCTCAAGCTAGTGGGAAAAGTACATTAGCAAAACTATATACTATTTGCAAATCTCCTGTCATGTATCACGAATTAGAAGGAGGAAAGTTTTCTTCATCGTTCTATAAAATAAAAGAAACAGATGAAAATTTTGATAGTGTTTCAGATTTAAGCTTAATAAAATTTATTGCATCACTAGAGCATTTTAGTATCGGAGATTTTCTAATTAATGATACTGAAATTGAATTTGATTGCCCAACACATAAAGTCTCGATAATTAAAGGTAAAATAGCTTTTGAAGATAAAATTAGTATTACTAATTTGCTTACTTTTTACAAAAATGAGGATATACTTAATGTTAAAAAAGAGTTTAATAAATTGATTAGAAAATCAGATAGGTTTCACTTTAGCTATAGATTTAATATTTTTTATGAACGGGTATATAAAAAAGATAGAAACAAAGAAACTATTGGATTGAAATTTAGAGAATTTAATGAAAATTTTAAAAAGAATGATGAAATAAATTTAAATGAAGTAGAGAATTTAATTGATGTTGCAAGAATTTTTAAATCAGAAATTTTTAACAACAATGCTATATATATACCTGCAGAAAGAACAATTATTAATTTGATTAAACAAGCATCCTTTAGTTTTCAAAAAGCAAAAGTTCCATTACCAAGTCATTTATTGGATTATGCTACTATTTATGAAAATGCTACAGATAAAGTAAAAGAATTTGATTTAGGGTTTCTAAAAGACAATACGTTTTATAAAAATGTTAACGGGATTGACAGAATATTTTTTGCTAAAAATAAAAGTATAAAGCTTACTGAGAGTGCTTCAGGTTTTCAAAGTGTTGTTCCAATGATCTTACCTATTCTAAATGAGAAAAATACAGATTCTTCTAAAGAGCATTATTCTTTCGTTATAGAAGAACCTGAAACAAATCTTTTTCCAAAAGCACAATATGAATTATTAAAATTTTTAGAAAAAGATAGAAATGATGATTTTGATAAAATTGATAAAGGAATAATTCATACTTATACAACTCATAGCCCATTTATTCTATCTTCTTTTAACAATATGTTGTATGCATTTAAAAAGGGAAATAATTCTGTTTCTAAAATAAAAAGTGAGATTTGTAAAATTTTAGAGGAATGTAATTGGATTAATCCTGATCAATTTAGTGCATATCAGATTGAAGACGGAAAATCCAAATCAATTATGGATAGAAAAACTGGATTAATTAAAGAAAACGTTATTGATTATGTTAGTGAAGATATAATTGATGATTTTCGAAAAATTGCATTAGCTTCAATTGATTAATATATGAACAATATAATAAATAAACTGAATTATCCTTATTGTTGTGAAATTATTAATGAAGTTGAATTCTACATTAAGGATGAATTAAATGGACAATCTAACATATCAAACCAAAACGATTATCACATAAAAGTTTTAAATAAAAAACAACAACAAATTTCATTTTTAAAGATTGACAAATGTGTTTTCAACGATGGAGACTCAGAGAAGTGCGATTGTGCTATCGCAAATATAGATATAATATATTTTTTGGAAATAAAAGAATTAGAACTATTTGATAATTCTCAAAAAAGTCACACCAAAAAAAGTAAAAAGAGGAATGAAGCAAGGGACCAACTTTCAAATTCTATTAAAAGTCTAAAGCTAGTTCATCCAAATATGGATTTAAAAAAGGTAATTGCAGTTATAGCTTTGCAACCTAAAATAGAAGATAATTATATCAAAATAATAACTTCAAAAGTGCAAAATGTAATAGATAGTTTTACTGAAAGTTGTGGATGTCCAAATATTTATGAAGGAAATTTAATTGAGTTTAATTAATTATTATGGAAGAAGTTTTAAACGTACCAACAATGGCCCAAATGCTTTCGCAAGGCAAGCAACCCGAAGTATTATTTTGGGTAGGTTGCGCAGGAAGTTTTGACGATCGTGCAAAAAAAATAACCAAAGCCTTTGTAAAAATTCTTAATCGTGCCAATGTAGAATTTGCCGTTCTTGGTACTGAAGAATCCTGTACAGGCGATCCAGCAAAACGAGCCGGAAACGAATTTTTGTTTCAGATGCAAGCCATGATGAATATTGAAGTGCTTAATGCCTATGAAGCCAAAAAAATAGTGACTGCCTGTCCGCATTGTTTCAACACACTCAAAAACGAATACCCAGAATTGGGTGGCAAATACGAAGTTATTCATCATACCGAATTTCTGAAATCACTATTAGATTCTGGAAGATTGACTATTGAAGGCGGACAGTTCAAAGGAAAAAAAATTACATTTCACGATCCGTGCTACCTAGGACGTGCCAATAATATATATGAAGCACCAAGAGATTTAATCCTAAAACTTGATGCCGAATTGGTCGAAATGAAAAAATCCAAAGCTAACGGGTTATGTTGTGGTGCTGGCGGTGCGCAAATGTTTAAAGATGCCGAACCAGGTAACAAAGAAATCAATATTGAGCGAACAGAGCAAGCACTCGAAACCCAGCCTGATATTATTGCCGCAGGTTGCCCGTTTTGTAATACGATGATGAGCGACGGAATCAAAAATAAAGAAAAAGAAGCCTCAGTAAAAGTAATGGATATTGCCGAACTCATTGCAAACGCTCAAGATCTTTAAAAAAAATCAATTTTTTAAAAATTCCAAATCTCAATCTAAATTCCAAAATCGTTAATCGACAATCCTAAATCAAAATGTATATTCCATTCGAAAATCTTCCCGAAGAATCCAAAATTTGGATTTACCAATCCAACAGAAAATTTTCTGATGACGAATTCAGTACCATAGAAACAAATTTGAAATTATTTGTCGATTCTTGGTCGGCGCACGGAACAAGTCTTGAAGCTTCTTATTTGTTGAAATACAATCGTTTCATTATTTTGGCTGTAAATCAAGAAAACCAAATCGCAACAGGTTGTTCTATTGACAAATCGGTGGAGTTTATTCAGAGTTTAGAAAAAAAATACGAAGTCGATTTGCTAGATAAAATGAATGTAACATTCAAACTTGGCGAGCATGTCGCACACAAACCATTAATTGAATTTAAGAAAATGGCCAAAGAAAAAGCCGTTTCAGAAAACACAATAGTTTTCAATAATCTAGTCAATACCATTGAAGAATTTAACGAAAACTGGGAAGTTCCTGCTGCAGATAGCTGGCACAGTCGCTTTTTTTAAAACTACTACACAACATTAATGAAAAATATAATTCAAAAAATTTCTTATACTTCTGTGCTAATTTTGCTCATAGGTTGTTCTTTATTTCAAAATAAAAAAACAGAAAATAAAGAAAAACAAATTCTTACTCAAACCAATAAAAATAATAAATCAATAATAAAAAAACCAATTGTTACAACCAAAACGATTGTAGAACCTGTTATTGTCAAAGAAACTCCAGTTTATAAAGAAACTTTTGATACTGCTGGAGCGCAGCAATGGGTAGATAGTATTTATAACAAAATGGCATTTGACGAAAAAGTGGGTCAATTGTTTATGGTTGCTGCCTATTCTGGTAAGGATGAAGAACATTTTGCAGCAGTTGACAAGCTTATTGACGAAAATAAAATTGGCGGATTAATTTTCTTTAAAGGCGCACCAATTAAGCAAGCCAAATTAACAAATCGTTTTCAAGCAAAATCAAAAGTTCCGCTATTTATAGGCATCGATGCAGAATGGGGTTTGAGTATGCGCCTTGACTCAACAACACGTTATCCTTGGAACATGACTTTGGGAGCCATCCAAGATCGCGAATTGATCGAAAAAATGGGAAGACAATTAGGATATCAAACCAAAAGATTGGGCTGTCAGTTTAATTTTGCACCCGTAATCGATATTAACACCAACCCAAAAAATCCTGTAATTGGTTTTAGATCATTTGGCGAAAACAAAGAAAAAGTGACCAATTATGCCGCTTCGTTAATGAAAGGAATGCATCAATCTGGAATTTTTTCAACAGGCAAACATTTTCCTGGACACGGTGATTCTTCTACAGATTCGCACCATACCTTACCAACAATTAGTTTTAGCAAAGAGCGAATGGAGGATATAGAATTTTATCCCTACAAAAAATTGTTTTCAGAAGGAATGTCGTCTGTAATGGTAGCGCACTTAAATGTACCAAGTCTAGAAACGCGCAAAAATTTTCCAACTTCAATTTCCTATAATGTTGTAACCAATATTCTTCAGAAGGAATTGGGTTTTAATGGTTTGATTTTTACCGATGCATTGAATATGAAAGGTGCGAGCGATTTTATGAAGCCGGGCGAAATAGATTTGGAAGCATTTTTGGCTGGAAACGATATTTTGTTGTTTCCAGAAAATGTGCCTTATGCCTTTGATAAAATATGTATTGCTTATCAAGACGGCATTATTAGTGAACAACGTTTGGCACAATCTGTCAAAAAAATTCTTAATTACAAATACCTTGCTGGTTTCAAAAATTTTAAACCAATTGAAATCAAAAAATTATATGCTGATATCAATAAACCAGAAAACGAGGCATTAAAATACGAATTATATGAAAATGCGATTACTGTTCTCAAAAATGACAATCAAGTTTTACCAATAAAAAATATTGAAAACAAACGCATTGCTTATGTAAAAATTGGGGAAGACGAAACGGGTATTTTCTTAAAAACCTTAAAAAAGTATGCCGAAGTAACCGAAGTTTTTGATGCAAATGTAGATAGTTTGAATGTAAAACTTCGTAATTACAACCAAGTAATTATTGGCTATCACAAGCCAGACAAAGCATGGAAAGTTCAAGAAATATCCGATAGGGAAGTCAATTGGATTAACGAAATATCAAAGAGTAACAATACTATTTTGGCCTCTTTTACCAAGCCTTATTTACTTTCGGAGTTGAAGAACATTAGTGAAATTGAAGGCATTGTGCTAACCTATCAAAGTGGTCCAGTTGCACAAGAAGTTGCTGCAGAACTTTTCTTTGGAGCATTTGAAGCCAAAGGAAAATTACCCGTTTCGATCACACCTTATTTTAAAGAAAACGACGGATTGAGTACCGAAAAATTGAATGTTTTAGGTTTTGCAAATCCTATAAACGTTGGAATGGATCCCGAAATTTTATCAAAAATTGATGCTATAGCCCAAAAAGCAATCGATAAAAAAATGACACCTGGCGCGCAGGTTTTGGTAGCCCGAAAAGGAAAAGTAATTTTTCATAAATCATACGGTTATCAAACCTACGAAAATGGTATAAAAGTCACCAATTCAGATGTTTATGATGTTGCTTCATTAACCAAAATCATTTCGACGTTACCGAATGTCATGCAGGAATTTGACACCAACAAAGTAACTTTGGACACCAAACTTGTAGAAATGCTTCCTATGTTTGCCAATTCAGATAAGGCAGCAATCAATTTTAAAGACTTATTGACACATCAAGCTGGTTTGCAAGCATGGATTCCGTTTTATCAAGCTACTTTAGATCGATACAAACAACCTTCTTTAAAGTATTATAAAAAAACTCCTGAAGCCGATTTTTCTATTAAAGTTGCTGATAGTTTGTACTTGCGAAATGATTATCGAGATACGATCATGAAAAAGATTATCGATAGTAAACTTTCGCAGAAAAAAGAATACAAATACAGCGATTTTACGTTTATTATCCTAAAAGAATACCTTGAAAAATCAAGAAATAAAACCTTAGATGCAATTAGTTATGATAGTTTTTTCAAACCCTTAGGTATGACAAGTACTTTTTATAACCCGCTAAATAAAATAGGAAAATCGTATATAATTCCAACCGAAAACGATAACTATTTTAGATACCAAACCCTACAAGGCAATGTTCATGATATGGCTGCAGCCATGCAAGGTGGCGTTGCAGGTCATGCAGGTTTGTTTTCGAGCGCATTAGATATTGCCAAAATGATGCAGTTGTACCTTCAAAAAGGGAATTATGGTGGTGTACAGTATTTTTCTGAAAACACCTTTAACACCTTCAATACCTGTCATTTTTGCGCAAGCGGAAACAGACGCGGATTGGGATTTGACAAACCACAAATAGGAGAAGCAACCAATTCTAAAAGTAGTTTCGGACATACCGGTTTTACTGGAACCATGACTTGGGCAGATCCCGAAACCGAAATTGTATATGTGTTTTTGTCCAACAGAACGTATCCCGATGCCAATTTGCCAAATGCATTATCCAAAGAAAACATTCGTGAGGATATCTTGAAAGTTATTCAAGAAGCGGTTATTAAATAAAATGCACTAAATTTACATCTGTGAAAAAACATTTTAGTTATACTTTACTAATAATTTATTTGTTTTCTGCCTTGCAGTTAAACGAATATCTAAAAATTCCAATATTGGTAGAGCATTTTTATGAACATCAAAATGAAAATCCTAAAATAAGTTTAGTTGAATTTTTACTGGAACATTACGCTCATGATGATGTTTTGGATGCAGATTATGATAAAGACATGAAATTGCCTTTCAAATCACATAATCATTCCAGTTGCGCTTATTCCAATGTTACTTTGTGTGAACAAATTTATGTGTATAATTTTCAAAATAATAATGTAATTTCAAAATTTAAAAAACCTAATTTTAGGTATACTTTTTCGTTTATTTCCAATTTCCATTCTTCCATTTGGCAACCGCCCAAAATTTGTTAAAAAAATAATTATAGTTTTTAATCTGCGTAAATCTGAATGATCTGCGCGATAATTATTCTAAAATAATAAATTTATTATGCTTAACAAAATAATTGAGTTTTCTGTAAAGAATAAACTCATCATCGGGCTATTTGTAATTGCCCTCGTTGGTTTTGGTATTTATCAAACCACAAA
>JAYVHB010000030.1:0-3681 GCA_043771555.1 Flavobacterium sp. | reverse complement strand
GATTTCAGAATTTATTACAAATTTCGAAAAAACAGCACAAAATACAGCTTTTTACATCAGGCACTTTTTCATGTATCTCGTCAACTTTAGAAGTTATGACGAAAAAATGTGAATTTTTTTTTTTACTTAACTAGTTCAGAAAATGTCATGATTTGAGAATGTGTTATAAATTCAGTTAAAACAGCTCGAAAAACAGCTTTTCATCTGGCACTTTTTCTTGTAGCTCGTTAAGTTAAGAAGTTATGCTGACCGAAAATCACAAAAAAATTTCACAAAACTAGCTCAGATACTGTCATGATTTTAGAATTTAATGCAAATTTCGATGAAACAGCACGAAATACAGCTTTTCACATCAGGCACTTTTTCATGTATCTTGCTATATAAGAAGTTATGACGAAAAAATGTGAAGAAAAAAAATCACTAAACTAGTTCAGAAAATGTCATGATTTGAGAATGTGTTATAAATTCAGGTAAAACATATCGAAATACAGCTTTGCATCTGGCACTTTTTCTTGTAGCTCGTTAAGTTAAGAAGTTATGCTGACCGAAAATCACAAATAATTTTCGCAAAACTAGCTCAGAACCTGTCATGATTTTAGAATTTAATGCAAATTTCGATGAAACAGCACGAAATACAGCTTTTCACACCAGGCACTTTTTCATGTATCTTGCTAAGTTTAAAATTTATGACGAAAAAAGTGAAAAAAATAAATAACTTCACTAGTTCAGAAAATGTCATGATTTAGGAATGTGTTATAAATTCAGTTAAAACAGCTCGAAATACAGCTTTTCATCTGGCACTTTTTCTCTAGCTCGTCAAGTTAAGAAGTTATGATGTACCGAACATCACAAATAATTTTCACAAAACTAGCTCAGAACCTGTCATGATTTTAGAAATTTATGCAAATTTCGATGTAACAGCACGAAATACAGCTTTTTACATCAGGCGCTTTTTCATGTATCTTGCTAAGACGAAAAAATGTGAAAAAAAAAAAATCACTAAACTAGTTCAGAAAATGATATGATTTGAGAATGTGTTATTAATTCAGTTAAAATAGCTCGAAATACACCTTTTCGTCAGGCACTATTTCTTGTAGCTCGTTAAATTTAGATGATATGATGTACCGAAAATCACAAATAATTTTTACAAAACTAGCTCAGAACCTGTCATGATTTCAGAATTTAATGAAAATTTCGATGAAACAGCACGAAATACAGCTTTTCACATCAGGCACTTTTTCATGTATCTTAGTAAGTTTAGAAGTTATGACGAAAAAATGTGATTTTTTTTTTTTCGCTTACTAGTTCAGAAAATGTCATGATTTAAGAATGTGTTATAAATTCAGTTAAAACAGCTTGAAATACAGGTTTTCATCATGCACTTTTTCTTGTAGCTCGTCAAGTTTAAAAGTTATGATGTACCGAAAATCACAAATAATTTTCACAAAACTAGCTCAGAACCTGTCATGATTTTAGAATTTATTACACATTTCGAAGAAACAGCACGAAATATAGCTTTTCACATCAGGCACTTTTTCATGTATCTCGTAAAGTTTAGAAGTTAAGACGAAAAAATGTGAAAACAAAAATTTCACTAAACTTGTTCAGAAAATGAAATGATTTAAAAATTTGTTATAAAATCAGTTAAAACAGCACGAAATACATCTTTTCGTCTGCCACCTTTTCATGTAGCTCGTTAAGTTAAGAAGTATTGATGTACGGAAAATTACAAATAATTTTTACAAAACTAGCTCAGAACCTGTTATGATTTCAGAATTTAATGAAAATTTCGATGAAACAGCACGAAATACAGCTTTTCACATCAGGCACTTTTTCATGTATCTCGTCAAGTTTAGAAGTTAAGACGAAAAAATGTGAAAACAAAAATTTCACTAAACTTGTTCAGAAAATGAAATGATTTGAAAATTTGTTATAAAATCAGTTAAAACAGCACAAAATACATCTTTTCGTCTGCCACTTTTTCATGTAGCTCGTTAAGTAAAGAAGTATTGATGTACGGAAAATCACAAATAATTTTTACAAAACTAGCTCAGAACCTGTCATGATTTTAGAATTTAATGCAAATGTCGATGAAACAGCACGAAATACAGCTTTTCACATTTGGCACTTTTTCATGTATCTTAGTAAGTTTAGAAGTTATGACAAAAAATGTGATTTTTTTTTATTTCACTAACTAGTTAAGAAAATGTCATGATTTAAGAATGGGTTATACATTCAGTTAAAACATCTCGAAATACAGCTTTGCATCTGGCAATTGTTCTTGTAGCTCGTCAAGTTAAAAAGTTATGATGTACCGAAAATCTCAAATAATTTTCACAAAACTAGCTCAGAACCTGTCATGATTTCAGAATTTATTACAAATTTCGAAGAAACAGCACGAAATACAACTTTTCACATCAGGGCATTTTTTCATGTATCTTGTCAAGTTTAGAAGTTATGACAAAAAAAGTGAAAAAAAAAAATCACTAAACTATTTCAGAAAAGGTCATGATTTAAGAAAGTGCTATAAATTCAGTTAAAACAGCTCAAAATACAGCTTTTTATATGGCACTTTTTCTTGTAGCTCGTCAAATTTAAAAGTTATGATGTACCGAAAATCACAAACAATTTTCACAAAACTAGCTCAGAATCTGTCATGATTTCAGAATTTAATGCAAATTTCGATGAAACAGCACGAAATACAGTTTTTCACATCAGGCACTTATTCATGTATCTTGCTTGCTAAGTTTAGAAATTATGACGAAAAAAGTGAAAAATATAAATAACTTAACTAGTTCCGAAAATGTCATGATTTATTAATGTGTTATAAATTCAGTTAAAACAGCTCGATATACAGCTTTTCATCTGGCACTTTTTCTTGTAGCTCGTCAAGTTAAGAAGTTATGATGTACCGAAAATCACAAATAATTTTCACAAAACTAGCTCAGAACCTGCCATGATTTTAGAATTTAATGCAAATTTCGATGAAACAGCACGAAATACAGCTTTTCACTTAAGGCACTTTTTCATGTATCTTGCTAAGTTAAGAAGTTATGACGAAAAAATGTGAAAAAGAAAAAAAATCAATAAACTAGTTCAGAAAATGTCATTATTTGTAATGTGTTATAAATTCAGTTAAAACAGCTCGAAATACAGCTTTTCGTCTGGCACTTTTTCTTGTAGCTCGTTAAGTTTAGAAGTTATGATGTACCGAAAATCACAAATTTTTTTTACAAAACTTGCTCAGAACCTGTCATCATTTCAGAATTTAATGCAAATTTCGATTAAACAGCACGAAATACAGATTTTTACATCAGTCATTTTTTCATGTACCTTGCTAAGTTTAGAGGTTATGACGAAAAAATGTGAAAAAAAAAATTCACTAAACTAGTTCAGAAAATGTCATGATTTAAGAATGTGTTATAAATTCAGTTAAAACAGCTCGAAATACAGCTTTTCATCTGGCACTTTTGGCACTGGTTATTGTAGTTTTGCAGTGCCGTCATGACTCTCAGGATCTGGTCGTAGATATTGATTCCCGGGCGGAAGCCTGCTTGTGTATTTGGTAACAGGTTGCGTTCATTCGAGAAACACTGGTTTTATTGCCGGCTACCAATACACATGGCCAATAGGAGGGGACCAAAGATGGCGGTCACAGGTCTTACCGAAAGATAAGTTGTC
>JAYVHB010000029.1:0-86430 GCA_043771555.1 Flavobacterium sp. | reverse complement strand
CCATCCCGAACAGAGAAGTTAAGCCCGCCTGCGTCGATGGTACTGCAGTTATGTGGGAGAGTAGATCGCCGCCTTTTTTTAAGTCCTCATCAGCAATGGTGGGGACTTTTTTTTTTTATTTTTGGTTGCAATTAACAAAATTAATACTCTTTATTGCTTGGTATTACTCCACGAATTCCCCCTTTGGGATTTTCAGCATCGTCTTTGTATCTGGGAATAATATGAATATGGCAATGTGAAATAGTTTGTCCTGCAACTTCATTTATATTTATTCCAACATTAAAACCATCAGGATTATATTTTTCTTGCAAAATGTTTTTTACTTTTTTTGCAACAATCCAACAAGCAGTTTGCTCTTTTAAGTTCAAATCAAAATAATTGGAAACGAATCGTTTTGGAACAATTAAAGAGTGACCTTTTGAAACTGGAAATTTATCATAAATCGAAAAAATAGTTGCCGTTTCAACTATTAGTTCTCTTGAATCATCTCCAATTAAAAACGGACTCAAATCTGCATTTCCTTTGTGAAGTATTGTATAATGTTGGTATTCGTAAATTTCACAGTTTTCATTCTTAAAAATCGAAGTATATGCTAATTTTATCAAACATTGATAGGTTTCTTTTTTGTGAACCTTATGAACTCTGTAGCCTTCAAATTGAATATCCCTGCGGACAGCAAAATAGGCTTTCCCACCAGGTTTTAATACATTTGAAACATTCATTAAAACTTCTGCTTGTTCTTCTGGAAGCAAAACGTTTAATACATAAAAACATAAAATGGTATCAAATTTTTCAGTTGGAAATTCTGGAAAATAAAATGGATCGTAACCTACAATATCAAATCCTTTAACTTTTAATAATTCTACATCTTTGCCAATTCCGCAACCAAAATCTAGAATTTTGCCAATAATTTTGTTTTGATTTAAAACAATTCTAGCGGGATATGAAAGCGAAGTTCTTTCAATTGCCGTTAGATGACTATTTGGATTTTGATTACTCATTCATAAATATAAATCCGTTGTTACTAGCGATGGTAATTAATGGCTGGATTGTATTTGAAAACTTATCTTTCTCAAAAGCATCTAAGTTTGGAAAAATAGTTAGAAACTCATCCATGTATTTACTTTTGGAATTGTGATATTTATTAATTTCAAAAGCCTTCTTTTGTAAATTATAAAATTTATCAAAATGTTTATCAAATAATGGCAGTTTATCACTTTTAGAAGAATTAAATTTTTTTTCTATTGGTAACAAATTCCATATCAAATCGTGTGAAACAAAAGCATGTGGAACAAAATGGTCTAAAGCATAATTCTTATCATCAAAAAACAATTTTGTATCTGTAAAAATGCAATCTATTGATCCTAATTCAGAGAAAACTACTTTCCAATATTCCTTTCTTTGTTTTTCCAAACCATTTCGAACTGGGGGTTTAATTAACTTATTTGGAATATCTGGAACATTTGGGTTTCTTGTTTGAAGAAATAGTGCCAAATTCCAATAGCAATAATCTTTTAATACTTTTGAGTTTGATTTTAAATAGGAAATCCAAACTGGATTAATTGAAATAAAATCTTTGTGCAAAGCATATAAACTATCATCCACAAATGATTGTGAATCAGAATATATTCTGCTTTTTTGTTGATTATCCGTTTCATTTTTGATTTTTGGAAACCATGTGGATAACAATTTATGGGGAACATGAGTATCAAAATGGAATAATTGTCTAATTGTTTCTTTGTTAATCGAATTTTCCAAACAATGATTAATTTCATTTTTATTGGCATCTATTGTTAAATTTTCATTTTTCAAAATAGTTTCAACCGCAATTTGGAGTTTATCTGATTTACCGAATGACACATGAAAATAGTTTATTATGTACCAAGAATGACTAACCATACGTGAAAATATTTTTCTTTTTGGAATTTGTATATTCTCTTCTTCAACTAATTCAATTAAGGCTATAAGCCAATAAAACTTATAGGTCGCTGTTGTACTTCCGAAAACAGATGCAAGTTTATTTATTGGTAAATTATTTGAATGAGGTATATTCATAATAACATCTTTGTAGTAAAACTATATATATTATTTTTTTCTTTATAAGTAAAAATAAAAATCATACTTTTTACAATTAGTTTTTGCAATTAATTACTTCAAATTTTTCTTCAAGTTTATTTATTTTCGTGGTTAAACTTTTGGTATGATTTACAATAAATTTTTTTGTAAAAATAGAATTTGATTTAAAATCAGATTTTTCAACATCTTCTTTAAAACAATTTAATGCTTGAAGTAAAATATATTGCTCTTGTCCAGTTAATGTTAGATGCATCATAATATTAATTATTTAAAGATTCAACCACAAATGCCTACAATGAAAGGTATCGTGTCCTGAAAAAGTTAGTTTTTGGGCTATTTTTTGATTTTGGTTCATAATAACATTCCTAATATTGCAAATCTAATCAAACAATTTTTAATATGTTATATAGTTTACAATTTTATTAAAGTTAAAATTAATGGATTGGTATTTTAGAAAAACATCTACCAATAATCATGTTAATGGTTATGAAATAGAGCAATTGCCAATAATAATTAGTTCGGATAAAACGGCAGCTGTATTTGATAAAATTGTTAATAAAATAATACATGGCAAAAAAACAGGTACAGAAACCATCCATTTAGAACATCAAATAGATGTTATTGTTTATCATTTATACGGTTTGAATAATCAAGAAGCGTGTGTGATAGATAATGATATGAAAATTGAGGATTTTGAGCAATACAAGATTTGGTAACTTTACAAAAGTTGTCAAATCTAACCAAATAGATTTTATGGAATATCATTTATACGGTTTGAATTATCAGGAGGGGTGTGTGTTAGATAATGATTTGAAAATTGAAGATTTTGTGCAATACAAGATTTGACAACTTTACAAAAGTTGTCAAATCTACCCAAACGGTTCGAGTTATCAAGAAGCCTGTGTTATAGATAAAACATTTGATAAAAATAACAAATTAAGCCTGGCAGAATATAATGCGAACTGACTATAAAATGTAAATACCCAACGGTTAGGTCGGGCATCGGCCCAGGGATACTATCCTTGGAGCCGTACAGGTGTAAACGTAGCGTGAATATTTAATTTCACAAATAAAAAAGTGCTTAAATTCAATTAATAAATCCGAAAGTTAGGAGTTGCATAGTTACCTGAGTTTGATTATTAGCACATTGATAGCTGATTGGTTTTCATTCTTCAAATAGTCATTATAGCATATCGTTTTAGAATTTCTCGAAAACCCACTAAGTCTAAAATCGCCCTGATGCAGCGGCATCCTTTTTGGATTTTCTTTTTCAGAAAATCCAAAAAGATATAGCGTGCAGCGGGACGGGTGGTGTGCGGTACGGGTGGTGTGCGCCAAAAAAGCGACACTTGGTTTTTGTTTTTTTGGGCTGGGTTTTTCCTGTCAGTCCCAAAAAGCGGGAGCCAGAGACCGACCCGATAGGGGCACGCCCATAATAAAAAAATGCAATTACCTATATTTTAGATAATTGCATTTTAAAAGTACGGATAATAGGACTCGAACCTACACGCCTTGCGGCACCAGATCCTAAGTCTGGCATGTCTACCAATTTCACCATATCCGCAAAATTGTGCGTGCAAATATAATCATAAATTTGAATTATGGAACGAAAAAATAAATCTTTTTTATTTTTTGAATTGACAAACCAACGGTAAAATATCTTTTTTTATTGTAATTTTGAGTTCACAAATAAGTAAATCAATTATTTTATACGAATAACAATGAACACTATAAAATCGTACGTAGCCGAAAACAAACATCGCTTTATTGACGAACTGCTTGAATTACTCAAGATTCCTTCAATTTCGGCAAATCCAGCTTTCGAAAAGGACGTAATCAAAACAGCCGACGAAGTAAAAAAATCACTAAAAAAAGCAGGATGTCAACACGTCGAAATTTGCGAAACTCCTGGTTATCCAATCGTTTACGGCCAACATATAATTGATGCCAGTTTGCCAACTGTTTTAGTATACGGCCACTATGACGTGCAACCACCAGAACCATTAGATCTATGGACATCACCGCCTTTTGAACCCGTAATAAAAACTACAGAAATTCATCCTGAAGGAGCTATTTTTGCCCGCGGATCTTGCGACGACAAAGGTCAAATGTACATGCACGTCAAAGCCTTTGAGTACATGATAGCAACCAACAATCTGCCTTGCAATGTCAAATTCATGATTGAAGGCGAAGAAGAAGTAGGTTCCAAAAGCTTGAGTTGGTTTGTTACCCAAAATCAAGCAAAACTCGCCTGCGATGTCATTTTAATTTCAGATACTGGCATGATTTCCAACCAACAACCGTCAATAACAACAGGATTACGAGGACTTAGCTATGTAGAAGTTGAAGTTACAGGTCCAAACAGAGATTTACATTCAGGACTTTATGGCGGCGCAGTAGCCAATCCAATCAACGTGTTAGCCAAAATGATTGCTTCAATGCACGACGAAAACAACCACATCACAATTCCCGGATTTTATAATAACGTAGAAGAATTGTCTAGTGAAGAAAGAACCGAAATGGCAAAAGCACCATTCAATCTCGACAAATACAAAAAAGCTTTAGACCTCAACGATATTTATGGCGAAAAAGGCTACACCACCAACGAGCGCAACTCCATACGGCCAACGCTAGACGTCAACGGCATTTGGGGTGGCTACACAGGCGAAGGAGCCAAAACGGTGATTGCAAGTCAAGCATTTGCCAAAATATCAATGCGATTGGTACCCAACCAAGACTGGGAAGAAATAACAACATTGTTCACAAAACACTTCGAGAGCATCGCTCCATCTGGCGTAACTGTCAAAGTAAAACCACATCATGGCGGGCAAGGATATGTAACCCCAACCGACAGTATTGGTTACAAAGCCGCCAACAAAGCCTATACCGAAACCTTCGGAGTACCAGCAATTCCTGTACGATCAGGCGGAAGTATTCCAATAGTTGCGCTTTTCGAAAAAGAACTAAAAGCCAAAACAATCCTTATGGGTTTCGGGCTTGATAGTGACGCCATACACTCGCCAAACGAACATTTCGGAATTTTCAATTACCTCAAAGGCATCGAAACCATTCCGTTGTTTTACAAATATTTTGTAGAAATGAGTAAATAAATAATTTGGGCGTTCCCTCGTTTGGTCAAGAAAAATGACCACGAGGTCGGGTCTTCCGCTATATCTTTTATAAAAAAGCTGAAAAACGCTTTTTCATAAAAGGATGTCGCTTCAACCCCTAACGCAAGCAACATTATGAACAAAATCATATTTATAATCCTTACTATATTTAGTTTTAGCTGCAAAACAAACCAAACCAGAAACAAACTCAAAGTTGGACGCTGGATTTATTCAGATACCGTAAATGCTGTTTGCTATAAACAAGTTGGGCGTTATCATAAAAACATAGAAAAAGGAACGTGGAAATCTTACGAAGGAAATATTTTGGTCAAAACTGAAAAATATAAAAAAGAGTATTGCCTGGCAACAACATTTCATAAAAATAGTCAAATTGCATCGCAAGGCATTACCAAATTATCAGAATCCGAAAACGATACACATTGGTATTATTTTGGTGAATGGAAATTTTACGATCAAGCTGGTCAACTCTTAGAAACCAAAACGTATAAAAAAGAAGCTCTCTATGAAAATGAAAAGCCCGAAAATTAAATTTTCGGGCTTCGCAAAAAAAGTTAGTTGTTTATTAATTTGCTACTATTGATTTTTGTTTAGAAATCCATGATACAACTTCGTTGTCCGAAGGAGAAACTTTAGGATTTACAATTTTTTCAAGTTCGCCATTTTCGTTAATTAAAAACTTCTGGAAATTCCATAAAACGCCACAACCTTTTACTTTATTTTGTCTTTTATCTGTCAAAAATTTAAAAAGCTCGTGAGAGTCACTACCTTTTACACTCACTTTAGACATTAACGGAAACGAAATTTTAAAATCTTCTAAATAAGTATTTTTAATTTCTTCATTAGATGACACTTCACAATCCATAAAATCACTAGAAGGAAACGCTACAATTACAAAATTGTCATTTCTATATTGTTGGTACAATTTTTCTAATTCTGCAAATTGTTGGTTGGCAAGGATACATTGGGACGCCGTATTCACGACCATGATTTTCTTTCCTTTTAAAGTTTCAAAATCAAATGTTTTTCCATTTATATCTTGTACTTTAAAATCATAAATAGATTTTTTTTCGAATTTTCCAGTAAAATTCTCTGGTAAATTAGTAAAACTCTGAAACAGGAAAAATCCGAGAAGTAATGATAGTAGTAGCGTTTTGAATTTCATTGGGTGGTTGTTTTAGGTTGTAATTATTTATTTTTTACTAAACTATATATTAACTTATTTAAAAACAACATTTTTTTAAAAAAAAATCGTGTTTTTAAACGATTTTTTTAAACACTTAAAGGATGGTATTGTGATATGTGTACTCTTTTCAACAAAAATCGTACAATTGTTAATAAATATACCGCTACTTTTAAACCAAAAAAATTGGATAAATAGATTATGCCAATCAGTAAAAATCCGTTTGCAATCTATTTCCTATTTTTTTCTTCAATCCAACGAGAAAGGTATTTTGTACTTGATAAAGTATGGTGTTTTAGGATTTCGCCAACAAAATTTTGCTCTCGATGTGCGCTTAAATTTTCTTTTAAAGCACTAATCTTTTCTGCAAAGACAACTTTAAATAATGATTTCTCAAAACGTTCATTTACAATAGCAATTCCACTTTGCTGTGCATCGTCCCATAAATTCTTTACCATATATAATGTATTGGCTGCTTCAATAATTTCGTTAGCTTGGTCTGTGATGACACCATTCCATTTCAGATTACCATGCATTGCTTCTGCACCTACATAAGTTGTTACAGATGGAGTTCCGCATTGCATGGCTTCTAACAGTTTGGTTTTCGACCCAGCACCAAATCGAATTGGAGCTAGAACAACACGAGCGTTTTCGACTACTTCAAAGGCATTTTCTGCACGACCCATAATAAAAAAATTTTCTTGTGGTTTGTGCAATTGCAATACTTTAGCACTTGGATATGCACCATAAATAAGCATTTTTGCATCAGATAATTTTTTTCTAAGTAATGGCCAAATGGTCAAATTTATATATTGTACACAATCCCAATTTGGTTCGTGAAGAAAATTTCCAATAAAAATAAAATCTTTGCGGTCTTCAAATTTTTTCCAATTTGAAATGACATTTTCGTCAATTTTCGGAACCAAAAAAGGCAAGTAATATAATAAGGTAGGATTTATTTGAAATGTAGTTGTTAAAAAATCCATTTCGGCTTCCGAAATAATAAGTGACAAATCACATCGTAGGATACAAGCAATTTCTCTTTTAGCAGTTTCAGAATATAAATCTTGGTTTTTAAAATCTGTGTTTTCTTTAGAATTTTTCTGCCTTGCAAGACGTAACGTATGCAAATCGACGGTTTCGAGAATCCGAATTGCATCGGGACAATTTTCAGTAATGCGCCAACCAAATTGCTCTTCAGTAACAAAACGATCAAATAAAACAATATCGGGATTCAGTTTTCGTACAAATTCATCAAAACTGGAATCGTTAAGTTTTATACTTATTTTTTCTACTTTTATAGAAGTCAAATCAAACATAAACTCACTATCAGAAGCAGCTGAAGCAAAGGTAATGTGGTAACCTTGTTCCTGAAAAAGAGGTATCAACTGCAACATTCTTGTTCCTGCTCCAGACGAATTGGGTTCTGGAAAAACCATTCCTATGATAAGTAATTTTGATTTCGTCATGTCAAGAATTTCAGCTACAAAAATAAGTTGTTTTTGATTCGTTTTTACTTTTAGAAAATTAAAAATACCAAAACGTAACTTTTGGCGTTAAATTTGTACTAATCAGTACAATCAAAATCATCCAATCATGTTACAACAATTTTTTATTCTTTGCTCTGGAGCCGACAAGAAGGTTCTCGAATCTTGCTCTGACGGCGAACAAACCAAGTTTGCAGGTATTGGTGCGACCGTTTTTTTTACGGCAATTATGGCATTTATAGCCAGTAGTTTTGCACTTTTTACTGTTTTTGACAATGCTTTTATCGCCATGGCATTCGGACTCGTTTGGGGTTTGCTTATCTTCAACCTCGACCGATTTATTGTTTCGACCATCAGAAAAAGAGATAATTTTCTTGGCGAATTTTTGCAAGCAACACCAAGAATATTGTTGGCGATAATCATTGCTATTGTAATTTCGAAACCTTTAGAAATTAAAATTTTCGAAAAAGAAATCAATACCGTTCTACTAAAAGAAAAAAATGCGATGGCATTGCAAAACAAGAAAGAAGTTGCTGGATATTTCAAAACCGATTTGGATAAAAACAAAACCGAAATTGATAGTCTGAAATCGCAAATTGCCAAAAAAGAAAAAGAAGTAAACGCCTATTATCAAGTTTATATCGCTGAAGCGGAAGGAACTTCTGGGACAAAAAAACTCGGAAAAGGACCGGTTTTTAAAGAAAAAATTGCCAAGCACGATTTGGCTAAAAAAGAATTGGACACGCTACAAAAAGCCAATATGGCAAAAATAGCCGAGAAAGAAGCCAAAACCAAAACCTTACAAGCTGATCTAGAAAAAAAAGTTGCCGACACACAACCTATAATTGACGGGTTTGATGGTTTGATGGCGCGAATCAATGCGCTGAACAAATTGCCATTATTGCCTTCATTATTTATTATGCTATTATTTTTGGCAATAGAAACTTCGCCAATTATCGCCAAATTATTATCGCCCAAAGGCGAATATGACTTCAAGCAAGACGATCTCGAAACGGCACTTAAAACCAGCTTATTGCAAAACATGCACCAACGAGATTTGCTACGTCAAACCAATGCTGCCATGCACGATAAAGTTTATGCCGATATTGCTGATGATAAAAATCTATACAACTTGCAACGTAAAAATGCTACGGAGTTATTGGAATTGCAATCGAATAATTTTGTGATAAAACAGAAAGCGACGTTATAATTTCTTCATTTTTCTTCATTTTAAACAAAATAATTATATATTTGTACGTTGTTTAATTGTGCTTTTTAACAATAATTCTCAAAATGCAAACAAAAACATCCGAAAATAGTTATATTGAAAATAATACCGCTACAAAATGGTTTGACGATATGGTTTTTAATTTGAGATTTGACGAACAGCTTTATCATAATGATGTTCTTGATCCTAAAAAGAAAAATCTTTATGATCAAATGATTAATGGAAATGCTGAAGCAATGAGTATTATGGCTAGGGATATGTCTAATACTTATTTTATTTCCAACTTATTAAATGATTATATTGCTGCATTGGTTTCTACAAAAAAAACTCCAAGAAAATTAGGTTTAGAGTTATCAAACAGTAAAATTTTAGTTTGGGCAGAAATATATAATAATGACGAAGCAACTGAAAATGCACTTATATTATCTCAAGCAAAATTAAATGCTGTCTACGCAAAGTTTGGTTTTCATATTTCTTCAACAATTGTTGAAGAATGTGATAATTTAGATTTACCTAATCATTACAAAAAAGTAGCAATCCCTTCTATTTAATTATTGGCCAATTTTGACGAACATATAAATCATTCAAAAAAGAATTTAGACTATCTCTCTAAGATAAATTTTCATATAAATGAAAGATGGGATTGGCAAGTTACCGTTTGTTTTTATACCGCTCTTCATTTAATGAATGCACACATAGTAAAGAAAACTTTAAAAAACTATTTGTCTCATAATCAGGTTGAAGACATCCTAAACCCTTATACATTATCACCTGCAAGGCTAGATGAAACAACTTTTTTGTCTTATATAAAACTCTCTCAATTATCTAGGCGATCTAGATATCTATTGAGTGAAAATTTTACCAAGACAGATGACATTCAGCATGCTAGCATTACACACAGCCCTCATTTTAAAAAAGCCATTCATCATTTAGACGTTATTATAAAATATATTAATGTAAATTATAATAATTCAATTAGCAGTACAAATATCTCTTGTCTAGATTTGAAAGGTAGAACTTTTGAAAATTTCAAAATTACGTCTTAATAAAAACTACATAAACCCCAAAATCTCTTTCTTAAAACTATCATATTCGCCTTGCAAAATCAAGCCGTTATCCAATAGTTTTTTATAATTTTGGAGTTTTTCAAACAATTCGTCTTGCGATAAATCGCTTAATTTCTTTTCGTTAGATGTGCTTTCTACTTTAGTTTCTTCGTAAGAATTATAGGTTGTTACAGGCAAAATTTCTGCATAATTTCTCACTTCTTCAGTCGGCGTTTCTTCGATAATTTCTGTTTCAACTATTTTTTCAAAACTCGGAATCGGTTCCTCTTCAATAACTTCTTCTACAATAGTATTTGTTGTTGTAACAGGATTTTTGAGTAAATCCAATTGCTCTTTGGTATAAGTATATAATTTTCGAGCTTGGTTTTTGGGCAAATAATCGATTGTTTGCGTCAATCCCGATTGGGTTGAGAATGAAAAATCGGCTCCCAAAATACCTTCTTTTACAAAACTTCCTGCTACGTCATCCCAATCATAATCGGTAAACTCCATCGACAAACCTAGATTTTTGGGTTTGCAAATAATAATACGCTTGTTGGTCACCACAATGCTATCGGGAAAAACGGTGATTGCAGGTTTTTTTTGCACAGCAATATAGCCCACTTCTTCGCTGGACATTAATAAATTTGAGAGTTTAGCAGTGATTTTTTCTATCGCTTTTGGATCTTGGTCTTCGTTGAGTATTTTTTTTAGGTTGTCAATCATGCGAAAATTTTAGAAGGTTATAAGGTTTTGAAGGTTATCCAGATTTTGAATCAAAAGTAATGCCTATTTTTCAGATTCAAGAACTTCGGTTTGGATTTTTTTGGTCAAACTTTTGAAAACCAAATCATAGGATTCGTTAATTAATTCGCACATCATTTTATCAGAAACATCACTATTAAAATCGATCGTATTCCAATGCACTTTACTCATGTGATAACCCGGATTTATGGCATCATATTGGGCGCGAAGTTCTTCGGCGTGTTCTGGATCGCATTTTAAATTTAAAGAAGGAATGCCGTTTTCCCAGTCTTTTATGGATGACAAACAAAACATTTTGCCACCAACCTTGAAGACCAAAGTATCTTCATCGAACGGAAAATGTTCGGTTACGCCTTTTTTTGATAAGCAATACTCATAAAATTGTTGCAGGTTCATTTTAATTTAATAAATGTTTTTGTTGTGCCTCGATTTTTAAGGTAGAATAATCCATTTTCCAGCCGATTGTTTCGACAATATTTTCCATGATTTTGATGGTTTGTAAGGCTTCTTTTCGGGCGGTTTGCATCAAAGAACTATCGGGGATTTTTGCTAGAACGAATTGTTTGGCATCATCATTCAATTTCGAAATTTCTTGCGGCGAAAATTTGTTAAAAACACCTTCATCAATATCATAAAATTTATAATTATTTTCGAACGATAATACTTCTGGTTCTGGAAAAGCTTTCAGGATAATTCGTTTTGAAAAAGTATCTGATTCGAGTTGTATTTTTTTCAAATCGAAACCAATATGTACTTTGGCGTTGACGAGCAGTAAGGCTTTTTTCTTGCTCGAAATCATTCCGAACAAATATTCTTTGTCGTTTTCGTGATGGTAAATTTCTGAAAATTCGCCTTCAACAACCACGAGTTTGGCAACGGTTTTAATTTTTTCGAGTAAAATTACCGATTGTTTTTCGACCAACTCGCGTTTTCGATTGAGGCGAAATGCCTTGTAGGCGAAGAACATAATCACTGAACCGAGAAATATTCCGAAGAATAAATATAAAAAATTGACCATAATTAGAGTATTTTATACAACACGGGTTTGCTGGGCGACGCGTCGTTTTCGAAAGATGCAATTTGTAAATTTAACAAATAATTGCCATCTTCAACATCGTTGGGCACATAAATCATTTCGGTTATGGTGCAATTCATTCGTGCATCCTCGTTGAGATTTTTGGTGTTTTTGACGTTCCAAAAAGCCTTGTGCGCCAAAAGTTTTCCTTCGTCATGTTCGCGGTCTACACTTGGCAAATCGATGAGCAAATGTTGAATGCCAAGTTCGCGAAGATAAGTTGCTGCGTCTTCTGCTAAATAAGCTGGATTGGTATTGGAATACTTACGGCTTTTTTTATTTTCTGAGTTTGGAATGGTCCGAATGGCAATTGCCCTTGGTTTATTTTTTCCTAAAAAACGAATAATTTGTGCTTTGGTAATTACTTTGTCTTCTTTTATTTTTTTTGGTTCGATCGTAACTACTGTTGTCATAAAAAAAAACTTTTTCAAACATTGATTGATACTATAAAACTCGTGCGTAATATGACCCAAACATTCGGTATGCGTGCCATGTCCATGTGGATTGAAGCTAATGTTGTTGAAGTTGGTCGACGAACTTCCAGCAGTAACTTTGCCTATCCAATCGCCGTTGGTTACAGGTTCTATAACGGGCTGCTCCAAATACCAAGCAATAGGATTGGCGTCGTTGTTGGTTATCGGGATCGAAATATCAATAGGTTTTGATAAGTCTACTTCATAATTATCGAGGATTCTTGCTATCATTTTTTTTACCGCAAAGGGCGCAAAGATTATCACTAAGTTCACTAAGCTTTGCGTTTTTTACGAAATACTTTGCGAACTTTGTCGTTAATGGATTTCAAATTTAATAAAAAAGAAGTAATTATGATCAAAAAAAAATAACCACACAGCTCACTAAGTAGATCACTAAGTTCACTAAGCTTCGTGTACTTTGTAACTACTTGGCGTTCTTTGTGGTTAATTATAATTAACTTTGATTTTAAATCTACAAAAACATGAAAAAACTTTTTTTGTTACTATTGATTACAAGTTGTGGTTCGGTAATAAATCTTGATACGGAGAAAGCAACAATAAATTCGGTTTTGGATTCGTGGCATAAAAATGCTGCCGACGTGAAGTTTGATGCTTACTTTGATGCAATGACCGAAAACGCTGTTTTTATTGGGACTGATGCCACCGAAAACTGGAATAAAGCCGCGTTTATGAAATTTTCGAAACCGTATTTTGATAAAGGAAAAGCTTGGAGTTTTACTGCAATAGAAAGAAATATCTATATCAATAAGGACGCAAAAACGGCTTGGTTTGATGAATTACTGAATACCCAAATGAAAATTTGTCGCGGATCTGGTGTTTTGGTGAAAGTTGGTAATGAATGGAAAATCGTGCATTATGTCTTGTCGATGACGATACCAAATGATAATTCTGACGCTGTTGTGAAAATTAAATCTCCAATTGAAGATGGCTTAATCGAGAAATTGAAAAAATAATTGTTTGGATAGGCTGCGTTAGGGATGGCAGTGGAGCTCTTTTTTGTAAAAACCCTGTTAGCGTTTTAAACCCTAACAGGGTTTTGCTAAAAAAAGCAGGAACGAACAGCCCGACCCCTCGGGGAACGCCCAAAAAACTATAAATCTTGTTTTTGTAACATGGCGATCATCTCGGAAGTCATGGTTGGCATGTCGAAGTCGTTTTGCCAATTCCAATCGGTTCGAGCGGCCCTATCATCAATGCTTGCAGGCCAACTATCGGCAATTTTTTGACGAAAATCGGGTTGGTAAGTTATGGTAAAGTCGGGGAAATGTTTTTTTATTTCGTTCGCAATTTCGGTTGGCGTAAAGCTCATTGCCGCAAGATTATAGGAAGATCGAATCTTTATTGAATCTTCAGGCGCTTGCATGATCGCGATCGTGGCTTTGATGGCGTCGTCCATGTACATCATGGGCATTTTGGTTTCGGACGATAGGAAACATTCGTAAGTGCCGTCTTTTATGGCTTTATGGAAAATATCTACGGCATAATCGGTTGTGCCGCCGCCTGGTGGTGTCGACCAGCTTATCAAGCCCGGATAACGTATACTACGCACGTCTACGCCAAAAATGTTATGGTAATATTCGCACCAACGCTCGCCGGATTGTTTGCTGATTCCGTACACTGTAGAAGGTTCCATTATGGTGTATTGTGGGGTGTTTTCTTTGGGTGTTGTTGGTCCAAAAACGGCGATACTGGATGGCCAAAAGATGCGTTTTATTTTTTTGGCTTTGGCCAGATTGAGTACATGAAACAAGGAATTCATGTTGAGATCCCAAGCAAATGCTGGGTTTTTTTCGGCTGTTGCCGATAGTAATGCCGCCATTAAGTAAACGTCATCAATGTTGTATTGCTCGACAAGATGTTCTATTTGATTGTAATCTAAAGCATTGATGACTTCAAACGGACCTGAATTAACAACATCATTATTGAGTTTTCGAATGTCGGAAGCGATAACATTTTCAACACCGTAAATTGCACGAAGTTTGTGGGTTAATTCGGTTCCGATTTGTCCACATGCGCCAATGATGAGTATTTTCTTTGCCATTTTGTTATTTTTTACTTGGTAAATATAACGATTTCGTAAATAACTCGAATCATAAAGTTTTAAAACAAAATAGAAATTCTATTTTAAAACATGTAAGAAATTGAAGTTCATTGAAGTTGGATTACTTTATATTTTTTAATTTTTTATTGACTAAAATATTAATTTCCCGATAAATGGTCTGGATTGTAACCAATATATGGCATTTTGGTTTCTTTGAAAATTACGCCAAATTCTTCGAGTTCTTTGAGGATTGGCAAGTATACTTCTTCGCGAACAGGAAGTTGAACTCCTGGCGTTTTTATGGTGCCATTTAGAATTTGCAAGGTAGCCATCGCGACTGGTAATCCTACTGTTTTTGCCATGGCTGTATAGGTTTGATCGTCGCCAATGCAAACCATTTTGGAATCGATTTGATATTGTTTTCCGTCCAACTCATAGCCAAATTTGTGGTACATAACGATCATGTCTTTGTCGTTTTGTTGTAAAGTCCATTTGTCTGACAAGATTTTTTCGAGAATTTGAGCTGGTGATGCGTTTTTGAGACCAACGATTTTTTTAGAATTGAACAAATCGAGTTCTAATAATTTGTCCCACATAATATCATCTTGCTCGATGCCTAATGCTAGTCGTGTTTTAATTTCTACAGAATCGGTTGGTGAGTAAGGCAAAAACAAATTGATAAAATCTCGGTACGAAATCGTTTCCGAATCATCAATCACATAAGTATCGTCGGTCATGCCAAGTTGTACAAACATATTCCAAGCTTTGGAATATCCAACTCTGCGAATCGTGCCTCGGTATAAAGTTAAAATGTCGTCCAATCCATAAATGCTTCTATATTTGAGCGAATCGCGATTGGCATAACCTTCAAAACGCCCGTAACCTTCGACTTCAAGAAACTCAGTACGACGAAACAATTTGTGATACGGTATGTATTTGTATTTTCCTTCTTGGATAAATTTGGCTGCACCGCCTTGACCTGCCAACACTACATTTCGTGGCGCCCAGGTAAATTTATAATTCCAAAGATTATTGTCGGATTCTGGAGCTACCAAGCCGCCACAGAAAGATTCAAACAAAATGAGTTTGCCGCCTTTGTCTTGAATTTCGTCAATAATTTTCATGGCACTCATGTGGTCGAGACCCGGATCGAGACCAATTTCGTTCATGAAAATAAGGTTGTTGGCTTTGGCTTCAGCATTGAGACTTTGCATCTCATCACTAATGTAGGATGCGGTAACCAAGTGTTTTTTATAGGCAATACAGTCACGGGCAACCTCAATATGCATGTGCGCTGGTAGCATTGAGATTACAATATCGGCTTTGCTAATTTCGCTTTTTCGTTGCATTTCATTGTGAATATCCAACTGAATTGCTGTTGCGTTTGTATGATTATTGGTCTTGCGTTGGGCTAATTCTAAAGATAAATCGCCTATTGTAAGATGCAATTGCTGGTCGGCAGATTTTTTTAAAAGATATTGAATTAAGGATGACGCCGATCGACCAGCACCAATAATAAGTATATTTCTCATGCTTTTTTTACTAGATTGCAAAACTAAATAAAAATGCATAAAAAAACCCAAATTCCATTTTATTTTGGAGTTTGGATTTTTGTTATTTTAAATCAAATATTTATAAACCTTCAATTTCTTCTAATTCTTTTTTTGCTTCGGCCTTAGTTTCTTTTTTTACTTGTTCGAAATTTTTATCTACAGCCACTTCTTCTTTAACAAAAAATTGTTTTGAAACTACAAACACCAAACAAACTACACCAACGATAAGAAGCATTTTGGGCAATTGTTTCAGGTCATTTTCAGATTTTGAAAATGTAATAAAACTAAAAATAATGGCCAATAAAACTGGCAATAAAGCTAATGTGCCAAGTGGCAAAAACGAAAATACAATTCCTAAAACGGTAAATATGGATGCTAATAGTAAGGTTGTTTTTCTCATGTTTTATAGAAATTTATATTCCTGATGCTGTTGATAATGTCAATTGACCAGTTCCTACTGGAATGCTAAACTTGATTAATGCGGGAACTTTTTTAGCGTCTGCAGTGATCCAAATCAAGTTTTTATCGGTTCCTTTTAAAACTTTTGTAGTAGCATCAATAGATAATTTGTAACATTCTTTTTTTCCAAGGTTTCCAGCAGCAACAGTTTCTTTGCCCATATATTTTATGGTTACTGGCACTTGTTTTTCGTCAAAAACTACAGTCATTGAAGTCGTTTGTCCTATCGCCATTTTACTAAAATCTACAGTTCGAAGCTTATAAATAAGTGATACTATATCCTGTGTGGAGCTGCCAACAGTGAAAGTACGAACAGTTTCAGCCATGTTTTTTCTTTTCATGGTACTGGTTACTGTAGTGCCTTTAAAAACATATTTTTCTTTTTTAGTAAATCCGCCCTCGTCGATACTTCTTTTGTAAAGGCTTGGTTTTAAGGTTTCTGGATTTACATAGGATTCATAAATATCTCTAATTTTGAAAAACGAATCCCATTTGCTAAAAGTTGCAGCTTCACAACTGAGATGCAAATAGTTGTTTTTTTCGGTATTAACACTTTCGGTTTCCATAGTAACTTGAGCTAATTGTGTCATTAATCCACTCATATTATAGGAGGCAGCAAAAGTTAGTTTTTCGCCAGATTTGATTTGAGCAAAGGTTACAATTGACAAAAAAACGGTAACTGCAGTTAAAAATATTTTTTTCATAGTATAAATAAATGTGCGCAAATATAATTTATAAATTTTAGATATCAATTTTAGAATACTATTTAGATAACTTGTAAATTTGTAAAATAGTATAGTATTTTAAAATTATGGATAAAAAAATAGCCGCTTTTGCATCACTACTAGGAATTCTCGGAATTATTTTAGGGGCATTTGGTGCACACGCATTAAAAAAACTATTGACGATAGAGCAATTAACTACTTTTGAAACAGGTGTAAAATATCAAATTTACCATGCATTATTTTTACTTTTTGTGGCGGCAAGTACATTTATTACTGAAAAAGTAAAAAAACTGATTTTAAATTTGACAATTATAGGAATTTTCCTTTTTTCAGGATCTATATATCTTCTAGCAACGATGCCAATTACAGGAGTTAATTTTAAAGTAATTGGTGTAGCAACTCCCATAGGAGGTCTAGTATTAATTGGTGCTTGGGGTGTTTTATTTTTTAATTCATTAAATAAAAAAGTATAATTTAACAAATTACTACAACGTTGTAGGAAATATTTTTTAACTTTGCATTCTAATTTTTTTCTTAAATTAAAATATTTTATGACTGAATCTGCCCAATTTACGAAATCGATTTCGTTAGAAAAATACGGAATCACTAATGCATCAGAGATTATTTATAACCCAAGTTTCGATTTATTATATCATGAAGAATTAGATACCAACCTTGTAGGATTTGAACGTGGACATCTTTCAGAACTTGGTGCGGTTAACGTAATGACTGGTGAATTTACGGGTCGTTCTCCAAAAGATAAATATATTGTGGAGGATGCAATTACAAAAGATAGTATATGGTGGAATTCTGACAAAGCACCAAACGACAACAAACCAATTTCTACCACTACTTGGAACGCATTAAAAGAAACTACTGTAAAGCAACTTTCTGGAAAACGTTTGTTTGTTGTTGATGCCTTTTGTGGTGCTAACGTAAACACGCGATTGAAAGTTCGTTTTATAATGGAAGTTGCTTGGCAGGCACATTTTGTAAAAAATATGTTTATTCGTCCAACCGAAGAAGAACTCGAAAATTTTGGCGAACCAGACTTCGTAGTGATGAATGCTTCAAAAACCGAATTTACGGATTTTAAAGCACATAATTTAAATTCTGAAGTGTACGTCGCTTTTAATCTAACCGAAAAAATGCAACTTATTGGCGGCACTTGGTATGGTGGCGAAATGAAGAAAGGATTGTTCTCCATGATGAATTATTACTTGCCATTACAAGGAATAGCTTCCATGCATTGCTCTGCCAATAAAGGGAAAGACGGTGATGTTGCTGTTTTCTTCGGACTATCTGGAACAGGGAAAACAACCTTATCTACCGATCCAAAAAGAGAATTAATTGGCGATGACGAACATGGTTGGGACAACGAGGGTGTTTTTAATTTTGAAGGTGGTTGTTATGCCAAAACTATTGATTTGAGTCCAGCAAACGAACCTGATATTTTTGGAGCTATAAAAAAAGATGCACTTCTTGAAAATGTGACGTTGGATGCCTACGGGAAAATAGATTTTACAGACGGTTCCGTAACTCAAAACACACGAGTTTCTTACCCGATAGATCATATTAAAAATATTGTATTGCCAGTTTCTAAAGCAGGTCATGCTACCAAAGTTATTTTCTTGACAGCCGATGCTTTTGGGGTGATTCCACCAGTTTCTAAACTAACACCCGAGCAAACCAAATATTATTTCTTGTCTGGTTTTACTGCAAAACTCGCAGGAACAGAGCGCGGCATCACAGAACCAACACCAACATTCTCAGCCTGTTTCGGTAAAGCATTTTTGTCATTGCATCCAACAAAATATGGGGAAGAATTGGTAAAAAAGATGGAGCAGCACAACGCTACTGCCTATATGGTCAATACAGGTTGGAACGGAACTGGAAAACGAATTTCTATAAAAGATACTCGTGCTATTATTGATGCTATTTTGGATGGATCTATAGAAAAAGCGGAAACAAAAACAATTTCTACATTTAATTTTATCGTTCCAACTTCATTACATGATGTAAATCCTGAGATTTTAGATCCTAGAGCAACTTACGAAAATCCTTCTGAATGGAATACTAAAGCCTCAAATTTGGCTGGATTGTTCATTAAAAATTTTGTACAATATACAGATAATGAAGAAGGAATTAATCTTATAAAAGCTGGGCCGCAGTTGTAAAATTTTTACAATATAAAAAGGAGTTCAAATTTTGAACTCCTTTTTTTGTTTATATTTTTTTACTTTAAAAGGGTAAAATAAAATAATTCAACTTTTTTATTAGCTTTGCTTTATTAAATAAACCAAACCAAAATGCACAAACTGTTACTATTATTGAGTGGACTTTTGCTATTTTCTTGTGCTACAAACCCATACAAAGCATCCGAAAAAAACTACAATAAGCAGTTAAAAGTACTCCAGAAATCTCTTTCCAAAAAAGATACCATTGGATTAGGAAACGGAAAAAAAACCCAGTGGGTAAGCACCATCAATTTCAATATGCGGAAGCCCAATTATATCATTATTCATCACACAGCACAAGATTCTTTAAAGCAAACCCTAAAAACATTTACCCTCGAAAAAACCCAAGTTTCAGCGCATTATGTCATTGCTGATGATGGCAAAGTAGTTCAAATGCTTAATGATTATCTTAGGGCTTGGCATGCAGGCAATGCTTCATGGGGCAAAACCACCGATATGAATTCAGCATCCATAGGCATTGAGCTAGACAATAACGGTTTCGAACCATTTTCAAAGGAACAAATAGACAGTTTGCTGCAATTATTAGCACGCCTTAAAAAGTTATACAATATTCCAACCCAAAACATCATTGGTCATCTTGATATTGCTCCTTCGCGAAAGAGCGATCCCAGCGAATTATTTCCATGGAAAAAACTAGCCGAAAATGGATTTGGGCTTTATCCAGACGAAATTTTACAAGAAGCTCCAACCACCTTCAATGTCGAGCAAGGACTTCGTATTATAGGCTATTCAACCAAAAATTTGCCAGATGCCATCAAGAGCTTCAAACGTCATTATATACCACTTGAGGTTAACGATGTTTTGGATGCCAAAACAATTAATACAATCTATAGTTTATATCTCAAAATATAATTTTTTGGGCGTTTCCTCGTTGGTCAAGAAAAATGACCCAACGAGGTCGGGTTTTCCGCTATATCTTTTATTTCGCTGGCGCTCCATAAAAGGATGCCGCTTCAACCCCTAACGCAAATTTGTCCAACCAGAAAATTATCATCGGTAAGATTTTTTTCGACCTTCTTAAATATTCACATTAAATAAATAAATAATAACCAATTAAATTTGATTAAATTTCATTTTTGATATTTTTAGATACAAAAAATAACAATTCCTTAAATAATTTTCCAAATTCAATAATTTTCTTTAAATATTTTTAAATACTACATCGTTTCCGTAAATTTGCATTACAAACAAAAAACCAAATCTTATGGCATTTGACATAAAAATGATCGAAAAAGTATACGAAAACATGGCAGCTCGTGTAGACAAAGCGCGCGAGTTAGTTGGTCGTCCACTTTCATTAACTGAAAAAATATTATACACACACCTTTGGGAAAAAATGCCATCAAGTGTTTTCAAACGAGGTGCAGATTATGTGGATTTCGCACCAGATCGTGTTGCTTGTCAAGACGCAACCGCCCAAATGGCATTGTTGCAGTTTATGCATGCAGGAAAAAAAACGGTTGCAGTGCCTACAACAGTTCATTGCGATCACTTGATTCAAGCCAAGTCTGGAGCATCAGAAGATTTAGCATTTGCAAACAAACAATCCAAAGAAGTTTTCGATTTCTTATCGTCTGTTTCCAATAAATACGGAATTGGTTTCTGGAAACCAGGATCAGGAATTATACATCAAATTGTTTTGGAAAACTACGCTTTTCCTGGCGGAATGATGATTGGTACCGATTCGCATACCGTAAATGCAGGTGGATTAGGCATGTTAGCCATAGGTGTTGGTGGTGCAGATGCCGTAGATGTAATGTCTGGAATGTCTTGGGAATTGAAGTTCCCGAAACTAATTGGCGTTAAACTAACAGGAAAACTCAACGGTTGGTCGTCTCCAAAAGATGTAATCCTTAAAGTTGCCGATATTCTAACTGTTAAAGGTGGAACTGGAGCCGTTGTTGAATATTTTGGCGAAGGCGCAATAAATATGTCGTGTACTGGAAAAGGTACTATTTGCAATATGGGTGCCGAAATTGGTGCCACAACGTCTACTTTTGGATATGACGATTCCATGAGAAGATACCTTGCTGCAACAGGTCGTCAAGATGTTGTAGATGCAGCCGACAAAGTTGCGAGTTATTTAACTGGCGATGCCGAAGTTTACGCCAATCCAAACGAATATTTCGATCAAGTTATAGAAATAAATTTATCAGAATTAGAACCACATATCAATGGACCTTTCACACCAGATCGTGGCACGCCAGTTTCTAAAATGAAAGCCGAAGCCGCTGCAAATGCATGGCCTTTGAAGGTAGAATGGGGATTAATAGGTTCTTGTACCAACTCCTCCTACGAAGACATGTCGCGTGCTGCATCGATTGTAGAACAAGCAGTTGCACACGGAATTACTCCAAAAGCCGAATTCGGAATCAACCCAGGTTCTGAGCAAATTAGATATACGATTGAGCGTGACGGAATAATAGCAACATTCGAAAAAATGGGAACTAAAGTCTTCACAAATGCTTGCGGACCATGCATTGGGCAATGGGATCGAGCAGGAGCAGACAAGCAAGAAAAAAACACTATTGTACACTCGTTTAACCGAAATTTCTCAAAACGAGCCGACGGAAATCCAAATACGCATGCTTTTGTAACCTCCCCAGAAATGGTTGCTGCATTAGCAATTTCTGGCGATTTAAGTTTCAATCCAATTACCGATTCGTTATTGAATGACAAAGGCGAGATGGTAAAATTGTTGCCACCAAAAGGCGACGAATTGCCTTCAAAAGGATTTGATGTAGAAGATGCTGGTTTTCAAGCACCAGCCGAAGATGGTTCTAACGTTAAGGTCGAAGTTTCTGAAACATCAGATCGTTTACAATTATTAGCACCTTTTGAAGCGTGGGACAGAAAAAACATTTCAGGCGCAAAATTACTAATCAAAGCTTTCGGAAAATGCACCACCGACCATATTTCTATGGCAGGACCATGGTTGCGTTTCCGTGGACATTTAGATAATATCTCTAACAATATGTTGATTGGAGCCGAAAATGCTTTCAACCAAAAAGCAAATTCAGTAAAAAACCAATTAACAGGCACTTATGGCGAAGTTCCTGCAGTTGCTAGAGCTTATAAAGCTGTTGGAGTTCCTTCAATTGTTGTTGGAGATCACAATTATGGCGAAGGTTCATCTCGAGAACATGCTGCCATGGAGCCACGATTTTTGGGAGTAAAAGCTGTTTTGGTAAAATCGTTTGCTCGAATTCACGAAACCAATCTTAAAAAACAAGGAATGTTAGGTTTGACTTTTGCCAATGAAGCCGATTATGATAAAATTAAAGAAGACGATACCATCAATTTTAAAGATTTAACAGAATTTGCACCAGGAAAACCATTGACTTTAGAATTTGTTCATGCAGATGGATCAAAACATTTAATTCTTGCAAATCATACTTATAACGAAAGTCAAATTGGCTGGTTTGTTGCAGGTTCGGCATTAAATTTGATCGCGGCTGGAAAAGCTTAATTTTAAAAAACAAATGAACTAGAAACGCTCTTTAATTGGAGCGTTTTTTATTAGAAGCTAATCCTGCTCTTCACTTCAAGGTTTTATCGCAATTGCTTTTTTTCTAATAATTGCAAAGAACTTCCTTTGGTCGTTTTTGCAATTCAAGAAAAAATAGCAATTTTCTCAAAACGCTTTTCGCTGCGATTAGGGCTAAAAAATCCAAATGGAAAACTACATCATAATATTACTTTGCATCGCTTCCTTTTTCGCAGGATTTGTCGATGCCATAGTTGGCGGCGGTGGTTTGATTCAAACACCAATTTCTTTGTTATTGTTGCCCAATATGCCTGTTGCCAATATTATTGGCTCATTAAAGATTCCGGGAATTTCAGGAACTAGTTTTGCGGCTTTTCAATATTTAAAAAAAGTAAAATTGAATTGGAAACAAATTTTTCCGATGTTGTTTCTATCTTTTACAATGGCTTTTTTTGGATCGTATTTAATGACAATGGTCAAAAACGATTTCATGAAACCCGTTCTAATTCTAGTTTTGGTTATGGTTGCCGTTTATACCTTTTTCAAAAAAGATTTTGGACAATCAGTTTCAAAAGAAATTTCCGAAAGAAAATTATTTTGGTACGGAATATTAATCAGCTTATTTATTGGTTTTTATGATGGATTTATTGGTCCAGGAACAGGTAGTTTTTTGGTTTTGGCATTAATTTCAATTCTCGGACTTGATTTTTTGAATGCCTCGGCAAATGCAAAAGTCATTAATATCGCTACCAATTTGGGGTCTATACTGTTTTTTGTTATGAAAGGAAAAATTATTTGGACCATTGCAATTCCTATGGCATTTTGTAATGCTTTTGGTGGTTGGTTAGGGGCAAAAACAGCCTTAAATAAGGGAAACGAATTTATTAGAATCTTCTTTCTGATAATAGTAATTGCTACACTTTTACGATTGTGTTATGATGTTTTTTTAAAATGAGTTGCATTAACAATCTGTTAAACGTTCTTTGATTTCAATTTTTATACTTAATTTAGCATTTCATTTAAACTTTTTCAATTATGGCAATTCAATTACCAAAGAAAATTCTTTTTTTTAGTGCTATTTTTTTGACACTTATTGGAGTTGGGTTTTATTTTATAGATAATTCTGTAAATTTCAAAGGTAGAAAACTAGAACCGGGCGAATATTTATTTTTGCAACGTTCCTATCCTTCTGGAAAATTAAAACAAGATAACAATGAAGAAATTTCTGCTTGGCGAGACAGTAAAACGTTTGCTTCCAGACAATTAAATACTGTGAATTGGCAATTGGTTGGCCCTGAAAATATTGGTGGTCGCATCACAGATATCGACATACCTTCCAACAATCCTGCTACTTATATAGTTGGAACAGCCTCGGGTGGTGTTTATAGAACAACTAACGCAGGTGCAAATTGGGAACCAATTTTTGATTCGCAAAACAGTTTGTCAATAGGAGATATAGACATTTCTAAAACAAATAATAATTTGATTTTAGTAGGAACAGGAGAGCCAAATGGTGGCGGTGGATCTACAAACTTTGACGGTACAGGTGTTTATGTAAGCGCAGATGGTGGAGATACATGGCAGTCCAAAGGGTTGACAAATGTAGGGAGTATTGGTAAAGTAATTATTGACCCTACAAGTCCTAATAAAATGTATGTTGGTGCCATGGGGTTATTATACAATCAAACACCCAATCGTGGCGTTTATAAATCTATTGATGGTGGAACTACTTGGATAAAAACACTTTATATTTCTGATAAAACAGGTGTTATAGATATGGCAATAAATCCTATAAATCCTGATATTTTATATGCTGCTACTTGGGAGCGAACCAGAAATCCTGAAAATAGAGTTTATGGCGGTGCAACTTCCAATATTTATAAATCTATTGATGGCGGTATTACTTGGGCAATTGTTGCTAATGTATTGCCTAATACAATCGATAAAGGTCGAATTAGCCTTGACATTTCAAATTCAAATCCAGATATTTTAATAGCTTCCTACACCAATTCGTTAGGAACTACATTAACGCTAAAGAAGACAATAAATGCAGGAACAAGCTGGACAACACTTTCTTCTTCTGCTATTACTGCATCTCCTTACAACTGGTGGTTTGGTGGTGTTTTTATAAATCCAAACAATAGTAATAATGTTTTTGTTTCCGAATTCAACACCCATTATTCAACTACTGGTGGAACTGGATGGTTGCAAATATCCGGAACTTCAGATCCTGTCCATGTTGACCAACATGCGGTTGCCTTTAACTCCAATGGAGAAGTTTTGTTGGGTAATGACGGTGGCGTCTATAGAAGTACAAACGGAACAGCTTTTACCAAAATTAATAATTTGGCTATTTCGCAAGCCTACAGAATAGAGGTAAATCCTAATGATCCCAATCAAGTATATGCTGGTTTTCAAGATAATAATACTTGTAGAACCTTAACTGGAAATACAAATGCTTGGCAACCTATTTTAGGTGGCGATGGCATGCAACCTAGAGTAAACCCAAATAATACTGATATACTATTTGCGCAATACCAATATGGTGCATTTTTCAGATCTATAGACAATGGTGGTTCTTTTGGATTGTCGGACAATGGAATAAGCACCACCGAACCTAGAAACTGGGATACACCTTATGTTTTTGATCCTGCTAATCCCAATATTATGTATTTCGGAACCAGCAATTTGTATAAATCTATCGATAACGGAATATCTTGGACTTCAATAAGTAACAATTTAGGTAAAACCGTTTACACAGGCACTCAAAAATATGGAACTATCACTACAATTGATGTTTCGCCACTAAATAGTAATGTAATTTTTATTGGCACAGACGATGGTAATGTTTGGAAAACTGTTGATGCTGGAGCTAATTACACAAAAATATCTACTGCACTTCCTAACAAATGGGTTACTAGATTGAAAGCGTCATTGACGAACCCAAATCAGGTATATGTAACCTATTCTGGTTATAGATACAACTTGTTTGATAGTAATCTTTATGTGAGTAACGACATGGGGAATTCTTGGCAAGATTTGTCTGCAGATTTACCAAATTCACCTTTAAGTGATATTGAAATTGGAGCAAATAATGTCTTGTATGCAGCCTCAGATATTGGCGTATTGGCATCAAATGACCTTGGTGTTTCTTGGAATTTTCTTGGGTCTAACCTTCCGCCAGTTGTAGTTACAGATTTGGTTTTGCATACCGCTTCCAACTTTTTGTTTGCCGGAACTTTTGGACGTGGCGTTTATAAAATAGATTTAACTCAAGTAAACCTTGCAAGTAATTCGGCTGAGTTATCGGTTTCTAATTTCAAATTATATCCAAATCCTACCAATTCGTTTTTATATGTAGATGTAGATTTTGAAAAGGAACAAGATTTTAAAATAGCTTTTTATGATGTTAAAGGAACTTTAGTAAAAAAATTCCAATTAGATAAAAACGAAGTTGGAAGTAAAACTATAAAAATGAATGTAGAATCTTTGCAAAAAGGAGTTTATATCTTAAAAATTAATAATCAACCAAAATCTCATAAAATTGTCATCAACTAAACTTTTTTTAATCATTTTTCTTTTTACTACATCTCTTTTTTCGCAAGAAAAATATATAAAACATAAAGTAGCAAAAGGAGAAAGTTTTTATTCTATTTCAAAAAAATACAAAATTTCAGTAGCTGATATTGAAGAAGTGAATCTACAATACAGAGAAAACCTGAGGCCAGATGCTATTTTACTGATTCCAAACCCAAAGTTTATTTCTAAAACTAAAACAGAAATTACAAGTTTTTCTCACGAAGTAGCACCCAAAGAAACCCTGTATGGCATTTCTAAAAAGTATAAAGTAAGCATTGAAAGTATAAAAAAAGCCAATCCACAAATTGAAACTGAAGGCATGAAGGTTGGATTACTGCTTAAAATATTTGGATCAAAACCAGACGAAAAAGAGTTGCCTAGTGATGTAAAAAAAGTAGAAGAAGTTCAAGAATCCAATCAAGAAGACAACAAAGAATCAATTACTCACGAAGTAATGCCCAAAGAAACAAAGTACGGAATTTCTAAAAAATATGGAATTTCAGTAACTACATTAGAAAAACTTAATCCTGCGATTGAAAAAGAACTTTCAGTAGGTACATCATTAATAATAAAAAAGTCAAGTAAAATTATAAGTAAATCGGAAGTAATTAAAGAAGAAAAATCGAATCAGGAGACAATTAAAGAGCCGGAAGTTTCTGCCTCTGGCGAACCCTACGCAGTTTTAATTCCGATATATGAAAAAGCAGATTTGCCTGATTTACTCGTTAACACCGCTTCAGAAAATATTGGAACAAGCTATCGCAGCGGCGGCAAAGACAAAGGTGGTTTTGACTGTTCAGGATTAATGATTTATACTTTCGGAAAATATGATGTCAAATTACCACGAACATCGTCTGAGCAATCGCAATTCGGAACAACAATTACTGCGCCAGAATCCCAAAAAGGCGATTTGATTTTCTTTAGCACCAACGGTTCTGGAAGTATAAATCACGTTGGTTTGATAACGGAAGTTATCAATGATGAAATTAAATTTATTCATTCATCAAGCAGCAATGGTGTTATGATCTCTTCAAATAAAGAAGCCTATTATGCTAAAAGTTTTAAAAAAATAGTGCGCGTTTTAAAATAAAAAATGCCTCAATTTCTTGAGACATTTTATCAAAACGTATTTCTTTTGAATTATATTTTTATGATGGAGATAAAGTTAAATTTGTTTTCAATTACAATTAATCGATGAGCAATTTTAATTACTTTGTTCTCAATTTTATCCTGAATTTTAGATAGTAATTTCATAATATTTTTTTATTAATTTATTATTCTGAAACTTCAACAAGTCCGTTTTTCCATTCTACTTTTTCATATCTAAAATCAACAGAAGTTAGTTTTCCGTTTTTCTTCACTGAGTATTTCCCTGAAATTGAAGCAGTTAATCCTTCAATTGTAATTTCTCCATTTACTTTATTTGGATTTTCTTTGTAGTAAGCATACACTTTTTCTGCAACTTCATCCTTGATTTTTACTTTTGCTTGAAATGTACTTACAACAATAGTTTCAGAGTTTTTGTTTATTATTAACTCAATCCCATTTTGTCCGTATTTATACTTAACTGGTTTATTTTTTGTTTGAGAAAATCCAGCAGCAGAAGTTAATAATAATAAAAAGATAATTTTTTTCATAAGTCATGTAGGTTAAGGAAAGATAGATTTGGGAAAATACCTTTGGGTTATTTAATTTGTTATTGTTTGACATGGCAATAGTACAACACATTCTGTTTAAAATGCAAAAAAAATCGACGAAATGCATAAAATAATTTTTAATAAATATAAAAATCTTACATATAGCATTTTTTTAATTGGTTTTTTAATTAAAAAAATTTTCGTTTTTGAAATCAAATAAGGAGAAATTTGTCTATCAATCAAAAAAAATTATCTTTATAAAATAAAAAAAGTAATTAATAAAATGAAAAACAACAATCAAGAAGATTTTAAGCGCGAACTCGGTTTATTCGACGGCACCATGCTCGTAGTAGGATCGATGATAGGTTCAGGAATATTTATAGTAAGTTCAGACATTGCCCGCCAAGTAGGATCAGCAGGTTGGCTCACGCTAATATGGGTAATTTCGGGATTATTAACCATGATAGCAGCTGTGAGTTATGGCGAGCTTAGTGCGATGTTCCCAAAAGCAGGCGGACAATATGTGTATTTGCAAGAAGCCTACGGAAAATTAATAGCTTTTCTTTATGGTTGGAGTTTCTTTTCGGTAATTCAAACAGGAACAATTGCCGCTGTTGGTGTTGGTTTTTCAAAATTTACAGCCTACTTGATTCCTGCAGTAAGTGACGAAAATGTTTTGATGGATTTGGGTAGTTTCAAGCTCAACGCAGCGCAAATTGTTTCGATTGTAACCATTATTTTCTTGACGTATCTCAATAGTCGTGGTGTAAAAAACAGTAAAACATTGCAAACTTTCTTAACAATAATCAAAATTTTATCTCTTTTCGGTTTATTAATTTTTGGAATAATTCTAGGCGCAAAAGCCGAAATTTGGAACGCCAATTGGAGCGATGTCTGGGCAACAAGAAGTTTTGTAAAAGATTCGGCTACATGGATGCCAATTTCAGGAATGGCTTTGGTTTCTGGAATTGCAGCTGCTATGGTTGGTTCGCTTTTCTCTAGCGATGCTTGGAACGGCGTTACCTTTATAGCTGGCGAAATTAAGAAACCCGAACGCAATGTGGGTTTGAGCCTTTTTCTTGGAACATTGGTGGTTAGTATTATATATATTTTGATGAATTTGATGTATTTGGTCGTAATTCCGTTTGACGAAATCGCCACCGCCAAATCCGATAGAGTAGCCGTTGTCGCTTCGCAATATATTTTCGGAAATATTGGCACTTATATTATTGCAATCATGATAATGATTTCGACTTTTGCCTGCAACAACGGACTGATCATGGCTGGAGCACGAGTATATTATACAATGGCAAAAGATGGTTTGTTTTTCAGGAAAGCTGCTGTTTTGAATTCGGCTGGTGTACCGTCGTGGGCTTTGTGGGCGCAGTGTATTTGGGCTTCTATCTTATGTTTGACAGGAAAATATGGCGCGCTTCTGGATTTTGTAATTATCATCGCCCTTATTTTTTATATTCTTACGATCTACGGAATTTTTATGCTGCGCAAAAAAATGCCCGATGCCGACCGACCATATAAAGCCTTTGGTTATCCTTTTTTGCCAGCTTTATATATTGTTTTGGCAAGTGCCGTTTCGGTTGCATTATTGGTTACGCAAACGGCCACTTGCGGTTGGGGCGTATTGATAATGTTGTTGGGAATTCCGGTGTATTACATGGTTAAAGAATAATTTCTTAAGGGAATAAATTGTTTACAAACTTTAAAAATCTTGTTTAGAAATGAACAAGATTTTTTTTGAAATTTATTTCATTTCTAAAATACTTTTATTATAATTTTACGTTATTACAAAAAAACTATTTTAATGAAAAATTTCGTTTTTCTGGTGTTGCTTTCTTCTTTTTTATTGTCTTGCAAAAACAACAATAAAGTCGAAAATGTAACGCGTGCTTTTTATTATTGGAAATCAAATTCGGGTTATGAAGAACAAAATACTGAAAAATTACTTTTAGACACTTTAAAAATAGAAAAATTGTATGTGAAATTTTTTGAAGTCGAATCCAATGATGTCATGGGAAATATACCTGTTTCAAAATCAAGATTCTCATTATATGATGAAGCAAAATATCAAATTATTCCGTGCGTGTATCTTCATAATGAAGTTTTTTTGAAAAGTGATTTCAAACAACTGGATGCATTGGCCGACAATATCAACTTCTTGATTAATAAAAAAATAGAAGAAAATTTTAGTTCACAAAAAGTAACTCCAGAAATTCAAATGGATTGCGATTGGACTTTAAAAACAAAAGACAATTATTTTTATTTTCTGAAAAAATTAAAACAAATTTCCAATCGAAAATTGAGTTGCACACTACGATTGTATCCCTACAAGTACACAACCAAAATGGGAATTCCACCTGTAGACTCAGCCATGTTGATGTGTTATAACCTTATAAACCCGTTTGAGGATAAATCCAAAAATTCGATTCTTGATACCAACGAGTTAGAAAAATATGTAAAAAACGTAAAACAATATCCATTGCATTTGGATGTCGCTTTGCCCGTTTATTCTTGGATGCAAGTCTACCAAAACAATCAGTTTTCTAAAGTAATTTATTCTGATTTTCAAACCGTCAAGTCGGTCTTAAAACCTATAAAACCATTGTGGTTTGAAGTTACAAAAGACACTACTACCAACGATATTTATCTGCGAATAGGTGATAAAATTAAATATGAAGAAATTTCAAAAATGCAAATTAACGAAGCGATACGAATTCTGAAAAAGCACGTTTCGTTTGATAAAACCACAACAGTGTCACTTTTTCATTTAGATCAAGAACAATTAAAAACCTATACCCATGAAGAACTTACACGTTTTTACACTTCTTTTTGTAACTAGTTTTTCAGTTTCCGTTTCAGCCTGTGGCTATTATCCGTATGGCGAAGACATTCGTTTTTGTTTCACGCATCCAACTAATTTTGGGTATCGTGGTTTTTCTGAATTCAACTATACTTCTTGGAATTTTTATCCAAATACCGAAGGTGTTTATAACGACAATGAAGTGCAACCCAATACCAAAATCTGGTTTGATTATTGCAAATCTCAAGTTGCAATTGATGCTATTCTTGAAGGTGTTTATCAAATAAATCTTGATGAAATTAATCCAAAATCGACCAACAAATTACTACAATATTTGTATCGAATGAAGGATAATGAAGCTATCGATTATTTGAAATTTGCAAAATCGGTCGAAATTTATAACCAGCAATATACTGATCCTTGGGAACGTAATGAAAGTATAGCGATTCCAGATCGAGCAAAAGCAATGGAAGAAGCAATTGATTTTTCTAGAAAAACTAATGTCGATTTTTTAAAAAAAAGATATATTTTTCAAGCCATTCGATTGGCGTATTATAACGGCGAATCCGAAAAAATAGTTAAGTTATTTGACACCACTTTCTTGAACTCTACAAATAAAGATATTATTTATTATTGGAGTCTTTATTTTCGAACAATAATAGAAAAAGATGCCGCTTTGCAAAGTTTTTATGCGGCGCAAGTATTTGCAAATGCACCAGACAAACGATTTGCAGTTTTTTATGATTTTAATAATCAAATAGATATCAATTTGATTCTCAAAAATGGAAAAACGAATGTAGAACTTTCCAATGTTTATGCGCTAGCAGCCATCAGAAAATTTGATAAAGCTTTGCCTTACATTCAAAAAGTGTATGCGCTTAATCCCGAAAATGAAAGTATTTCTTTTTTGCTTTTGCGCGAAATAAATAAAATCGAGGATTGGATTTTTACACCTTACTTCACGTTTTACGAACCATCAATTGTAGTGGATCGCTATGAAAATTATCCGCAAGATTTTTCATTAGCAACTTCTAATAAACGCATTACTCTAGACCGAAAATATGCTCATGCGGTACTGAAATTTGTAAATTCGGTTGCAGAAGAAAAAGTAAAAAAACCATTAGATTTCAAAATATTTAAAATACAATTGTTATTTGCCACCGAAAAATATAAAGAGGCACTTAACCAAATTGCAGCTATTGAAGAATCGTTAAAAGATAACGAGTTGCTGGCTAATCAAGTGCAAATAACCAAAGCACTTTGTATAACAGCAAAACTTTCCTCAAGAAATGCAATTATAACTCCAGAAGTTGCTGCCGTTTTATTAAAAAATAAAAGTGATTCTCAATTTGTTTTTGCAATTGCTCGATTGCTCGAAATGAAAGGCAATACGACTGATGCGGCACTTTTATTTTCGGCAATTGATAAGAATGAAGATTATATGACATGGAAGTCTAGCAAAAATAAAACCCAATCGTATGGCGATTATTTTTACAATTATTTTCAATACATTGATGTTATATATACCACGCAACAAGTTAAAGATTTGATTGCCGATGTTGAAGTTAATGGCAACAAGAAGGATACTTTTTCGATTTGGAAATATGCTTTGATTAAAAACGAAATTTCGAGATTGTACGATTTGTTGGGCACGCAATACATTCGTAAAAACGAGTTGAAAACGGCACTTTTTTATTTTGAAAAAGTTACCGATAAGCATTGGGAAAGTTATTATGGTTTATGGCACCGACAAGATAATAACGGCAACTATTTTGACGAAAATCCGTTTTACACACTCAAATACACTCCTGATTTTATTGACGACAAAGAGAATTTTATTCTGAATAAAAAAACGGTAACCGCCAAATTGATTCAATATTTAGAAAAAGCAACATATAAAAAAGAACCAAATCGTGATTTGTATTATTTTCTGGTGGCAAATTGTTATTACAACATGACTATAAACGGTAATGCTTGGATGATGCGTCGTTATGGCGTTTCTGCCAATGACGTAGAGCCTTATCATGAAGATGAAAATGAGTTTCGGAATGGCGATTTGGCAAAACAATATTATGAGCTTGCCAATAAAAATGCAAAAACCGTAAAGTTTAAAGCGCTTTGCTTACGACTAACAGGTAAAATGGATGGCACTCGAATTGCAAATTTGGATTGGTCGGGTTATAAAGGCGACAGTTTGCAGGATGTTATTTTTGAAAAAAATAATTTTTATAAAAAACTCCAAAAAGCATATCCCGATAATTATAATGATTTGATTTATGGTTGCTCAGCTTTTGAAGATTATTTTAAGGCGAGACGATAATTTTTACATTCCGAAAAACTCGAAAATAGCTTTAATGCCCTAGCCCAGATAGCAGTGGAAATCCTTTTTTTGGTTTTGTCATCCTGAGCTTGTCGAAGGACAAAACCAAAAAAAGATTACTTCACTTTACTTTTTTCTTCATAGGAGTTCAGTGAACTTTGTTTGCAACGGATAGCTGGAAATAGCTCCAAAAAAAATCCAACTTAAAAAGTGGACTTTCGGGTCTAAATTAATGTAACTGCTAGTAATAAGTATATCGTCGAACTTTGGCAATATATTTTGCCAACCGAATTACTTGATGGCTGTAGCCATATTCGTTGTCGTACCAAATATAAAGCACGATATTTTTGCCATCGTTAGAAACAATTGTGGCATTGCTGTCGTAAATAGATGGTGCGTTGGTGCCTACAATATCTGAGGAAACCAGCTCGTTATTGAGCGAATATTTTATTTGTTCGACGAGTTCTCCTTCGAGTGCGTAACCTTTCATGATTGCATTCACATTGGCAACCGACGTTTTTTTGGTAACTTCAAGATTCAAGACTACAAGTGATCCGTTGGGTACAGGAACTCGAATAGCGTTGGATGTTAACTTGCCTGCTAGCGACGGAATCGCTTTGGCTACTGCGGTTCCTGCACCCGTTTCGGTAATCACCATATTGAGTGCTGCGGCACGACCTCGACGGTATTTTTTGTGCATATTGTCTACCAAATTCTGGTCGTTGGTATAGGCGTGAATGGTTTCGAGATGTCCTTTTACGACGCCCAAAGTATCTTCAATAGCTTTGAGAACTGGCGTTATAGCATTGGTCGTGCAGGATGCAGCCGAAAAAATATTGACTTCGTCTGGATTATAATCATTGTGGTTTACGCCATGAACAATGTTTGGAACACCTTTGCCTGGAGCAGTAAGTAGCACTTTATCAACACCTTTTGAAGTTAGATGTCTTGCCAATGCTTCTTGCGTAGTAAAAGCGCCCGTATTGTCGATAACCAAAGCTTCTTCAAAACCGTAAAGTGTGTAATCGATATCTTCGGGTGCGTTGGCAGTAATTACATGTACGGTTGTACCATTGATTATTAATGCGTTATTGGCAACATCGGCAACTACAGATCCTTCAAAATCTCCGTGAATTGAATCGTAACGTAATAAGGAAGCTCTTTTTTCTAAAGATTCTGCATCGTTTTTATCACGGGTTACAATTGCCCGCAAACGAAGTTGTGTACCAACGCCCATTTTGGACATTAATTCTCTTGCCAACAAACGACCAATACGACCAAAACCATACAAAACCACATCTTTTGGTTTGTTGTTTTTGAAATCTTTGGCATCCGTGAGCTTGTCAATTACAAATGCTTTGGCGTTGTTGTATTTATTTTCTTCTAGATGAAATTCGTAAGTAAGTTTACCAATATCAAGTTTTGAAGGTGGTAAATTTAGCGATAGTAAAGCTTTTGCAATTTCGACGGTATCAAAAACCGAAATAGGTTTCCCTACAAACTCGCCAGCATATTCATGAAGATTGATAATATCGCTAACGTTGAGGTTGATTAGTTGGTTGCGAAAGAGTACGACCTCAATGGATTTGTCGTACCAAAGATCACTAATTACTTTAATTAATTCGACACCAGCTCGGCGGCGATTGGCTTGAAAAGCGACTTCTTTTTCGTAGTCATTGATGTTGGTCATTGCAAGAAATTATAAAACAGTTAGTAGTTTATTTTTAAAATCGGTGCAAAAATATAAAATAATAACGATTTGCGAAATCGATTGCGTGAAAAATTTGATTCTATTGGTTTTAGTCTAAAAAAAATATTGAAACACATAGAAAATTAATATCATATAAAGAGCTTTGCTTAATAACGATTTAGTGTTTTATCCGATGCTTCTCATGTAGCTTGTAAAAAATACCGTTAAAAGACGGTACAAAAAAGGGTGTATTAACTTATAGAAACTTTTTTGAAATTATTTTACTTTGTAAGTATAAACAGGAGAATTCTGAAAATCCTACAAAGAGTAGGATAGGAATTCTAAAAGCTGTATGTAGTAAGCAAAAATTTAAAATTGAACAAAAAATGGGAAAAATTAAAAAAGGAGAACAAAAACTTACAGAAGTCATTAAGTTCTCAAAAGTTGAAATAGATCAACTTTCAAAAAGACTAGAAGAATTTAAAATTGATAAACCGCAAAATATAGAAAAATTTGCTTTTGCTGTAAAACAAATTAATCCCAACGCATTAGTGCCAATAGGAAAATTACCTGAGGACGTTAGGGCAACACTTGAAAGTTTGAAAAATGAAACAAAACGTTTTCACGGGGCGAAAATTGCTTTGAGTTGGTTTCCTTTTCCAATGAGATTTTCACCCTGTAATGACAAATTTGGTTATCTAACTTCAAATACTGTTAGACAGTCTAGTAAATTAGATATGAATCCAGTAATTGTTAATTTATTAAATCAATTAGGTGGAATGATGGGTGACCCAGGAAGAGATGTTGGTGCAGACTCTACTATTCCTGCAGGATATACATATTTTGGGCAATTTGTTGACCATGATATTACTTTAGATGTTTCTTCCGATATAAATAATGCAACAGATGCAACATCTATAAATAATATGAGAACCCCAGCCTTAGATTTGGACAATATTTATGGCAGAGGACCAGCTTTAAGTCCTTATTTGTACGAATTTCCTTCCACGGGTAACCCAACTGGTATTAAATTTAAATTAGGAATAAATTCTCCTACTGGTAAAGGTGGTCCATCAACTAATGGTGGTGGTATTAATGGCATGGCAATCAAAACTAATGCAGATGTGCCAAGAGTACAAGGCACAAATACTGCAATTATTGGCGACCCAAGAAATGATGAAAATTTATTTGTAGCTCAATTTCAAATGGCAATGCTTAAATTTCACAACAAAGTTATAGATATTGTTGCTTTTGCTGATAATCCTTTAAGTCCAACAGATATCTTTGTTGAAGCAAAAAAAATTGTTACTCATCATTATCAGTGGGCAGTTGTCAATGATTATTTAAAAAGAGTTTGTGGACCATCTGTTGTTTCAAACTCATTAACATCAATAGCTGCACCTGTTGGAAGTAGTTTCTCCATGCCAGTTGAATTTTCTGTAGCTGCATATCGTTTTGGACATAGTTTAATTAGAGATAACTATTGGATAAACCATAATTTTATTAATCAACCATTATCTGATGCTTTTAACTTTATAAGAAACCCAAGGCTTCCGGTTTTTAGTAATTGGGTAGTTGATTTTAATGCTTTTTTTCAAACAGGTATAAATGTTCCAGTTTTTAATTTTGCAAGAAAAATTGATAGTTTTTTGGCTAACGGCTTAGAAAGTTTACCAGGTGGAAGTGGAATTATGGCTATGCTTGCAGCAAGAAATTTAAGAAGAGGTCTAGCAATGGGTTTACCTAGTGGCCAAGCAACTGCAACAGCATTAGGAATAACGCCTATGACATCTGCGCAATTAACAAGTGGTTTACCTGCTGGCGAAATAACTTTATTAAATTCAAATGGTGGGATTCTATTAAACAAAACTCCATTATGGTATTATGTCTTAAGAGAAGCTTCGGTTCTAAATAATGGAGATACTTTAGGCCCATTAGGAGCCAAAATAGTAGCAGATACATTTATTAGAATTCTAAAAAGAGATAGTGAATCTTATTTAAATAAATTAGGTGGTTTTACACCTTTCATGCCATCAGATGTTTTAGGTGATTTTACAGTTACAGATATTATTAAAGTTTCGGAAGTAAATATCCCTTAATACATAATATAATATCAGTTTGGCATAAGAAGAGCAGACAAGGTAAATTGATTATTTAGACGTCTAATAATTATTTGTCGCTTGAATATTTGTAATTCTAATCCATGCTTTAGACAAGCTCTGTAGTTATATAAGAAATAAATTTTTATTTATTTCTTATTCAAAGCTCAATGTTTCTTGTTTGAAATAAATATAAAATATATATAAATCCATTCCAATAAAAAAATTCCAACTTGTTAAATTGGAATTTGGAATTTTAAATTTTAAATTTCTATTTAAAGTATAATACGAATAACCTGACCCGTTGCCGTAATCATTTCGATTTGCACACTTTGGTTTTCATCAATTCCAGAAGTTATTTGACCAAGTGCTTCTACATCAGCTATTTTTTGATTGCCAATTTTCAAGACGATACCGCCTTTGAGTTCGTCGGCATATTGGTCAAGTTTTTCGTTGGTTAGCTCTTTAATGCGAACGCCATAATCGATTTTGAATTTTTTCTTTTCTGCGGCCGATAAATTTTCCAATTCTAAGCCTTTAAACTCGGTCGAAACAAATTCGTTTTTGGTTAAAGTAACTGGAATAACTTTGTTTTTTCCGTCTCTGATGATGGTTACTTGCACCACATCTTTAGGACGTTTTGTATTTATAAAACCAGATAATTCGACATAAGTTCCTATTTTTTGGTTGTCCAATTTCACAATAACATCACCGCTAACAATACCCGATTTTTCAGCACCCGAGTTTTTGTTAACCTTGCTTACATAAAAACCTTGTGTTTGGGTAATGCCAAGTTCTTTGGAAGCAGAACCATTTAATTCGGCACCTTCGACACCCAAAATACCACGTTGCACGTTTCCAAATTCCATTAAATCTTCAATGATTTTTCTTGTAATATTTGACGGTACTGCAAACGAATAACCTACATAAGAGCCTGTTTGTGACGAAATCATAGTGTTAATTCCTATCAATTCGCCACGCGTATTTACAAGCGCTCCGCCACTATTTCCTGGGTTTACGGCCGCATCGGTTTGGATAAAAGATTGGATGCCGCGTGTATCAAGATTTCTAGCTTTTGCAGAAACGATTCCTGCTGTTACAGTCGAATTCAAGTTGTATGGATTTCCAACGGCCAAAACCCATTCGCCAATTTTCACGGCATCAGAATCGGCAAAAGCAGTATAAGCTAGTTTGTTATCGGCGTCAATTTTTAGTAATGCAATGTCCATTTTGGAGTCGGTACCAATAAGTTTTGCTTTGTATGATTTTTTATTATTGAGTGTGATTTCAATATCTTGTGCATCTTTAATCACATGGTTGTTGGTCACGATATACCCATCTTCAGAGATGATTACGCCCGAGCCAGTTCCTATTTGTTCTTGTTGTTGGCTTCCGCCACGATTGCCATAGAAAAACTCCATTATTGGGTTTGAAACAGTACGAATAGAAACATTTTTGACGTGCACAACAGAGTTTACTGTTTTTTCGGCCGCTTCAGTAAAGTCAAGCACTTCGGTTCCAAGTCCTACATTTCTCGAAAAATTGGAAGAAGCATTAGTTACGATTGAACTTGACGATAAATCTTTTTCAAAAAACAATTTGTAACAACCTAGCGTTATCGCGCCACTAAAGAGAGAAATAATAAATAAATTCCCAATATTTTTCATTTAATTACTTTTTAATTTGTTAATAAATAGAAACGTAAAATTATAATTAATATTTTAACACAAAATCGGTTTAACGTTGGTTTAACAATGATTAACTTTTCATTAAAACTTCGTACTTTTGTAAATGAAATGAAAGTTATGAAAATAGAGTTTTATAAGTATCAAGGAACAGGAAACGATTTTATCATGATTGATAATCGTTCAGAATATTTTCCGAAAAGAAATATTAAAGCCATTAAAAGCCTCTGTGACAGACGATTTGGCATTGGTGCAGACGGCTTGATTCTGTTGGAAGAAGATTCCGAAACCGATTTTCGTATGGTTTATTACAACGCCGACGGTAATCAAAGCTCTATGTGCGGCAACGGTGGACGTTGTATTGTTGCTTTCGCCAACAAGCTAGGAATTATAAATGATGTAGCTACGTTTATTGCTACCGATGGATTGCATCATGCCTCTAAACATCATGAAAATGAAGTTTCATTACAAATGAAAAATGTTTCGGATATTAAAATTGCCGACGATTATGTATTTTTAAATACAGGTTCGCCACATCATGTTACTTTTACTGAAGACCTAAAAAATCATCAAGTAAAAGAAAATGGTGCTACCATTCGATATAGCGATTTGTATGGAAAAGCAGGTTCTAATGTTAATTTTGTAGATCAAATTTCTAATTCTGAATTTTCTATACGCACCTATGAGCGCGGCGTAGAAGATGAAACCTTATCTTGTGGAACAGGTGCAACGGCTGTAGCAATTGCAATGCATCGTATAGGTAAAACCAATAAAAGTGGCGTTTTAATAAATGTTGAAGGCGGCAAATTACGTGTTTCATTTGAAGAAAAAAATGGTGTTTACAAAAATGTTTTTCTAACTGGACTTGCAGAGTTTGTTTTTTCTGGCGAAACCGAAATCTAACGTTATGATAACCCTAAAAGGAAATCTTGTTTTTTTGCGTGCGCTAGAGCCCGAAGATTTGGAGTTTGTTTACCAAATAGAAAACGACGAATCTATTTGGAGCGTAAGTAATACCAATACACCTTATAGTAAATTTTTAATACGACAATATCTCGAAAATGCCCATCAAGATATTTTTGAAGCAAAACAATTGCGACTAGCCATTTGCAAAACAGAAAGCCAAGAAGCTATCGGACTTATTGATTTATTCGATTTTGATCCCAATCATAATAGAGCTGGAATAGGCATTATTATTAAAGAAAACAACGACAGAAACTTAGGTTTTGGTTCAGAAGCACTTGATTTACTTATTCGATATTCCTTCTCAAAATTAAACTTAAATCAACTTTTTGCAAATATAGATCCAAATAACTCTGCCAGTTTGAAGCTTTTTACTACTTTTGGATTTCTGAAAATTGGAATAAAAAAACATTGGAACCTTGTTGACGGTAATTACCAAGACGAAGGATTATTTCAATTAATTAATCATTAATTTTAAAAAATAAGTTTTGAGTTTAAAAAAAATTATCAGCATTTTATTAGTTATAATCATCACAGGATTAACAATATACGGCTATAAGCTTTACAGAGATATTTTTGGTGCCAACACGAAGTTCGAGCAAAAAGAAGTTTATGTGACCATTCCAACAGATGCTAGTTATGAAGATATAAAAAAAATAATTGCACCCTATGTTGACGATATGGCAAAGCTTGAGATGGTAGCCAACAAAAAATCCTATCCCAAAAATGTAAAATCAGGACGATTTTTACTCAAAAGCGGAATGGGAAGCAACGACATCATTAACTCATTACGACAAAATTTAGCCGTAAACTTAGCTTTTAATAACCAAGAACGTCTAGAAGATTTTGCAAGTCGCATTGCTACACAACTAGAGTGCGATAGTTTGAGCCTAATGAAAGCATTTACAGATCCAAAATTTATAGTCGATAATGGTTTCACTCAAGAAAATGTACTATCAGTTTGTATTCCAAATTCTTACGAATTATTTTGGAACACCAAAGCCGAAAAATTTCGAGACAAAATGCTAAAAGAATACCGAAATTTTTGGACACCAGAACGTCAATCCAAAGCCAAAACACAAAATCTAACGCCAATACAAGTATCCATTTTGGCATCTATTGTACATAAAGAAACCGTCAAAAAAGACGAACGCCCAACCGTTGCAGGCGTCTATCTCAACCGACTCAATAAAGGCATTAAACTTGAAGCCGACCCAACCGTAATCTATGCTGTTAAAAAACAGTCAAATGATTTTCAACAAGTTATAAAACGAGTTTTGTACAAAGATCTCGAAACCAATTCGCCATACAACACCTACAAAAATTTTGGTTTGCCACCTGGACCAATTGCCATGCCAGACATCACAGCTCTCGATGCAGTTTTAAATCCTAAAAAACACAATTATATCTATTTCTGCGCCAGCGTAACCAATTTTGGCTATCATGAATTTGCCGAAACGCCTGCAGGGCACGAAGTAAACCGTCAAAAATACATCGCTTGGGTAAGCAAGCAAGGCATCAAAAGGTAATATTTGGAGCGAATGACTTGGGCATTATCAGCAAGCGCAATTCCTGCTTTCGCCTTTATCTCGTTCCGCTTTGCTACACGAGGATATCGGCTCGATCAGGGCTAAACGAGTTTCCATTTGAATTTTTAGAAACGCTACAAATGAATAAAAAACTTCTAATTTTTCTCTTTTTCACTCCATTTTTTTTTGGGCAAACAACTAATTCTAGCTTTCTTAAACCATCAGATACTTTAAATATTCCAAGAAGAAATGCTGTGGTAATTTCAGAATTGGCACTTTCAGGGTCAGCACTATTAGCTTTAAACCAGCTTTGGTATGCCAATTATCCCAAATCCGATTTCAAATCCATCAATGACAACGCCGAGTGGCTACAAGTCGACAAAGCCGGACATGTTTTTTCCGCTTATCATATTGGTAACGCCAGCTCAAATGCATTAAAGTGGAGTGGCGTAAGCCGTAAAAACCAACTTATATATGGTGCCACATCAGGATTTGTATTTCTGTCGGCTGTAGAAATTATGGATGGCTATTCCAAAAACTGGGGATTTTCAGTAGGTGATCTCGTAAGTAATGCAACGGGAACGGCTTTATTAATTTCACAAGAGTTACTCTGGAAAGAGCAACGCATTGTGCCTAAATTTTCATTTCATACAACACCTTATGCATCAGCACGACCAAATGTTTTAGGAAGTACGGTTGCAGAGCAATTGCTAAAAGATTATAACGGACAAACCTATTGGATATCGGCCAATATCCATTCTTTTTCCAAAACGTCAAAAATTCCGAAATGGCTCAATCTTGCGGTAGGCTATGGTGGCGAAGGCATGATAACCGGCAATGAAGAATTTATAAATACTATTTTCCTTCCGGAAGCAACACGACAACGACAATTCTATTTGAGTTTTGATGTTGATTTAACCAAAATTAAAACAAAATCATCTGTATTAAAAACGGTATTTTCAGTATTTAACACCCTTAAAGTTCCTGCGCCAACATTGGAGTTTAGAGATACAGGTAAAATAAAAGGGTATTTCTTATATTTCTAAAATTTATAAATTTTAAAAAAGTAATGTTTTAAATGTTTGGTAATGTGGTCAAAAATAGTTGGTAAAATCATTGCAAACTATAATAAAATTTGATGCTAATAAAAGTTTTAATCTACTAATACAATTACTTTATTATCTTTCATTTCTATAGTTCCTGAATTTATTTCAAGGTTGTAGTTTTGCTCGTTTATTTTGGTAAATTTTGCTGCAACTTCTTTTCCAAATTTGAAGTTTGAAGCAGAAATTTTTACTGTTCCTTGTTTCAAAATTGATACAATTGGTGCGTGGTTATTCAACATTTGAAAAGAACCGTCAACTCCTGGAAGCGTAACCGAACTTACTTCGCCTGAAAATAATTGGGCTTCTGGTGATACTATTTCTAAAATCATATTTTTTTATTAAAATTCCAAATTTTAAAATTCCAAATTCCAAATTGTGATTTGTGATTTTATTTTTGAAGTTTATCAAGCTTCGCTTGATCTATGCTTCTGCCAACATTTTTTGTCCTGCTTCAATAGCGTCTTCAATGGTTCCTTTAAGGTTGAAAGCTGCTTCTGGAAGGTGGTCTAATTCGCCATCAATGATCATATTAAATCCTTTGATGGTATCTTTAATATCTACTAAAACTCCTTTTAAACCTGTAAATTGCTCAGCAACGTGGAACGGCTGTGACAAGAAACGTTGTACACGTCGAGCTCTAGAAACGGACAATTTATCTTCTTCAGAAAGTTCTTCCATACCAAGAATTGCGATAATATCTTGCAACTGCTTATATTTTTGAAGTATCTCTTTAACACGTTGAGCACAATCATAATGTTCATCTCCCAAAATTTGTGGTGTCAAGATTCTAGAAGTAGAATCTAGTGGATCAACTGCTGGATAAATTCCTAATTCGGCAATTTTACGAGACAATACTGTTGTTGCATCTAAGTGAGCAAATGTTGTTGCTGGTGCTGGATCGGTAAGGTCATCTGCAGGAACGTAAACCGCTTGTACAGAAGTAATTGACCCTTTATTAGTTGATGTAATACGCTCTTGCATAGCACCCATCTCTGTAGCCAAAGTTGGTTGGTAGCCTACTGCTGATGGCATACGACCTAAAAGTGCTGATACTTCAGATCCTGCTTGTGTAAAACGGAAAATGTTGTCTACAAAAAACAATACGTCTTTACCTTGATCAGAACCTGCTCCATCACGGAAATATTCTGCGATTGAAAGTCCAGAAAGTGCCACACGAGCACGAGCTCCTGGCGGCTCATTCATTTGTCCGAAAACGAAAGTAGCTTTTGACTCTCTCATTCCTGGCATATCTACTTTAGACAAATCCCATCCTCCATTTTCCATAGAATGCATGAAATCGTCACCATATTTTATAATTCCTGATTCCAACATTTCGCGAAGCAAATCATTACCTTCACGAGTACGCTCACCTACTCCAGCAAATACTGAAAGCCCACCGTGACCTTTTGCAATGTTGTTGATCAATTCTTGAATCAATACTGTTTTTCCTACTCCAGCGCCTCCAAATAATCCAATTTTACCACCTTTTGCATAGGGTTCGATCAAATCGATTACTTTGATACCTGTAAATAAAACTTCTGATGAAGTTGATAAATCCTCAAATCTTGGAGCTTGACGGTGAATTGACATACCGTTATCGCCAGACTTTGGTAACTCAGGCAAACCATCAATAGCATCACCAATTACGTTAAACAATCGTCCGTAAACATCTGGTCCGATTGGCATTTTTATAGGATTTCCTGTTCCTACTACTTCATATCCACGACTCAAACCATCGGTTGAATCCATAGATACCGTACGAACGGTGTTTTCTCCAATATGTGATTGTACTTCAAGAACTAGAAGTGTTCCGTCTTTTTTAGTGATTTCTAACGAATCATAAATTTTTGGAAGTTCAACATCTTTTCCGTTAAATACTACATCGACAACTGGTCCGATAATTTGCGCAACTTTTCCTATTACTTTTGACATTACTTATGTGTTTATTAAATAGCTAATTATATTTGTGATTTGAAGGTTTTGAAACCTCTTTTTTCAGAGTGCAAAGATAATTTTAAAAATAGTATTTCCATAATTTTTTTATAAAAAATTGTATAAGTTTTGCACAATTATTAGAAGTTTTTGTTTTCTGTCATATTAATCTAAATTTTTAGATTGTGAAAAAACATTTTTACCCATGATACACTCTCGAAAAAACTATTTTTCCTTCTTTAATTTCGAGAACTTCGGCAACCAACATATCGTCTTGATCGGCAACAGTTCTTATATATTCCATAAAAACACGGTTTTCGTTTGCAGTTAATGAAGTTACTTTATAATGCAACGTTGGTAGGTCAGAAAATGCTTCTTGCCACCAGCTGTGTAAACTGGATTTTCCTTTTACGAGACCATCGGTTTCAGGTTTTTTGATTTTGAGTTTCGGGCTAAAATGCTCAGCATCATCATCATATAAAGACAAAAGTTGCTCAAGATTATGATTATTAAAAGCTTCAAACCATTTGTGGGCTATTGATAAATTTTGGTTTATGGTCATTTTTTGAATTTTGTAAAAAAAGAAAATTCCTGATTTTTCAGGAATTTATAGTTTTAAAAGATTTTAAATTTTAATTATTTTTCAAATTGATTATTTCTTGCTCTGTAAGTACACGCCAATTTCCTCGTGGCAAATTCTTTTTGGTCAATCCTGCAAAAGCCACGCGATCTATTCGTAAAACATCGTATTTGAAATGTTCGAAAATATTACGAACTACTTTTACATTCGAGGTGCGAAGCTTGATGCCGATTTCGGTTTTCGATTCGTTTTCGATATAACTTATTTCTTCTACTGCGAGTCGGTGTCCATCAAGAGTTACGCCTTTTGCTATTTTTTCGAGATCTTCGAACTTCAGGTTTTTATCAAGCGAAACTTGGTATATTTTTGATGATTTTTGATTTGGCAAACCAAATTTTCTTATCATATCAGTATCATTAGTAAATAATAATAGTCCTGTCGTGTTTTTGTCCATACGTCCAACGGGCGCAATTTTGGCATTGGTTGAACCACGAACAAGCTCAAAAACATTTCGGTTTTCTTGTCCTTCGTCCATTGCAGTAGTAAAATTTTTGGGCTTATTGAGCAGAATATATTCTTTCTTTTCGGGTGTGATTACTTTTCCGTCGAAGTTGATGACATCGGTAATTTTGACTAAATATCCCATTTCGGTAACTGGAACGCCGTTTACTTTTACATTTCCCGATTGTATGTAAATATCGGCATCACGTCGAGAACATTCACCGGAGTTGGCTATATATTTATTAAGACGAATTTCGTCTTTTTCTTTTTGGCGTTTTGGTGCCTGATTTTCGCGTTTTGCGGGTTTGTCAGTAGCAACGGGTATTGCTTTTACTACTGGTTTGACTTTTTTTGGACCTTGCGCGCGTTTTGCCATGGCTGGCTTTGGCTTGTTGGAGCTTGGTCGAGAACTAGTTGGTCTTGGGCCGTTTCCTTTTTTGTCGCCAGATTTGTTATTCATGAATTCTAAAATTTTGGCAAAGATAGACTATAATGTTGAATGTTACGGTTTTTTAGCCCCGATAGTAGTGGAAATCCTTTTGCTTTTTCTGCAAAAGATTGAAACGGATAGCGGGATTAGCTCCAAAAAAATTAAATTTTCTGCAACAATTTCTCTCCATTCCATAAAACGGTCGGATTGATAAGGACGATACAAAAAACGCCTGCAACTACTATAAATTTTAAGACATTGTGTAGTTGAAGATATTCTTCTTTAGTGTTTGATTTCCAGAGTTTTAAACCAAAAAATATAAAGATGATAAAGCATATATAAAAATAGATATCCATGTAGCCTACGTCATATATATTGATCAAGAAATAAACAGGAAATACGGTTGTCAACAGCAACAAAAGGATAATTGTTTTTGAAATTTGTTCGCCAAAAACTACTGGAATTGTTTTGTAATTGTTTGATATATCGCCTTTTATGTTTTCGAGATCTTTGACGATTTCTCGAATTAATAAAATCAAAAATAAAAATGTGGCATGAAAAAAGATGACTTCGTAGAAATTTTTGTAGTACAATAATATTCCAAAAAAAGGTAAAACGGCTAGGAATGATGCCATAAGATTGCCGTAAAACAACATTTTTTTGATTTTGTGCGAATAAAACCAAATCAAAAAGATATAAACCGAAAAGAAAAGTACGGCTCGAAATGACACAAAAAAGGCGATAAGTGCCACGAAGAAATTGATCGAAAAATAGACTTGCAGCTTGGTTTTTTGGCTAACTAGTCGGTCTAATCTCGATTTGTTGGGTCGGTTGATTAAATCTTTTTTGGAATCGTAAAAATTGTTGATGATATAGCCAGAAGCAATGGTTAGGCTGGAGGCAACAACAAGAATAAATAAATTGAAATCGAGTAGGACATGAAGCGCTCTTTTTTCGGGAGCAAGGATAAAAATAGCGGATAAATACTGGGCTAGCGCAATAACTGGAATGTTATAGCCGCGAACTACAGAGAACAAACTGATAATTTTCATTACAACTAGTTTGTTTTGTCTGCTCAACATGATTTTGGTTTTCAGGAATTTATTTAGAAATTGTAAACCACTTCTAGTTTATAGTCTTTCAAGGCTTTTTTGGCTTTGTCAAAATCTTCTGCAAAACCAAGAATATAACCACCACCGCCTGATCCACAAAGTTTTAGATAATAATCGTTGGAGTCAATGCCTTGTTGCCAAATGCCATGAAACTGTTCTGGAATCATTGGTTTGAAGTTATTGAGAACCACTTTCGATAGTTTTTTGGTATTTGAAAAAAGAGATTTCAAATCGCCACCAAGAAAATTTTCTACACAAGCATCGGTATGTTTTATAAACTGCGATTTGAGCATGGTTCGGAAGCCTTGATCTTTTAGTTTTTCCATGAAAATGGTCACCATAGGAGCAGTTTCGCCAACAATACCAGAATCTAACAAAAACACTGCACCTTTGCCATTGGTGGCTTGAGTTGGAATTCCTGTTGCTTCGATATTATCTTTTGAGTTTATTAAAATTGGAATACTCAAATAGCTGTTGAGCGGATCTAGACCTGAAGATTTTCCATGAAAAAAAGATTCCATTTGAGAGAAAATCGACTTTAGTTTCAATAATTTTGCGCGTGTTAAGTTTTCCAGAACGGTAATCTTGTTATTGGCATATTTGTCATAAATTGCCGCTACAAGTGCGCCGCTACTGCCAACTCCATATCCTTGCGGGATGCTAGAATCGAAATACATTCCGGATTCGACATCGGATTTTAAATTATCAATATTGAAAGTCACCAAATCGGGATTTTCGGTTTGCAAAGATGCCAAATAAGTTACAAATCGTTTTAGATTTCCGTTTGATTTTATGGCTTCTTTAGATGGATTTTCTTCGGTTTTTAATGCGCCGTTGTAGAAATTATAAGGAATTGACAAGCCTTTTGAGTCTTGAATGATTCCGTATTCTCCGAAGAGTAGTATTTTTGAGTAAAATAATGGTCCTTTCATATTTGGGTGAAAATTATTTTATTTGGGTGACTTTATTTGGATTTTGTCTGGTATCGAAAACAGAAACAATTGTAATTTTTGATATTGAATATTTATAATAAATTGTTGTTTGTTTAGAAACTACACATTTTTTTAATTCTTTGTTATTTTGCGAATTAGAAAATAACTCAGGATTTCTTTCAATAATTTTAAAATTTTTAAAAATCTTTGTAGCTGTTTTTTCTCTAATTCTTGATGACCACCTCGCTTCAATAAATTCAAAAATAGTCTCTAATTGCTTTTTAGCTTTCGCTGACAAAACAAGTTTGGTCATTACATATATTTTTGCATAAAGACCTCATAAGGCACAACCCTGCCTTCATCTGCATCCTTTATTCCTTCATTAATATCTGCTTTTTGCTCCTCAGTTAATTCGTCCCACCAATCTTTTTTTTCGGTTTTAAAAAAGTTTTTGATAGTTGTGATTACTGAAATATCATCGGTTTCGGCAATCATCTTGATGAGGTTTATTTTTTCTAATTGAATATCCATTTTGTGTAAAACTAAAAAATTTGCATGCTTCCATTTCCAATTTGATCACAAATATACTGACCATTTTGACAAAAGCCAACTAATTCGTCCTTAATAAATTGCAAAACGGTTTCTATATCGTTTTCGGGATACAAAACGTGTACATTTGCGCCTGCATCTAGCGTGAAGCAAACTGGGATTTTAGTTTCGTTCCTAAATTTCCAAATTTTATTAATTATCTCCAATGTATTGGGTTTCATTAATATAAAATAGGGCATTGAAGTCATCATCATGGCGTGCAAAGTCAAAGCTTCACTTTCTACTATGGCGATGAATTTTTCTAAATTCCCAGTTTCTAAAACGGTTTTTAGTTGCGACAAATTTTCGTGCGCTTGCTCAAATCGCTTTTCGGCATAAGGATGATTATGCATCAATTCATGCCCAACGGTACTCGAAACTTGTTTTTCGCCTTTGTCTACTAACAAAATAGTGTCTTGATAATTCTTAAAATTGTCATGAATTGTTAATGGAAATGGAACTCCAAACAAATCGGAACTGCCAGAAATTTCTTTATGATTTCCCCAACAAACTACTTCACCTTTTATACTTCTGCAAGCACTTCCTGAACCCAAACGAGCCAAGAAAGAGGCTTTTTTATAGAAAAAATCGTCCGTCATTTCGGGATTTAGCATTTTTTCTAACGCCATAATTGTCATCGAAAGTGCTGCCATTCCTGAAGCTGAGGAAGCAATACCAGAACTATGCGGAAAAGTATTTTCGGTTTCTATGGTGAAATGATAGTTTTTTAGAAAAGGACAATACACTTCAATGCGTTCGAAAAATTTTTGAATCTTTGGTTTAAAATCTTCTTTAGGTTTTCCTTCAAAAAGTAAGTCGAATGAAAATCCCGATTTTGTAACACTGAACTTGTCGAAGTGCTTTTCAAAAGTCAATTTTGTAATTGTTTTACAGTTTTTTAAAGTAAAACTTATAGATGGATTGGCAGGAATCTGATTTGCTTTTTTCCCCCAATATTTTACTAAAGCAATATTACTTGGAGCCGAAAAAGTGAAACTTCCTGAGTTTATTTCCTCGGATAAATTTGTGGCAACAAAATCGTTTTCTGACAGCATTAAATTTTTTTTGCAAAGATAAACATTTTAAAATTTTAAAACATAGAAGGAATTTAAGTTCATTAAAGACTAATTTATTGTTATTTTTACAATATCAATTGCAATATCAAAAATCAATTTCAAAAAAAAAACTATATAAAATGCAAATTAACAAAACCACCAAAATAATCGTTCTTGTAATTTCCTGTTTAGCAATCGGGTTTTTGTCGGGTCAAGTGACTCGAGATGCCATAACAACTTGGTATCCAACAATTATTAAACCAAGTTTTAATCCGCCGAATTGGATTTTTGGTCCCGTTTGGAGTATGTTGTATGCTATGATGGGCGTTGCTGCAGGCTTTGTTTGGGCTAAAATAGATAGTAATAGTGAAGTTGTCAAAAAAGCGTTATTGTTTTTTGCCATTCAATTGGCATTGAATGCGTTGTGGTCTTATTTGTTTTTCGGCTTGCACAATCCTCTTTTAGCGTTGATCGAAATTATTTTGCTTTGGCTCATGATTTATGAAGCCCATTCACAATTTAAAAAAATTGATAAAATTGCAGGTTATTTGCTACTTCCTTATCTAGCTTGGGTTGGGTTTGCAAGTATTTTAAATGGTAGTATTTGGTGGTTGAATCGATAAATCTTGCATTTAAAGTAAAATATTCTCCGCCACAATAAACCCGCTTGTCCATGCATTTTGAAAGTTAAAACCGCCGGTAATTGCATCAATATTTACTATTTCGCCAGCAAAATATAGATTTTTGTGCAACTTGCTTTCCATATTTTTGAAATTTATTTCTTTCAAATCAACTCCACCAGCTGTTACAAATTCTTCTTTGAAAGTGCTTTTGCCATTAACCTGAAATTCTCCATTTGTTAGTTGATTGGCAAGCGTATGAAGTTGATTTTTAGTTACATCTGCCCATTTGGTTTCGCTTTCTATTTCTGAAGCCAAAACCAAACTTTCCCATAAGCGATTGGGTAATTCAAAAAAAGCTTTTTTAGAAACTGCTTTTTTAGAATGTTCTTGTTTTAGTTCTTTCAACTTTTCAATAGTTTCATCAAATGTTACATCATTCAACCAATTAACTTGTATAACAAATTGGTATTTTTTTTCTGCCAAAAGCAGTGCGCCCCAAGCCGAAAGTCTCAATATTCCTGGTCCAGACATTCCCCAATGGGTTATCAATAATGGTCCAGAAGCTTCTAATTTGCTATTCTTTACTTTAACTGTTGCCACAGCCGATAATCCCATTAAATCTTTAATGCGTTTGTCTTTGATATTAAAAGTAAATAAAGAAGGAACCGCAGGAACTATTGTATGACCAACTTCTAGGAGCATTTCCCATATTTTTGGATTACTTCCAGTAGTTAATACTAATTTTTGGCATGAAAATGTTTCTGTTGTGGTTTCCACTTTCCAATAATTTTTTCCTTTATAAATAGATTGCACACTTTGACCTGTGATTACATCAATTCCAAACTTTTTAGTTGCAATTATAAAACAGTCAATAATGGTTTGAGAGGAATCGGTTATGGGAAACATCCTGCCATCGTCCTCAAATTTTAGTTCGACACCATGATTGGAAAACCACTCGATAGTATCGCCCGAACAAAATTGATGAAAAGGCCCTAATAATTCTTTTTCGCCACGAGGATAGTTTTTAGTAAGTTCTTTCGGGATAAACTCAGCATGAGTTACGTTGCAGCGACCGCCACCAGAAATTCGCACTTTTTCCAAAACCGATTGTCCACGCTCAAGAATTGCTACTTTCAATTTCGGATTTTTTTCTACGATATTGATGGCAGTAAAAAACCCTGCAGCACCACCACCAACTATAATAATATCGTATTTTGAATTCATTATTTTAAAACATTTTTTTTACTATTAAAAAAAACTCAATTCTTTGTCATTTCGACGAAGGAGAAATCTTATAATCTTAATAATTTGATGCGATTTCTCCTTCGTCGAAATGACAAATAAAAAACTAAATCCTATCTGGATAATCTGAAATTATTGCGTCAACTTTCAAATTTTTGACAAAGGTAAGGTCTTCCTCTGAATTAACTGTCCAAGTAAAAACTTTCAATCCGTTTTGATGCATTTCTAAAACATTTTCAGAATTTAGTAATTTGAAATACGGATGTATTGAGTAGGCATTTATTTTTTTGGCGAAAGCCAAAGCTTTGTCTAAATCATTTTCTGTCAAAACACCAATTTTGATTTTATTATTTATTGAATGAACTTTTTGCAAAGCTTCCCAATCGAAACTAGAAACTAAAATAGCATCATAGCTCCTTAATTTCTCAAAAATTAATTTTTCAATAAGTTCAATAACTTTTTCGATCAATTCATAACTTTTAAGTTCGATATTCACTAAAATGTTATGATTTACTATTTTGAAAACTTCTTGAAGCGTCGGAATGTCATACTTTTTTAATTCTTTCAAAGTCATTTGATTGACAAATCCTTTTCCAGAAGTAGTTCTGTCAATAGTTTCGTCATGAATAACAATAATTTTTCTGTCTGAAGACAAATGCACATCCAGTTCAATACCATCGCAACCTAATTCTATTGCTTTTTGGAAAGAAACCAACGTGTTTTCAGCGACATATCCTTTTGCTCCACGATGTCCTATTTTTAGCATTTTTTTATTTTTTAACCACTAAAATCACAAAGAAAGCGCGAAGCTCACTATGATTTCTCTAATAAAACAATACCATATTGGCTATCAATACTGACTTTGCCATTTTCAACAGTTGAAGAAATTCCCGAATAAAAATCGTGGACAGGAGTTCCGTCTTTAAATAAATTTTCAACCGAAATTTCTTTTTTCCCAATTGGTAAATCCAAACCTATAACCACAGTATCATTATAAGAATCTTTTGAATAAATTCTGCCAAAAACATATTGATCCCCAAAAGATAGTTGTTTGTGAATTCCAGCTCCAATTGCTGGATGATTGGCTCTAAATTGTCCTAATCGTTGGTAATGAAACAACAATTTATAGGTCATTTTATTGGTCAATAAATCGTCCCAATTCATGTTAGATCGCAATGTTGCATCGCCTTGGGCGCCAACAATTTCTAGTGATCGTGCTAGTTCATCGCCATAATATACTTGTGAAATTCCTGGTGCAAGTAGCAATTTGGTTCCTGCTTCAAAAGTTTTTTCTCGTTTTTTATCAAATGGATAACCGTCATCATGCGATGTTGTGTAATTCATAACGGTTTTTCCTTGTAAATCGGTATGTAGAATATCAGAATATTTAGAAAACAAGGGCTCGTAATCCATTTTTGCCTCATTTCTAAAATCAAAATTGATTAAAGAGGTAAATCCTTGAGCAAAATAATCTACTTTTTTATCTCCAAAATCATAGATTTTTTTGTTGCCAATTGAATATCCGTAAACTTCTCCAACCGTAAAAAACGAATTATTATCAAGAACTTTAGTTGGGTTTTTGGTTTTATAAGTCGCAAAAGCATTTGTACATACTGTTGTAAAATCTGCCCAAACATCTTCTGTGGTATGCTTTACGGTATCAACACGATAGGCATCAATCCCATAATCGGTTATATAATCAGCAAGCCATTTCATAATATAATAACGTGGCGCGCGAGGATAACCTGTAGTTTTAAAAAACGCATCCAACTCGGCAACTTCTTGCTCGTATCGACCTTCTTTTTTCCATTTTTCAATCAAAAAGGGCGGAAGCGAAACATTTTCTTTGCTTTCAGTTTTAACGTCAAATAACCCTGCAACTAAGGTGCAATTTATGTTTGTATCATACGAATTGTATATGCAATTTGGCGTGGAGCGCACCCAATTTTCGGGATATTTCGGGTCTAAATTGGTCGTTTGCCCTGTATGATTTATTACGGCATCGAGCATAATTCGAATTCCTTTGGCATGTGCTTTTTGTACTAATTCGAATAAATCTTCTCGGGTTCCGAAGCTAGGATCAAGTGCTGTCCAATCTTTTGTCCAATAGCCATGAAAGCCATAAGTATTGCCTGATCCTTCGTCTACAGAGTCATGTATTTGCTCTACAATTGGTGTCATCCAAATGGCATTTATACCCAATTCGGTAAAATAACCTTCGTCTATTTTTTGAATTACGCCACGAATATCGCCACCTTCAAAACCACGCAAAACTCCAGTGGGTTTGTCTCGAAGGATGATTTTATCGTTGTTTGGATTTCCGTTTTTAAATCTATCGGTTAGTAGGAAATAGACATTAGCACCTTCCCAAACAAAAGGTGTTTTGGTTTCTTGATTTTTGGTTATAACATTTGATTTGCTCGAAGAACAACTTGTAACAAATACTGTTATTGATAGAAGGAAAAGTATTTTTTTCATTTTTATAAAGATATAATTATAGAAGTTTTATTTGTGTTGTGCGAATAATTGACTTGTAAAGTTTTGGTTTTTTTGTCAAAAATTGAAGTCACTAATGTACCATTAATTTTAATGTTTTTTGGTTTTTTGGTAAAATTATATAAATTGATTATTCCGTTTTTACCTTTAGAAAGTAACTTTTGATTTTTGGTTTTGCTTTCTAAAGTTATTGAAAACACATTTTTTAATAGCGAAGCACTACAATTTAAAATTTCATGATTCGCATCATTATTTTCTGCATTGGGCGTTTTTCCGTCATCAAAATAAAATTCTCTTTCGCTTGATTCTTTTCCTTCAAAATAAAAGTGCAAATCTAAATTGGAATTGTCATAGTTTTCGGTATTTTGAACCAATTTGGTCATGGGATAAAAAACATTGCCACGAACAAATGTTGGAATGTAATCTTGATTTACTTCAATAATAGTGGTGTTTCCGCCGTCGTATTTTTTTCCTGTATAAAAGTCAAACCAATTGCTGTTTTCAGGAAAATACATTTCAGTTTTAGTTATTTGAGGTTTTAGAATTGGTTTTACTAGAAAATCTTTTCCCCAAAGGTATTCCTCGGAAATAGTTTGTAAATTTATATTATTAGGTTCCTCAAAAAACAAAGGGCGCATTAATGGTATTCCAGATTGAGAATTTTGAAAAGCCATTGTATAATTATAAGGTAACATTTGGTAACGTAATTCGACTAATTTTTTGGCTTTAGCCATAGTTACGATGTCTTTTCTTGCTACTTCAGAAGCAACTGCTTCGTGCGCGTGCGGACGAAAAACTGGGTTGAAAACACCATATTGCAACCATCGTAAATACAATTCGTTATCGAAATAATCGCCAGCAAAACCACCAAGGTCGGAGTGCATATAGCCAATTCCTTGCATTCCCATTTGAAGCGAAACTTCCATTTGTCCTGATAATCCATCCCAACTTCTAGATACATCTCCACTCCAAGGAATCATCCCAAATCGTTGGCTGCCAGAATATCCTGCACGCATTAAAATGAATGGTCTTTGATTTGGAAAGTCATTTTTATAGCCATTGGCAATTAATTTTGCCCAATTGTGACCATATATATTATGAATTTCATCGGCTTTTCCGCCAGCAGTAAGCACTTTTGAAGGCAATGCTTCGGGTTCGCCAAGATCGCCCCAAAGACCGCTGACACCTTGGTTTATTAATCCTTTATAAATACCCCAAAACCATTTTTTGCCTTCGGGTTTAAAAATGTCAATAATTCCCGAATTCCCGAAGTAAAAATCAAACTTGGCGGGATTTCCTTGTTTATCTGTTCCAAGTATTTTCTTATCTTCTGCTTCCTGCCATTTTCTGGAAGTAGTAAGCACAAATGGTTCTGTAATTACTATTGTTTTGATATTTTTAGCAGTCAAATCCGCAATCATTTTGTCGGGATTTGGAAAATTATCTTTGTCCCAATCAAGATTTCCGAGTGTGTGCTGAATGGTTTTCCCAAACCAATATAAATCCAATATAATACCATCAACAGGAATTTTATTTTCTTCAAATTTTCGAATCGTGCTTTCAACTTCGTCTTGATTGTGATAGCCAAATCGAGAAGCGAGATTTCCAAAAGTCCAACGTGGAGGCAAAGGTTGTTTTCCGGTTAAATCGGTATAATTATTTATCAAATCTTCCCACGAATCGCCAATAATTACTTGATAGATTTTTCTTCCCGAAATGGTTTCGTAGGCAATTGTGTTGTCTTTTTTAGAATCTAAATCGAGATAACCAATAGCAGGATTATCAAAATGAACCGCATACATTTTGGAAGATAAAACCATCGGAATACAAAAATTCATCAACTCGGCACGATTTCCATAACCATAACTAGCACGATTGTACAACTGTAAACGATTTCCACGACGATTCATTCCTAAAACTCTTGTGCCTCCTCCATAAAGCACTTCATCTTTTGTTATATTGAAATCAATCACTTCGGTAGAATCTTTTTTGGTGTAACCGTTTTTCTCTGAAAGGATTTCGTTTTTATTTTTATCTAAATAGCGAATGTGAAATATATTCTTAGAAACTTCTACTGTTATATTCTTAGTTTGAATTGCGAGCGAGGTATTTGTTTCAGATAAATCATACATAAAATTTTTAGCATTCAAAACTACTGCGTGCGAAATGGGATTATAGGTTTCGCCATTTGGGATGAATGAAGTTTCGACTATTTTATCAGAATAGGCTTTTATTTGATAATTTCCGTCGGATGTTTTTATTTCTAAAACATTGTTTTTCCAATCATGAGAAAGGTATTTTCTTGATGAGTTTTGCGCAAATGCGAAAATTGGAATCAGAATTAAGAAAATTATTTTTTTCATTTATTTTTTAATTTGATGTCATTTTTATTAATACATAAATCCAAAAAGGTACAACGGAATGGTGTTTTTATAGCCCGTTTCTATATCGTCTTTTGCCAGAAAACCGCTTGTTACTTCTTTTATTTGTTGTCCTGTTTTGTTTTTACCGCCAACTTCGAAAGTGTGTTTTTCGTTGACCAAAAAATCGCCTTTTGCGGTGTAGGTTATGGTGTTTTTGTTGCTTTCGATCATGTTTATAAAAAAAGTCTCGCGCAGTGTTCCAACTTCGGGTTTTGCTTCGCTCAAGGCAAACATGAGGTTGGTGTTGTGTAAAAATATTTTTTCAGGTTTGTTCAAAATCGACGTGGTGTTGACGCTATGGTACAATCCGTAAGTGAGTTTTGCGGCGTTGAGCATGGCAATCATTTCGTATAATTTGGTTCGTGTGCAACCTACTTGCGCCGCCAATTTGGTAACATTGGGCGTGAACGGTACCGATTGGGCAATGATGTATAACAATTTTTTTACTTGATTTAAGGTCGAAAATTCTACGGGAACGATATTAGGCAAATCGGTATCAATAATTAAATTAATGGTTTGCTTGAGTCGTTGGTGCACATATTTGGTTTCCTTAAAAATTGGGTAGGCACCCCATTCTAGGTATTGTTTGAAGTAAAAAAGTGGTTTTTCTATTGCTCCAATGATATTTTCGGCTATTTCTTCGTGATTTTCTAAAATTTCTGCAAACGTATAATGCGGCAAATTCATCCCATACTTAATACCAAGAAATTCACGAAATGACAATTCTGGCAAATGAAAATTGAGTACACGACGGCTCAAATCGGCTCCTGATTTTTCGAGTTCTAATATTGATGAACCAGTGATTAGCAATTTCAGTTCGGGCATCAGGTCGTAAATATTTTTTACTTCACGGCTCCATTCTGGATATTTGTGCACTTCGTCTAGCAGTAATATTTTTCCGAAATTTTGCGAAAATGTTTTGGCGGTTTCTACCAAGGTGTGTTGCCTGAAATAAATATCGTCAAGCGTGATGTACAAGGCTTCATTGCCTGAATAGTTTTCTTTTATGTGTTGCAAAAACAAGGTTGTTTTGCCCGAACCTCTTGATCCGAAAAGCATTATGGCACGCTCATCCCAAGGTAATGTAAACTGCAAATTTCGTTTAAAATCTGAATTTAAATTCCGAATTAGTTTTTTTTGGGTTTCGAATAATGTTTCCATAATTTTTATTTGATGCAAACATACGATATTTGTTCTTACAAAAAAACAAAAAATACATTAAATTGTATTTTATAAAACACAAAAATATTTAATTAGTGTATTTTGTAAAATACAATTTTAAACAGTAACCAAACTATTTGATTCAACCAAAACCCTATTCCCATTAACAAAAACAGAAATATCAGAATTGCCTTCTAACGAAAATTGTGTTTCTTGATGATTTACAGCAACTTTCAAAATTTGATTTCTGAAATTTATCTTGAATGAGTAGCCTTTCCATTCTTTTGGAATTTTTGGTTCGAAATGCAAAGCATCTTTTTTGACACGCATTCCGCCAAAACCTTCCACAATGCTCATCCAAGTGCCAGCCATTGATGTGATGTGACAGCCTTCTTCGACTTCTTTGTTATAATCGTCAAGATCAAGTCTTGAAGTTCGTAAATAAAATGTGTAAGCCATATCCATTTTGTCGAGTTTCGCTGCTTGAATCGAATGAACACATGGCGATAACGAACTTTCGTGAACTGTAAAAGGCTCATAAAAATCGAAATGTTTCTCTAATTCGGCTTTTGTGAAATGCTCTTCAAAGAAATAAAATCCTTGCAACGTATCGGCTTGTTTGATGTATGGCGAACGCAAAACTCTGTCCCAAGACCATTTTTGGTTGATAGGTCGTTGCGATTTGTCTAAATCTTTAACTTTAACCAAATCTTTGTCTAAAAATCCATCTTGCTGCAAATAAATTCCCAATTCGTCTGATTTTGGAAAATACATATTTCCAGAAACTTTTTTCCAATCTTGCAATTCCGTATCGGCAAGGTTTACTTTTTCGATAATGCGTTTGTGGTCTTTTGGATATTCAATCGACACTTTTGCAATTTGCTCGTGCGCATAATCTATACACCATTTTGCAATATAATTAGTGTAAAAATTATTATTTACATTATTTTCATATTCATTTGGACCAGTAACGCCAAGAATTACATATTGGTTTTTATCATTAGAAAAAGTGGCTCTTTGATACCAAAAACGAGCAATTCCGATTAAAACTTCTAATCCTTTTTCTGGAATATAAGAATAGTCGCCTGTGTAACGATAATAATTGAAAATCGCAAATGCAATCGCACCATTTCTATGGATTTCTTCGTGTGTAATTTCCCATTCGTTATGACATTCTTCTCCATTCATGGTGACCATTGGATACAAAGCCGCACCGTTTTTGAAGCCCAAATTTTTCTCGGCATTTTCAATCGCTTTGTCTAATTGGTTATATCTGTATGTCAAAAGGTTACGAGCGACTTGTTGGTCTTTGGTTGCCATGTAAAACGGAATGCAATACGCCTCGGTATCCCAATAGGTCGAGCCGCCATATTTTTCGCCAGTGAAACCTTTTGGACCAATATTCAAACGAGAATCTTTGCCAGAATAGGTTTGATTTAATTGAAAAATATTGAAACGGATTCCTTGTTGCGCTTTTACATCGCCATCGATTGTTATGTCTGACATTTCCCAAATTTTTGCCCAAGAATCAATTTGGTTTTGAACTAATTTTTCGTAGCCTAAATCTAAAGCTTCTTTGATAACATTTTCTGCACTAAGCTGTGTGTTTTCATGATTTAATGAACTTGTGTAACCACCAATTTTTTGGATAGTTGCTTTCTGATTTTTGGTTACCTCAATTGCATACGAAAACTGAATTTTGTCTTTTCCAGATTCAATATTTGATGGATTTGAATTCAAATTTTTGTCATTCAATAAAATTGAATTTTGCATAAACGTTGTCGCCACAAAATGTGTTTTGAAAGTTCGTGCCGTTACAAACGCTTCGTTTTCATAATGTTTTAAATCTTGAATTTCCCAAAATTTTTCTTCCCAATTGGCATCTTCGTTAGAAACTCCTGCATCAATATAAGGTTTGAAAATTATTTTTGCATCTTTATTAATAGGTGTAATTTCATAATTAATAATTCCAGCTTCGTCCAAATCCATCGATAGAAAACGAGTTACAACAACGTCAATTTCGGTATTGTTTTGCAAATTCGCTTGGAAACTTCGGGTATAGATTCCGGTTTGCATGTTTAACTCACGCCGGAAATTTTTAACCGATTTGCATTTGGCTAAATCTAGGTTTTCGCCATTTATTTCGATGTCAATTCCAATCCAATTTGGAGCGTTTAGTACTTTTGCAAAATATTCGGGATAACCGTTTTTCCACCACCCAACTTTGGTTTTATCTGGATAATAAACGCCACCTATGTAACTTCCTTGAAACGTTTGGCCTGAATAATGCTCTTCGAAATTGGCGCGTTGTCCCATGGCACCGTTGCCAATGCTGAACAAACTTTCTGACGATTTTACTCGTTCTAGATCAAATCCTTCTTCGATGATCGACCAATTGTCTGGTTTTATGTAATCTTGATTCATTTTTTTGTGAAAGTTTAAAAGTTTTTAAGTTTAAAAATTTTACGAAAAAAATTAAACTTTAAAACTATTTTTTAATTTATAAATGATTCTACGAAAGAAACATCCATAAAAGTGAAATCTTTAAAAATATATTTCGCTTCATGCAAAATGGTTTCTTCGCCAATGCCAACGCTTGTCATATTGGCAGTATTTGCAGCTTGCACACCAGCAACTGAATCTTCAAAAACTATTGCGTTTTCTGGACTTGCACCCAAAAGTTTTGCAGCTTGCAAAAAGACTTCAGGATCGGGCTTGGCATTTGTAACGTCATTACCATCGACAATAGCATCAAAATACTGAATAATTCCTGTTTTTTCTAGAATTGGTCTAGCGTTTTTACTTGCAGAACCTAGTGCGATTACTTGGTTCTTTTCTTTCAGAAATTGAAGGATTGGCATTACGCCAGGCAATATTTCGGAGTAATCAATGTCTTTTAAGTATTCTAAATATTCGTCGTTTTTTTGAATTAACCAGCGATTTTTATCTTCTTGCGGAGCAGTAACTTTTCCTAATTCTAATATTAAATCCAATGATCGAACTCTAGAAACACCTTTTAATTGTTCATTATGTTCGGGTGTAAATTCGATGCCCAATTCTTGTGCTAGTTTTTGCCACGCTAAGAAATGATATCTTGCCGTGTCAACAATAACGCCGTCTAGGTCAAATATGAAAGCTTTTTTATTCATTGATAACTATATTAGTTTTGTCATTTATTGTTAAAGAAATTAGACCTGCTAAAATCATTGAAAATCCACCTATCAGTAAGGCATAAATTGGTTCGGAATTAAAATATTTTGAAACCAAAAAGCCTAAAATTGAGGCAGCAACTAATTGAGGAATTACAATAAAAAAGTTGAATACGCCCATATAATAACCCATTTTACTTGATGGCAAAACGCCTGAAAGCATAGCATAAGGAATTGATAAAATACTAGCCCATGCAATTCCGATGCCAATCATTGGTAGCCATTCGATATTAAAAGTTGTGGGTTCTTTTATAAAATAAAGAGAAATTAAGCCCAAACCACCACAAACCAAGGCAATAAAATGAGTAAATTTTCTACTTGTTATTTTGGCTAATAATGGTAATAGAAATGCTGCTAATGCTGCAATCAAATTATAATTTGCAAACATTTCGCCAACTTGGTTTGCACCAGTATTGTAAGCTGTAGAAGTAGTATCGGTTGTGCCATAGATATGTTGTGTAACGGCGAGTGTTGTGTAAATCCACATCGAAAATAAGGCAAACCAAGAGAAAAACTGTACCCAAGCCAACTGTTTCATGATTTTTGGCATGAATTGAAAGTCGTTCATAATGGTTACAAATCCGTTTTCTGTATTGTTGCTTTTTTGCATCAATCCAGAGATTATCATTGCTAATCCGCCAGTTCCAATAAGCCCAATTGACATTACATATAAATCTTTTTTTAGTCCAAAATGATAAATCGCATAGGAAGTTATAATTCCGATAATGAAAAACAACAATCCTTTAGTTAAATGAGATTGACCATTCTTCTGAAACCATTCAGATGATTTGGCTTCTTTTTTGAAGGCTTCTTGATTTTTCTCAAAAGCTTCCATTTCTTCGGGCGAGTACTCTTTAGATGTAAAAACTGTCCAAAGCACTGTAATTAGAAAAGCTACGCCGCCAATATAAAAAGAATATTTAACCGAATCTGGAATAATTCCTTCAGGAGCAACATTTTTTACATCTAGATACGTTAATAATAAAGGTAATTTTGATGCTACATAAGCACCAATTCCGATAAAAAAACTTTGCATTGCAAATCCCTGAGTACGTTGACTTTCTGGAAGATTGTCGCCTACAAAAGCTCGAAAAGGCTCCATCGAAACGTTAATGGAAGCATCCATAATCCATAACATTCCCGCAGCAAACCATAATAGTGGTGAGTTGGGCATAATGAATAATGCTGCTGATGCTAAAATTGCTCCTACAAGAAAATAAGGCTTTCGTCGTCCTAGTTTTGTCCAGGTTCTATCAGAAAAATAGCCAATTATGGGTTGAATTATAAGTCCAGTTAATGGTGCAGCAACCCACAGAATTGGAATGTCATCAATGTTGGCACCTAAAGTTTGAAATATTCGTGACATGTTTGAGTTTTGCAGAGCAAAACCCATTTGTATTCCTAAAAATCCGAAACTCATGTTCCAAATTTGCCAGAAATTTAATTTACGCTTTTCCATTATCGTAGTTGGTTTGGTTGGTACGATAAGCGCGATGCTTATCAAAACTTACTTTATTTTCGAAGTAAAATATAAGTTTTGATATTTTGGATGTAAAAATATAAAAATATTGAGTTTATAGACTATAAAGAAGTGTTTATTTCAGTAAAAAAAGCACGAAAACGTTTGAGTGTTTATATTTTTTTTAATTATAAGGTAGATTCTCTAACAACAAGATGGGTTTCGATAACTTCCGTTCGGTAATGCTCTTCGTCTTCTTCGTCGGTTTCTAATCTTTTGATAAGCATTTTGGCAGCTTTTTGTCCCATTTTGAAGCCATTTTGACTAACAGTTGTAATTGTTGGTGTAGAATATTTAGAAATTATGCCGTCAGAAAAAGCAATAACCGAAAGATCTTTAGGAACATTTAAGCCAAGTTTATTGGCCGTTTTGATTATAATAACTGCAAAAAGCTCGTTTACCGCAAAAACAGCATCGATTGCTTTGTTTTCCAAAATAGTGCTAATAACTTCTTCGCAAGAATCAACATCTTCAATTTTAATAATCAAGTTTTCATCAAAGGCTAAATTATTGTCTAACAATGCTTTTGTATAGCCATCGGTTCTTAGCTTGCCAACGCTTACATAATCTACGGTTGTTACTAATGCAATTTTTTTTCGCCCCGAATTTATTAGGTTACAAACCGCTTCGTAAGCGGCCAATTTATCGTCAATAATAACTTTATCACAAAGGATATCGTTGGTAACTCGATCAAACATCACAACGGGCATTCCTTGACTAATTACTTCAGTAATATGGTGAAAATCAGACTTATATTGCGTTTCTTTGGAAAGCGCCATGATAAAACCATCGATGCTCCCGTTGGCAAGCATTTCCATATTAATTACTTCTTTATCAAACGATTCGTCCGACAAGCAAATAATAATACTATACCCAGATTCGTTGGCTTCTTGTTCAATGCCACTAATTACTGTTGCAAAAAAATGATGTACAATTTCTGGAATAATAATTCCGATAGTTTTGGTTTTTCGATTTTTGAGGCTTAAGGCAATTAGGTTGGGTTTGTAATTATATAATTTGGCAAAAGCTTGCACTTTTTGACGAGTATCTTCACTAATTTCCTTACTGTCTCGAAGCGACTTGGAAACAGTTGATATTGAGACGTCTAACTCACGAGCAATTTGTTTAAGAGTAACCTTTCTTTTCATAAATAAGTGATTTGTTTTTTAATAAAACATTGTTTTTGGAAATGAATTTTTTGTGATTTTTTTCAAAAAAAATAAAGGTATAAAATCTGAAAAATATACATTTCACAATAAAGATAATTTTTATTTACAGAAATAGAAATTTTAAGCTTAAAAAGTTGAATTTATCAGAAACTTTTCAACACGAAAACGTTTTCGGCTCAGAATTAACAAGTGTTTAGTTTTCATGTCAATTAAAATAATTATTTTTATAATTCGAAGTAAAATATAAGCTCAAAAAACTAATTCAAACTTAAATTTTTTTTATGAAAACAATTTACAATAAGTTACTCTTTTTATTGTTTTTGTTGCCTTTTACCATGTTGGCACAAAGCACTTTAGAAGGAACCGTTGTGGATCAAAAAACCAAACAACCAATTCCGGGTGTTAACGTTATAAAACAAGGATCGCCTGGAGGAACCCAAACAGACTTTGATGGAAAATTTAAACTTATCGACCTGAAAAGCGGTGATAATGTAGTAATTTCTTACATTGGTTACAAAAATCAAGTTATCGAATATAAAGGTCAAAAAAACCTAACAATATCGCTTATTGAAGACGCAAATGAATTGAAGGAAGTTGTGGTGCAAGTTGGTTATGGTAGCGTAAAGAAAAAAGATGCTACTGGCTCAGTAACTACAATAAGTACAAAGGATTTTAATAAAGGTACTATTGTTGGTGTTGACCAAATGGTTCAGGGTAAGGTTGCTGGATTGCAAGTTACTACGCAAGGTGGTTCTCCAGGCGAAGGTGGAATTGTTAGAATTCGAGGAGGATCTTCTCTTAACGCAGGTAACGATCCTTTATATGTAATTGACGGTGTTCCAGTTGATAAAAACGGAATTAAAGGTGGTAAAAATCCGCTAGCAACAATCAATCAGAATAACATTGAATCCGTAACTGTTTTAAAGGATGCTTCAGCTGCAGCGATATATGGATCAAGAGCTTCTAATGGAGTTATTATTATTACTACCAAAAAAGGAAAAGCTGGAGAAATGCAAGTTAACTATAACGGAAGTTTGTCTGTTAGTACCATTGCAAAACAAGTTGAAGTTTTATCTGCAGATCAGTTCAAGGATTATATAAATACTTACGGTAACAATGATCAAAAATTAATTTTAGGTAAAGAAAATACAGATTGGCAAAAAGAAATTTTTAGAACTGCAATAGGAACTGAACATAATATTGCCGTTTCTGGCGGTAAAGATTATCTAACCTACAGAGCTTCATTAGGGGTTTCTGATTTAAATGGTCTTCTTGTTAAAGATAATTTTTTGAGAAATACTGTTGGTGCTAACTTAATAGGTAAATTTTTTGATAATCACCTAAAAATTGAAATCAATAATAACTCTTCGGTGAATCAAAACAATTATAGTAATAAAGATGCCATAGGTGCTTCAATATCTTATGACCCATCACAAGCAATTTATAATCCAGATGGTACTTATTTTCAATGGAGTTCTACTTTAGCAGGTAAAAATCCTTTAGCACTTTTGAATCAAAAGAATAATTTTGGAACTGCATATAATAGTGTAGGAAATATTCAAACGGAGTATAAGCTTCATTTTTTTCCTGCTTTAAAACTTGTTGCAAACTTGGGTTATGAATATAGAGAAGGTAGGAGTTTTGGCAATACAGCAGAAGATTATGCTTTTAGTGCAGAAAAAGGAGATTCTTATCTCAGTACTGAATCTAAGAAAAATAGATTGATGGATTTATTTTTCAATTATAAAAAAGACTTGTCATTTATAAAAGGATCAGTAGAATTTACTAGCGGATATTCGTATCAAAATTTTAGAAGAGAATACCAAGACGAAAATACTGATGGAAATAGTGATATTACTACCATTGGTACTTCTACTCCAGAGATTGTTAACTTACAATCCTATTTTGGAAGAGCCGTTTTCAATTTTTATGACAAATATTTGTTAACAGGTACTTTAAGAAGAGACGGTACTTCAAGATTTGCTCCAGAATTTAGATGGGGAAATTTCCCTTCTTTAGCTTTTGCTTGGAAAATGTCTGATGAAAATTTCATAAAAAATAGTAAAACCATTTCGAATCTTAAAATGAGATTAGGATGGGGAATTACAGGTCAACAAGATGTAACAGTTTATCCTTCAATAGCTCTTTATTTGACTTCAAATTCTACAGCACAATATCAAATAGGCAATACTTTTTACAACACCATTCGTCCGCAACCATACAATCCAAGCTTGAAATGGGAAGAAACAGAAACTATAAATGTAGGTTTAGATTTCGGTTTGTTTAACAATCGTGTTACAGGAAGTATTGACGTGTATGAAAAAAGAACTAAAGATTTATTGGCATTTGTCCCAAATCCAGCTTTTTTCGGATTTGCAAATTATGACAATTATAACGTAGGGAATCTTAAAAATCAAGGTATTGAATTATCGTCAGATTTCAAATTAATTAAAAATGACAAATTAAATTGGAGTGTAGGAGCAAATATTACGTTTCAAAAATCAACTATTACTAACTTAATACCCGATGCTCCAAATGTTGGATTGGCTGCTGGTGATGGTATCAACGGAGGTATAGATAATAAAATACAAATAAACCAAGTGGGTAGCACGCCAAATTCATTTTATGTTTATGAGCAAATATATGACGCTAATGGAAAACCTATTGACGGTGCTTTTGTAGATAGAAATGGTGACGGAACCATCTCAAATCAAGATTTATATATTTACAAAAAACCGATTCCAGATACTTTTTTTGGTGTTTATACCAACTTATCAATCAATAAATTCGACTTTTCAATGTCTTGGAGAGGGAGTTTAGGCAATTATATGTACAACAATGTGGATTCAAACTTAGGCTGGCAAAATCAGCTTTTAATCAGAAATACAGATTTGTCAAATGGAGTATCTGAGGTATTAAATACCAATCTAACATTTAATGGATCAGAACGTTACTTATCTGATTATTACATACAAGATGCATCATTTATAAAATTAGATAACGTATCTGTAGGGTATAATTTCGATAAATTTTTCGGTTCAAAAGCAAGTTCTAGAATTTCTTTGGGCGGACAAAACCTCTTAATTATTACAAAATATAAAGGAATAGATCCAGAAGTAGAAAAAGGTATTGACAAATCAATTTATCCAAGACCATTATTATTTACTTTAGGTTTGAATGTTAATTTTTAAATTTATTATTATGAAAAATATAAATAACAAGATTCTAAAAAGCATTGCGGGAATTTCAATTCTATTGTTTTTTTCCTGCACCAATGAGTTAAACACAACACCAGATACTGGAAGTTCGCAAAGTGCAGAAGAAATATTTAAAGATCCAGCTGCCTACAAACAGTTTTTATCCAAACTTTATGCTGGACTAGCTACAACTGGGCAAACGGGTCCAGCTGGTACAGGCGATGTAGCAGGAATCGATGAAGGATTTAGTCAATACATTAGAAACTACTGGAATCTTCAAGAGCTTTCTACAGACGAAGCAATTATAGCTTGGAATGATGCTACAATTAAAGATTTTCATTATCATACCTGGACATCATCAGATGGTTTTATTGAAGCAACATTTGCGAGATTGGCATTTCAGGTTACAAATTGCAATGAATTTTTAAGACAAACAACAGATTCAAAATTGGATTCTCGAGGAATATCTGGTAGTGTTAGAGACGATATTAAAAACTACAGAGCTGAAGCAAGATTTTTAAGAGCTTTAAGTTACTGGCATATTATTGATTTGTTTGGTGGTGCATCCTTGGAGACAGAAAATTCTCCTACAAGTTACCACAAACCAGATTATGCTTCGAGAGCAGTATTGTTTCAGTTTGTTGAAACAGAATTAACAGAAATCGATTCAGATCTTAAAAATCCAAATACAAATGAGCAATACAGAGCTGATAGAGCTGCAGCTTGGATGTTAAAAGCCAAATTGTTACTCAACGCAAAAGTTTATGTTGGAACAGACAGATATGCAGACGCTTTTACAGAGATTAAAAAAGTGATTACTCAAAGTACTTACCAACTCAGTACAGATTATCAGCATTTATTTTTAGCAGATAATAACTCAAGTACCGCCAAAAATGAAATAATTTTTGCAATAGCTTTTGACGGAAAACAAACCAAAACTTATGGCGGTACAACCTTTTTGACTCATGCACCAATAGGCGGAAGTATGGTGGCTGGTAATTATGGTGTAAATGGTGGATGGGCAGGAATTAGAACTACTTCTTCCTTCGTTTCAAAATTTGACGGAATGAATTTGGACAAACGCAAGCAATTTTATACCACTGGACAAAGTTTAGAAATAGCTAATGTAGGTTCATTTTCTGATGGATACGCTATTCCAAAATACAAAAACGTTACTTCTACTGGTGTTGACGGTTCTGATCCCGATAAAGATTTTGTAGATACCGATTATCCAATGTTTAGATTAGCAGACGCTTATTTAATTTATGTTGAATGTTTCCTTAGAGGTGCAGGAGGAACAGAAGCTGAAGCTATAGGTTACTTCAATGATTTAAGAAAAAGAGCCTACGGAAATACTTCTGGAAATATCGCTACTTTTCCGGCTTCTTCTCAAGACAAATTGCAGTTAATTTTAGACGAAAGAGCTAGAGAATTACATTGGGAAGGTCATAGAAGAACAGATTTAATTCGTTTTGATCAGTTTACAGGCGGTAATTATGTTTGGCCTTGGAAGGGTAATGTTGCAGCTGGAATTGCCACACAAAGTTTTAGAAATTTATATCCAATTCCTCAAAAAGCAATTGTAACAAATTCAAAACTAATTCAAAATACAGGTTATTAATATTAAATTCTATTTTAAATGAAAAATTTTATAAAAATAATACTTTTACTCGTTTCAGTTTTTGGATTAAATTCCTGTGAAATTGAAGAAAAAAATCCTATTCCACAAGCCAATGGTTTTATTGTGACCAAAGATGATTCCGTTGTTGCTCCAAATATTTTAACTGATGTAATTAATAATGATATTTTTGCAAAACTCACATGGGATAAAAGTAATAATGGAGTTTCTTCAGTTTCTAGTTACTCTTTGGTAATTTTTGATCATGAAAATGATGTTAATTTGTTGAATCCTGTTGAATATACTGGTTCTGGAGTTGTGGTTACTCCAGACTCTAGAAAAGCTTCATTAAAAGTTAAAGAGCTTAATGATTTAATTAATAAATTAAATTCATTCAAATGTTCTGAAATGAGTATTGATATTCGAATAAAATCTAAATTAGGAGTAGGTCCAAATCCTTTTGTTCAATATTCGAGCCCTGTAAATTATAAAGTAACTGCATATCCTAATTCGAAACTTGAATTGGCTTTTACAAAAGATGGTAACGTTCCTAAAGACGAACCCAAACTTTTATCTTCTGCATACACAACCAAAAATGATTACGAAGCCTATTTATACCTTCAAGCAGGAAATTATAAATTTGTTCGTCCAGATGCCTGTGGAAGCTACACATCTGCATCTTTATTAGGAGGAACAGGAACATTAGCATCAGGAGTAATAGACGCTAGTGCAACACCAGCTAGTATAGTGATACCAAATACAGGACATTATTACATTAAAGTCAATCTGGTTGCCAATACTTATTCAATTTCAGAATTTACTTCGGTGGGTGTTTTTGGAAGAGCAACCCGCGGAGGAACTTTTGGATTTAATAATGTTGTCCCAATGATATATGATAACGCTACTAAAAAATGGTCTCTAACCATGGATTTATTTAAAGGTCAAGGATTAAAATTCAAAACCCTAAAATGGACAGGTCCGCTTATTATGCCTTCAGCAGGCGCTCCTTTTCCAAAACCAGATTATATACCAAGTGGATCTACTACATTTTCAACATTTGGAACTCCAAGTGTTAATGTTTTATCTGACGCGTCAACAACCGATATTAAGACAAGTGGAACTGCAAGCTTGACTGATACAGAAAAATATATTGTTGAGGTAGATATTTCTAATCCTAGAAACTATAAGTATACATTAACTAAAATATAGTAACCAAAAAACAAAGACTGATATTCGTCAGTCTTTGTTTTCTAAGAAAAACAATTATGAAAAAAATCTTAACACTTCTGATAGTATTCACTTTTCAAATGGGATTTGCTCAACAGCAAATAGTTACTTATTCTATTTCGCCTTCCCCATTTGAAGAAACACAAGCTATAACAATTACAGTAAATGGCTCTAGTGTCAATGAAACTTCATGGGGAGTAGTAGGCAATGCGCTATATCTTTGGGCGTGGTCATTTAATGTAAGTGATACTTTGATTCAGGATTCTCCAACCAATGGTGCATGGATAAGTTCAAACGAAACAAACAAATTTACTTACAATGCAGGAACAGACACTTACACTTATACATTAACTCCAACAACTTTCTACAATAGAGTAGGAATAGGACGAATAGGATTTTTAGTCAAAGCCAAAAACGGAACAGGAGATAAAAAATCGCAAGATATTCTTTCAGAAGTTGGTTTGTTTCAAGCAAGTTTAGTTACACCAGCACAAAACAGCACTACGATTATTTCTTCTGGAGGACTAATAAATATAGCTGCAACGAACTCAAATGGAATTGCAAATTATAATTTGAAAGCAAACGGAATAAGTTTAGACACTTCAAATGGAGTAACAGTTTATGACTTTGAGCACAACGGAATTTCCGAAAATCAAAACTACGAATTAGAAATTACACAAGGAACGGTTACGCAAATTAAGAAATTTACAGTAATTGTAACACCAATAAATATCGTTTTGGCTCTTCCGCTAGGAAAACAAGACGGAATAAATTATGATCCAGCAGATGCTACCAAAGCCATTTTGGTACTTGATGCACCAGGAAAAGACTATGTTTATGTCGCAGGAAGCTTCAATAATTGGCAGCCAAATGTTAATTATTCCATGCGAAAAGATTCAAGTTCAAGTAAATTTTGGCTAGAACTTACTGGTTTAACTCCCGGAGTTGACTACAGCTATCAATATTGGGTGGTAGACAGCACGCCGGTAGCCAATTCTCCAGTTTTAGTAAAAACAGCCGACCCTTATTCTACATTAGTATTGTCATCATTTGACGATCCTTTTACTTCGTCAGCGGTATATCCAAATTTACCACCATTTCCAACAGCTTCTGGACAAGAACGCGAAGTAACGGTGCTTAAAACGGGACAAACCCCTTATGCTTGGAGTCCAGCAACAACTAATTTTGTTAAACCTAGCAAAGATGCTTTAGTAGTTTATGAAGTTTTAGTTCGGGATTTTGATGCTAACAGAAGCTACCAAAATTTAATTAATAAAATCGATTACTTCAAAAATCTAAAAGTTAATGCTATAGAATTAATGCCAATTATGGAGTTTGACGGTAACGAAAGTTGGGGTTATAATACTGGTTTTCATTTGGCAAACGACAAAGCCTATGGACCAGCAGACAAGCTTAAAGAATTTATCGACCTATGTCACCAAAACGGAATTGCCGTTATTCTTGACGTAGCACTCAATCATGCCTTTGGTCGTAACCCAATGAATCGTATGTGGATGAACGATCCCGACGGTGACGGTTGGGGAGGTCCATCAAGTGACAATCCTTACTTTAATGTAATTGGCACACACAGTTATGGTGTAGGTAACGATTTTAATCACCAACAACCAAGAACCAAAACCTATGTAAAAAGAGTTATAAAACATTGGATAGAAGAATATAAAATTGATGGTTTCCGTTGGGATTTAACCAAAGGATTTACTCAAAACTGTACAGGAAGTGATGCTTGTACAAACGCTTACCAGCAAGATAGAGTAGATGTTCTTAAAGAATATGCCGATTATTCTTGGAGTTTAGATCCAACACATTATGCAATTTTTGAGCACTTAGGTGTAGACAACGAGGAACAACAATGGGCAAATTATCGTATTAACGAAACACCAAGTAAAGGAGTAATGATGTGGGGCAAAATGACCGATCAATACAACCAACTTTCTATGGGTTTCAACTCAAGTAACGATATAACCAGAATGGGGCATGTTGCTCATGGATTTAATGCAAAACGAAACATAGGTTTTGCAGAAAGCCATGACGAAGAACGACTAATGTATAAAAATGTGACTTTTGGAAACAATACCAATGCATCACACAATGTTAGAATCCTCAATACTGCTTTATCAAGAATGTCGGCTCTTGGAGCAGTTTCATTATTAGTTCCTGGGCCAAAAATGATTTGGCATTTTGGAGAGTTAGGATACAATCCTTCAATTTTTACTTGTTCAAACGGGACAGTAAACTCACAAACTGACGCAACTCCTGGGGATTGTAAATTGGATAACAAACCACAAGTACAGTGGCAAAATGGTGGTTGGTTGCTTGATGTAAACAGAAATAAAGTCTACAACGATTGGGCAAAAATGATAAACCTCAAAAAATCAGAACCCGTTTTTAGTGGAAATTATGCCATCAATTCAGGAACAACACTTACACCAAAAGTATATATTTTCGATGATGCAATTCCAATTTCGCAACTAAAAAATGTAGTGGTATTAAGCAACTTTAATATTACAGCAACCGATGTAGTTCCTAATTTTCCTTATGCAGGACTTTGGTATGATTTGATGGACAATTCAACTCTAAACGTAACAGATGTTGCCGCAGTAATAAATATTGCCGCTGGACAATTTAAAATCTACGGAAATAAACCATCAACAACCCTTGCCAATGAGATTTTTACAACCAACTCATTAGCACTTTCGCCCAACCCAACTTCAAATTATTTTACCATAAATGGAGACACAAGCAAAGTTGCAATCTATTCCATAACAGGTCAATTGGTAAAAACTTTCGAAAAACAAACAAGCGAAAACCAATTTTCAATCTCTGAACTAACAAAAGGAGTCTATTTTGTTAAAATAGTTGATCAAAATTTAAAAGAAAAAACGATCAAATTGATAAAACAATAAACCATTAAATTTCTTATTTCCAAAACCTTCTGCACTAAGTAGAAGGTTTTTTTTTGAAGCCAATCCAACTATACATTTCAATCTTTGCTATAAAAAAGCATTTTTTCTAAGCCATAAAAAGAGCTTCTTGCAGTCGCTTTTTTACAGCAAGAAAAAACAGCTTTTTTATAGCAAAGGATTTCCATTACTATTTGGGCTAAAAAAAACCCGAATATTGCTATTCGGGTTTTGTGGTACCTCCAGTCCCGAAGCTTCGGGAGAACCACGGACACCTATGGATTATCTTTTTGATAAAATATCGCGAGCAATCGAAGTATCAAAAATTATTTTTTCAATAAATTTTTTACTTTTCATACGTTTAATAAAATTTTCCAAATATACTGCATCATTTTTATTTTCTATTTCAATAGCTACTTTCAAAGCCCAATCACTTGCTATTTTTGTGTATGCATTTGAATATAAATGCTGGTTATGTTTCAAAATTCTCTCTTCTACATCATGCGTTTGACCAACATAATACTTTGATTTAGATTTTGAATATAAAATGTATAAAAAGTGAGACATAATCTAAAATATTAAAAAAACCAAAAAACCCCTAAAATCATAATGAAATTAGGGGTTGTAAGTGGTACCTCCAGGGATCGAACCAGGGACACATGGATTTTCAGTCCATTGCTCTACCATCTGAGCTAAGGTACCTTTCTCTATCGAGGGTGCAAATATAGCATGATTTTTAATTTATCCAAAACAATTATAAAAAAAAATCTATTCTTACCTTTGCATTTCAATTCAAGAAACATGTTACTAACAGTCGATGTAGGCAATACCCGAATTAAATACGCTGTATTTGAGCACAATACTATATTAGAAACCCATTTTTTTTTAAAATCAGAGCTTGATTCGAATATAAAAAAAGTTTTAAATAACTACCCAAATATAAGCGATGCCATTATTTCTTCAGTTGGAAGTATTGAAAAAAAAAGCTTTTTAGAATTCGAAAACAAGCTTAAAATTCATTTTGTAACCCAGCAAGATATTTTTCCGTTTCAAAACAACTACGAAACTCCATCAACACTAGGAATCGATCGCATGGTTTTGGCAGCAGGAGCCGTTTTTCAATTTCCAAATCAAAACCGATTGGTCATAGATGCAGGAACTTGTGTAACCTATGATTTTATCGACTCGCACAATAACTACCTAGGCGGAGCAATTTCGCCAGGCATACGTTTGCGATATGAATCCCTACATAATTTCACTGCCAAGCTACCTTTGCTAGTCAAGCAAAACCCAAAAACATTAATTGGCAATTCAACTTCAGAAGCAATTCACTCGGGAGTTATAAATGGATTGTCAAACGAAATAGATGGTTTTATCGACCAATATAAATTACAATATTCAAACTTTATAATAATTTTAACTGGTGGCGATGCAGATTTTTTGGCTAAACGATTAAAAAATACCATATTTGCCAATTCAAATTTTCTTCTCGAATGTTTGAACCAAATTTTTCAATATAAAATCCAAAATGATTAAAAAAATTGTTGTTTGCCTAGTTTTACTTTTCTCTTTCAATGCTATTGCTCAAGATGGTACCGCCTCCCCTTATTCTTTTTACGGTATTGGCGATGTACGTTTTAAAGGCACGATAGAAAGCAGGCTAATGGGCGGACTTTCACTATCAGACAGTATTCACATAAATATTCAAAATCCTGCAGCAAATGCCAGCCTCAAGTATACCACGTTTGCAGTTGCGGGAAATTTTAATGCAGTAAAGTTCAAAACCTTTAATAAAGACGATAAGGCGCAACGCTCCGCTATAGATTATTTGGCATTGGGTTTTCCTATTGGTAAAAAATTCGGAACTACTTTTGGGTTACTATCCTATTCTTCTGTAGGTTATAAAATTGCAACAAGAAATACAGACAATACTTTCGCTAAAAACAGTAAAGGAAACGGTGGCGTGAATAAGGCTTTTATTGGGTTCGGTTATAAAGTCAATAAAAATCTCTCATTAGGATTGGACATGAATTATAGTTTTGGAAAAATCGAAACCAAAGTAATACAAAAAAGTGTAAGTGTTCAATATGGTGCACAACAAGATAATATTTCTGATTTATCCGGTTTAGAAGTAAACCTTGGAGCAACATACCAACGTAAAATATACAAAAACCTTGATTTTTATTCAAGTCTAGTTTATACACCGCAAGCCAAATTAACTTCTGAAAACAGTAGTACACTATCTTCTATTGTTTATAACGACGAGTTTGAAAACCAAATTGTAGAGTCGAACGAAGCAATAAACAGTACAGAAGCAATCAAATTACCGAGTAAGATCGCTATTGCTGCAGGTATAGGGCAACCACGCAAATGGCTCGTTGGAGCAGAAATTACAAGCAAGCAAAGCAGTAATTTTTCTAATAGATTTGGTAGCTACGAAGGTGTAAATTTCGAAAATGCCACCAAAATAGCCGTTGGAGGTTATTACATACCAAACTACAATTCGTTTAAAAGCTATTTCAACAAAGTAACCTATCGAGGTGGTTTTAGATATGAAAATACAGGATTAGTGATCGACAATCAATCCATAAAAGAACAAGCATTTACACTAGGACTTGGCTTGCCACTTGGAGGAACTTTTTCTAATATCAATATAGGAGCAGAGTTTGGTAAACGAGGCACAACCAAAGCAAACCTCATTCAAGAAAATTTCCTAAACGTTGTTATCGGTCTTTCTCTTAATGACTTATGGTTCATAAAACGCAAATACGATTAAAAATGCTTAGAACTTTAAGATTATTTTTGGCAATTTTCACCATAAGTGTTGTGATTCTATCTTGCGAAAGTAACTTTAAAGAGGTTCAGAAAATCAACTTTACTGAGTTTACACCATCAGGAGAAGCAGACGATTTCAATCTCAAATACACCGATTCGGGCAAGATAAAATCCATACTCGTTAGCCCAAAAATGCTTGACTACTCAAACGTTGATTTTCCATTTACCGAATTTCCCAAAGGTATTGATGTAACACTATATGACGATGCGGCCAAACGCACTTTTGTGAAAGCCAATTATGCCATTTCTTTTCAAGGAACAGATATTATAGATTTGCAAGGCAATGTGAAGATAACCACCGAGTCGGGACAAAAACTTGAAACCGAACAGCTCTATTTCGACCAAAAAAACGAATGGTTTCATACCGAAAAGACCTTCAAACTATCAGCCCCAAATGGAGTTTCTTATGGCGAAGGAATTGATTTTAGCAAAGACTTCAAGATCGTAAACTCACAACGAGTTAAAGGAAAAATAGACAACATAAAATAATTATAACAATGAATTATTTAAAATATACACAATACTTTTATTTAATATTCGCAGGTTTTTTCGCTTTTGAAGTGTATAAAAAATTCGCAAACAACGAGTCTTTTTATCTTCAGTTATTTTTTGTAGCACTTGCAATTTTCATGTTTTTCTTCCGTCGCAAATTCGCTAAGAAATTTGATGATAAAAACAATCCAAAACAATAATTTGGGCGTTACCTCGTTGGGTCAAGAAAAATGACCCAACGAGGTCGGGCTGTACATTACAAGTCCTCGTCTCGTCAGAAAAAGACGAGCCTGTGGGCTTTCCATTTCCATCCCTAACGCGGGCGCAACCCCAACCAACATTTCATAAAATCGATTAAAAAACGACTACAACCCAAAAAAAATCACTTTTTCATTCAAATTTTTAAAAGCCAAACTATAATTATTAAATAGATAATTGTACTTTCGCAAACTGAAATAAAATATAACAAAAATAAAAATGGCAGTTTTAGCAAAAATTAGACAACGTTCACTACTACTAATGTTAGTAATAGGTTTAAGTTTATTCGCATTTATAATCGGAGATATTGTATCAAGCAATAGTTTTTCCAGCACTTCTACAGATGTAGGAAGTATTAACGGAAAAGATATTCCGTTTGAAGAATTTCGTCAAAAAGTAGCCAATGTAGAAAAATCTGGACAAGGCAGAACAGCAATTCAAGCCGCAAACCAAGTTTGGGATCAAGAAGTTTCCATCGCATTATTGTCAGATCAATTTGATAAGTTGGGACTTCGTGTAGGCAACAAACATATAATGGAAGTTTTCAAAGCAGATCAAAGTATTGGTCAAAACCCAACTTTTCAAACCGACGGAAAATTTGACGAATCAAAATTCAAAGAATTTTTTAAGTCCAATCCAGAACAAGCCAAGCAACTTAAAGATCGTGAGAAGGATGCAACGCTTAATGCAAAATACCAAATGTACAATACTTTGGTAAAAGCTGGAATGTTTACAACTGAGGCTGAAGGAAAAATGAAATATAAAATGGAATCAGACAAAGCCAGTTTTGACTTTGTAGCTGTCTTGTTTTCTACCATTAAAGATACTGACATTAAAGTAACCGATGCCGAAATTTTAGAATTCATCAAAAAAGATGAAAAAAAATACAAAGCAGATGCCAATCGTGAGTTAGAGTATGTAATGATCGACGATAAACCATCTCCAGAAGACGAAGCAGAAGTAAAAAATAAAATCAACGGATTATTATCTGGTGTTGTTCGTTATAACGAAACTACCAAAGTTAATGATACATTGCCAGGTTTCAGAACTACTGCAAATACAATTGCTTTTGTTAACGAAAATTCACAAAAAGCGTACGACTCTACTTATGTTGCCAAAAAAGATTTGCCTGCAGAATTTTCGGAACAATTGTATAATTTACCAGTTGGTCAAGTTTTTGGACCCTACATGAACGGAAAAGACTATTGCATCACAAAAGCTATGGGAAGAAAATCTGGAGCAACTGCAAAAGCAAGTCATATCTTAATTAGCTACGAAGGAACACAAGTGCCAAACAAAAAAGAAAAAAGAACTAAAGCCGAAGCACAAGCTAAAGCACAAAGTTTATTCGCTCAAGCCCAAGCCAATCCCTCTAGTTTCTTGATGCTAGCTTTAACAAACTCGGACGATTCTTCTTCACAACAAGGTGGCGATTTAGGTTATTTTGGACCAGGACAAATGGTAAAACCATTTAATGATTTTGTATTTAATAATGGAGTAGGGAAGATAGGATTTGTAGAAACAGATTTCGGTTTTCATATCATTAATATAACAGACAAACAAGACGGAGTTAGATTAGCAACAATTGCTCAAAAAATCGAACCATCTGAAGCTACTGCTGACAAAATTTACACTAAGGCTGTAAAATTCGAAATGGATGCCAACGATAAAGATTTTACAACTGTTGCAAAAGCTGAAAAACTTACAGTAAATCCGGCAGTAAAAGTAAAAGCAATGGACGAAAATGTTGGTTCAATCCAAAACCAACGTCAAATTGTGCGTTGGGCTTTTGACAAAGAATCGAATGTTGGAGACGTAAAACGTTTTGAAATTGCAAATGTTGGAAACGTAATCGTTAAATTGAAAAAATCAAACGAAGAAGGTTTGATGACTGCAGAAGATGCGCGCCCAATGGTGGAAATGAAATTGAAAAACATCAAAAAAGCCGAAAAAATTAAAGCCAAAATGAAAGGCGTATCGTTGGAAGCTATAGCAACAGCAAATGCTACAACTGTTCAAGCCGCTGTAGATTTGACATTAGCAAACCCATCAATTCCAAATGCAGGATTTGAGCCTAAAGTTGTGGGAACCGCTTTCGGAATGGCTGCCAACAAAACATCAAGTACTATTGAAGGAAATTCAGGAGTTTACGTTATTAGAGCAAAAACAGTAACAAAAGCACCAGTATTGAAATCTTATGCTGAGTTTACCAAAAAAGTAGCACAACAAGCTGGAGGTTTTGCTGGTAGAGTAATTCCAGCCCTTAAAGTGGACGCAAAAATTGAAGATAACAGGAAAGATTTTAATTATTAAAATTATTTTTGAAACGATATAAAATTCCAAACGAAAGTTTGGGATTTTTTTATTTTAGGTTGTTTGTAATTCAATTATTTTTTGATTTAAAATCAATAAAATTTATATATAGACAAAATAAATGCGAATTTATTTGGATTGTAATAAATTAATGTATAATTTTATGAAAATATTAATAAAAAATTGTCTTTTTATGAAAGTATTCGCTATCCAACCACCAACCACCAACGACCAACGACCAACGACCAACCACTTTAAGTATATTTATAGTTGCAGGAAAATGACAATTATGATGTGTTTTTTTCTTGCTTTTTTGTCTCCTCAAAATTCTCTGAGTCAAAATGGTTTTTCATGGGATGCCTGGGTGGGTTGTGCGGATGGAGAAAATGACAGGAAAAATTATACAGAACTCATTGCCGAAGGTTTGTGTCATAGGGCTTGTAATCAAAGTACAGTAACGTACACAATTACGGGTGTTACTACATTTCAAATTACTAACACCGTTTGGCATGTTGTAGGCGGCACTATACTTTCTTCGCCTAATAACTCACAATGTATTGTAAAATGGGGTGCAACATCAACTGGAGCTATAGGGTTTACTACAACAAATACTATAAGCAACACTTCGGTTGCAATTGCAGATTTGTGTGTTAATCTTACAATAAATCCAACAGCCAATTTTACTATCGCACCTTTGGATCCCGGTATTAGACCCCCTAACACTTACACGGCATGTACAGGTCAAGAATTGTATTTCGAAAATTTGTCTACCACTAATGGAGGCACTGCTATAACCAGTCATTACTGGGATTTTGGAGATGGCACAACCTCTTCATCACTAAGCCCATCTCATACTTACATGCAAGATGGATTTTACACCGTAAAATTAAAGGTAGATAACCAATGCAATTGTAGTTCAACAATTGTTTATACCATTGAGGTTAGGAAAAAAGGGGTTCAAATTGATTGTCCAAGTATAGTGTGCGAGGGTCAAAAAGCAACGTATACGTTACCCGATAATTTTGCTCTAAATTGTAGTCAATTTAACTGGTCTGTAATTGGAGGCGATATACAAGGAAATCCGCCTTACGGTAAAAGTATTGAAGTACTTTGGGACGAGCAACCACAAACTGCTGGCTTTGGTTATGTAACCTTTGATCCTGTAGGTTGCAATGTAGACTGTTATAAACCCTCAACGCTCAAGATACCCATAATAAAACAAAAAATCGCTATTGTTGGAGATGTAACCATTTGCGGTCCAGCTCAGGTACGGTATGTATTGCCACAATGGCCTACAACTGATTTTCAATGGGAAGTTATAAATAGTAATGGTACAGAGGCATCACTTATACTCACTGACCAGCGCAATGAAGTACTTCTCAATACGGGTACTATAGCAGGTACAGTTAAATTACAATGCAATTATACAAATACTTTACTCAACTGTGGTGGTATCGCAATTCCACTTACTATTACTATCAAACAACCAGCAGATATAAGCGGTGCAAGTATAACGTGCCTTGGCAATACGGAAACTTTTACTGAAAGCAGTGGTGCTTCGTTATCTTGGCAATTAAAAAAACTACCAAGCGGCACTTTTACAAACTATACTGGTGTCAACTTTACCCATATTTTTGCAATTGCTGGGGATTATAGTTTAACAGCAACTGGATCCTACGTTTGTAATCCATTATCAAAAATTATTACGGTATCCAACAATGCTACACCTATAACTGCCGACTTTTTATCGCCTCTTACTATTTGCCCAGGAAGCACAACAGTATACTCTTACAATAATACTGCGCCAGGCACAACAATACGTTGGCAAGTTACAGGTGGTCAAATTTTAGGTAGTAACACGGGAAATGCAGTACAAATAGTTTTTGGATTACCTCCATCTAGTGGTGCCAATTACTCTATAAAACTATGGAGAGAAAACAGTAATGGACCACCATGTACTTCAGGCATGCTCACACTTTTTCCTGTAATTCCTGTTCCAGATACTGTAATAAAAGGGGCTACACTCTCTGGCAGTGTTTATGTAACATCCCCAGCAATAACAAATCCATGTGGTAGTAGTTTTGCGACCTACAAAGTAGATGCTATAGATATGGACAACTATGAGTGGGAAATTTTGCCTGCTTTTGCAGGTAATATTTCTGTGCCAGATGCCACCAAACCTTGGATTATAACGGTACTTTGGAACCAATTTGCAAATCAAAGTGCCACGATACGCCTCAAAACAAAAAAATGTTTGCAACCTGTTGTAAGTGACTTGGCTGTAATTGTCTCCTCACCAACGATTACACTTACTCCAAGTGCAACCTCTATATGTAGGAACCAATCCATAACATTTACACTATCAGGTAATCCTACGGGAACTATTCTCTGGGATTTTGGCAATGGTGTTACGACAACTTCAACTGTACCCACCATAAGCTACCAATATACTACGGTGAGCACCGCTAATATTAATTATGCTGTAAAAGCAACTATAACCAACCCTAATGGCTGTGTCTCTGTTGTAACTACAGCTCCTGTTAATATACAAGTAAAAGTAGCTCCCGTGGCACTCATTACCCCTGCAAATAATGTGAGTGCTGTGTCTCTTGCAGCATTACTTGCCGCCCCAGTTGCAAGCCGAACTCTAACAGCAACAATTACAACAGGTTATGGAGCAACACTTTTACCAATAAAATGGTATAAAAATAATGTACTTATAGCTCCGCAGCCTGCTGTGAGTACGAGTTATGTGGTTACCGATTTTGGTAATTATTATGCTGAAGTTTCTAATACTACGGGTTGTGCTACAAAAACCAATGTCGTACGTTTTTTTCAATTTGTGCCCGATACTACACCTGCCTGTCCAGCCAGTTTTAACCCTATACTTTTTTTAAGTAACGCCTGTGGTGTAGTTACAGCAACTGTAACCAATAGCGGTAGCCCATCAACGACCAGTTGGACGAGTAGTTTTCCTGGTAGCCCAAACCCCGCAACTGCTAACAGTGCAACCTTTACTACCACCAGTGCAGGACAATATAATGTAAACTATAGAGCCACCTATAATAATGCAGGTACCACTTGCTCCGTGACTAAGACTGCTACGATCATCGTGCCGTATGTTCCCGATGTGCGCTATGCCATATCCTGTGGCACAGGGGCAAATTATATTGTAAAATTATATGACAACTCCAACGTGTACCCAAGTACAGTACCCAACGTTATTGGTTATAGTATAAAAAATCTAGCCACGAATGTAACGACAAACTATACCGCTGCACAAGTTGCCACAGGAATCTCTTTGCCAGTTGGAAATTATCAAGCGATAATAAGCCTAACCCGCACTATAGCACCTGCCTACCCAATATGCACTAAAATTGTACCCTTTACCCTTGGCGCAAAACCAACGGTTGCTTTTACCAAGTCCTCAAGTAGCACCTGTCCAAAAACTCCCATAAACTTAGCTTTGGTAGGGCCTGTAAATCCAAATTATACTTATTTATGGAATTTTAGTACTGCAACCAATACACAACCCAACAACCTTTTTGTAACTTATGATGGTGCTGGGCAGAAACAAATAACTCTTACTGTAACCGACAAAAATGGCTGTTCGTTTACAACTCAACCCCAAACTGTAAATGTTCTTGATGCGCAACAGTTAACAATAGCACCAGAAAGTAACACATCTGTTGTGAAGTGTCAAGGCACGCCTGCTATTTTACTTTTTACTCCTCCTTCAGGGACATCACCCTCATACTACAAATGGATGCTGGGCAATGCACCTGTAGTAGGAGGAACAACCAATACGCTTACTACATTTACACCAGGGAATTACTGGCTACAAACCGCCAATGCCAGTGGTTGTTTCAGACCTGTCGTGGGGTACTCGGTTAGTGTTTCGTTTATAGATATCCCGTTTCCTGTAATCAACAGTATGCCTCAAGTGTGTATTGCCAATGGGGTTCCGCTTAGCAGTTATAATGGCAACAATGGCTTTTATCAATACTTGTGGCGACGTGATGGGGTACTTATAAATTCTACTCCAAACTTTACCGATTATCCTACCAGTATCGGCAACTACACCTATACCCTAGAGGTCAAAGCACCTTTAGGCGATGGTACGTTTTGTTCCAAAATATCGAATCCATATGTCGTGAATGTCATCGATTCTCCTTTAATTACAAATATCTCGTTTCAAAACATCTTAAATCCCATTACAGGCACTTGCAATCCGTTCAAAATTAGCCTTTCGGCAACTGCCAATGCTATTGGTACTTTTACTTGGAGCAATGGTATGAGTGGCGCCACCATAAACGAAACTGCTGGAGGAGCCTACCAAGTGCTTTTTACCACTCCATCGGGCTGTACGGCAACCGCACAGATTTATGTACCCAAGGATTTGAGTAGCTATTTTTGGATTGTACCAAAAGGATGCTATACCTTCTGTGATAAGTATCCTACGCAACAGTTGATAGGACCAGCCATAAAAGAATTTCCGTCTTGGGCTTGGTTGCGCAATGCTACAGCAGCCCCATCAGGTACACTTGCAGTGCTACCCAAGGACTTGTACTTCCCAGGAAGTTACCAATTGCAATTGGGACAAGACAGTTGTACCTTCAAGAGTGACCCTTTTAGTATCAACTACCAAACTTGTGATCGTAATACCAATTGTAATTATTTGACTGCCGCTGTAAGTTCCGTCAATCTCAATACAACACCCTATGTAAATTATGCAATTTCGTTAGCAATTGGCAATACTACGAGCACTAGTTTTATTGCTACTATAAATACTACTAATGCAGCAGGCTTTTTTATTCCTGCAACAGTAACCGTGCCGCCAGGAGGTGGCAGCTACACCGTAACTCTAGTTCCTAATAGTGCTTTTTCAGGAAGCGTTATTGATCTCTTTGTTACAGCTACCGATAAAGATGGCAATTTATGTCAAAAAATAATTACAGTTAACTTGCTTGGCACAATTGATCCTAGCCGTAAATCGTTGCAACCAATAGGCGAAACCGTAACGAGCTTAAAAGTGTATCCTAACCCAGCTTCGGAAATTGTGACTGTTCAATACGATTTTAACGCTGCTGATGTTAGTACACAACTGGAAGTTTATGATACCACAGCTCGACTCATAGCAACCTACACGCCAAACACGAGTAAAGGCACTTGGGAGTTGCCTGTAGGGACTTTTGCCTCGGGAATGTATATTGTGGTATTAAAACAAGAGGGTGTGGTCATGGCGCAACAAAGCCTACTCAAAAAATAAAACTAAGTTTCAAGTAACCTAACTTTTACTTTTTTATAAAATAACCTTTTGGATTTGTAAACAACGCTTTAAAAAAAGTTTGTTTGATTTTACAAAAAATAAAAGTTAGGTTTTACAATAAATAAACAACGCATGAAAACAACCCAAGTAAGTAAACTGTTTAAGAACCTAAAAATACAAATTCTTTTACTTCTATTTGGATTTTTCCACCAAGGAAGCCACGCCCAATCGTGGCAATGGCTCAAAACGGGAGGCTTTAACGACTCAGGTTCAGGCTCAGATTACTCCGAGCGTATACAGCATTTGGAGACTGACCCGCAAGGCAATGTATATGTGGCTTTCAAGAGAGTTACTATAGGTTCTACAGTAGCTCCATTTACCATTAGTAATTATCAAGTTCCTCGTTATAGTGCATATGATGTCATTTTGGCAAGTTTTGCTTGTGATGGCACATTACGTTGGACAGTAACAATAGGTGGAGAGTACATACCTACCAATATTTCTTATGTAGGAGGAGGGGTTGGCTATGTTAGTATTCCAAGTGCATCGATAAAAAGTTTAAAAACAGATGCACAAGGTAATGTGTATGTCACGGGTTTACTTGGTAAAGGTTTTTTTCCATCGCATCCATTACATCTAGATCCAAATTTTACGTTACCAGCTTCTGCCGCAGCACTCAACACTAATAAAGAAAATTTCTATATCGCCAAATACAATAGCAGTGGCGTAGCCCAATGGGTTCGTTTTCCAGAGGCTCCAGATGTTGTAATAAATAATAATGATGGAAGAGCTGCTCCAAGTAGTATGGACGTCGATCCAGACGGTACCGTTCATGTATATGGCGGTTTTAGCCTAGGAGTATATTGCAATGGTGCCTTAACTATTTCTGGAGCTCAAGGGTCGTTTACACGAGGTATCCTCAAGTACGACACCAATGGTAATTATATTGGGAACGTTGCTGTACAATATATAGATGAATTTTATCGTAATCCATCCTTTTTGCATGATGCCAACCTAGACCGTTATTATTTTGCAAATACTATTTATTATCCCGAGACTCCGCATGTAATTGGTGGTCAAGTACAAACAAAACCCATTTATGTTGCTGCGTTTAATAATTCGGGTAATTTCTTATGGAAGAGAGAGAATCAATGCGAAATTAACTTAAGTTTTTACGATGTTAATTATTATAATTTGACTTTAGACAATGATAGTAATTTGTATTTTAATTGCAAGTTTGATGGAATATTTAATTCAAATTTCGAATTGTTAGGACTTGACAGTTGGAATGGGCAACAAATTGTTCCTTCCTATTTTGTAAATGGGTTTTTAATAACGCCCAGTATTGTTATAAAAATGGATAGTGATGGTAATACCATTTGGATGAAAAACAGTACACTTTTGGAAACAGATTCTTTCGACTCCTATGTTAACAAAAGTGTTATTAACGGCAATGAATTGGCAATTTCACTAGGCTTTAAAAGATTTACATGGGACGGAATCCCTAAAATTGAAAGCGATGCAAATGGTATTGTTCACGGTATATTACGACTTAACAAAGATACAGGCGTGGGCATAGGGGTAGATTACCTAAATACTGGCGGACCTGTAACTTTCCCTGCCTCTGCAATTGCTGCTGGACCAAATGGTAGTTACTACCTTGGCGGTGCTTTTGAAGGAACAATCTCAACTAGCTCAACTGGCTCGCCAGTATACTTAAATACAGGCGGTTACGATGATTTTTTTATAGCAAAATTTGGCAACAACAATTGCACCTTAGCAACAACAGCAAACCAAAAAGAGAGCCTTACTACATATCCCAATCCCACAACATCATTGGTGTATGTTACCAACAAAGAGGAAGTTTCGTATGTTATTTATGACGCCTTAGGCAAAATGATACAAATGGATACTATTCCACCCAATGGAAGTATTGATATTCAACATCTATCCAAAGGGATGTATTTATTACAAATGAAAGACAGGAACGGTAATGTAACTACTCAAAAAATAGTGAAGGAGTAGAGCTATTACAAAATCATTTCCTCATAAGTCAAGACAACCTCAAATCCCTTTGATTTAAAATAGTCTTTTGGATTTTCGTTTGAAACGACCATAACAAAATCGCCGCCCCAAGCACCAAGGCTTTTTACGGTTTCGTTAAAATCTGGGAAAAGCACTTCTTTAACAGGTTTTAATTCCAAAATACCACTCAAAATTAACTCGTGTTTTTCTAAAATTTCAGAAAAGAAATTGATGTTTTGAGCAGTACAAATTTCATGAGTTAGGGTTGTTATTTCTTTAATATAAATTTCTAAATCAGATTTTTTACTGCGGTAATTTTCAATCGCAATTCGGCTATTTTGCTTTTGATTTAGATAAACAAAATAAATATTTTCTTTAAAACTAGGGATAAAATCTACTGGCTTTATTACTGGTTTTTCGCTTTGGAGTTGGTATAATATAGCAGTGTCATTTTGTGCGCAAGCAATGTCATAGCCACTGCCACCAAAACTGTTTTTAAGTAATTCAAAAGCATCAATTTCTAGCCATTGTGCTATGTTATTGATAAGCGTTGACGATGTTCCTAAGCCCCAATTTCTTGGAAATGTAAGATTGGTTGTTACTTTATATCCTTGAGAATTGGTAATAAAATTTGGATTTAGCAAAAACCCTTCATGAAGAATTTCTATTAAAGTATTTTTTATTGTATTATTGTCTAAAATTTTATTTTTTATTTCTTCGAAAGTAACAATCGCGTCAAACCAACTGCTTTTATCATCATCGTAGCTTGTCCATGATATTTCATTATTTAAACCATCGTCCATAACTAGATCTTGACCAAATTTGGTTGGTAAAGCCAAAGCAACTGCTCCGTCCAGAACAAGATATTCTGAAGT
>JAYVHB010000028.1:0-39763 GCA_043771555.1 Flavobacterium sp. | reverse complement strand
AGTGATGTTTTACGGAATGTTGAACAAAAAAACGCTTTTAGATTTAATTAGTAGATTTATTGTTTACGAAAAAAGCGATACCAAAACACTCAAAAAAGTTGCTGCTTATCATCAATATTATGCAGTAAACAAAGCCGTAGAAAGTACCGTAATTGCCAGTAGTAGTAATGGCGACAGACGAGGTGGCGTAATATGGCACACACAAGGGAGTGGCAAAAGTTTAAGTATGGTTTTTTATTCGGGCAAGCTCATTATTGAGCCACGAATGGAAAATCCCACATTAGTAATCCTTACTGACCGTAACGATTTGGACGAGCAATTGCACGAAACATTTACCAATTGCCAACAGCTTTTGCGGCAAGAACCACAAAAAGCCGAAGACCGAAAAGATTTACGAAAATTATTGAAAGTGGCTTCGGGTGGTATAGTTTTTACCACCATTCAAAAGTTTATGCCAATGCAAACAGACATTGTGCAAAATGAAAACCCAAACATTGTAAACGAACCAAGTGTAGAATATATTGGTGCAGATATACCAGCGTTAAGCGAAAGGAAAAACATTGTAGTTGTAGCAGATGAAGCCCATAGAAGCCAATATGATTTTATTGATGGCTTTGCCAAACATTTAAGAGATGCTTTGCCCAATGCAACATTCATAGGTTTTACAGGCACACCAATTGAAAGCACCGACCGAAACACACAAGCAGTTTTTGGAAACTATGTGGACATTTACGATATACAACAAGCCGTAAATGATAAAGCCACCGTTCCAATTTTTTATGAAAGTCGTTTGGCAAAAGTGCATTTTGCCGAGGATGAAAAAGTAAGTTTAGACGAACAGTTTGAAGAACTAACCGAAGGCGAAGAACAGAGCAACCGCCAACAAATGAGAGCCAAATGGACACGGTTGGAAGCGATTGTTGGAAACCCAAACCGTATTACAAAAATTGCCGAAGATTTAGTGTATCACTTTGAACAACGGAGTGGCGTTTTAGAAGGCAAAGCAATGATAGTTTGTATGAGCCGTAGAATTTGTGTGGAATTATACGATGCCATAATTAAAATTCGTCCGTTGTGGCATTCAAACGAAGACGACAAAGGAACTATAAAAGTAATAATGACGGGCAGCAGTAGCGATACTTTGAATATGCAAAATCATATTCGCAGTAAATCAAAACGCAAAGCCATTGGCGACCGTTTGAAAAATCCAAACGACAGTTTGAAATTGGTTATTGTTCGGGACATGTGGCTCACAGGTTTTGATGCACCTTGTTTGCATACTTTGTATGTGGACAAACCAATGCGGGGACATAGTTTAATGCAAGCCATTGCAAGAGTAAACCGAGTATTTACAGAAGGTAAAGAAGGTGGTTTGGTGGTTGACTATTTGGGCATTGCACAGGAATTAAAATTAGCTTTAGCAGAATATACAGCAAGTGGTGGCGAAGGAAAACCAACCCTTGACCAAGAATTGGCAGTTGCCAAAATGTTGGAATTGCACGAAGCTATAGATTATCAATTGAGGCATTTTGACTGGAAGAAATTCTTCACACTTTTACCCGAAGAAAAGCTAAAATTCATTCCAGTAATTGTAGATTACATTTTTAGTCAGGAAAACGGAGAACAAAGTTTTACAGACAATACCAAAAACTTATTGAAAGCATTTGCTATTTCTGTACCACACGATAAAGCAATGTCAATTCGTGATGATGTTGCTTTGTTTCAAGCCATCAAATCAAGATTAGTAAAAATATCTGACAGAAACGAAGGCGGCGCAGGTGACGAAGAAATGGAAACAGCAATCAAGCAAATCATTTCCGAAGCGATTACAGCCGACAATGTAATTGATATTTTTGATGCAGCAGGTTTGAAAAAACCAAACATTGAAATATTAGACGAACGCTTTTTGCAAGAACTAAAAGACTTGCCACAAAAGAATTTAGCCGTAGAGTTATTGAAAAAATTACTCAAAGACGAAATTAAGAAACGTACAAAAATCAATTTGGTAGAAAGCAAAAAGTTTTCTGAAATGTTGGAAGATGCAATCAAACGCTACCACAACGGAATGATTGACACCGTTGAATTTTTAGAGAAAGTTTTAATTCCGTTTGCAGAGCAAATAAAAGACGCCGACAAGCGAGGTGAAAAATTAGGATTGGATTACAGAGAGTATGCTTTTTATACAGCATTAGAAGTAAACAATACCGCAGTTGCATTACTTGGTGACGAAATATTAAAACACATTGCACAAGAACTTTTAAAAACAGTTCGTAACAGCACAACAATAGATTGGACAATTAAAGAAAGCGTACAATCAGCTTTAAGACGAAACATAAGACGAATTTTAAGACTACACGGTTATCCGCCAGACCTTCAAGAAAAAGCGGTTGACACAGTAATCACACAAGCGAAAATGTTAGCAGAAGATTTGATCTATAACCAACTTAAAGATAAATAATTACGAGATTCCTACGGAATGAAAAACTAAAGAATAATTCTCTCCTTCATTTTCTCAACAATGTTAAAAGCCGCAGGGCAAATAGCTACATTCAGTAATGTCAAATCGGTAATTTGATTGAATTTTTTTCTGTCGGTATGCGGAAACTCTCGACACGCTTTTGGGCGAACATCATATATAAAACATTTGTTGTCTTGATCTAGAAAAGTACAAGGCACTTGTTGCAACACATAATCCTTATCTTCATCAATACGCAAATATTGGTTGATAAATTGTTGTGGTTTTTGTCTCAAATGTTTGGCGATACGGTCAATATCAATGTCAGTAAAAAGTGGTCCAGTCGTTTTACAGCAATTGGCACACGACAAACAATCGGTTTTCTTGAACTCGGCATCATGCAAATCCTGCATGATATAATCCAAGTTTTTGGGCGGTTTGTTTTTTAACTTTACAAAATACTTTTTGTTTTCGAGATGTTTATCTTTGGCTTCTTTTTGTAATAGATTAAGTTGGGTTAACATTGTTTAATTTCGTTTAATATTATCACGCCGTTCTAACAACAAATTTAAGCTCTTAAACCATTTAAACCATAAAAAATGTTAGATTTATTCGGACAAGCCATTCTAGATTTTCAAACCAACAATTCTCCAGAAGATCTAGTTACCAAAACCACAATTTCTGATGCTGATGAAATGTCGGTTGCCTATTTGTTTCGTAACTATGACAAAATGCCAAAAATTGAGCAAAAAGCTTTAGATTTTTGTTTCGGAAAAATTCTCGACGTAGGTTGCGGTGCCGGAAGTCATAGCCTGTATTTGCAACAGAAAGGATTTGATGTCACTGCTATCGACATATCTGAAAATGCCATAAAAGCGTGCCAACTTCGAGGCCTCAAAAAAGCAAAAGTTCTAAACATACTAGAACTCCATGAGGAAAAATACGATACCATTTTGTTATTAATGAACGGAACAGGAATATTTCAAACACTTGCAGAAGCACCAAAATACCTTCAAAAACTAAAATCTTTGCTTGCTCCAAACGGACAGATTTTGATAGATTCGTCCGATATTATTTATATGTATGATGACGATGATTTGCCTCAAGACCGCTATTATGGCGCATTGACATTTACAATTCAATACAAAAACCAAACTGAAAAGCCTTTTCCGTGGTTGTATATGGATTATGAATTGCTTGAAAAAAAGGCTGCCGAAGCAAATTTAACTTGCCAGATAGTTCTTGAAGGCGAACATTATGATTATTTGGCAAGGTTATTTTAGAAGCCAATCTCGCTGTTCGTTGCAGGATGGATCAAGGCTAAAAATTCGAGAAAATTGAAAATTAATTAGCAACAATGTTTATTGGCAACGAATACAAAACTCGAACTTTTTGACCGTTTTGTTCTCCAGGCGACCATTTTTTGCACTTTTTTAAAATCCGAATTGCTTCTTTGCCAGTGTCGTATCCAATATCTCTTATAACTTTTATATCTGTTAATTTACCATTTTTTTCAACTACAAAACTTACAAAAATTTTCCCTGATAATCCTTGTACATTAGGCACTTTATAGTTTTTACCAACAAATTTATAAAATTCATTAATGCCTCCTGGATAATCTGGTTTAACTTCAATTCCAGCTGTGTTATAAATACTATTGTCGTTTTTGTTTGCAGGTTCTTGTGCATTAGCAGAAGGAATAGTAAGTAATTGAAAAGCAAGAAAGATAAAAAAAAAGCTTATTTTTTTCATTGTGTTTTTTTTTGAAAATTAGTTTTTGTGTGTAAGTTAAGGAATATTCAAATATTTATGCGTTTGCAACGACACGCGCCATTTTGGGTTTGCCATGACATAATCGACTATTTGCGGGGTCATTTCTTCTTTTTTGCTCCATTCGGGTTGCAGAAAAAGTATCGCGTTTGGGTTTACTTTTTGAGCTTGCTCTTCGGCAAAAATAAAATCGTGTTTGTTGTGGATTATCACTTTGAGCTCGTTGGCAGCATCATACACGGTTTGGGTAGGTAGCTTATTCTTTTTTGGCGAAAGACAAATCCAATCCCAAATACCTGATAGTTTATAAGCACCAGAGGTTTCTATATGTACTTTCAGATTTTGAGCTTTTAGATTTGTGGTTAATTCGGTCATGTCCCACATCAAGGGTTCACCGCCAGTAATAACAATTGTTTCAGAGTATTTTTTGGCGTTTTCTACAATTTTTCCAATATGCGTTGGTGGATGCAACTCGGCGTTCCAGCTTTCCTTCACATCGCACCAGTGGCAACCTACATCGCAACCGCCAATCCTAATAAAATAAGCTGCTGTTCCTGTATGATAGCCTTCGCCTTGAATGGTATAAAACTCTTCCATGAGTGGAAGCATAATTCCTTTTTCGACGGCAAGTTGTGTTTCTTTATTGAGCATTATTGTTTTATTGATTTTGCAAAGATAGTGACTAGATTGCAGATTAAAGAATTGAGAATGTAGATTTTTGATCTCAATCTTGGAAGGTGTAATTAGAAACATTTACTTTTTTTTAAAACATATAAGTGATTTAAGTTCATTTAAGTTTTAGAGTAGTGACAATTTTTGCTTACCGTAGTTAACAAATAGTCAAATAGTTTGTCGCCTAGCCCTGATTGCAGTGGAAATCCTTTTTTATAGGTTTTGTCCTTCGACATGCTCAGGATAATAAAACCTATAAAAAAGATTGAAACGAAAAGCAGGAATTGCCATTCGGATACAGCCCAAGCTCCCGAGACTTCGGGATGGCTCCAAATAAAAAAACCGCCTTGTTTTGGTAAACAAGACGGTTTTTGGAATATTTTTTATTATTATTTTAAACTTGCCAATGAGCTTGTTGCATAGGCATTTGTTGGGTCGATTGCCAAGGTTTTGTTGAAATATTCTTTTGCTTTGGCTTTGTCTGTATTGGCATAATTGGCACCGATGTTATTATACGATTCCATGATTTTGGCTTTGGCTTTGGTCACTTCTTCTGCTCCTTTTTCGGTTACGACACGCACATATTCTTCGTAGAATTTGATGGTGTTGGCATCGTTTTCTAGCAAATTGTTGGTTCTTGCTCTAAAAATATAGGCGTCTTGCGTGGTTGGCGATGCTTCGATTACACGGGCAAAAGCTTCGTCGGCTCTTGTCAACTCTGCTGGATCTGCTTTGACAACATCTTTACGGGTGTTATTGTAGTAGAGCGAGTTTCCTAAATAGAAATTATCTAACAAGTAGTTTTTTGACTCTTTGTTTGTGATGGCAATGTCGTAGATCGCCGCTGCTTGCTTGAATAACTTTTGCTCATAGAATTTTTTACCCAATTCGCTCAAGTCGTTTGTCATGGTGATTTCCATTTCTACCGATTTTTTGATGTTGGCAACTGCTGCGTCAAAAAGTGGTTGGTCGATGGTTTTTGCTTCTACGTTATTTGCTTTTTTGAGTTGCGCCAATCCAAGATACATGTGGTCACGAGCGATTACTTTGTTTTTGCCATTACCTATAAAATCTGATATTGACTTTATTGCGGTATCTACATTTCCGTTTTCGTAAGCTGAATATCCTAAATAACGAAGGATTCTAGGGTTTACTTTATCCAATTTTTGCATTTCGTTGGCTTCTACTTCCAAGGCTTTGTAGTCTTTTGCAAGAATCAAAAAGTCGGCGTGACGCATACGAGAAGTTAACGAATAATCGGTGTTTGCCATGTATTTTTCGTACATTGGTAATGCTTTTTGAATGTATTCGTTGTATTTTTTTGGTTCGTTATTTGCCCAATAGTAATAAGTTTCTGCCAATTCACGATATACTGGCCCGTAAGTTGGGTTGGCTTTCATTACTTCGTCATAAGCTTTAACGGCTTCTGTGTAGGCTTTTGCACCTTTTAGCAAAACTCCTTGTTGCATTTTGGCACGAATTAATGTCGCATCAGTAGCTACAGCATTTCTGTAGGCGCCATAGGCTTCGTTTTGGTTTTTATCCCCAAAATATGCATCTCCAAGCGCAATTTGTACTTGTGGATCGGTTCCGTTGATGGCTTTTGCCTTATTTAAAACTTCAATGGCTAATTTATAATTTGGTTTTGAAGCATTGGTATACGCTTTGCCAACATTCAATAATTCTTCGATGTCTTTCTTTTTTAAATCTTTGGTTGCTAATGCAAAATTAGCTTGAGCCGCTACAACGTTACCGTTATTAAGGTCGATTTGACCCATTCCGATATTATTGAACTTAGCACCATCTTTGGCAGTTAGTCCTTTTTGGAAATAAATTTTGGCAGAATCTTCGATGTTTTGTTTCAAATAAACGTTTCCTAACAAGAAAGCTGCTTTTCCGCTAGCTGGCGTGGTCGCAACAATACTTTTTAGTGTTTTTTTGGCTGCTTCATATTTTTCGGCATCGATAGTTTTCTTTACTGCTTCGAGATCTTGTGCATTTACTGTTGTCGCTGTTGCTAATAATGCAAAACTGGCAATTACTAAATTCGTTTTCATTTTGGTTGTTATTTAATTTCTTTTTCTATATTTTTTCTAATCATTATATTTCGTCCAGGCATCCTGAAAGGCAAAAGCCCCGATTTTAATATAATTCGTTGTCCGATTTCGCCTGTCACAAACGAGGCAAAGCCCATTCCTAATCCGTCGTATCCTTGACAATTGATAATATACAAATCGCGTGCCAAAGGATAACTTTTGTCGGCGATGTTATTTTGCGAAGGGTAAATGTACGCATCATTTTTTAAACTTTTAACACTTAATAAACTAATGTTTTTAAGGTTTATATTGTTTTGTTGCAACCAATTGAGTCCAACTACGCCAATCATTCCGTTATTTTCTGAAACATATTTGATGACTTCTTGATTGGTTTTAAAGGAAAAAATATTTTTTTCGGGTGTAGATATTAATCCCGCCAAATCGTTCATGTAGCGCACCGAACTCGAATTGGGATTGTCAAAAACCAATCCTTTTATGGTAGAAGTTTTGCCTTGCATAAAATCGATAATTTCTTGAATAGTAACCAAAGTATCATTTGCTTTCTTATTGGCGATTAGTGCAATGGCATCAGAAGCAAAAAGAGTTTGACGTGGTTTTTTCTTTAGTTTTACAATTCGTAAGGAATCTTGGATTGACAATTTTCTTGTTAAAACTGCAATATGTATAGAATCCTTAAGTAAACCTTGCATTATTTCAGCTTCGGAGCTTCCTTTAAGGTTTATAGTTGCTTTGTATTTGTTTTCAAAAATTTGCTTTTGTTCTTCTATTATAGGTAACAAGCTTTCGTCTACCATAACGGTTGCTGTTCCTGTCAAGATGGTTTCTTTATCGGTTTTGGTATTGCATTTAATAACAATAAAAGATACTGCTACCAGAAAAACGATGCTAAGAATGGATTTTTTTTTCATTTCAATTTTTATTAGCATTCAATAATCGAACAAAGCGAATAAAAGAATACACGATAAGCAAAACGCCAAAAGCGATGCGATATTGTGTAGCGATTTGGAACGGGAAGTTTTTCCAGAAAATTATTAAAATTCCTAGAACGAGATACACCGAAAAAAACAGGATTCCTATAACGAGAAGAAATCGCTCGTTGGGCGATTTCTTCTTAAAAATTTCTATAAAATTCATAGATTCTTATTCAGCTGATTGAATGTTGATAGGAAGCGAATACAAAACACGCACTTTTTTTCCGTTTTGTTCCCCAGGATTCCAACGTGGACAAGATTTCAAAACACGAATTGCTTCTTTACCTGTACCATAACCAATATCTCGGATAACTTTGATGTCGGTTAATGATCCATCTTTTTCAACAACGAACGAAACGAATACTTTTCCTTTCAAACCTTCCTCTTCAGGAACTTGGTAGTTTTTACCCACAAATCCGTAGAATTTTTCGATTCCACCAGGGAAATCTGGTTTTACTTCGATACCTGCTGTGTTGTAGATGTTGTTATCTACTTCTTCAACAACATCTTTTGGTCCGTTACCTACTGGCTCTACTGTAAGTTCTGCATCTGGATCACCTTTTACAGTTTCTGCACCTAACTTTTTATCAACAATTTCTTTGATTTTTGGTGGCTCTTCCACTACTTCTTCTGCCTTGGCAACTACTGGTTTCACAAATTTTACTTGATCTACTTTAGGTGGCGGTGGCGGTGGCGGTGGCAAATTTTCGGGTGGTTTTTCTTTAGGTGGAAGTTTTACCGTTGTGATTTTTTTGTCTAAAGCTTCGTCATCATTACCTTCCGGAATTAACCTTGCGATAAGTGGCGCGCTTAGCAATAAACTAAAAATGATAGCACCAAGTACTAATGCTCGAACCGATGTTTTTGGAGCGTCCTTACGCAACTCGTAAGCACCGTAACTTTTGTTACGTCCTTCAAAAACCATGTCTAGCCATTTTTTATTTAAAATATCTAATTTCATTTGTTTTTGTATTAAATGATCACTTTCGTGAAATTATTTTGCTGGTGTTACAGGTGCATCTGCTGTAGCTTTAAACAAACCATTTTCTTCAGGAAGAAAATCATTTACAATAGCATACGTTGGTACATCGGCAATTGCCATTTCGTCAAGAATGTCTACAAGATTTCTGTAATTGGATTTTTTTGTAGGTTTGATAATTACAATAAGTCCTTTCTTTTTATCTTTGGTATATTCCTCAACAAGTTTCTTTTGTTTAAGAAGCACTTCACGAATTCCTGCTTTTCCATAAGCAATATCGGTTGGTTTTACAGCAGGATTAGAAATTAACCCCATATAATACTTCATTTGGTTGTTGTCTCCAAGCAAAACGGTCATTGTACGATTTTCATCTACTTTTACTGGTTTCTCTTTGTCAGGATCGTCTTCTTTATCTGGCAAACCCAAATCCATAGATTGTGGTTTGGATAGCGACGTGGTAAGCATAAAAAAGGTGATCAATAAGAAAGCCAAATCTACCATTGCCGTTAGGTCAACTTTAGAGTTTGATTTTTTACTTCTTACTTTTCCTCCACCTTTTTTACTACTGGAGTCGCTGGTATTTAATTCAGCCATTGTATATTTTTATTTAAATTAAAAATCTTTTCCTCGTAAACCCGTAACTAGATTAAAGCTATTGATTTTTTGGTCTTGCAAAATATCCATAATCTTTCTGATTTGCGGATATTCTTCTTTAGCATCGCCTTTGATAGCGATTTGGAGTTCTTTGTCATGGAGTTCGATGGTCGCTAAACGCGCATTCTGAATCCAATCTGCCAATTGATTGTCGAGCGAATCTTTTGGTATTCCGGGTTGCACACCCGCTTTGTTACGATCTGCATTGGGCATATCTAGAATGCTTTTCAAATCTTGAAGTGGCATTCCGAAAGTTTCGATTAAAGAGAATTTTTCTTTCTCTGCATCTGTAAACTTTGCTTGATATTTTTGTGCCATTAACTCTAAAGTTCTTGCGCGTATATCTTTTCCTTGCAAACCAAAAAACACTTTGTTTTGTCCAACAGTAATCGTAGCCAAATCAGAATCTGGTAACTTTGTTTGTACTGTAGACGCTGGCGTATCTACCGCCAAGGCTTCTGGTTGTTTTGCAGTTGCGGTCAAAATAAAGAACGTCAATAACAAGAAAGCTACGTCACACATTGCCGTCATATCAATAGAGGCTGCGTTACTACGTGTTTTTACTTTTGCCATTTTTACTTTATTATTTAAGATTTAAAAAATTGAAACTAGTTGTATTCAATTTCTAAAAATCAATTATTATTTTGAACTAGCAAATTTTCTGTATGTATTCATGATTGTGCTTCCAGCTTCATCAATAGAATAAGTCAACGTATCGATTTTTGAAGTAAAGAAGTTGTACATTACAATTGCTAATGCAGAAGTTGCAATACCAGTTGCTGTATTAATCAATGCCTCAGAAATACCTGTTGCTAACGCTGCTTGGTCAGGAGTTCCTGCGCTTGCTAATGCACCAAACGCTTTGATCATCCCAGATACTGTTCCTAATAATCCTCCAAGAGTTCCTAAAGATACCATTGTAGAGATAATAGTCATGTGTTTTTCTAACATTGGCATTTCTAAAGAAGTAGCTTCTTCGATTTCTTTTTGGATAGTTTCGGCTGCTTTTTCACTGTCTAAGCCTTCTTTTTTTACATCTTGATATTTCAATAATGCAGATTTGATTGCGTTGGCAACTGAACCTTTTTGGTTGTCACAGTTTTCGATTGCTGCATTGATATCACCACTTGTGATGTTTCCTTGTACTTTTTTCATAAAAGTATCAATATTTCCTTTTCCGGCAGCTTTTGATATTACCATAAAACGCTCGATAGAGAAAACAACTACCATTAACAACATTCCAATTAAAACAGGAACAATAAATCCTCCTTTGTAAACCATTCCTAAAGTGTTTAACGGATGTCCTTTTTCTGGATCGCCTCCTTCAAAGTTACTGGCTGCTCCCATAAGGAATTTCCACACTAATGTTCCTACTATTAAGCATGCGATGATGATTAATCCTGTCATCATTCCTCCTCCGTTTGACCCGTTGTCTTTTTTTGCGTTTGCCATTTTTTTTGTAATTTTAGTTTTAAATAATTATTGGTTGTAGTTTTATTAAACTTGATTAGGAGCAAATTTAATTTTTTAGTTTAAATAAAAAAACTTTATTGAAACTTTGTTGAAAAATTTATCAATTACCCAAATCATTGCATATCTCGTTTTTTCATTATTATATAAAATTTGAGCAATAAAACTAAAAATTACAAAATAAAACATCGATATACTATCAAAAACGTAAGAATAAAACATATATTGTATTATTAAAACATTATTTGTTAAAAATTTTTAAATCCCAATTTCATCCCCTATTTCCAGTAAGATTAAAGAAGAAAAAATGGGTTTTTAGAAAAAAATAGTACCTTTCGCCTTTAACATACTACTATTAATTCAAGAAAAAGTTCAACATGAGTCAAAAAGAAGATTTTATAACGCAAATAAATGAAGGATATACTTCCAAAGGAACAGCAATAACTTTGGGAGCTGCAATGCTAGATGGCGAAGCTATTGCCGATGTTTTTGTGAATATTCCACTTAAAACTATGAACCGCCATGGCTTGATTGCTGGTGCAACGGGAACTGGAAAAACAAAAACCATTCAGGTATTATCTGAGCAATTGTCTCAAAACGGTATTCCTGTTTTGATGATGGATATAAAAGGTGATTTTTCTGGCATTGCAATGGCTGGCGAAGAAAAATCGTTTATTACAGAAAGGCATACCAAAATCAATATTCCGTTTGCTCCAAAAGGATTTTCGACTGAATTATTAACACTTTCAGAACAAAACGGTGTTCGATTGCGTGCTACCGTTTCAGAGTTTGGACCTGTTTTATTTTCTAGAATTTTAGATTTAAATGATACGCAAGCTGGAGTAATTTCGGTTATTTTTAAATATTGTGATGATAACAAAATGCCTTTGCTCGATTTGAAAGACATTAAAAAAGTCATGAATTATATTACCGAAGAAGGAAAAGACGAAATTGAAGAATCGTACGGAAAAATTTCGACAGCTACTACAGGAACTATATTAAGGAAAATCATTGAGCTTGAACAACAAGGTGCCGATATCTTTTTTGGCGAAAAATCCTTCGAAATTGACGACTTGATGCGTATTGACGAAAACGGTCAAGCTTACATTAATATAGTACGACTCACCGACATACAAGACAAACCCAAGTTGTTTTCGACTTTTATGCTTAATTTATTAGCCGAAATATACCAACTAATGCCCGAAAAAGGCGATCTCGACCAACCTGAACTGGTTATTTTTATTGACGAAGCGCATCTTATATTTAATGAAGCGAGCAAAACGTTGCTAGATCAAATTGAAACGATTATCAAATTAATACGATCCAAAGGTGTTGGTGTATATTTTATAACTCAAAACCCAATGGATATCCCTAAAGGTGTTTTGGCACAATTGGGTTTGAAAATTCAGCATGCATTACGCGCTTTTACAGCCAATGACAGACAAGCAATCAATCAAACAGCCGATAATTATCCAACATCAGAATTCTATAAAACAGAAGAATTATTGACATCATTAGGAATTGGAGAAGCATTAGTAACCGCTTTGAACGAAAAAGGAATCCCAACGCCACTAGCTGCCACCATGATGCGCGCACCAGAAAGCCGTATGGATATTTTATCGCCAACCGAAATTGACGAAATCAACGCAAACTCGAAATTGGTAAAAAAATACGCCGAAGAAATTGACAGAGAAAGTGCTTACGAAATTTTGACCAAAAAAATCGAAGAAATTTCTGCCGAAGTAGCCGAAAAAGAAGAAGAAAAACAGGAAGCAAAAGGTCCAAGTACCGCCGAAGTCATCGGTAAATCAGTAGTAAAAGTCGTTACAAGCGCAAGTTTTATTCGAGGTGCTTTTAGCGTATTGATGAAGGTTTTGAAGCGATAAATTCAATTACAATTTCAATAGCAATCTCAAAAATCAATAATTAAATTAAAGTATAAAATTATTTTTTCTCCAAAATTACTTTCAGATTTTTTAGATTTTTGGTTTCAGTATCTTTAATAATATTTTTACCTATAAACGATAATAGATTAAAAGGATATGGGTCATTTCCATAAAAATCGGCCGTTATTTTAGTCTGATTTTCTGAGATTGCTTCCAATATTGTGGCGGCTTTCTGGTTGCCTTCCATTGGTTTTTTGAAACGCAAATCAACATCAATTCTATCGGGCGAAATTTTAGTAATTTCTTGTTCGCCAGAACCCGTAATTTCACTATCCCAAGCCGAAACAAACCCAACGGTGCCATCAACGCCAGTGTATTTTGGTTTTTTTATCGAATCTGCCAAAACCCATTCGCTATATTTTTCTTGATTTTTTACCAATTTTACATAGTCAAAAACCACTTGTTTTGGTGCATTTATGGTTTCAGAAACCGAAACGGTATAGGTTTTTGGAACGAATAAAGCGATTATTAATAATAACGCAATCAAGACAAAAAGTACAATAAGTATTTTTTTAAGAATTTTCATAATCAGTAGTTTTGTAGTTAATAATTTTCAGTATAATTTTTAAAATTGTCTAAAATTGCTTGCCAACCTTGTTGTTGTAACTCGATAGTATTTTCGGTTTCTGGCTCAAAAATTTCGGCGATTTGGACACCATTTGTTACTTCTACAAAATCTACATTCATTTTTCGGTTGTCGCCGAGCGTTATTTTTATAGATTTATGAAGTGTTATCTCGTCATAAAATCCGCAAAAATCAAATCCGAAACTGCCATCTTTGGCTTCCATTCTTGACGAAAATTTTCCGCCAACTTGCAAATCTACTTCTGCCGAAACAGTATGCCAATCAGGCGATGCCGTATTCCAATTTAGAATATGTTGCGGTTGGTTCCAATAGTTCCATGCTTTTTCAATAGGCACTTCAATAATTGCTTTAATAGTTATTGGATTAGTCATGAATTATTGGAATCAGAATTTTCAAATTCAAATTTAAAAAATATTTTAAAGTAACAATTCATTTATTGCTCTAATTAGCTACTTTTTTTGATAAAGTAGCGTTACCTTTACAAGAAATTTGAATTAAAATAAGTAATTTTAATCTTTAATTTAAAAGTTCCTTCATTTATAGAATGAGGAAGTTGTATTTTATAAATAAAATTTACGAGATTATTTTTATAAAACCTAGCTACCCAAAAGCATAAAAAGGCGTTACTAAATTTTAATAATTTCTAATTAACATGAAAAAAACAATTATTCTAACACTTCTAATTGTTACAAATCATCAAATTTTTTCTCAAGAAAAAAAGGTTCTTTTTCTTGGAAATAGCTACACAGAGTATTTTAATTTGCCACAATTGCTGGTCAATATGTCGCAATCTACAAATGATGTGCTTGTTGTAGATAGTAATACGCCTGGCGGCAACACGCTACAAGGGCATAGTACAAACGCGGTTTCGTTGGCTAAAATAGCACAAGGAAACTGGGATTTTGTTGTTTTGCAAGAACAAAGTCAGTTGCCCGCTTTTCCTTTAAATCAAGTTGCGACTCAAGTTTTTCCTTATGCCGAAAGCTTAAACGCTACAATAATAGCTCAAAATCCATGTGCCGAAACTGTTTTTTACATGACTTGGGGAAGACAAAATGGCGATGTTGATAATTGTGGAACCAATCCGCCTGTTTGTAGTTATATAGGAATGGACAATTTACTAAAAGAACGCTATTTAACAATGACCAATTCAAATAACGCTATAGTATCGCCAGTTTCTGTGGTTTGGCGGTACATTAGAGAAAATTATCCTGCAATGAATTTGTATGATCCAGATGGAAGTCATCCTTCAATTTTAGGATCTTACATTGCGGCTTGTTGTTTTTATACTACTATTTTAAGAAAAAATCCAACGCTGATTACCTTCAATGCTGGTTTATCTACTGCTGATGCCACTATTATAAAAACAGCTACTAAAAGTCTTGTTTTTGATAATTTATTACAATGGAAAGTGGGTAGCTATGATCCTATTTCGAATTTTACAACTACCAATTTGTATACAACTGTTGTTTCGTTTTCAAATACTTCAAGTAACGCAAATGAGTATTTATGGGATTTTGGTGATGGGCAAACTTCAATCGAAAATAATCCAACACATACCTACCCAACTGCAGGACAATATTTGGTAAAATTAACAGCGTCAAAATGCGGCATTAACAATGCTTATGAGCAACTTATTATTACTTCAAATTTATCGAACGCTGATCAATCTAGCGTAAAAAACAAGTGTACCGTTTTTCCGAATCCAACAAAATCGACTTTATTTATTGATTCGCCAGATAAAATAGAATTATTAGAACTATTTGATATATTTGGAAGGTTAATTGCAATTTATCCTAAAGTTGTATCTAATATTGATTTTTCGGATAAAAATTCGGGTATTTATTTATTAAAAATTCATACTACAAAAGGCGTACAAACTGAAAAAATAATAAAAGAATGAAAAAATACTTTATACAAAAAGCCCCTTTTATAGTCCCAACAACCGATGGTAAATTAATTGAGGAACACCACGGAAACGCCACAACGGGCAATAAAGAAATTTCTATTGCGCACATGATTGCACCGGCAGGTTGGGCTGAGCCGTTTCAAACACCAGAATTTGAAGAATACACCTATATCATTTCGGGTAAAAAACAATTTATTATTGATGGCGAAACAATCATCCTTGAAGCTGGTCAATCTATAAAAATTGAAGCAAACACAAGGGTTCAGTATTCAAATCCGTTTGATGAAGTGTGCGAATATATTGCCATTTGCAAACCTGCATTTGATTTTGCTAAAGTACATCGAGAAGAAAATTAGACATCAGATTTCATAATCAAGAATTTAGTTTTTCTAATATCAAATTTTCAACTTCGTTCGAATTCCAAATTTGCTCAATATTTTCTATTTTCAAAACTTCTTGCATGATTTTTTCCTGCAAATCGCCTATGGCAAGAGCTTCAGCATAGGGTTGCAAACTAAAAGTTACTCGGCTGTAAAGCGGAATCCATTTATCTGGATGTTTGTCTGAAAACCATTTTTCGATTTTCTTTTGAAGAAGAAAGTTAGCATCGGCAGTTTTGGCGCTCATTTCCATAAAATTTCGATACGAAAGTTCGGCAATAGCGTCTGTATTTGGTTTTCGAGAATTTTCGTAATCATTTAGAAGATTCGCCCAATCGTCGCCATATTTATCCATCATTTCGTTAAGCACTGTAATGTCTTCGAAGCCAGAGTTCATGCCATGCCCGTAAAACGGAACCATAGCATGACAAGCATCGCCAATCAAGGCAACCTTATCAGAATAAGTCCAAGGAAAACACTTCATGGTAACCAAATAACTGGTTGGATTTTTAAAGAAATCTTCGATCAAATCCGGAATTACTTCTTTAGTATCTGGAAAATGCAATCCGAAAAAAACTTCTAATTGTTGGGTGTTTTTTATCGAATCGAAAGAGTTTTCGCCATCGTGCGGCATAAAAAGCGTACAGGTAAAACTTCCATCTAAATTTGCCAAAGCCATCAACATAAATTTTCCTCTTGGCCAAATGTGTAAGGAGTTTTTGTCAAGTTTGTGTGATCCATCTGCATTTGCAGGAATGTGCAATTCTTTATAGCCTATTTCTAGAAATTCTTGCGAATAATTGAACATGCTTTGGCGTTGCATTCGGTGGCGAATTCGAGAAAATGCGCCATCAGATCCAAATGTTAAGTCATAATCTTCGGTCGTCCACTCGCCTCTTTCAGTTTCTCCTATAGAAATTGTTGCTGTTGTTAAATCTACATCCCAAACTTTTTGCTCAAATTTAAAATTTACGCCTGCTTTTTCAGCGAGTTCGATCATTTTTTTATTCAGAATTCCTCGAGAAAGTGAGTATATAAACTCGCCATCTTTTCCGTAATTTTGATACACTAACGAGCTGTCTTTCATGTGCATACAACGTTTGTCGACAGGAATTCCGATTTTTTCTATCTCTTCGCGAAGTCCAATATCTTCGAGGGTTTTCCAGCCACGATTGGACATGACAAGATTAATAGAACGACCGGAGAAATTTATTTTTCTGATATCAGGACTTCTATCAAAAACATCTACTTGATGTCCGCGTTTTTTGAGATAAATTCCAAGTAAAGATCCTACTAATCCTGATCCTACAATGGCGATTTTTTTGGGAGTTTGCATGTATAAATGGTAAACGGTTTTGCAAATTTATTGATTAGAATTCGAAATGTGTTCATTTTACAAATTATTTAGGTCGAAAAACCAACTTTCTCGAAGTTGCTACAATCTCCTTTTTATTCATTTTCATTTTTCTGAATTTTCCATCTGCATACATTTGTGCTTGGTCGTTATAGTGCTTGCTCATCGGATTGCCCGAGTTGCCTGTTGGCAAAATGCTCCAACTGTTTTCTATATCCGAAAAATCGATGATACGACGCGTTGACGGTCCAGCTTGAACATTGGCATTTTCATAACTTTCATAACCGAAAATCATGTTGTTGATTACTTCATTTGCACCAGCAATTTTATAAGGACCAACATTGAAAAAGGATTTCAAAACAGCAACTTCGCCCAAAGGATGTTCGTGTTCCAAAGTATGAAAATTGCCCCAAACCCATTTAGCATTATCGCTTCCAAATTGTTTTTCTAAACTACTTATTGCTTGTTTGAACGCTTTGTTGATAATGTCTTTTTTGGTTTCTTTAATGCTTTTTGTGGCAACGTTATCCCACCAAATCGAGTTTTCATTTAATCCTTGATTTGCAATAATTTGCTTGGCCAAATGGGTGCTTAGAAATGTTTCAAATTCAGAAGTTCCCATTTCGTCTTCAAAGGTATTTTCGAAATAAAACGACAACCATTTTGCATATATTGTTGGAGCAATTTGGTCAATTGCCGTTGAGCCATTCCAGTTTTTCAGGATAGTTATTGCTTGTTTTTCTTTATCAGATTTAGAATTTATTTCCAAATATTGCAACCAATTGGCGACAACTTTTTTGTCTATTTCTGCAACATTATCCAAGCTCATATTGGCTACTTCTTCTTTTGTCCAATTGTTTTTTGATTCTAATAAAGATTTGATTCGGCTAGACCTGTTTTCTGGTAAATAATATCCAGGATACAAATACCCATCAACGGCTTCAGGCTGGTTATTGGCAGTTGCTACATAGTTCCACGGCGGATTTATAGAATGTGGATTTTTCGAAAAATTGATAAATTCTTTTTTGTCATCAACACCGTTTGCGCCATCCAAAATAAGATTTGGATTTACAGAAGTTGGCACTTTGTATAATTTTCCAGAAGTAATCCAAGCGATATTTCCTTTGGCATCGCCATACATAATATTGAGTCCAGGCGAAGAAATCAAGGCAATATTGGCATAAAAATCATTGGCGTTTTTGGCATGCGATAATTTATAAACGGCTTCTATAGATTGGTTTTTTTGTTGGGTATAAATCCATGACATTGCTACTGGATTTTTACTTTTTATGTTGTTAATCAAGCCATTCATTATTGGTCCATGAATCGATTTTTTAATGTTCAACTTGACTGACAAGGTATCTTTTACTTTAATCGTTTTGGTAGTAGTTTCAAAATTTTTATAGCCATCTACAGTTTTGTATTGATTGGGATTTTCAGGATTTATAGTTTCCTGAAAAAAATCTAAATCGTCATTTTCGAACATCGTTAAACCGTATGCATATTCTCGATTATGTGCTAATAACGGAAAAGGTGTTCCAGCCAAAAAATAGCCATATGTTTCATATTCTGGACAAACCAAATGCGCTTCAAACCAAGTGCAAGGTTGCGAAAAACCAATATGTGGATCGTTTTCGAAAATAACTTTTTTGTTTTTTGTTTTTTCTGGTGCCAAAACCCAACTGTTACTGCCAATAAACGGCGGCGCGAACGATTTGCCCATTAATTGTGTTATGGCTTTCGAAATTGTTGCATACTCTTCGAAATTTCCTTGATGGTTTTTGATTTTGGTCGTGTTGAATTCGCTTTTTATTCCTAATTCGTTTAGGTATTTTAAATCTAATTTGTTTTTTAAAGAAGACAATAATGGATCTGTTCTTTCGGCCATTGCAAAGCTAAAAGCCATATAACCAAAGGTATTATAAACGTCTTTTATTGTAAATTTTTCTTTTTTTAGACCCAGAATTGTATATTCAATTGGCGTTTTCCCGTTTTCGAGATATTGGTTTATTCCGTCAAGATAAGCAGCAGTAAATTGATACGTTTCGGAGTTTTTATCGAGTCCAGCAATTGCTTTTTCTGAAGATTCATTGATCCCAATTCCTGCAAAAAACTTGTCGTTTTCGAGTGCAACACTACCAAAAACTTCAGACAATCGCCCCGGCGCAATACGTCGTAAAAGTTCCATTTGCCATAATCGATCTTGCGCATGTACATAGCCAAGTGCTAAAAAAGCATCTTTTTGGTTGGCAGCATAAATATGCGGAATTCCATATTCATCATAATAAACATCTGTCGTTTTAGATAGGTTTTTTATAGAAATTTTGCCTTCATATTTTGGCTTTGAATACTGAAGATATCCGAAAATTGAAATTGCTAAAATTGCAATTAAAAAAATAAAAATAAGTACTACTTTTTTGAAAATTTTCATGTTATAGGATTCTGTTTTTTTGAACAACATTTATCAGTTCGGCAATGTTTTTTACTTCAAGTTTAGTCATAATATTGCGACGATGTGTTTGAATTGTCAAAAAACTTAAAAACAAAGCATCTGCAACTTCTTGGCTGTTTTTTCCTGAAATTATAAGATTTAAAATTTCTTTTTCACGACGGGTTAAACTTGGTAACTTTTTAAAATCAGATATTTCGGGTTTGCTAATTATTTGTTTTACTTCGTTGCTAAAAACAATTTCGCCGTTTATAGCCTTTACAATACAATCAAAAAATTCTTCTTTTGAGGCATTTTTAAGCAAATAGCCATTGGCCCCATTTTGAATAAACTGCATAACCAAACTTCGTTCTGATTGGCTGCTCATGCCGAGAATTATGATTTCGGGATGACTTTGTTTGATTAGTTTACATAAATCAATTCCGTTGATAGTGGGCATAAAAACATCAAGAAAAATTAAATCTACAGGATTGTTTTTTGCAAATTCTAATACTTCTAAACCATTTGTAAAACAAGCCACAACTTCAAAATTATCCGATTTTGATAAAAAAGTAGCGATGCCCTCAACAACCATAGGATGGTCATCAATTATTACAATTTTTATTGGTTTTATCATATATAATTTTATTTAATTTTCCAATATATCGAGTTCAATGTTAAAAACGGTTCCTGTTTCAGGTTGCGAATCAATATCAAGTTCTCCTTTAAGAAAATCGACTCTGTTTTTAATATTTTTAAGGCCCATTCCGACAAATAAATCAGATTTTTTAGCATCGAAACCAACGCCATTATCTTCCACAGTTATCAAAAAAATATTTTGGTTTTGACTGCAATTTACTATTATTTCGGTGGCGTTGGCATATTTCAGGGCATTGTTTATTAGTTCTTGAATAATTCTATAAATAGTAATTTGTTTACTCTCTGAAATATTGCTTTGAACACCAAAATCTTGAAACTCAATTGCCGTTTTATCATTCGAAAAACGAGTGCATAAATCTTTCAAAGCTGCTATTAATCCTAATTTTAACAAGGACTCTGGCATTAGATTTTGCGCAATTTGCCTCAATTCTTTGATTGAATTATCTAATTGGTGATTTACTTCTTGAAACTCTTTTTTGTTGCTTTGTTCAGTCCCAGAATAATATAATTTTAGTCCCGATAACATACTGCCCAAACCATCGTGCAAATCTCTTGCAAGCCGCTTGCGCTCTACTTCTTCGCCTTGTAGTAGCGCATTTGTGATATCTAGATTTTTTTTGTTTTCAAGCGATTCTATTTCTTGTTTAAAATCTAATTCTTTCTGTAGCTTTTGGTTTTTAAAATATTTCCAAATAATAAAAATTCCAGAAAATAAAATGATGGTCAAAATTGATAATATTAGTAATTTTAATCTATCATTTTTTGATACTAAACTAGCTTTTTCTTTTTGAGCCAATAATTGATTAATTCTTTTTTCATTTTCGGTTTTTTTGAATTTTGCCTCAAGCGCTACTATTTCCTTTTTATTGGCTTCAGTATTGGAACTATCACTAAGATTTACATAATTTGTTAAATTTTTGTAGGCATTAATATAGTTTCCTATCTCGTTTTGAGCTTTCGATAATTCTTGGTAGTGGTACTTTATATTGTCTTTAAATTGATCTGTTTTTATTAAATTCTCAATGATAGGAATCGCCTCTGCATATTTCTGTTGTTTGAGTAAAGCATCGTATTTCCCACTTTTCAACCTTGTTACTGAGAAAGAATCAATAGTCAACTTACAATTTTCGATTCCTAGATCATAATACTTTATTGAGGTTTTATAGGCTTTTAGATTGGAAAAATAATATCCTTTAGAAAAAAAATATTTGTTTTTAAATTTAGTTTTTGGATATGGAATAAGCATTTTGTTTGCTTTTTCTAAGGTAATTTTAGCCTCTTTAAACTTTTTAAGATTCGTTAGATTTTCAGAATGCAAAATATAAGTTTCTACCTTAGATTCTAATAAAGTTGGTGATGGTGTTGTAGCTCTTTCTATGTAAAACTCAGCTTGCTTTGCATAATATTCAGCCTTTTCGGATTCATTGGCATTTAATAATGCTACAAATATGGCTTTATATACTTTACTTATAATTTCGTCGTCTTTACTTTTTAAGGCAATCGGAATCGCTTCTAAAATTAGCATGTCTAATGATTCTTTTTGCCTGCCACTTTCTTGTAAAATCCTAAAATGGCTAATAAGCACTTCAACGCGAAATTTATATGCTTCAGGAAAACCGTACTTTTTAAATTTTGAGTTGATTACCAGCAGTTGATCTTCAAATTGTAAAGAATTTCCTTTTTGTAATTGAGGTAAAAGATCATAATAGTTGGCAACTACTTTTAGAAAAGTAGCTTGTTTTGCAAATTTTTTTCCAAGATTTAGATAATAAATGGATTTTTTAGTATTGTTTTCTAATAAAAAAAGTTTGGATAAACTCAAACTGTAAATACATCGAAGACTGTCTGATGTAGAAGTTAAAACAATTTGAGAAAGACTATCGATATATTTAGAATCGTCGCCTAAAGAGAAATAACGCTGAGAAAAAACGGAACAATTAAAAAATAGTACAATAAAAAATAACCCGATTTTCATCTTTTAGTAAAAAAAATTGATTTTCAAAGTTAAATATAAAATTTATTAAAACACCATTTACTACCTGATTTTAGGTATAAAAAATTACATTTTTATTGGTATTGTGGTTTTCTTTTAATGGTATTTACTTTGTAAAGATTCTAATAAAGTATTAGAATTCTATAAAAATTATTATTAAATCAAATCATTATGAAAAATTTATTTTTATTATTAGTTCTAATTTCAGTTACAATAACTTCTTGTTCTAAAGACGATGACAAACCTGCAACAAATCCGGCTGTACAAACTTGCTTCTTGGACTCTGTTACAGGTACTTATGTTGGCGTAGATGGCAACACGCCGCTTGCGGGTGATGTTACTGTTAAAATTACTAAGACTGGTTGCCCGACTATTACCATAGAAAGTGCACAACTTGGAAATAGAAGTGTTGCTTCATTACAAACATCAGCACCCACGGCGTATCAAGGTAAGCTTAGTGATGGATCTGCATTTCAGCTGACCGTGTCTGGTGCAGATATTGAAATTCAGTGTACTGGTTATGCTTTTTCAGGAACAAAACAATAGTTTTGGTTTTAGTTTTGAGTAAATCTCAACTTGATTTATGTCGGGTTGAGATTTTTTTATTCTTTAAAAATAATCTTTTCACCAACTTCCAATTCATTGTTTTTTGCCAACATGCCGCACATGTGAAACAACATTCGTGCGCCAACATTACCATCCCAGTCGTTTTCGCCTGGAGCAACTTCAACTAAGTCAAAACCTATGATTTCTTTATCTGAATTGGCTAATTTGCTCAACAAATAAGTAGCTTGTTCGTACGAAAAGCCACCTGGAACTGGCGTGCCTGTATTTGGGCAATACCAAGCATACATGCCGTCAATATCAAACGAAACGGTCACTTTTTGTGGTAACTCTGCAATGATTTTATCACATTGTTGTTTCCATATAATTCCAGCAAAAGTTTCGGCTTTCATATCCATATCGGTATGAACTAAAACCCGATTGGATTGCGCAACTTCCACTTCTTGCTTGCAAAAATCACGAATCCCAACTTGCACTATTTTCGAAATTTCGGGAATTTGTAAGGCATTGTACATGACAGACGCGTGCGAATAGGTAAATCCTTCGTAGGCAATGCGCAAATCCATGTGGGCATCGAGGTGCAAAATACCAAAATCGCTGTGTTTGGTAGCCAACGCTTGATAATAACCTAATGGCGTAGAATGATCGCCACCTAAAAGAACTACTTTCTTACCTTGATTGAGCCAATGTAAAGTTTGGTTTTTAACTTCTTCATTGAATTGCTCACAGCGTAAATTGATGCTATGTAAATCGAAATTTAGTTCATGATTGTCAGCAATTACCTCGCCCGATTCTAGTGCTTTAATAATAGGTTGTGCTAACAGCTTATATTTTTCAGAATCGCTTGCCCAATTTTCTGTTTGTTTGTTTAGATCGAGATACATCCCAAGCTTCCAAAGTTCGGGAAATTCTTGATGGTGTAAGTCGACTTGAAAACTGGCTTCGAGAATCGCCTTTGGACCTTCGGATGCGCCTGCGCCATAACTTACGGTAACTTCCCAAGGTACTGGAATTATTATAATTTCGGACTGTTCGGCAGAAAAGGGTAATCCGAAGATAGATTCGTCGGCAAGTCCGGGTTGACTTGGATCGAAAGTGGCAATAATTTCTTGTTTTGTCATTTTTTTTAATTTCGATTATTCGATTATTTGATTTTTCGAAAAATCGAACAATCAAATGATTGAATAATCTATTTATAATTTACTTTTCAAATAACTCATGAATTTTGATATCATCTGAATATTGGATTCTAATTGCTTTAACATGTCAGACAAAGTCTCATCGTCAATAAATTCAAGATCATGAGAGACTAATAATTGGGTTTCCATCTCAAAACAAGAGCCCAACGATGTCTCTAAAAAAACTAAGAAATGTTTATCCGATGATTTAGCCGAACCTTCAGCAATATTTGATGGAACAGAAACTGATGCTCTTCTTAATTGGCTAACTAAACCAAACTTTTCATCGGATGGGAATTTTGAGGTAATTTTATAAATAGGAACGCAAAACTTTCTACTTTGTTTCCAAATTTCTAAATCTTTGTATCTATGCATTTTTTTTATTTTATGATTTTTTGATTTCTTGATTATTCGATTTTTTGGGTAATAAAAAGTTCGAAAAATCAAACATTCGAATCATCAAATAATCCCTTTTTTTAAAATCTGCCCAAAGCGATACATATCTTCAAACGAACAATAAAGTGGCACAGGTGCAAAACGGATTACGTTGGGTTCGCGCCAATCGGTTACAACTCCATTTTTCATAAGGTATTCGAACAAACTTCTACCTTCTCCATGAAAGAAAACTGATAATTGACAACCTCTTTCGTCTTGGTTGGTTGGCGTTATGATTTCGAAATTGCCTTTTACTTCTTTGTCAATTTCATGAAGTATAAATTCGAGATAGGACGAGATTTGGTTTCGTTTTTGGATGATTTTTTCCATACCAACCTCAGCAAAGATTTCTACTGATGCTAGATAGGGTGCTAAAGATAAAATGGGTAAATTTGAAATTTGCCAACCATCGGCACCATGAACTGGATCGAAATTTTGTTCCATCTTGAAACGCCGCTCTTTATTATGTCCCCACCAACCTGCAAATCGAGGCAAATCGGGATCGTTATGATGTCGCTCATGAATAAAACAACCAGAAGCATTTCCTGGTCCAGAATTCATGTATTTGTAACTGCACCATGAGGCAAAGTCGACATTCCAATCGTGCAATTTTAATTCAATATTTCCAGCAGCGTGCGCCAAATCCCAGCCGACTTTTGCGCCTACTTTGTGGCCTGCTTCGGTGATGGTTTTCATATCAAACACTTGTCCTGTATAATAATTGACACCGCCAATCAAGACCAAAGCTAGTTCGTCGCCAACTTCTTTGATTTTTGCAAGAATATCTTCTAATCGAATATTGTGTTCGCCTTCCCGACGCTTTATTTCTACCAATGCATCTTCGGGTTTTATCCCGAGGTATCGGGAATGAAAATTGACTTGGGATTGAAACATATATTGATCTGATGGAAAAGCTTTTTCCTCACAAATAATTTTGAAACGGGTTTTTGTTGGACGATAAAACGAAACCATCAGCAAATGTAAATTTACGGTCAAAGTATTCATTACAGTAACTTCGGAAGGTTTTGCACCCACAATTTTACCTAAAGGTTCTGCAAAACGTTCGTGATAATCCCACCAAGGTTTGTCAGAATAAAAATGTCCTTCTACCGCCATTTGTGCCCAATCAGTCATGACTGCATCAACATATGATTTGGCAGATTTGGGTTGCAAACCAAGTGAATTTCCAGTAAAATAGATGACATTTTTGCCGTCGTGTTGCGGGAAAATAAATTCGTTTCTGTACTTTGATAATTGATCTTGCTGGTCTTGTTGTTGCGCAAACTCAAGTGTGTTTTGAAAAGTCATTTTTTATTATATTTTTGAAAGTAAAAATACTAAAAAAATAAGATTTCCGTTTACTATTTTAAGTAAGAAAATTAATTAAATTTATAATCTCAAAATTAAGAAACTATGAAAGACAATACAAACTCCATTATTATTGCTGTTGCTGCTATTATTTGTGCTTTTTTGTTTGCAAATGCTTTTAAAAATAGAAATCAAAGTAGTGATACGATAAGCGTAACAGGGTTGGGCAAAAAAGATTTTACCTCTGACTTGATAGTTTGGAGCGGAAGTTTCTCCAAAAAAAGCAGTACTTTGAAAGAGGCTTATGCTGCGCTTGATGCCGATCGAGAAAAAATTAAATCGTATTTGACATCTAAAGGATTGAATGGCACTGATATGGTTTTTTCGGCGGTAAATTTTAATAAAGATTTTGTAACCAATTATAATGAAAATGGATCTGTTCGAGAACAAATTTTTACAGGGTTTACTTTAACACAAACCGTAAGCATACAATCTAAAGAAGTAAATAAAATTGAAGAAATATCGAGACAATCGAGTGAGTTGATCAATTCGGGTGTGGAGTTTTACTCGAATTCGCCTGAATATTATTATACCAAATTGGCTGAGTTGAAAATAAAAATGATTGCCGAGGCTACTAAAGATGCACAAACAAGAGCCAAAAGTATTGCTGAAAATGCCGATGCTGGTTTGGGTAGTTTAAAAAAGTCAGATATGGGAGTATTTCAGATTACGGGTCAAAACTCCTCAGAAGATTTCTCTTATGGTGGTTCTTTTAATACAGAAGCCAAAAATAAAACGGCAAGTATTACGGTAAAGTTGGTGTATCAAGTAAACTAGGCTTGCGTGAAGGATGGTAGTGAAGCTCTTTGTCTCGTTTTGTCCTTCGACAGGCTCAGGATGACAAAACGAGACAAAAGCGGGAACGTACAGCCTGACCGCACTGGAGCTTGCGGAAGATGGGGTCACGCCATAAAAAAACGCACCAAGTTAATTTGATGCGTTTGTATTGTTTTGACTTTTCTAGATGATTAACATCGCATCGCCATAGGAATAGAATTTGTATTCTTCTTTAACGGCTTGAAGGTAGGCTTCCTTCATGAGATCGTGGCCGCAAAAGGCAGAAACCATCATCAATAGGGTTGATTTTGGTGTGTGAAAATTGGTGATCATGCAATTGGCAACACTGAAATCGTGTGGCGGAAAAATGAATTTGTTTGTCCAACCATCAAACGGGTTTAGGGTTCTTGCTGATGAAACGGAGCTTTCGATAGCACGCATAGAAGTGGTTCCAACGGCACAAATGCGCTTCTTTTTGGCTTTGGCTTCGTTTACAATATCGCAAGCTTCTTGGGTTACTTTTAACTCTTCGGAATCCATTTTGTGTTTGGATAAATCTTCTACCTCAACAGGATTGAATGTGCCAAGACCAACATGTAGTGTTACTTCGGCAAATTTTACTCCTTTGATTTCTAATCTTTTAAGCAAATGTTTTGAGAAGTGCAATCCTGCAGTTGGTGCTGCTACTGCGCCTTCTTCTTTGGCGTATATGGTTTGGTAACGCTCTGCATCTTCTTCGTTCACTTCGCGATTTATGTATTTTGGGATTGGTGTTTCGCCAAGTTCTGTTAGTTTGTAACGAAATTCTTCGTAAGAACCGTCGTAAAGGAAACGCAAAGTACGTCCACGAGAAGTAGTATTGTCAATCACTTCGGCTACTAGCGAATCGTCATCGCCAAAGTAAAGTTTGTTTCCGATTCGGATTTTACGCGCTGGATCGACCAAAACGTCCCATAATCGTTGCTCTGCATTGAGCTCGCGTAGCAAGAAAACTTCTATGCGTGCTCCTGTTTTTTCTTTGTTGCCATACATACGGGCTGGAAAAACTTTGGTGTTGTTGAGTACCAAAACATCATCGGCATCAAAATAATCGATCATGTCTTTGAACATCTTGTGCTCAATGGTTTTCTTTTCTCGATTGATGACCATGAGACGGGACTCGTCACGGTTTTCAGCTGGGTATTCGGCAAGTAATTCTTTTGGTAAATCGAATTGAAAATGGGATAATTTCATTAAAAAAGTTTAAAAGTTTAAGAGTTTAAAGGTTTAAGGTGTATGATTTTTCCGAAGACATTTAAAATTCTTTGCAAATATACGATTGTGAGATAGGCGTTGTCAAGTGTTTTGAGGTTTATTTTTGGTTTTGCCACAAAGACGCCAAGTCGCAAAGTTTTTTTTCTGAGAAGACAGAAGTGTTTTGCCATAAAGACACTGAGTCACGACCTTTTTTGCCACAGATTGCAAAGATTAATACGGATTTTTTAAACAGATTTTATTTTGATTATTTTTTAGAGACGAAACTTTTTTGCCACAGATTACAAAGATTAACACGGATTTTTGCCACAAATTTTTACAACTATTTATTGTTATTTTTTAGTTTATATTTATTGCTCTTTTATGTTAAATCTTATAGCTTTTAAATCTTCCCAAAAAGTTGGATAGGATTTTGAAACTACGTCAGCATTTTCTATGATAATATTGGTTTTTAAAGCTAAAGGTGCAAAAGCCATTGCCATGCGATGGTCTTGATAGGTTTTGATTTTTATTTCAGAAATGATTTTTGTTGACGGTTCTAAAGATAGACTATCATTGGTCACTTCAATATTGGCTCCGAGTTTGGTGAGTTCCGTTTTTAGAGCTTCGAGACGATCGGTTTCTTTGATTTTGAGTGTGTGCAAACCAGTTAGTTGGCAACCTATGCCAAGCCCAAAACAAGTAACTGCTATAGTTTGAGCAATGTCGGGAGAAGATTGTAGATTGTAGATTAACGATTTTTGATTTTTGATATCTGCCTTTCGCAAAATTATTGATTTGTTTACAAAAGTAGTTTCAACTCCGAAGTCTTTATATAAATTAACCAAAGCCGCATCGCCTTGTAGACTGTTTTGTTTGAAACTAGAAAGTGTAATTTGCGTTCCTATTTCGGAAAGGGCTATGATAGAATAAAAATAGGATACTGATGACCAGTCGGATTCAATTACGAATTTTGAATTACGAATTACGAATTTCGGTTTTACTGCAATTTTATTGTTTTCAAAACTTGTTTCAACTCCTATTTCATTCAACAAAGCCAATGTCATTTGGATGTAAGGAATCGAAGTAATCTCGCCAAGTAACGTTAGTTCTAGTCCGTTTTCGAGTTTTGGTGCAATTAGTAATAATGCCGAAATAAATTGGCTGCTCACATTTGCTGGAATTGTAATTTTTTTGTTGGTAAGTTTCTTGCCCCAAATGCTTAATGGAGGAAATCCATAATTTTCCACATATTCTATATCAGCTCCCAATTGTTTTAAGGCATCTACTAATATCTGAATTGGGCGTTCTTGCATTCGGGACGATCCTGTCAAAATAACTTCATGTCCTTCTTTTTGAGCAAAATAGGCCGTAAGAAATCGCATGGCAGTGCCAGCATGATGAATGTCAATCCCCCTTGCCCCCAAAGGGGGAACTGATGTAACTTGGCTATCATGTAAAAGTGCTTTAATCATCACATCAGAATCGTCTGAATTGGAAGCGTTTTCGATTTCGAGATTTGGATATAAAGCCTGCAATAATAACAATCTGTTGGTTTCGGACTTGGAACCCGTAATTTTTATTTCGGATTGTTGCTTAACTACAGAAGATTGTAAATATAAATTCATTTTTTGTCTTAATTTTTACTACTTGTATCTTACTTTTATGTGGCTGTTTATTTAGAATTTTATTGGTTTCTTAGAAGCTATATCCTTAATTAAATATACCAATTTTTAAATATATTTTGTCATTTCGATGAAGGAGAAATCTCATTTCATGCTCAAGTTATGTGATTTTTCCTTCATCGAAATAACAAAACATAGTCAATTTAATGTTATTGCTTCATATTATAAATAAAACCTATTATCTCAATTTTTCGTTATTCTGATGTCGGTCGTGGTCTCGATTGGTTTTTAAATCCATTTTTTTATCGAAAGCGGCTTGCAAGTCTATTCCAGTTTGGTTGGCTAGGCACAATACCACAAATACAACATCTGCTAATTCTTCGCCAAGGTCTTTGTTTTTGTCGGATTCTTTTTCGGATTGTTCGCCATATCGACGGGCAATGATACGAGCAACTTCGCCAACTTCTTCTGTAAGTTGTGCCATATTGGTTAGCTCATTAAAATAACGAACGCCGTGGGTTTTTATCCAGTTATCGACGTCGAGTTGGGAGGTTTTTAGGTTCATGGTTTATTTTATTTAACCTAACACTAACAGAGGGTTTTATTTAACCCTAACAGGGTTTTGAACCCTGTTAGGGTTGGGTTGGTTGTATATTAATATTCTATAATTAAATCACTAATTCCGTTTAAATTTTGCTGTTGCTTATGATAAAAAATAAAATTTTCTTTATCGCCAAATTGTTCCATAACTTCTGTTCTCTTAAGCTTTGTTGGTTTTTCTGATATTACAGAATCGTAAGACGACCATGGATATAAACTCATCTGATCAACAAAGCCATGGTGTACAGGATTGTTATGAATGTAAAAAATTAATTGCTGAAGATACTTTTCAGACGTAATCAATTTTCTTTCAAAAGTGGTTTCAAATAAACTTCCCGTTCTTTTGTGTCTTTTATTTATAGCTTGTGTGTAAGCATTGAACAAATGCGAAAATTGACGTGACGGATCAATAACTTTTGGTTTTTCGGTTGTAGAATAACGCATCTCGTCTTCAATTATTTCTGATTTTTCTTTGATTCGTACTAAAATATGAAAATGATTTTTCAATAAACACCAAGCAAAAGTTTCGGCAACAGGTTCAATATATTTAGCATATAATCTAAGAAAATGATAGTAACTTTCATTTTCAAGAAACACATCAATTCCGTTATTACCACGATTGTAAATATGGTAATAATTGCCGTGAAGTATAGGTTGTTTTTGTTCCATTCTATTAATTAATTTAGTTTTTTTAACCCTAACAGGGTTCAAAACCCTGTTAGGGTTGGTTTTAAACCCAAAAAAAAGTTATAATACTATTTTTTATAACCCTAACAGGGTTTTGAACCCTGTTAGGGTTGGTCTATAACTACGACTTCTCTACAATACCAATTTCTTCATCGCTCAAACCATACAATTCATACACCATTACATCAATATCGTTTTCTAGACTACTTGTGTCGGTTTGTGGGTTTTCTTTTTTTAGCGTTAGGATTTCGTTGACTTTGTTTATAAAGGGCTGCTGGGCTGCAATTGGGATTTCTTTGATTGGTAATTCTTTTAATACTACGGTTTTAACTTGTGCAAAAACGCGTCCTTCCTCTTGAACCATTAATTTATATAAGAATTTTAAGAATTTTGAATTGAATAATGATAGTAAAAATTTTAGCTCAAAATTCGAATCTGTCAATGTATGAACATGAGTTGAATCTAAAGTCAAATAATTTTCGTCATCATAAACAGCAATCAAGGTATCGGAAGTTTGTCTACTTATTAGCTTTTGCTGATAAAAATTAATTTCGTCAGTATTGCTCCACAACACTTTTTTATCAAAGAGTAAATAATTATTGGAAAAACTTTTTGAGTAATTATTTATGTCTTTTCCTCTAAGTATTTGTTCATAACGATTGTCAATTCTTTCAGATGAAATAAATTTATTGTTATCGCCAGTAATTACGCCTTGATAAATTTTAACTATACTTCCATAATTTTTTGAACCGTAACTCGACTTATTAAGAATTTCAATAGTAGCATTGTTAAGATAAAATTTACTTGATTTTACATTATTTAATAGTGTTTGGTTTATATTATTGTGAATATTATTATCAAAAAAATAATTTTTAAAATCTAGTACTCCAATATTATTATTTACATTAAACTTGTTTTTTTCAGACATCAATAATAAAGTGCCGCCGATTTCAGCTTCGTCAAAAACTTTAAAGTCACAATTAACTAGTTCCAAAATTCTAGATTCTTGCAAAAGAAAGTTTCGTGTGTAACTATAAGTATCCGATAATAATAATGTATTTGGTATTATATAATTTAATAATCCATTAATTTTACATATTTGATTTGCTCTTTCAATAAATAGAACGTAAGTATTACCCTTATATTCAAATGTTTGGTAATTTGATTTATAAAAATTTGCTTCTTTAATATCGTAAGTTTGTTTTTTACCTAATAGTATTGTTATGTACGGCGGATTTCCAATCACCACATCAAATCCAATAAAATCACCATCCTCATTTAGCACTTGCGGAAACTCAAATCGCCATTCAAAAGCGTTTTGGTATATTTTGTTGGTTTTAATATCTTCAAGTTCGTTATCTAGTTGTTTTACCTCTGCGGCAAGTGCATTTACTTTTTTATTCCACGCTTCTTTTTGCTTTTTAGTTTGCTCAAACATAGCCACTTGCTGTGTGAAATTAAAAAGTTGCCCTTTCTTATCTCTGAATTTTATATTTCGCTTGTCATTAAAAGCAATTTCACTAACAAAATTTCCTTTTATTTCTTCAATCAAGCGTTCCATTTCGCGTTTTTGCTCTTTGGTTTCAGCGTTTTGATAGTTGGTAACGGCAAGCTTGTAGCTTTCAATATTCCATTTGCTTTGCAGAAGTGCTTTTTTCAAATCGGCATCGAGCGCAAATCGGGATATCAAGGAGTTGCCGCACTTTATGTTTATGTCAATATTGGGAAGCGTTTGTAATTGGTTTTCTTCAACAACCCTAACAGGGTTTAAAACCCTGTTAGGGTTAGGATTAGGGTTAGGGTTATAGTAATAAGCGTTTTTTAGTAACTCAATCCACAGTCGAAGACGACAAATTTTTACCGAATTTGGGTTGATGTCAACTCCAAATAGGCAACTTTCTATAATGGTTTGTTTTTCGTGAAAAAGAGTTTCTTGTATTCGTTGACTTTCATCATTTTTAGGATAATATACAAATGGTTTTCCTGTTTCGTCAGTAACAATAAGTTCATCGTTAACAACCTGAAAATTGTAGTTTTTAAGCCGTATAAATTTATCGTCTGCAAGAATTTGTAACTCGTGTTTTATAGCAATAATTTCGTTTAAGGCAGAAACTAAAAAGTGACCTGAACCCACCGCAGGATCGCATATTTTTATTGAATTTATGATTTTATTGGCTTCTTCAATTGTAAAATCTTTGTTTTTTAGATCATCAAACGATTCACAAGTCCAATTTTTAATTTCATTAAATTTGGTAACAACAGCTCTGCGAATAGTTTCCTTACACATATACATAGTAATAAAACTTGGTGTAAAAAACGAACCGTCTTTATAACCGTTTATTTTTTCGAATATTAAACCAAGAACTGAAGCATTTATTAGGGTTTTGTTGTCTTCTTGTATATCTTCGCTGCCTTCGCTAGCAAAATCATAACTGTCTAAAAATGAGAAAAAATAATCTAGTGCATTTTTTGTTCCTGCAGCTTTTTTTCCTTGTTCGTTTTTTATGACTGTTGCCCCAAGTAATGGCAAATGCAAATTATTTTCGAGGTTAGAAATAAGTATTGTTTGATGTTCTAAAGTAGTTGGTTCAAATAAAGAACTGTTTAGATAAGGAACTTTAGCGAACTCAACGGCAACTTTATCGGTTCTATCTTCTACTTTTTTAGCAAGAACTTGAAAAAAAAGTTTATTTAAAATATCATAATCAGGAATTGAATTTGAATTTAAAAAGGAATAGGATTTGTCATTTTTGTGATAAGTAATTAATTGAGCTTCTAATAATTTTAAAAACAAAATTCGGTTTACCCATGTTATTGTTAGTTCTAACGCGACCGAAAATAATTGTTCTTCGTTAGTTTCTCCATATTGTTTTGGGTTTTCTAATCTGGAAATTTTATCTAATGTTTCCAGTTGGATAATGGTATTTTCTAGTAGCGAACCTTCACTTCTGTTTTCGAGTTTATGACGTCCAATAACTTTTTTTCCACCTTCTTTTACTTCATTTAATCCAATAATATGAAGTAATTCGTTATAGAAATTTTTGTCTAAAGTATTGCTATCATTGGCAAATGATAATTTTAATAAATGCTCTGGCGAAAGTAACTTGTATAATGCAATAAGTGATTTGTCATCTTCTTTATTAGTATTGCGAAGGGCTTTGTTATAATCACGGAAATCAAAATGAGAAAATTGTATTTCAGTTTTTATTTTCTCAATGAAAGGTTTTGCAATTTCGCTGTAAAATAAATCGGTTGTTTTAATAGATAATTGCTTGGCTTCAAACTCTTGAAAATCCTTTACTAGTTTTTTGTTTTGAGCAAATAATTTATCAAAAACTTGTGCGTCAAAAACAAACCATTCGTAAATATTTGTTACGATAAGGTTTTTTAATTCGAGATTATTATTGGTAATTCGTTCCCGCAAAAAATACAAAATGAGTTCTTGTAATGCCTTTCCGTTTAGGTTGGCAAGCGAAATCATTTCGGTTTTATTGGTAGTGCTTTTTGCTTCAATAATTACACCAACAGGAGATTTTGCTGTTGCTCCTGTGTGAATTACTAAATCAATTCTACCTTTGGTATTTACAAAGTAGTTTGGGTAATAATAGGTTTTCTTTAAAAAATCACTAACTAAATCTTTATGATGTTCTTCAGTTTCTTTTTCATTACAATTATCCAAAAGTTCTATTAAATTGGATTTAAAAACTTCAATTTGACTTCTGTTTGGTTTTATTTTTAAAAAAGCAGGATTTATTGCTAGTCTAGGTTCGTGTAAATTGATTTTCATAACAAGAAATAAATTTTTATAAAAATAGGAAATAAATCTTATTACTACTCTTTATTTTTACTATCCATAATAATAGTAACTGGGCCATCATTAACCAAAGAAACTTTCATATCGGCACCAAAAATGCCTGTTTGAATTTTTTTTCCGAATTCAAAACGAAGTTTTTGGAGAAAATTTTCATAAATCGGAATGGCGATTTCGGGTTTTGACGCTTTGATGTAGCTTGGTCGATTTCCTTTTTTTGTTGAAGCATGCAGCGTAAATTGTGACACAACAATAATCTCGCCATCGATATCTTTTACCGACAGATTCATAACCTGATTTTCGTCACCAAAAATTCGAAGATTCACGATTTTGGCAACCAGCCAGTCGATATCTTCTTGGCTGTCAGCATCTTCAATTCCTATCAAAATCAATAATCCTTTTTGGATAGAACCAACGATTTTAGTTTCGATGGAAATTGATGCCGATAAAACTCTCTGGATTACTACTTTCATTTTTTTTTAATTGAAAAAACTGAATTTTGAAATTGAAATTGAATTTTGTTATTTAAGAACTGAAAACTGAGACTGAAAACTGAAAACTATTCTGATTTCCTAGTTTCATCACTAGCTTTTCGGTCTTCGTCAAAACTATCAACACGATAATGTTCGTCGTCGCCATCCAGAATTTTTAGGTAACTATTGTATCGTGTCCATGAAATTTCATCTTTTTCTAAAGCTTCTTTTACGGCACATTTTGGCTCTTCTTTGTGCAAACAATTATTGAATTTGCATTGGTCCTTGAGCTTGAAAAATTCTGGAAAATAGCCCGAAATGTCTTCTTTTTCGAGATCTACAATTCCGAAACCTTTTATTCCAGGTGTGTCAATAATGCTGGCACCAAATCGCATATCGAACATTTCGGCAAACGTCGTGGTGTGTTGTCCTTGCTTACTTTGTTCAGAAATATTTTTGGTTTTTAAGTCCAAACTTGGTTCTAAAGCATTAACCAATGTCGATTTTCCAACGCCCGAATGTCCAGAAAACATGGTTGTTTTGCCAATCATTATTTCTTTTAATTCTTCGATCCCTTTGTTTTCAAGAGCAGAAACTCGCAAACAACGATACCCAATTTCTTGATAAATATGTTGCATATACAATTGCTCGTCGAGTGTTGCATCGTCAAAAGTATCAATTTTATTAAAAATCAAAATGGTTTCTATGCCATAAGCTTCGGCAGTAACTAGAAAACGATCTATAAAGTTGAACGTTGTTGGCGGATTATCTATCGTGATAAGTAAAAAAACATAATCCAAATTGGAAGCAATGATGTGCATTTGATGCGACAAATTAACCGATTTACGAACAATATAATTTTTACGTTCGTGAATGTTATGAATCGATCCGGTAATTTTATCTGAAGTTTCATCCAAATCATAATCTACCACATCACCTACCGAAATCGGATTGGTGCTTTTGATGCCTTTCATTCGGAATTTTCCTTTAATACGACAATCTATAAAATTATCATTTTGAGATTTTACGGTATACCAACTTCCGGTTGATTTATAGACGGTTCCTGTCATTTATGTGTTTGTGAGTTGTGTGTTCAAAAATGTGAATTGCAAATATAACTAAAATCAGGTTTTTTTACTCAAAGCGCATCACTCAAAGCGCATCACTTTTTTACGAATTTATTATCCTTTCCTGATGCAAGATACTTTCTTGATGCACCGCTTTAAATAATCGCAAGATAAATTCTTCACTCAAGTTTTTTTCCTCGCCATCAAGAATCATTTTTCCCAAAATTTCGTTCCACCTTTTGTTTTGCAAAACGGCAACATTATTGGCTTTTTTTAATGCCCCAATTTGTTCTGATACTTTCATACGGTTGCCTAAAATTTCCAATAATTTGGCATCAGCAATATCAATATTGGCTCGAAGTTTTATCATTTCGGTATTGTAATCATGTGATTCGACCGATGTTTCTTTGACTTTCAAATCTTCGAAAATTTGTTTCAAAACCGTTGGTGTAACTTGCTGTGCAGCATCGCTCCATGCATTGTCAGGATCGCAATGGGTTTCGATCATCAATCCGTCGTAATTCAAATCGAGTGCTTGCTGCGAAACTTCCTGAATCATGTCTCGTCGACCTGTTATGTGCGAAGGATCTATAATTAAAGGCAAATCAGGAAATCGACTTTGCAACTCAATTGCAATTTGCCATTCAGGAATGTTGCGGTATTTTGTTTTTTCGTAAGTAGAAAACCCACGATGAATAACGCCCAATTTCTTGATTCCCGCATTATACAATCGCTCCACGCCGCCAATCCATAATGCCAAATCTGGATTTACTGGGTTTTTGACCAATACGATTTTGTCGGTATTTTGCAACGCATCGGCAATTTCTTGCACAGCAAATGGGTTTACGGTTGTTCGTGCGCCAATCCAAAGTACATCAATATCGTGTTCCAAAGCCAATTTTACATGAGCCGCATTTGCCACTTCAGTTGCCATTAATAGACCCGTTTCCGCTTTGGCTTTTTGCAACCATTTTAATCCAATAGCTCCAACGCCTTCAAATCCGCCTGGTCGTGTTCGAGGTTTCCAGATTCCAGCTCTGTAAATCGACACGTCAGTATTTTTCAATTCGTGAGCGATTTTCAAAACTTGATCTTCGGTTTCGGCACTGCACGGCCCAGCAATCACCAGTGGATGTGACAATTTGAAATCATCAAGCCACGTTCTCATTTCTTTTTTATTTTCCATTTTTTTTTGTTTTAGCCTCCCCAACTCTCCCAAAGGGAGGGAGCTAAGTAGGGCGTAATATTAATCTGATGTATTTTTTGAAGCCCCTCCTTTGGAGGGGTTGGGGAGGCTTTTTAGTATTTCTTTTATTCTATTCGTATTTTGCATTTCGTTGAAAACTTCTTCGAAGTTGTCATTTTCGATTAAGTTTTTAAATTTTGTTAAATTCAGAATGTATTCGTCCAAACTTTCAACAACTTGTTTTTTATTTTGTTTGAAAATTGGTGTCCACATTGCTGGCGAACTTTTGGCCAATCGCACTGTACTTTCAAAGCCAGATCCTGCCATGTCAAAAATATCGCGTTCGTCTTTTTCTTTTTCAATGACCGTTTTCCCGAGCATGAATGCGCTAATGTGCGACAAGTGCGAAACATAAGCAATATGTTTGTCATGCGATTTTGGATCCATATATCTAATTCTCATTCCCAGTTTCTGAAACATTTCTAGTGCTTTTTCTTGCAATTTGAAAGTTGTTTTTTCAACTTCGCAAATAATATTAGTTTTATTTTCAAATAATCCAAAAATGGCAGCACTTGGTCCAGAAAATTCGGTTCCTGCAATTGGGTGACAAGCCATGAAATTTCGTCTTTTCGGATGGCTTGAAATTGCTTCGCAAATAGGCAATTTGGTAGAACCAACATCTAGAACCAATGTTTCCTCACCAATTTTATCTAAAATTTCAGGCAAAATTACAACCGAAACATCAACTGGTGTCGATAGAATTACAAAATCTGCCAAATTCAAATCATCAAAAGTTGCTTTTTCCTCAATAATGCCTAGTTGCATGGCTTCCGCCAAATGGTTTTCGTTTGCATCAATACCAGAAACCGTTGCGTTTGGATAGTGCTTTTTTATATCCAAAGCCAATGATCCGCCAATTAATCCTATTCCTATTATATATACTTTCATTTTTTAAATTTTTTCAATATCAAATTCAATTGCAAAATTCAATTGCAAAATTTAAATTTAATAATCAATTTGATTATACTTTTCTAATAATGTAATACCTTTTTAAATTTAGTTTTTATATTGCAATTGTTACTTTGATTGAAATTGTTATTGTTATTGAAATCTCTCAATCGCTTCTTTCACTTTTTCTTCTTCAACACAAAGCGAAAATCGAATATAACCTTCGCCATTACTGCCAAAAATAGTTCCTGGCGTGATGAAAATATCTTTGTTGTATAGAATTTCATCAATAAATTTTTCTGAAGATTTGATATCTGTTGTCAATTTTGCCCAAACGAACAATCCTACTGAATTTTCGTCAAAGGTGCAATTAAGTTTTTTGGCTAGTTCGAAAGTTAGTTTTCTACGACGGTCATAAATTTTATTTTGAGCCTCAAACCAAGATTTATCTAGCTTCAACGCTTCGATTGCGCCTTTTTGAATTCCGTAGAACATTCCAGAATCCATGTTGGATTTTACTTTTAAAATCGCATCGATGAAAGCTGCTTTTCCTAAAACCATACCAACTCGCCAACCTGCCATATTGTAAGTTTTTGATAATGAATTGAGTTCTAACGCCACTTCTTTTGCGCCAGCGACTTGCAAAATCGAAATCGGATTGTTATTCAAAACAAAACTATACGGATTGTCGTTTATTAATAAAATGGAATGTTTCTTGGCAAATTTGACCAATTTTTCGAATAATTCTATACTTCCAGTTGCTCCAGTTGGCATGTGCGGATATGAAACCCACATGATTTTTACTTTCGATAAATTTTGTTTTTCTAAAGCTTCAAAATCGGGTTCCCAATTATTTTTTCCGATTAAATCGTAAAAAACAGACTTTGCTCCAACCAAATTAGTAACCGATGTATACGTTGGATAACCAGGATTTGGGATTAAAACTTCATCGCCTTCATTCAAAAAAGCCAACGAAATATGCATAATTCCTTCTTTTGAACCCATCAACGGTAGAATTTCTGAATTGAAATCTAAATTGACATTATAATTATTCTTATAAAATGAAGCAATACCTTGTCGCAATTCTGGTAAACCTTGATAGGATTGGTATTGATGTGCATTTTCATCGGAAACAGCTTGTTGAATTGCCGAGATAATTTTGGCATCTGGATGCAAATCAGGGCTTCCGATTCCCATATTGATAATTGGTTTTCCTTCTGACATCAATTGACGAACTTCACGCAATTTATGTGAGAAGTAATATTCTTGGACAGTTTCTAGTCTTTTTGCAAACCCCACCCCAGCCCTCCCCAAAGGGGAGGGAGCCGAAATTGGATTTATAATTGATTTTATTTTTTCCATTTTATTTTACTCATTATTTCCCCCTTTGAGGGTTAGGGGGCTTCTGTATTCTCCTAAAACCTTGAAATATTCTGCCATAATTTCGATGATTGATTTTGCTTTTTGAAAATCGTTGTAATCATCGAAAGTAACATCTACAAAAAACGAATATTTCCAAGGCGTTTC
>JAYVHB010000027.1:0-14672 GCA_043771555.1 Flavobacterium sp. | reverse complement strand
AACAGATTGCAAATTTTAAAAAGAGAATTAAGTAACTAGTTATTTATAAATAATTATGGCGGATATTAAACCTGCTGAAATTTCAGCAATATTAAAGCAACAAGTAGAAGGTTTTGACACGGGTGCAACGCTCGAAGAGGTTGGATCAGTACTTCAGGTAGGAGATGGTATAGCTCGTGTATATGGACTTTCAAATGTTCAATATGGAGAGCTTGTAGTTTTTGATACTGGCTTAGAAGGAATCGTTTTAAATCTTGAAGAAGACAATGTTGGTGTTGTACTTCTTGGTCCATCAACAGGTATCAAAGAAGGTTCGACTGCCAAAAGAACACAACGTATAGCTTCGCTCAAAGCTGGCGAAGGATTGGTTGGCCGTGTGGTAAACACACTTGGTTTTCCTATCGACGGAAAAGGTCCTGTTACAGGCGAACTTTACGAAATGCCTTTGGAAAGAAAAGCACCTGGAGTTATCTTCCGTCAACCAGTTACAGAGCCATTACAAACTGGTGTAAAAGCAGTAGATGCAATGATACCAGTTGGTCGTGGACAACGTGAGCTAGTTATTGGTGACCGTCAAACTGGTAAATCTACCGTTTGTTTGGATACCATTTTGAATCAAAAAGAATTTTACGATGCAGGAAAACCGGTTTTTTGTATCTATGTTGCGATTGGGCAAAAAGCTTCGACCGTAGCAGGAATTGCAAAAATGTTGGAAGAAAAAGGAGCAATGGCATACACAGTAATTGTAGCCGCAAACGCTTCTGATCCAGCACCAATGCAAGTTTACGCACCTTTTGCAGGAGCGGCAATTGGAGAATATTTTAGAGATTCTGGTCGTCCAGCTTTGATTGTTTATGATGATTTATCAAAACAAGCTGTGGCGTATCGAGAAGTTTCTCTTTTGTTAAGAAGACCTCCAGGTCGTGAGGCCTATCCTGGCGACGTTTTTTACTTACACTCTCGTTTATTAGAAAGAGCTTGTAAAGTAATTGCCGATGACGGAATTGCAAAAAACATGAACGATTTGCCAGATTCTTTAAAATCTATAGTAAAAGGTGGTGGTTCATTAACCGCTTTACCAATTATCGAAACACAAGCAGGCGACGTTTCTGCTTATATCCCAACCAACGTAATTTCGATTACTGATGGTCAGATTTTCCTTGATGGAGATTTGTTCAACTCGGGAGTTCGTCCAGCGATCAACGTAGGTATTTCGGTATCTCGTGTGGGAGGTAACGCACAAATCAAATCGATGAAAAAAGTAGCAGGAACATTAAAATTAGATCAAGCACAATTCCGTGAATTGGAAGCGTTTGCAAAATTCGGATCTGATCTCGATGCAGTAACTTTAAACGTAATCGAAAAAGGAAAACGTAACGTAGAAATCTTGAAACAAGGTTTAAATTCTCCTTATACTGTTGAAGATCAAGTGGCTATTATTTATGCAGGTTCTAAAAATCTATTAAGAAGCGTTCCTGTAAACAAAGTAAAAGAATTCGAAAAAGATTTCATTGCTTACTTAAACAACAAACATAGAGATACGCTTGATGCTTTGAAAGCTGGAAAATTAGACGACAAAATCACCGATGTTATTGAAGCTGTAGCCAAAGAACTTTCGGCAAAATATTAGCCCATCCCGACTTTTCCAAAGAGAAGGAGTTTAAAGAATGAAATAATATTAATATAAGACAAAACCCTCGTTTGGTCTCCCTCCCCGAAGGGGAGGGTTGGGGAGGGACTTAAAATGGCAAACCTAAAAGAAATCCGTAACAGAATTACTTCCGTTTCATCAACGATGCAGATTACATCGGCAATGAAAATGGTTTCGGCTGCAAAACTGAAAAAAGCACAAGATGCTATTACAGCCATGCGACCATATGCCGAAAAATTGACCGAATTATTACAAAATCTTTCGGCTACTCTTGATGCAGATACGGGCGGCGAATTTACTAAACAACGTGAAGTAAAAAACGTTCTTTTGGTCGCAATTACTTCAAATAGAGGTTTGTGCGGTGCTTTTAACACCAATGTTATCAAAGAAATTAAAAGTAGAGCCGAATTTTATTCTGGAAAAAATGTACATGTTTTTGCTATTGGCAAAAAAGGAAATGATGTTTTGAGCAAAACGTTGGCAGTTAAAAATAACGAAAGTGCTGTTTTTGATGATTTAACGTTTGATAATGTTGCCAAAATTGCACAAACACTTACAGATAAGTTTGTTGCTGGCGAGTATGATAGAATCGAAATTGTTTACAATCAATTTAAAAATGCAGCGACACAAATCGTTCAAACAGAACAATTTTTGCCGTTAGCACCAATAAAATCTGATAAAGTAGTATCCTCTGGCGATTATATTTTTGAACCATCCAAAGAAGAAATCGTGTTGACCTTGATTCCAAAATCGTTGAAAACACAATTGTATAAAGGTATAAGAGATTCATTTGCCTCAGAGCACGGAGCGCGTATGACTGCCATGCACAAAGCAACTGACAACGCAACTGAACTCAGAAATCAACTAAAATTGACCTACAACAAAGCACGACAAGCGGCAATTACTAACGAAATCCTTGAGATTGTTGGTGGTGCTGAAGCTTTGAAAGGATAATCTCCCAACCCAAAAGGGGAGCAAATTTATTATAAAAAGCCAGTCTATTTTTGAAAAAATAGATTGGCTTTTTTTATTTCAATTACAAAAATCAGTAACTTTGATTAAAATTCTATCAAATGGAAACCAAAACACTAACCCAAAAACAAGAATTGATTGATTGGATAGCTTCAATTGAAAATACGGATGTAATTCATGAATTATTAAATTTAAAAAGACAAGCTACTTTTGATTTTGACGAAGAATTCAAAAAAGGATTGACAGTTGAAGAAGCAAGAAAACTATCAAAAGATAAAACACGAGAATGGTGGGGAAAATAAAAATCACTTTTTCTACTGAATTTATTGAATATTTAGATCAACTGATTAAGATATTATACAAAAAAGAATACTTTGGTTTTATTGAATCTAGTGACTTTTATGTATCAAAAATATATGATTTCATTGAAGAAAACATTCAAACTTTCCCAGCAAGAAAAACACCTTCACAACTTCAAAACCTTGGTTCCAATTATATTTTCTACAAATCCAATCAACGAACTACTTGGTATATATTTTTCGAGAATAAAGAAAACAATTATTTGATTATCAACATCATAAACAGCCATTCGGAAGAAGTAAAATGGCTTTAAAAATTTAAAATTGCAAACCAAAGAACTCATAACCTTCGACGAAATGCGCGCTCAATTAGAGATAATCAAGCATTTGTATCCCAATATTTCTCAAGATAAATACGAATCCTACCTACAAGAAATGATTCCGCATAATTACAAGCAGCTTGCCATTTTCGAAAACGAGGTTTGTGTTGCCTTGACGGGCTTTTGGACAGGAATAAAATTATGGTCGGGCAAGTATATCGAAATCGATAATTTCATAGTCCATCCCGATCATCGCATGAAAGGATTAGGCAAAATCATGACCGATTATATCGATGCAAAAGCCCACGAACTGGTCTGCACGATGATAGTTCTTGATGCTTTTACAGGAAATTTCAAAGCGCATCGCTTTTATTACAATCAGGGATATGCACCACGAGGATTTCATTTTGTGAAGACTATTAACGAAGAAGGATTAACCTAAAAATAAAATCATGAAATCACTACTAATTTTCATCACATTTTTCCTTACACAAACCTGCTCAAAAGCACCCTACAGCTTAATGAAAAAATCCGATTTGCCATCAGAAATCCAATCAATGTATTTCCAAAATTGGGTTGGCGGACAGGAACGAACTGGCGGCGGAACCAATTTTGTGATACAATTCAAAACAGTACTTCCAGAAGATATGAAATTGAAAAGTGTTTTTTTTCGAGGAAAATCGGCCGATTTCGAAACCAAACCCAACAATTTGTACGTTGCTTATTATCGATCTTTACCAAAAAAAGACTTAATTCTTGACGAAAACCCACAAAAAGAATACGGAAACCAAGCACCAGATTTAAAAGAAAATTTATCCCAATCGGCAGAAATTTTCTTTATTAAAAACGAAAAAACCTATTCGTACAAAGTTGAAAATGTTGACGAAAAAGAAATGCTCGCTTATCCTTCGGCAAAACCAAGAAATTAGTTATTTTTGATTTTTAATAACCGACAATGCGCCGATTATTAAACCAACGAAATCAAATTCGCGAATTCGCGGTAAACAAAACAACTTGAGCATTTACAAAAGCCTTTTCAAACAAACAATCCTCTACGGTTTAGCCACGGTTTTACCTCGAATGATAAGTTTTTTGCTCAATCCCTTGTATACCAAAGTGTTGCCAAAACAAGAATTTGCCGATGTTTCTATCGTTTTTGCCTATTTGGTTTTCTTCAATGTAGTTTTGTCCTACGGAATGGAAACCGCTTTTTTCCGATTTTATAACCAAGAAGACAACAAGAAAAACGTAATTTCAACCGCCACAATTTCGCTTTTTTGGAGTTCCTTAGGATTTTTGTTTTTGGCACTTTTATACCGAAATACCATTTCGCAGCTTATAAACGTAAACGTCAATTACATTACTTATACTATTTGGGTTTTGGTGCTCGATGCGCTGGTAATTATTCCGTTTTCAAAACTTCGTGCCGAAAAAAAACCATTGGTTTATGCGGTAATCAAAATCGGAAATGTAGTTGTCAACTTTTCGCTCAACATTTTCTTCTTGCTTATTTTACCAAGCTTATCAAAAGCGAATCCGTCGGGTTTTTTCAGTAGTATTTATGCTTCAAATTTCGAAGTCGGCTATATTTTTGTTTCCAATATTGTGGCAAGTTTGCTCACGTTTCTGGTGCTTTTGCCCAATTATTTCAAGATCAATTGGCAGTTCGATTTTCAGTTATGGCAGCGTATGTTCAAGTACGGATTTCCGATTTTAATTGCCGGAATTGGCTTTGCCGTCAACGAACATTTTGACAAAATCCTTCTCGATTGGGCCAATGTTCCCAAAGCCGATATTGGCGCCTATTCCGCCTGTTACAAAATCGGAATGTTCATGGTTTTGTTCCGCACCGCTTATACTTTGGGCATCGAACCCTTCTTTTTTAGTCAAGCCAATGCCGAAAACGCAGCTCAAACCTATGCCACGGTTACCAAATATTTTGTAATAACAGGATCGTTTATTCTGCTTTTCGTAATCGTTTTTATCGATATTCTCAAAAATTTGTTGGTGCCAAATCCTAGTTATTGGGACGCGATAAAAGTTGTGCCGCTCATCATTTTGGCCAATTTTTTCTTAGGCATTTACACCAATCTTTCGGTTTGGTATAAGCTTATCGACAAAACCAGAATCGGAGCGTATATTTCCATCATTGGTGCAGTTATAACTTTGATTTTAAATTACTTACTAATTCCGAAATTCAGTTATTACGGCTCGGCTATTGCCACAATCGCTGCCTACGGAAGCATGATGATAATTTCCTATTATCTCGGACAAAAAAAATATCCAATACCCTACGAAATCAATAAAATCGCCAAATATCTTGGCATTTCCATACTACTTTCGGCACTTTCGTTCTACATCGAAATTTTCCGCAACAGCTTTATTTTCGGAATACTTGCACTACTCCTTTTTGGGTATTATATTTACCGAAACGAAAAACAAGTTCTCCTCAAAATTTTAAAAAAATAAACTTATACTGAGCATGTCGAAGTATTTGGAGCTATTTCCCGCACCCGAGCCTGAAAGAGCGAATTGGCGAAGCAATCCGTTTCAATCTTTTTTCGCTTGCTTCGCCGCTCAAAAAGGATTTTCACTGCTATCGGGGCTAGGGTATTTCGTTTCAAATTAAAATTAGTACAAAAAACAATGCAAATCAACATCATCAACAAATCATCTCACGAACTACCCAATTACGAAACCATCGCATCTGCCGGAATGGATTTGCGAGCCAATATTTTGGAACCAATAACGCTCAAACCGCTAGAAAGAGCCATCATCAAAACAGGACTTTTCATCGAATTACCTATAGGTTACGAAGCACAAGTACGCCCACGAAGCGGACTTGCCGCCAAAAAAGGAATCACCGTTCTCAATTCTCCAGGAACAATCGATGCCGATTATCGTGGCGAAATTGGCGTAATTTTAGTAAATTTGTCACAAGACAATTTTACGGTCGAAAACGACGAACGAATAGCACAACTTATAATCGCCAAACACGAACGCGCCGAGTGGATTGAAGTGCAAGAATTATCCGAAACATCTCGCGGAGAAGGAGGGTTTGGTAGTACGGGAGTAAAATAATTCCTGCGAAGGCAGGAATCTAAAAAACAATAGTATTCTTTTCAAAAGACAAATAGTTAGAAAATGAAATTATGGCACATTTATATAATGTCAAATAAACTTAAAGGAGTTATTTATATTGGAGTTACAGATAATTTATTAGAACGAGTTAAAGAACATAAATTAAAAATTTATCCAAATTCATTCACAGCTAAATATAATTGTGATAAGTTGATTTATTTTGAAGAATGGGAAAATGGTTTTGAAGCTTCAAAACGAGAAAAGCAATTAAAAAAATGGAAAAGAGATTGGAAAGTAAATTTAATCGAAGATATGAATCCGACTTGGATGGATATTAGCTTAAATTGGAATTTCGACTTTAATAAAATAAGAAGTAAAGTTTAATTTAAAAGATACCCGCTTTCGCGGGCAATTAGTATGAAAATAATAGTCCCAATGGCAGGTCGTGGCTCAAGACTACGTCCACACACACTTACAATTCCGAAACCATTAATCCCGATTGCAGGTAAACCAATTGTTCACCGATTGGTCGAGGATATTGCTGGAGTTCTCAATCAAAAAATAGATGAAGTTGCCTTTATCATTCACGAAAGTTTTGGAAAAAAAGTCGAAGACGAACTCATTGCCATTGCTCAAAAACTTGGTGCAAAAGGAACCATTTATTATCAAAACGAAGCTTTAGGAACAGGCCACGCTATCATGTGCGCCAAAGATTCCTTATCTGGACCAGCAGTTATCGCCTATGCCGATACGCTTATTCGTGCGGATTTCGAACTTGACGCCACTGCCGATAGTGTCATTTGGGTAAAACAAGTAGACCAACCCGAAGCTTTTGGCGTTATTAATCTCAATGACAAAAACGAAATCATCGAGTTGGTCGAAAAACCAGCAACCTTCGTTTCGGATCTTGCTGTTATAGGCATATACTATTTTAAGGATGTTTCCGTTCTTAAAAACGAGTTGCAATTGGTGCTCGACAACAACATTATCCATGGTGGCGAATATCAAATAAACGACGGAATAAAACAAATGATGGCAAAAGGCATGAAATTTGTACCAGGAAAAGTAGACGAGTGGATGGATTGCGGCAATAAAGACGTTACTGTCGACACAAACAACAGAATGTTAGGATTTTTGCATCAAGACGGCATCAATATGGTTTCGGCAGATGTTAAGTTAGAAAACGCAACGATTATTCCGCCTTGTTATATTGGTGAAGATGTGTATTTAATCAATGCAACCGTTGGACCCAATGTATCGTTGGGAAAAGGATGTCATGTAATAGATAGCACTATCAAAAACAGTTTGATTCAAACACATTCGAATATAAAAAACGCCAAACTAGACAATGCTATGATTGGAAGTCATGCCACTTTTGATGGTAATTTTACAAGCATAAGCATCGGAGATTATTCAGTTTTGGAATAAAATTCAAGATAAAAATGTATTTTTCATTAAAATCTAAATAAGATGATAGAAATAATTTTAAAAAATAAAATAAATAAACACAAAATGAATACTTTGATTCAATTATTGAAGTCATGGAATGTTGAAGCCGAGTTGAAAGAAACTAAAGAAATAAAAAGAACAACTGAAACCAAATTTTCTTTAACAAGTGGTCTTTGGAAAGATTTTGAAATAGATGCCAATCAACTCAGAAAGCAAGCATGGAAGTTAAACCCTTGATTCTTTGTGATACCAATATAATTATCGAGGTTTATAAAGGAAATCAAACAATTATTGATTTTTTAGAAAATGTCGGACAAGCGAATATTGCAATTTCTGACGTTACATGTGCAGAACTATTATTTGGAGCAAGAAACAAAAAAGAACTGCAAATAATAAAAAAAGACCTTAAAAAGTTGGTTGTTTATGCTATAAATGAAGAAATATCAAAAAGTGCAATTTTATTAATTGAAAAATACACATTGTCTAATAAATTGAATCTTCCTGATGCATTAATTGCTGCCACTGCATTATATCATGATATTAATTTTTACACTTTGAATAAAAAAGATTTTAAATATATCGAAAACGTAAACTTGTTTTAAAAAACACATGAAAAACACAATTTTCTTAGTAATAACGTTTTTTCTTTGCAATACCAGTTTTCTTTGGGCACAAGAACCCGAAGATATTGCAGTAAAACCTGATGAATTTCAGGATTCGTTTTACGAATCATTGAAGCAAAAAGGTATCGAAAACTACGACAAAGCCATCGAAGCTCTTGAAAAATGTCAGCAATCGCAACCTGATAACGCAACCGTTTTTTTCGAATTAGCGAAAAATTATTTGTTTCAGAAAAATTATGAAAAAGCCTATCAAAACTTCGAAAATGCCACCAAGATTGATCCAAAAAATCGTTGGTTTTGGGTTGGAATGTACGATGTTACTTATGCCAAAAAAGACTATAATCAATCCATAATTCTGGTTCAGAAACTCATGGAATTTGACAAATCCTACAAAGAAGATTTGGCATCACTTTATATGAATACCGCACAATACGACAAAGCTTTGGTGGTCATCAACGAACTTAATGAAACCGTCGGAAAATCAGACAAACGCGAATTATACAAAGCCGATATCTTGAAAAATTCTAAATTTCAAGGATCAGAAAAAGACAATTTGATCGCACAAATCAAAAATAATCCGAAAGACGAAGCCAATTATATTGCGCTGATTTATCTCTATTCGAACAGTAACCAAGAAGAAAAAGCGCAGCAAGTTGCCAAAGATCTCGAAAAAGAAATCCCGACATCAGATTGGGCGCAAGTAAGTTTGTTCAAATTTCACATCAATAACAACGAAGGCGAAAAAGCAGTTTCAGCCATGAATATTGTTTTGCCAAGCAAAAAAATTGATGGCAAAATCAAACACCGCATCTTGAACGAGTTTCTAATTTTCTCGAAAGACAAACCTCAATTTGATGCCGATTTGGACAAAGCCATTCGTTATTTTGATAATGATCCCGACGTAAAAGTGACTAAAGAAGTGGCAAAATTTTATTTTCTGAAAAAAAACTGGGCAAAAGCAATTCCGTATTTCGAGTCGCACCTCAAAAATAATCCAGACGATATGGATGCTTTATTGTTGCTTTTTCAATCCTATTCAGAGAATAAACAGTTTGATCTTTTGGCCAAAAAAGCGGAAAACACGATCGATTTATATCCGTTGCAACCTCAATTTTATTACTATTCAGGATTGTCTTATAATCAAATCAAAAATCATAAAAAAGCCAAAGACTTGCTCGAAATGGGTTTGGATTATGTAGTTAATGATTTGAAATTAGAAACCAATTTTAACATTCAGCTTGGCGAAGCATTTTCAGGCTTGGGCGATGTGAAAAAGAAAGAAATTTATTTTGCGAAAGCAGAAAAACTTTTGAAACAAATAAAATAATGAACAAATATTTCGGAATTATAATCCTCATTTTTCTGGTTTCATGTAAGTCAAAAGCCGTTTTGACAGAAACAGCAGCAACTGGCGTTATGCCTTCGACCGAGATTATTGCCAACCATTATAAAAATAAGAAAGACTTCAAAACCCTATACATTAAAGCCGATGTAGATTATCAAGATGCCAAACAATCCCAAAGTTTATCGGCAGAAATTAAAATTTTAAAAGACCAAAAAATATTGGTAAGCCTACGTTTTATTGGTATAACCATGGCAAAAGCACTTATAACTCCAGACGGTGTGAAGTATTACGAAAAGCTAAACGGAAAATTTTTTGAAGGAAATTATGCCGCATTAACAGCTCTTTTAGGTACTGATTTGGATTTTCAGAAAGTTCAAAATTTACTTATCGGACAAGCGCTTGACGATTTAAATAAAGGAAAATACAAATCGAGTTTGGTAGAAAATTTATATCAACTAGAAGGAAAAAGTAATGACCAAACAGAGAAGATTTTTACTTTTGAAGCATCAAAATTTTTATTAAAAAAACAGCAAATAAGTCAAGCTGCGAAATCTCGAACTTTGGAGATCAACTATCCAGAACACAAAGAATATTCTGAAGCAATTTTGCCAGCCAAACTGCTTATTGAAGCCAACCAAACCAAAGGAAAAACCAATGTAGTTATAGATTATAACTCGATTTCGTTTAACGAAGAACTTACTTTTCCGTACAGCGTTCCAGAATCGTACAAACAAATTTTTATTGATTAGATTTGCAAAAATATTTTTTTAAGATGCCTAAGTTTTATCTACTTTTTATTTTACTTTTTGTAACTTCATTGTCTTGGAGCCAACCCGAAACGGCACAAGAAAAATTAGAACGTCGTAAAGCCCAAATTCAGCAAGAAATTCATGACAAAGAAGAAATGCTTAAAACCGTAAAAAAGAACGAAAAATCGGTTGCAAAACAACTTACACTACAATCTGAAAAGATAAATCTTAAAGTAAAATTGATCAATACAACTGCAAACCAAACCAAACTTTTGGCAAACAACATGCAGAGCAATCAATCTAAAATCAACAAACTCAACAGCGAATTGGTCATTCTAAAAGAGGATTATGCCAAGATGATTGTCAAGTCCTACAAAAGCAGATCAGAGCAAAGTCGCGCCATGTTTATATTGTCATCAAACAACTTTTTGCAGGCTTACAAACGAGCGCAATACATGAAGCAATATTCGAGTTATCGTAAGATGCAAGGCGACGAAATCAAATATAAATCGGATGCTTTGGCGGGTTACAATCAGAAAATTGGAGTTCAAAAAACGCAAAAAGAAAAACTGCTAAAAGAAAACGAAAAAGAAAAACAAACTCTCGAAAAAGAAAAACTCGTACAGCAAGAAATTGCGAAAGCCATCAAGAAAAGTAAAAATCAAATTGCTGGCGAAATCAAGAAAAAACAACAAGAATCTCGAGCGATAGACCGTAAAATTGACCGATTAATAAGTGAAGCTATAGCAGCTGCCAACCGAAAAGCCGCTAGTGCAGAAGCCAAGGCCAATGCCAAAACCGTTGCTGCTGGCGGAACAGCAAAGCCAGTAAAAGTAGTAGCCGAAAGCACCACCAAAATTAGCCTAACTCCCGAGGGAAAATTAGTATCAGACAATTTTAAAGCAAACAAAGGACGTTTGCCATGGCCAGTAGAAAAAGGTTTTGTGTCACTAGGTTACGGCGACCAAGCGCATCCAGTTTATCCAAAATTGATTGTGCATAATAGCGGTGTCGAAATTTCTACCGATGCAGGATCAAATGCACGAGCAGTTTTTGGAGGCGAAGTGACTAATGTTATTGTGCTTTCTCCTGTAAATAAGGCGGTTATGATTCAACATGGAGACTTTTTTACAGTCTATCAAAACTTGAGTAGCGTAAACGTGAGCAAAGGCGATAAGGTTTCCACCAAAGAAGTTCTCGGCAGAATTCGAACTAATGGCGATACTGGGAAAACTGTTCTTAAATTTATGATTTCGCAGAATACGACTTATAATAATCCTGCAAGTTGGTTGAGTAATATGTGAGCAAAAATGAATATTAGCTTAAAATTCATTGTATTATTTTAATTATTCAATCTTATATATAATTTTCATCTTTTTTGAATTTACAGTATAAATATCTAAATATAATTTTGCTTTTTTGTTTTTCATACTAGGATAGATATTCCTATTAAATATATCATAATTAAACTTTTTGTCGTTAATCGGGAGAATTTCTATTATAGCGGATTCGTTTTTTGAAAATGAAATACTTGAGGTAAGTTTACTTTCGTCAATTCCTATTTCTTTTGAAATAATTATAGTGTTTGTGGAATTCTTGTAAATACTTTCTAAAGTAACAATAATTAACTCTTTTTGGATGATTTTCTTTTAATGTGCAGCACAGCTTGTGATTGACATTGATATAAATAATAATATGAGTCTTTTTTTCATTGTTTGATTTTACTTTTTCTAATTTGCTGTAATAATACAATAATTAACAAAAGCATCTCTATTTTACTTTTAACAGTTTGTTATCATTTAATTTAATGTGCAGTTGAATTTTACAAATTTTTATTGATTTTTTATTTTTAATAAAAACTACAAGAGAATTTGATTCATCAGCTGTAGCATACTCTGAAATATTAGTTAGGTCGATATAATATTTTTCCCCTACAAGTTTAGGATTCTCATAAGGATTAATTAAAATATAATTATCCCATTCAAAATTTGTAATTTCTGTAAGGTCTACTGATTTTTTTCTTTAATAAATTTTAAAGTTATATTGTTTGACAATTCTTCATCAAAATTTAACTGATAAAAAGATTCGCACGAGATTATGAATAACATTAATAGGCACGTTACTATTTTTTTCATAATGAATTAATTATAATTATTAAATATATTGAAGTACAGTTAATACGAAAATATATTTATTGATTTGTGGGTATTAAAACTGAATTGAAAGTAGCAAGATTATTTAAATCTAAATTGTTCAGATAAACTAAATATCCATTATTCAAATCCTGTAAAACATTAGCAGTGATAATAATTAAATTTTTTTAAACTTTCCCATATATTTTTTCTCTTTCGCCACCTGGCATTAACCATTCGTTTAATGATATTTCTATTGGTCTAAATTCAATTCCAGTGATACCTTGATTTTCAATTTCAATTTTTAGTTTTTCGGAGACTATGCCACTACCATTTCCATTGATATAATGTGGAATTAAAAAAAAATCAAATATTTCATCTTTTAAAACTAAATTTAAAAAACACAATTCTATTGGCCATTCGCTAGTTTTTTTACATTTTAGAAAATCTTCTAATGATTTAATATTGTTTATTTCTTCATAAATAACTTTTCCATCAAATCGCTTTTTATATGTAAAATTTATTTTTGCAAAGTCAAGTAATTTAAAACCTTGCTCGGAAATGTGTGTTTGCCAATAACCTTCTATTTTTTTGTTATTTTGTATTATATAAGTTGGGAAAAATTGCAGCCCAAAAAGATTAAATTTTTCAAATACTTTTTTAAACTTATCACTAATAAGCATCGATCCAGTAAAACCAATAACATTATATGTGTTGATAAAATCTGTTGTTTTAGCCTTAGGAAACAATACTGCATTTGACAATATTGGCGTACCTTCAATTTTCTTAAAATACATTCTATCTATAAACCTTGGTTCATCCCAAACATCACAGTTATAAATAATCTCTTTTGTGTGTGGTATTTTCCCAACAATTTTTCTATTTAAGCTATGATGGATGGCAAAATATTTCATACTTATGGTAAAACTATTGAATTAATATTTGTGTTTGGGTGCGCAATAACCCAAGCTTTTATGTCATTTATTAAAGATATTAAATAATTATAACATTGTAATGGTGTTGCATTTGGGTTTAACTCTTTAAAATCAATCAATTTTTCTTGTATTTTTTGAGTATAACTTGCATGATTACCCGTATGCTGCAAAGCATTTAAAGCTAAACCATTTAAAGCTTCGTTGAGATGAAAGGCACTACTAGATTTTGCCGCTTTTTGTATTACATCATTTGCTTGTAAACTTATAGGCATTATGTGATGTGCTATTAAGGGATTGCCTACTGCTAGCCCGAGAATTTTTCGTAATTGTTTTCTACAAGTGCTATCTGCACCGAAGGAAACAGTACCATTTGTTACTTTCCAAACCAGCTTAACTTTTGAGTTAACATCATTAACTGTATTAATTACTTTTAACCCATATTTAGTAGCTGTAGAGCCATAACCAACAATTGGTATTGCACTTGCCAAACTTAAAGTTGCATTGAGCCCATCGCCTTCAATGGCATATAAAGCTCCATTTGTTAAATCAGCTACTTCTCCTACCAAGGGTATTAATCCAAAAGCATCTAGACTAAGATGGATGACATCTTTGCTAGCATACCATAAACATTTTGCAACTGACCAATTCGGATTGATTTGTCTTGTTTTTTGATACTTGAAATAAAAACTTAAGCCTACTAATGGTGGAGGGTCATAAGAAGTCGTAGCTGATAAACTTATATCCAAGTAAGGATCTAAAGTTTGAATAAATGTATCATCAAAAAGGAGGTTTTTATCTTGTTCAATTTTTAAGGTTATATTTGCTAGAGACATAACGTCTTGAGAATTTGTTTCCTCCTGAGCAAGATCAACAATCTCTTTTGCAAATAGTAAAGCTTCTGCATTTACAGTATTATTGGTAATATTCAACGAAAGATATTCTACTAGTGCTTGATACAATCCTTGAGTAGTATGAACAAAAAACTTTTTTTCTTTAGATAAAGGATAATAAAATTCATTAGCAATAATATTTTCTGCATTCATCTCGCTGTCCGTAAAAGGCGGTGTAATAATCGAGGTTATTGGTGGGGTTGGAGTAACAGGGTTTGTAGCGCCA
>JAYVHB010000026.1:0-10819 GCA_043771555.1 Flavobacterium sp. | reverse complement strand
GAATTATTAAAAGACTTTCAAAAAAATCAAAATGTCAATGAACAGCAATATAATATTTTTGATTAAATAAATTAATAATTTAACGCACCAGCACTAATTCTAAAGGTTAAATTGATTCTTGACCGTATATCTCTGGCTGTTTTGGGTATTTGATGTTTCCAAAAATGTTGAGTTGTGCCTTGCATAATAAGTAAACTTCCATGTTGTAGTGTAATATTTTGTTTACAGTCTTTAATGGTATTGTGTTTTAATTGAAAAACACGTTCTGCACCAAAACTTACCGAGGCGATTATTGGATTGCGACCTAGTTCTTTCTCATTATCAGCATGCCAACCGTTACTGTCTCTGCCATTGCGGTAGTTGTTGAGTAAAACAGTCGTGAAGTTGTGGTTGCAAACGGTTTCGATTTCATTTTTGATATGCATGATTAATGGCGACCAGGCGTGCGGTTGCATGATAATGTTTGAATATCCGTAGGGTTTGCCTTCGTTGCCGTATAAGGCAGTTAGTCTTGGTTGCGGATGTGTTTTTCCATATACGGTAATATCGTCTTGTTGCCAAGGCACTTCGGTTTTTAGTTTTTGGAAAAGTTCGTTGGCTTTTTCTAAATCAAAAAAATTGGGAAAATACTCGATTTCTGCATCTGGTAAATCGAAGTGAATTTTTTCGGAAGGAAATAAGGAATTCATATTTCAAAAATATAAAAAAAACCAATACAAGATTGCATCGGTTTTGAATTATTTGTTAAAGGCGATAAGCTGCGTTAGGGATAGCAGTGGAAATCCTCCCGATTTTTCTTCGGGAGATTGCAACGGATAGCCCGACCTTGTCAAGTCTCGTCTTTTTCTGACGAGACTTGACAAGGTAACGCCCAAAAAAATTAATCTTTATTTTTGTCTTCTAAAACATATTTGTGAATGAATCCGCCTACTAGTGCACCTGCAATTGGGGCTACCCAAAACAGCCAAAGCTGGTTGAGCGGTTCGCCTTGCGTGAAAATGGCTTGCGATAGTGAACGTGCTGGATTCACAGAGGTATTAGTAATTGGAATACTAATAAGGTGGATGAGTGTCAATGCTAATCCGATGGCGAGTCCTGCGAATTTTCCGTTTGCAAATTTGTCGGTCGTTCCTAAAATGATTAATAGAAAAAATAGGGTTAACATAAACTCGGCCGAGAAACAAGCGACCATCGAGTAACCATCTGGCGAGAAAGCTCCGAAGCCATTGGTAGCAAAAGCACCTGCTTTGGTATTGTCGATGGCAAATCCTGGTTTGCCTGAAAGTATAAATAGTAAAGTTCCTGCGGCTGAAACAGCTCCAACGCATTGTGCTAAAATATATGGTGCAAGATCTTTGGCTTTGAATCGTCCGCCAGCCCATAGCCCAATTGATACCGCTGGATTAAAATGTCCGCCCGATAGATGTCCAACGGCATATGCCATAGTCAAAACTGTTAGTCCGAAAGCAAGTGCGACACCAGCAAAGCCGATACCTAAGTTAGGTATACCAGCTGCGAAAAGTGCGCTGCCGCAACCTCCAAAAACAAGCCAATAGGTTCCGAAGAATTCTGCAAATAATTTTTTCATAGTTTAAAAAATTTAGTTAGTAGTTTTAAAATGTTATGACGAAAGTACTAAATTTTATGATGCTTGTTAAAAAATTACAAATAGTTTTGCACTTTTTTATTGAAATTGATGTTCATAATCACAATAGCGGCAATAATTAATGCAATTCCAAGCCATTGCGACAAGACAACAACTTCTTCTAAAATGAAAAAAGCCATCAAAACCGATACGGGTAATTCGAGAGAAGCAACTATAGAACCTAGCCCAATGCCTGTTTTTGGAAAGCCAGCATTAAGCAACATTGGCGGAATTATGGTTCCGAAAAGTGCTAGATAAATTCCCCATTTTAGGAAAATATCGAAATTGAAAGCGGTTGTTTGGGTAAAAATCCCAAAGCCGAAAACGATAATCGCACCGCCAAGAAGCATATACAAACTTCGTTGTGCCGATGAAATTTCGGTAGCGATTCGGTTGGCAGTAAACATAGTTGTTGTGAAAGATGCGGCGGCGCAAATGCCCCAAAAGATGCCTCGCCAATCTATCTGGGATTGATTATTGATAAGATTTGTTGCCAAAACTGTACCGATGAGTACAATGATTACAGACGCTATTTTTTGCTTGGATGGTAGTTTTTTGTCCAGAAACATTTCGAGCAAAACGCCCATCCAAACGGTTTGCATTAGTAACACGATAGCTATAGAAACATCAATGTACTTGACGCATAAATAATAAAAAACACTGGTCATTCCTAGCGAAGTTCCTGCCAGCATTAACTGAAAAATATTGGTATTCGAAGCTTTTTTTGCTACTTCTTTATGGGTAAATTTCTGAAAAATATTGATAAGAAAAACACCTAGAATTCCAAGTATAAATTGCGAGGACGTCACTTCGGCAGTAGTGAAGTTTTCTTTGTAGGCCAATTTTACAAACGTGGCAAGCATGCCGTAGCTTGATGCGCCAAGTGCTACTAGAAACACGCCTTTTAGAATATTATTTTTTGTCATTTTTTTTGAATTATAAAGCTGGTAAATGTAAGGTTTTTGGAATAAAAAAATCCTCAATTTGTAGTTGAGGATTTGAAAGTATTTCTATTTTTAAGTTATTACAACGAATCTCGCGTGTTTTTCTGTACAGCTATAGCACCAAAAAGAGCTAATAAAAAAGCAAAAGCATAAAATCCTTTTTCACTTGGCAGAATAGTGGCATTCCATAATCCAATAACCAACAAAACAATTGGAAGTATTGTTGAAAACCAACAGATTCCGTAATAAATATCGGTTACGGGAAGATTTTCCAATCGGTCACGAACACTTTTTTGCAAAGAAATTACTGCGAATAATCCAAACATAAGTACCGTAAAATAATATCCTTTTTCGTTCAATTGCATCTCTGCTCGAAAAAGTCCAATTATATATCCGATCATTCCTGTAGCCATAGCTATCCAAGAGGCTGCAATAAAAGCAGAAGATGTTTTTTGAAGACTCATTTTTATAATAATTTAAAAATTAATTTACCAAAACCCAACTTCCATTAGCAATAAGGCTTTCGGCTTTTTTGTACTTCATTTCTTCGGTTTGACCGTTGGCAACATTCTGAATTTTTACGGTGTCGTTTCGGTTAATTTTTGGTTGATCGCGAACGATAGTTTCTGTAACTTGACGTTGTTGCGTTTGCCCAGCTTCTCTATTTTGCTCAGACAAAGTATCTGAATTTGGAATTTCGTCTTTAGAAGTGGTGTAATTTTCTTTTTTACGAACTTGCTTGTCTTCTTGAACATTAACCACCATTTGATGTGGTAAATCGCCTTTAAAAAGAAACGAAATTACTTCTTTATTTACGCCATTCAACATAGCACTAAACAAATTGAATGCTTCAAATTTATAAATTAGCAACGGATCTTTTTGTTCGTGTACCGCAAGCTGAACAGATTGTTTCAATTCATCCATTTTGCGAAGATGCTTTTTCCAAGCTTCATCTACAATAGCCAATGTGATATTTTTTTCGAAATCGGCAACGAGTTGTTTTCCTTGTGTGTCGTAGGCTTTTTGAAGATCGGTAACCACGTTTAAGGTTTTAATTCCGTCGGTAAACGGAACAACGATGCGTTCGAAATTGTTGTTTTTATCTTCAAAAACATTTTTTACAACCGGGAAACCTTCTCTTGCCGATCGTTCTGTTTTTTCGGCATAATACTGCAACGCTGCTTTGTAGACTTTTCCTGTCAATTCGATTTCGTTCATTTTGTCGAATTCGGAAGCTGTAACAGTATCTGTAATCGAGAAATAACGAATCAATTCGAACTCAAAATTTTTGAAATTATTGGATGCTTTGTTTTGGCTTACAATGAGTTCGCAAGTATCGTACATCATGTTAACGATATCCAATTTGAGACGTTCTCCATGAAGTGCATGACGACGACGTTTGTAGACCACTTCGCGTTGGGCATTCATTACATCGTCATATTCTAGTAATCGTTTACGAGTTCCGAAATTGTTTTCTTCGACTTTTTTCTGAGCTCTTTCGATAGATTTGGTCATCATCGAATGCTGAATCACTTCGCCTTCTTTCAAACCCATCCTGTCCATAACTTTAGCTACCCTTTCGGATCCAAAAAGACGCATCAAGTTGTCTTCCAACGACACATAAAACTGCGAACTTCCTACATCACCTTGACGACCGGCTCGACCTCGTAACTGACGGTCAACACGACGAGAATCATGACGTTCAGTTCCAACTATTGCTAATCCACCAGCGGCTTTCACTTCGGCAGAAAGTTTGATATCGGTTCCCCGACCAGCCATGTTGGTGGCTATGGTTACCACTCCTGGTTTTCCTGCTTCTTCAACGATTTGTGCTTCTTGCTTATGCATTTTGGCATTCAAAACGTTGTGTGTAACGCCACGCATTTTTAACATTCGGCTCAATAATTCAGAGATTTCTACCGATGTTGTTCCGATCAAAACAGGACGACCTGCAGCAGAAAGTTCGGATACATCTTCGATAACGGCATTGAATTTTTCTCTTGTAGTTTTGTAAATCAAATCTTCTTTATCCTTTCGAGCCATCCCACGATTGGTTGGAATTTCGACAACATCTAGTTTGTATATTTCCCAAAGTTCGCCTGCTTCTGTAACAGCGGTTCCAGTCATACCAGCTAATTTGCTGTACATTCTGAAATAATTTTGAAGTGTTACGGTTGCAAAAGTTTGCGTTGCCGCTTCAATAGTTACATTTTCTTTAGCTTCAATGGCTTGGTGTAAACCGTCTGAATAACGACGACCATCCATAATACGACCTGTTTGTTCGTCTACAATCATGATTTTTTCGTCCATAATCACATATTCGACATCTTTTTCGAAAAGTGTGTAGGCTTTCAATAATTGTGTTAACGTATGAATTCGCTCGCTTTTAATCGAAAAATCCTGAAACAAGCGTTCTTTTTCTTCAGCTTCGGCGTCTTTATCTAGGTTTTGTTTTTCGATTCGAGCAATTTCTGTTCCGATATCTGGAAGCAAGAAGAAATTGGCATCCATGTCTTTAGACAAAAATTTGATACCGTTATCCGATAATTCCACTTGATTGTTTTTTTCTTCGATAACAAAATACAAAGCTTCGTCCACAAGATGCATGTCGCGGTTGTTGTCTTGCATGTATTGGTTTTCGGTTTTTTGAAGCAATTGTTTGATGCCTTCTTCCGATAAGAATTTGATTAAAGCTTTGTTTTTTGGTAAACTTCTGTAGGCACGCAACAACTGAAAACCACCATCTTTGGTATTTCCTTCTTTGATTAATCGTTTGGCTTCCGTAAGAAATCCGTTTGCCAATTGACGTTGTAACGAAACTAGATTGTCTATTTTTGGTTTCAATTCGTTAAATTCGTGGCGATCGCCTTGCGGAACAGGTCCAGAAATAATCAATGGTGTACGAGCATCATCAATTAATACCGAATCGACTTCATCGACAATGGCAAAATTGTGCTTGCGTTGCACCAAATCTGACGGTGCGTGCGCCATATTATCACGAAGATAATCGAATCCAAATTCGTTATTAGTTCCATATGTTATGTCTGCGTCGTAGGCTTTTTTACGACCTTCGGAGTTGGGTTGGTAGTTGTCAATACATTCAACCGTCAAACCATGAAATTCGAATAAAGGTGCTTTCCAAGTACTATCTCTTTTTGCCAAATAGTCATTAACAGTTACCAAATGCACTCCATTTCCTGTCAAGGCATTAAGATACAAAGGCAAAGTTGCGACAAGTGTTTTTCCTTCTCCAGTTTGCATTTCAGAGATTTTTCCGCTGTGCAAAACCATTCCGCCGATAAGTTGCACGTCATAATGCACCATATCCCATGTGATTTCTTTACCTGCGGCGTTCCACGAGTTTGCCCAAACGGCAGTTTCACCAACAATGTTGATATACGGTTTTGATGCTGATAACTCCCTGTCTTTTTCGGAAGCAGTTACCACAATCTGAGTATTTGCTTTGAAACGATTTGCGGTTTCTTTGATCACAGCAAAGGCTTCTGGAAGTATTTCGTTTAGGGTTTTTTCTGAAATTTCGTAGGCTTCTTTTTCGAGTGCATCGATTTCGGCATACAAATCTTCACGTTTGTCGATGTCTTCTATTTTTTCGACCTCGATTTGTAAAGCTGCTATTTTAGAATCTTTGTCTGCTCTTGCCTCTTTAATTTTGGATTTAAAAAAAACAGTTTTGGCGCGTAACTCGTCGTTTGAAAGTTGTCCTAATACGGATTCTAATGCTTTGATTTTATTTACATTGCCTTGTAATGCTTTGACATCTTTTTGAGATTTGTCGCCTACAAAGACTTTCAATATACTGTTTATGAAACTCATTTTATATAAATTATAAAGTAAAAATTACGGATTATAAAAACGCAATATTGTATTAGTGTTTTTTTTGATATGCAAATTTAAACAAAAAAAAAGCCTCTCGGGAGACTTTTTAGAAGTTGTTTTTGTTAATATTCATCCTCGTTCCAAAGATAATCTTCGTCGGTTGGATAATCGGGCCAAATTTCTTCCATTGATTCGTATATTTCGCCTTCATCTTCAATAGATTGAAGGTTTTCAACAACTTCGAGTGGCGCACCAGCTCTAATTGCGTAGTCAATAAGTTCGTCTTTGTTGGCTGGCCAAGGCGCATCACTTAAATAGGATGCCAATTCTAAAGTCCAATACATCTGCTATTAATTTTAATTTAGTGCAAAAATAAATTTATTACTCAAAAATGCAAGTTTTTTTTCATTTATTTTTTAATATGTTTAAGAACGTAATTTAAAAGTCCAATTTTAAATTCCAAATTCCAATTTACTATGTTAAATTTTGAATTTTATTTTTTGGGATTTATTTCCGTGGAATCCATTTTACTTCATCCGCTTTTAAATCAGAAGACAACTTTCGTGCCAATACAAAAAGGTAGTCAGAAAGTCGGTTAAGGTACTTTACAGCCATGGCATCTATTGGCTCGTCGTGGCTTAGATGCACTGCCAATCGTTCGGCTCGACGACAAACGCAACGCGCAAGGTGACAATATGACACAGTTGTATGTCCGCCTGGCAAAACGAAATGGGTCATTTGTGGTAAGGAATCTTCCATGGTGTCGATTTCGGTTTCTAGAAGTTCGATATCGGCTTCTATTATTCCAAGATTTTGAAGTCGTTTTTCGCCATTTTTCAGGACTTCTTTTTCTACTGGTGTGGCCAAAATTGCACCAACGGTAAACAGTCGATCTTGAATTTCTATTAAAATATCTTTGAAGTGTTGGTTCATTTCTTGATCGCGAATGAGTCCGATGTAGGAGTTAAGTTCGTCAACGGTTCCGTAACTTTCTATACGAATATGGTCTTTTGGGACACGAGTTCCTCCGAATAAAGCTGTGGTTCCAGAGTCGCCAGTTTTGGTGTATACTTTCATTTATTTCTTAAATTAAGGTTGGTGCAAATTTACAGTTTTATTTTTTGGAACGCGGATTTTGTGGATGTTCCAACGCGGATTAAAACGGATTTTTTTCTTTTTGCCACAGATTAAACAGATTACCACAGATTTTTTTGAAATTGATATTGTAATTGCGGTTTTAGACTGCGGGTGTTATGGATGTTCCAATGCGGATTTAAACGGATTCATTTAAATTGATTTTTGATATTGATATTGAAATTGATTTTTGAAATTGATATTGATTTTTGAAATTGAAATTGATCAAATATCCTTATCGCCACGAAGTTTCCTATACTTTTTTTGAGATTCTACAAAGAAAATACTGTCTGCATGATTCATAATTATGGCTTCATAAAGTGGTTTTGCCTTTTCTATATCATTTAATTTATTGTAAATTTCTGCCGAATAAAAATTGGCTTCATCTATATAAATGCATTCTTTATGATTGTCAATTATTTGTTTGTAATGTGATAAAGCTTGCGGAAAATCGTTTAACTTTTCATAGATTTTTCCAATTCTAATTAATGTTGCTGGTTCAATTTCTGATGCTTTATTTTCTTTTAAAATGGCTTGAAAAGAAATTAAAGCTTCTTGTTTTTTGTCTTGAAAAAGTAAAAAATCTGCTTTGGCAAATTTCTTTAATGCTACATGTAATGAATCTTCGGCTTTACTATCGTTTAACAATAAAAATAAATCTAATGCGTCGTTAGCAATGAGTTGTGTTGAAGCAGATTTTAAAACTTTAAGTTGATGTTCTGCCCAATCAAAATCGGTTTTGTAATAACTAGTTTTGGCAATTTTTAAACTTGCTTCTTGACCAATTGGACTGTTATTGGACTCGTTTTCTATTTGAGAATAATACAATAATGCTTGATTAAATTTTTCTTCAAATAATAAAATATCAGCCAATTCCATTTTAATTTCGGCAATTTGATTAGGTTTTAAAGGCATTTCTAAAGCATTTTTTAGAATTGTTTTTCCTTCGTCGGCATTTTTTAAATTAAAAGTTACAAAATGTGCTTTTAGTTTTAAAAGTGATAATGAATATGGACTAACGCCAAATTCTTTTATTAAATTATCTAATTCTGTATTGATTGCAACAAAATCTTTTGGTAGCGCTTTTTTAATTTTCATATCTATTAAATAAGCGTTAGATTGTATTTGTAAATCTAAATCTTTAGTGTTTTCTAGTACAAATCCTAAAATTTCTGTTGCTGTTTCGTCATCATTTTCTTCAATGGCTAGTTGACCTAGATTTACAATATTAGAAAACGATTCTGGATCACGCTTATAAATTGCTTTTTCTTGAATAAATGCTTTTCCATATTCTTTTATTTGAACATAATACCAACTTAAATATTGATTCCAAAAAATATCTTGTCCTTTTTGTACTCTAACTAATAATGCTTTTTTCAAGGCAGAGTTGAAAGTTTCACTTGCATCTTCTGTCATAAAACGCGACAATTGATTTTGAATCATTATTGAGTTTTGAGGATTATTTTGAGATTCTGTCAAGAATTTTTCAATCATCATATCAGTATCGCCTTTTTGACCATAAAGCAATGCCATTTGAAAATTAAAATTAAATTTTGGCTCTAAATCAATTGCAATTTGATATGCTTGAAGTGCAAAATCTAGTAATGCTTTTCGCTCAAATACATAAGCAATATTGTATACTTCGTTGGGTGTTTTTCTAATTTTATCTAAAGCAAGATTGTATTGTTTATTGGCTTTATCTTGTAATTTTTGCAATTGAAAATTAAAACCAAGTTCAACCAAAAGACTTCCTTGTTTGAATTTATCTAACCTATCTTGAATGCTTTTTTCGGCTTTTTCAAATTGTGATAATTGCTGGTAACATTCAATTGTTTTTTGAAAATAATTAAAATTATTGGGTTGTGCTTTTAATAATTCTTCAAATGCAATTTGTGCTTTTTCAAATTCGCCTCTATCAAAATAGTTTTGCGCCAATTGTTCTGATTGCGATTGAACAAAAAGCGAAAACGTTAAAAACAATAAAATAAAAAGCTTTTTCATAAAATAACATTAAAATACAATGTACTAAAGTAACACATTTTGTGCCAGTTTAGTACATTAATAAAATTTATTAACTTTTAATTAATTAGTCAATAATGTCGAAACCTGTGTACTTACGTAAGACTTCTGGAATTACAATTCCGGCTGGAGTTTGATAATTTTCTAAAATTCCGGCAAGAACTCTTGGTAATGCAAGTGAACTTCCGTTTAATGTGTGCGCCAATTGGTTTTTTCCTTCTTTATCGCGAAAACGCAATTTTAATCTGTTGGCTTGAAACGTTTCAAAATTAGATACTGATGAAATTTCTAACCATCTGTCTTGAGCGGTTGAAAAAACTTCAAAATCATAGGTCAATGCCGATGCAAAACCCATATCGCCACCACAAAGACGTAAAACTCGGTAAGGTAATTTTAATTCGTCAAGAATTTCTTTTACGTGATTTACCATTCCGTCTAGCGCTTCATACGATTTATCTGGATGTTCTACACGTACAATTTCTACTTTATCAAATTGATGTAATCTATTTAATCCTCGAACGTGTGCGCCATATGAACCTGCTTCGCGACGAAAACATGGTGTGTAACCTGTGCAAAGAATTGGTAAATCATTTTCGGCAATAATTACATCTCTAAAAATATTAGTTACTGGAACTTCGGCAGTCGGAATTAAATATAAATCATCAGTTGCATCATGATACATTTGTCCTTCTTTATCTGGCAATTGCCCAGTTCCATAAGCAGAAGCTTCATTTACCAAATGCGGAACTTGATATTCTAAATAACCAGCATCTGTATTTTTATCTAAAAAATAAGTAATTAAAGCACGCTGTAATTTGGCACCTTTTCCTTTATAAACAGGAAATCCTGCGCCTGTAATTTTTACACCCAATTCAAAATCAATAATATCATATTTTTTTACCAATTCCCAATGTGGTAAAGCATCGCCATGTAATTTAGGAATTTCGCCAGATTCAAATACATTCAAATTTTCTTCTGGTGTTTTTCCATAAGGAACGATTTCTGCAGGAAGATTTGGCAAAAGATACATTTTCTGAGTCAACTCGTGAGTTAAAACTTCTAGTTTATCTGCTGCAGCTTTACTATTTTCTTTTAATGAAACGTTTTTTAGTTTTAAAATTTCTGCTTTAGATTTTTCACCACTTTTCATTAAATCGCCTATATCTTTAGATAATTTATTAGATTCTGCAAGAGAATTATCCATTTCTGCCTGTACGCTTCTTCGACTTTCGTCTAATTG
>JAYVHB010000025.1:0-8659 GCA_043771555.1 Flavobacterium sp. | reverse complement strand
TCTGTAGCCACTGGGTTGTTCAAACTTACCGTGAACAAGCCATTGGTACCTGGCTCCGATGCGTTTGGTGTCGTGGCCGTTACCGTTACTGTTGATGCCGTCTCGTCATCGGTAATGGTTACCGTGGCTTGTTGGACTGCTAATTCGGTGGCACCGTTGCCGCCTGTGACATTGGTAATGTCTACAATAACGGTTTCGCTTCCTTCAAAAGTTGGATCATTCGTTGGATCAATGGTTACTGTTCCTGTGGTTTGTCCTGCTAATATAGTGATCGTAGTACTTGAAGCTACATAATCGGTTCCGTTTGTAGCCGTTCCTGTATAACCAACGGTTACTACCGTGTCAACAGTAGTTGGTGTGGATAAGGTAGCGGTTATCGTAGCTACGCCTGCTGCGTTTTCTGCAATGCTGGTCGTGCCTGTTAAGGTTACCGTTGGTATTATACCTAGATAAGCAGCATTTGAAATTACGTTTGCACATTCATAATTTGATTGAGTTATAATTACTCTATAAAGATAACCTGAATTTAATAGAGGAACTGAGGTTAAATTTAGAGTAGTAGTCGTTACGTTAGAATAAATTCCAGTATTTGTCAAATTCGTCCAAGTTGTTCCATTATCAGTACTTACTTGCCATTGATAAGAAGTAGTACCAGAACCAACAGCTGCTACAACAGAAAAACTTGCATTTCCATTTACAGCAACAAAAATATTTACAGGTTGCGTTGATATTGTACTTGCTGAACCAGCAATTAAGCTTTCTCCAGTAGCTTGACCACCAGCAGCAATTGTTGGAACACCATTTGCATCAACTGTATTCCCTAAATTTTGAATTATTGGTGTTGTAGAAGTTCCAGTGTAACTAACTCCATTATTTCCTCCAGCTAAACTACTATTGATTAAAGCTGTAGATGCAATTGTACTTCCACCTTCTAAAGCATCAGAACATCCGTCTCCATCTGAATCTAAATCTAAATAATTTGGTATTCCATCATTATCAAAATCACAACTCAAATATAACCCGAAGGCAAAGCCTTGTCTTCCGGCAGGATATGAATTACATTGAACATCAATTATCGAAGCATTGTTTGTATAATAAATACTGTTACCGCCTAATGTAGAGGAATCTGTTAATGTAACTGTATTGACACCTGTAAAAGTTCCAGCATTTGTTGTAGATTCTAGAAATTTAAAAGCTTCACCATTCGTTCTATAAATTAAATTTTCGTTTGGCGCGGTAGTTTCCTCAGGATCGAGAGTTAAAATATTTAACGGGTAAGATCGCCCTGACTTGGTTCCAGTAAAAGTAACTCTTAATGAAGTAGAGGCTCCCAAGGAACCATAAAAAGCTTCTGTAGTTCCTGCAGTATTGTATAAGTCTTTTAAAAAAGCTCCTCCAAATGTATTCATATCTGTTGGAATAAATGGATTACCATTCACTACGTTAGAAAATGTTGCAGTAACTGCTAAACCATCAGGTAGTGTAAATGTTTGTGTATCTCCATTTTGAATACCATCTGCAAATGCAGGGGCAGTCCAATTGAAAAAGTACAATCGTTGTTGGTTGACACCTGTTCCAAAATTTGAATTTGCTAAAGCAGGAAGATTACAAGTATTTTCGACTGTATCTATAATTCCATCATTATCATCATCAAGATCTGCTGCGTTACCTACACCATCACCATCGCTATCAACACTTAAAGCAACTGCTGCTGAGCTGGTATTATTTAGAAGATTTGGATCTGTACTGGTAGATGTTACTGTTGATACATTATTATAGTTACCTGTAGCATTGACTGTTGCATTAATAGTTATCGAAGCCGTTGTTCCATATACCACTGTACCCAAAGTCCATACCCCTGTGCTACTAACATAAGTTCCTGCAGTAGCAGTATGGCTAACATAGGTGTATCCAGAAGGTAATAGGTCATTAACAACAGTACCAAAAGAATTGTTAACGTCTCTATTGGCAACTACAACTGTAAACTGAATAGCCTGACCCGGAATTGGGTTAGCAACATTTACAGATTTAGAAATTGCAATATCGTTGTTACAAATAATAGGGGAAAATGATCTTGAAACAGTAGAAATGGCTCCACAAGGAGCAGGAATTGCATATTGAACAACAACAGAACCAACGGCTGTAAAATTTAAAGTATTACCAGTTAAAGCTCCTGGACCACTTATTATACTATAAGTACCTCCAGCAGGTGCACCATCAAGTATTAAAGGTGTGCCAACACAATCGTTTACTGCTGGAGCTCCTGCTAATGTTGCAGCAGTTATAGCTAATATAGACTCTGAGCCGCATACTTGTACTGGTGCAGTATTAAAATTATAGGTTACTTCTTCGGTATCAACAGCACTGTTATTTGCCATACTTCCTGCAACTCGGTGGCCTGTATAACCAAAATTAGGAGAACATTGCCTAACAACCATTGACGTATGACCACCAGTCTCAACGGATAAAATAACATCCGCAGCTGCTAGACCTGAAGCCAATATAGGATTAACAGGAGTAGTCGCTCCTCCTTGTGCACCAGAACCACCGCCTGCAATCATATAACGAGCATTATTACCAAAAGCATATAAATTTCTGGTATTATTGATAACATTAACTGAAGCAAGTTGACTATCATGTTCTTGAGTACTGAACCATCTGATATTATTCATTACTGGGCCTGTAGCAGAAGTATAACGTGGTTGAATCCAACTTAATCTATTTGTTGTAGTCCAATCACCTAATTGCCTAACATCATTGACACCTAGAGCATATAAATTTGATGTTGTATCTAAAATATAATAAGACATTGCTGTACCAATAGCACCTATAGCTCCAGAATTATTTGTACCTATTGTTTTTACGGTAATTCCTGCAGGAATTGTCATAAGTGTTGCTCTTGTTTGTGCAGCAACAGCAGCAGTGTTATTGCCTCTATAAATATTTGCACCCCATGTATAGACTGTATTGTTGGATGTAAGCGCCATCATTACTCGTGTACTCATTCTACATGAAACTACATTTGTTAAAAACGGATTTCCAGGAGCATCTGTTGTAACTTGATACCAAATAAGATTTGTACCTACTGCGCCATTACCTCTAACATTGGCAACTTGAGAAATTACCCAAACGTTTCCTGTACAAGTTACTATAGTAAGTGCTTGATATGTAGCAACCATCATTTTTACATCTGCTGGAGTTAACCCAATTGGCAATCCATTAGTATTTCCGTTGATAGTTAACTTTTGCATAGTGTTACTTGTACCTATTGTAGCATCAAGTACTGCACCACGAGTTCCCCATGCATACAAACCGTCTGTAGTAAGAAGTATACCTTGAGTAGCAACGTTTGAATCACTACCTAAAGTAGCCTTTAACGGCGTTGATGTTCCTATTGCAGGATAATTTGTAGCATTTATAGTTGTAGGCACTAATAAATTTGCCGTTCCATCGTTTGCCATTTTTTCTCCCCAAGCTTGAAGCGATCCAGTAGCGGTTCGCACTACAGTGGAGTGAAATGCAGAAGTATAATTATCATACTCAATTGTAGCTGCATTATTATTGGAATTAGCTCCAGAATTGGAAAGATCAGTATTAGGACATCCAACAACTGGTATTGAACACTGGGCATAAACTTGATTTATGGCAAACGAAAAAATACTTATCGTAATAAGTAGTATTTTCTTGAAACTAAAATTTTTATTTGTAGTAGTGTAATTTGGTATCATATGCTTAAGCTTAGTTTATTATTTGGGGTAGGTTGTATGTTTGCACTTGATTGTTACAATCAATGAAATCAAACATCAAATAAGTAGGTTTGGAAATTATTCCTGAAACTGAAAATTTTAAAATCTGAGTTCCAGTTATTAAATCAATTTCTTTTTGTAATGGCGTTGCAACAAGTTCACATCCAATTCCTGCGATTGTCAATTTTTCAAGATTGGATTTTGTTACTTTATTATTTTTACTTACAATTGAGATAGGAACAGAAATAATAATATCTGATGTACTACCTATTTGTATGTCATGTGAAAAATTTATTTTAGAAAAATCATAAGTCATTTTTGTGGCACTTACTTCGATGATCATAGTATGAGGAAATTTATCTTCATGACAAGTATCGCCCGAGTGATCTTTATTATCTGAATATTGAATTTGGTATTGACCTGGTTTATCAAATACAAAATCATTAATTTGGTTTCCAGATAAAGATACCTTAGTGTTATTTAGAATTGAAGTTATACCCCAAGATGTTTGATTATCATTTGAACCAAAATCAATTTTTTCGTCAAACGAAATTGTTTTGAAAATAAGTTTATTATCTGATGTTAAATTTTGAGCAACTCCTCCTATATATATAGGTAGGAAAAAAAGTAAAAAAAAGAAGTTATTAAAAACTTTCTTTGGAGTAGTATTTACTGTCATAATTAAGTAGGTATAGTTAAGCAAAAAAGTAATATGTATTGTAAAACAACAAATTACAGAAAACAAAAATAATAAGTTATGAACAAACGACCTAAAAAAAATGATTTAAAAAAATAAATAAAAATATAACTTATTGTTTTTCAATATTTTAAAAAAAAAAAAAAAAAAACTTAACTGCTTATTTCAAGAAAAGACTTACAAGCAAATTTTAACAATTATGTCTTTTAAGTACGTTTTTTATAGATTAATGACCGTTTTCTTGTTGATAAACACAATTTATCTTACAAAAAAATACTTAAAATAATAAGTTATTATCTTCTTATATTTTCTACAAACGCATCAAAAAGATAACTCGAATCATGTGGACCAGGACTTGCTTCTGGATGGTATTGTACTGAAAAACAATTTTTTGTTTTCATCTTCATTCCAGCAACGGTATTGTCGTTAAGATGATAATGTGTAATTTCAAGATCTGGATGATTCTCTAATTGTTCGCGGTTCACGGCAAAACCATGGTTTTGTGAAGTTATTTCGCCTTTGCCAGTTGTAACATTCATTACTGGATGATTGATACCTCTATGACCATTGAACATTTTGTAGGTAGCAACTCCATTTGCCAAGGCAATAATTTGATGTCCTAAGCAGATTCCGAAAAGTGGATGGTTATTTGCAATAATATGCTTTGCTGTTTGGATTGCATCAATAAGTGGGTCGGGATCGCCTGGCCCATTGGATAAGAAATAACCATCGGGATTAAAGGATTTCATTTCTTCAAAGCTTGTATTGTAAGGAAATACTTTTATGTAGCAATCTCTTTTGGCTAGGTTACGAAGTATGTTGGTTTTGATGCCTAGATCTAGTGCTGCGATTTTGTATTTGGAATTTTCGTTTCCGAAAAAGTAAGGCGTTTTAGTTGAAACTTTCGATGCCAACTCCAAGCCTTTCATGTTAGGTGTTTTTGCCAAAGCTGATTTCAAATCTTCAAGTGAAGTTTGGTCTGTGCAGATAACAGCATTCATTGCACCGTTATCACGAATGTAGCTAACAAGTGCGCGGGTATCGACATCTGAGATGCAAATAAGATTTTGTTTCTGAAAATAATCAAACAAACTGCTTTCGGAATCGGGTCTTGAATGATCAAAACTAAAATTTTTACAAACTAGTCCTGCAATTTTTATTCCGTCTGATTCTACTTCGTTTGTATTTACGCCGTAGTTACCAATATGCGGATTGGTGGTTACCATTATTTGTCCGAAATAGGAAGGATCGGTAAAGATTTCTTGGTAGCCTGTCATGCCTGTATTGAAGCATACTTCACCAAATGTTGTACCAACTATTCCGATGGATTTGCCATGAAAAATGGTTCCGTCGGCGAGAAGTAAAATTGCGGGTTGTTTGGTGGTGTAATTCATTGTTGTGTGTTTTGCAAATTTAAATAAAAATGAATAGTTAGAAACATTTTGTTTTAAAAAAATGAGTAAATTTTAGTTTTGATTCCAAAAGATAAAAGTGTTCAAATGGTATATCGTTTAGCCCTGATGGAAGTGTAAATCCTTTTTTATAGCTTTTGTCCTTCGACAGGCTCAGTATGACAAAAACTATAAAAAAGATTGTAACGTACAGCAGGAATTGCGTTTCGGGTAAAGCCCGAGCGTTTTGCTCAAAAAAAAAAGGACAAACTAGTAAAAGTTTATCCTTGATTTTTATTTGCAAATAATTTTCATTACTCGGCTGTTTCTTCTGTTGGCTCGTCTGATGCTGGCTCTTCGGCTTTTGCTTCAGCTACTGGTGCTGCTGGCTCTGCTTTTTTGGCTTTGCTACCACGACGGCTTTTGGCTTTTTTCTCTTCTTTTTTGCCTCCGTTGTAAATTTCGTTGAAATCTACAAGTTCGATCATTGCCATATCGGCATTATCTCCTAGACGGTTACCTACTTTGATGATACGGGTATATCCTCCTGGACGGTCTCCTACTTTGGCTGCTACGTCTCTAAACAAGTCAGTTACGGCATATTTGCTACGAAGGTAAGCGAAACAGATACGACGGTTGTGGGTTGTATCGTCTTTTGATTTGGTAATAAGCGGCTCAACAAATTGTTTAAGTGCTTTGGCTTTTGCAACAGTTGTATTGATACGTTTGTGCTCGATAAGTGAACATGCCATATTGGCTAGCATCGCTTTTCTATGCCCTGTTTGTCTGCTTAAGTGGTTGAATTTTTTTCCGTGTCTCATGACGTGTTTTTTATAACTTCATCTTGCATCGATCCAGTTTGGAGCGCAAAATATGAAGTAATTTATTCTTTATCTAATTTGTATTTTGCTAAGTCCATTCCGAAAGTAAGGTTCTTAACGGCTACTAGTTCGTCTAGTTCTGTTAATGATTTTTTACCGAAGTTACGGAACTTCATCAGGTCATTTTTATTGAAAGATACCAGGTCTCCAAGTGTGTCTACTTCTGCTGCTTTAAGACAGTTAAGTGCTCGTACTGAAAGATCCATATCGACCAATTTGGTTTTTAGCAATTGACGCATGTGTAATGACTCTTCGTCGTATGAATCTGTTTGTGCTATTTCGTCTGCTTCAAGGGTTATTCTCTCATCTGAGAATAACATGAAGTGATGAATTAGTACTTTGGCAGCTTCTGTTAATGCATCTTTAGGGTTTATTGAACCGTCTGTTTTGATTTCGAAAACTAATTTTTCGTAGTCTGTTTTTTGCTCTACACGGAAGTTTTCGATTGCATATTTTACATTTTTTACTGGTGTAAAAATAGAGTCTGTAAAAATAGTACCGATTGCTGCGTTCTGCTTTTTGTTTTCTTCGGCAGGAACATAACCACGACCTTTCTCGATGGTTAGTTCGAAGTTAAGTTTGATTTTGCTATCTAAGTTACAGATTACAAGTTCTGGATTCAAAACTTGAAAACCTGAAATAAATTTTTGAAAATCACCAGCAGTTAGTTGGTCTTTACCTGTAACTGATATTGTAACTGATTCGTTATCGATATCTTCAATCTGTCGTTTGAAACGTACTTGTTTCAAATTTAGAATGATTTCTGTAACGTCCTCAACAACACCTGAAATAGTAGAAAATTCGTGGTCTACACCTTCAATTCTAACAGAGGTTATTGCGTATCCTTCTAGTGCGGAAAGCAAAACTCTTCTAAGTGCATTACCTACGGTCAATCCGTAACCTGGTTCTAAAGGTCTAAACTCAAATTTACCTTCAAAATCGGTTGAATCGATCATGATAACTTTATCGGGCTTCTGAAAATTAAATATTGCCATAATTTCGACTTAGTCAGTTATTATTTGTTGTACAATTCGACGATAAGTTGTTCCTTAATATTTTCGGGAATTTGAAGGCGTGCAGGAACATTTACAAAAGTTCCAGACATTGTATCTCTGTTCCAAGTCATCCACTCATAAACTCTTGAGTTGTTTGATAATGAACGATCGATAGCTTTAAACGATTTTGACTTTTCACGAACACCTACAACATCACCTGGTTTCAAGTGGTAAGATGGGATGTTTACATTTTCACCATTTACAGTAATGTGACGGTGAGAAACAATTTGACGTGCACCTCTTCTTGATGGAGCGATACCCATTCTAAATACTACATTGTCAAGACGAGCTTCACAAAGTTGTAATAATATTTCACCTGTTACACCTTTTGATGCTGATGCTTTTTCGAATAAATTTCTGAATTGTTTTTCTAAAATCCCGTAAGAATATTTAGCTTTTTGCTTTTCCATTAACTGGACAGCATATTCAGATTTTTTACCTCTTTTTTTAGCCATCCCGTGTTGTCCGGGTGGGTAATTTCTTTTTTCGAAAGCTTTATCGTCTCCGAATATTGCTTCACCGAATTTACGTGCGATTCTTGTACTTGGACCAGTATATCTTGCCATTTTAAAAATTGTTTAAGGTAGAGATTATGAATTCAGGTCATATCCTTCGATAATCTGTATTCTACCTAGGTTTATACTATAATAATAAAAATTTAAACTCTACGTCTTTTTGGAGGACGACATCCGTTGTGAGGCATTGGAGTAACGTCAATAATTTCTGTTACTTCGATTCCACCGTTATGCAAAGATCTAATAGCAGACTCACGTCCGTTTCCTGGTCCTTTTACATAAACTTTAACTTTTTTTAGTCCTGCTTCTAATGCTACTTTAGAACAATCTTCGGCTGCCATTTGGGCTGCGTATGGAGTATTCTTTTTTGAACC
>JAYVHB010000024.1:0-193177 GCA_043771555.1 Flavobacterium sp. | reverse complement strand
CTACAGTTGCACCCGATGGGGCCGTAGCCGTAGCGGTTAAACTCTGAATCGGAATTGTCTCGCACTGGGTTTGGTCCAAAGCTGTTGGGGCAGGTGGGGCTAAAATCTCTATGATGGTAACTGATTCAGAACCATCACAACCTGTATTTGTTACTATACAAGTGTAAGTACCATAATTTGGTGCCGAAACAGTAATTGAGCTATTTGTTTGTCCTGAAATAATAGTACCGTTAAATTGCCATTGAAAAGAAACTAGGTTAATATCAAAATTATTAGCGGTTGGAACTACAGTTAGAGTTGTTGAACCATTTGAACAAATTGAAGTATTACCAGAGATTGTAAATAAAGGTGTTAAATCTTGAGTTATTATCTCAAAATCAACAATTTGATAACAAGTTGAACCATTTCTGTTTATTCTAACCCAAATTGTTTGAGGAGATGAAATGTTTTCATAATCATTTGGATTTGCAATCGAATTGGTATTATTATTAGCGTCAACTTCTGATGTAAAATAACCAACTATTGTATGTGTTCCAGCCACAAATGGAAGCAGAATTGGCGTTTGATTTACTGTCAAATCAAAAACAGAAGAAGAAACTGGATCACAAATAATAATATCATTAGGTGTACCAGCAATTTCATCTTGAATATACTCAATAATAAGACTGTCAAATCCAGAGCAACTTGAACCCAAGTATTGCGCTATCACTTTATATGTTCCAGGAGAATTGACAAGTAATGTTTGTCCTGTTTGTCCTATAATTTCAATGTTATTACTGAACCAAACAAAAGTATAAAACAAAGGATCTAAACCAGTTTGAATAAGAATTTCATCACCTGGGCATAAAGCATTTCCTGTAGATTCTAGAAAGTCTCCACCCAATTGTACATTTCCAATATCAAAACTACCTCCTTCAAGAAATACAGCAGAATCGAAAGCAGTATCTTGTCTATCTGCAATTACCAATTTAATATGGTAAGGACTTCCTGGAATAACGGTTGAAGTAGCAGTGAGAGGTACTGTCAACCCGTTATACCCAATTGGGTCACCTAAAGGATTTAAGCCAGGATTTCCACCAAAAGTAGCCGGTCCATAAAATTCTCCAAAATAATTAACATTTTGCGAATCACAATCATCATTATAGAGCTGATCTCTTATTGTAACTACTGATACTGGTGTAGTAGTATTTGGAATAATTGCTAAATTTTGACTAACACCAGTGGCTATATTGGTTAATATAAAGGCAAATGCATCTGAGAATGTACACTGAAAAGTACCATATTCTTCTGAGGCAAAGAGAAAATTAAAATTTATCTGACTGGTAAGAGGTGTAAAATCAAACTCAAGTTTAGTTGCATTTTGTGAATTCATTGCTTGTCCTGTTGCTGAAGAAATTATAGCTTCAAGCTCATCATCTCCACCCCATATACTCGGGAATCCACCACCACCCGCACTTTGATTACCTGTAGTATCATTTGGACCAGGTGATAATGAAGCATTTCCTGTAGACAGCACAATACCTTCTTCAAACGGAAATTCTGACTCATCTTTATTAAAATACCCAATACCATTTACAGGAACATAACCCTCAGCTGAATTTGCAGGAAAATTGGTGCCTGTTGACCAAGTTATATTAGTAACATTTGCACAAGTAGTTTTTAACAAAATGTCTTCAATAAGTTGCTGTTTTGTATATTGAGTTGTGTTTGCAATTATTGGTGGAGGAATTCTTCCTATACATAAATCGAAAGTTATATCTTGTAGTGTATTGACAGAAGACCATACCCTAATATAGTAGGTTTGACTTACTATTAGATTATTGGCAGTACTCTGATTGGGATCACTGCAAAAAAGTAACGTCAAATTAGGACATGTACCTGAATAAAGCGCATGATTCAAATCGGTGCTTGTGCCCTGGATATTTATTAAATCTATTATTTGTGTTGTACTATTAGCAACAAAACTGTACCAAACATCATCATCTTCGGTTCCTGCACACGTTGTTCCTCCTTGAGTAGAGGTCGTAGCTCCAGTTAATGAACCTGGATTTATCAATGTACAAATTAATCCTGTATTAACCAATGCTGGCGTTGCGGTAATGCAGTTATCGTTTAAAATAGGAGCTGGTGTAGTAATACAAACTTCAAAACTAGCCGTTTGAGCAATGATATTTGAATTTGAATACACTCGAATTTTATATACATTGCCTATTGTCAAACCAGTAGCAATACTTGTATTTGGATTACTGCAATATAATTGCGTTAAAGCATTGCAGTCAAGTCCTGAGTATAAAGTATGATTTAAATCTGTTGCAGTTCCTACAATATTATTGATATTTATTATGTGAATATTGTTTGTTGCTATGAAAGTAAACCAAACATCGTCATCAGTGTTTCCCGGGCAAAGAGGAGCAGTAATTGGCAACGATCCTGTTGCTCCTAAAGTATTTCCGACAGCAAATTGAGTGCAAATTCTATTTGGATTTACAGGAACATCTATAGCATCTAAACATTCATCATTAATGGGTTTTGTAATAAAACTAATTGGTGTTAATATCGTCCAATTACTAATTGTAGAAGCGTCACAAATAGATCTAATAAAATATTGGTAAATTGTACCCGGAGTAAGTCCATTAATAACTAAGGATTGAGAACTTGTCAAATAATAAATTCCATTTCCTACTGAATTGCCAGAAGCAGTTCCTATTATTGCTCCACCATTTAATGGAGTTGTAGGACTAAAGGGAGGCGATGGGTCAAAAGGCCTTACAAAAATTTCCCATTGCGTTGCAGCTCCTTGTTCTGTCCATGATAATTGAGCAGTTGTTGTTGTAATTGTGGTGGCAGTTACAGTTAATGGAATCGGTTTTAAACAGCCGCTAGATGTACAGTTTCCAATTGAGCTATATAATACAGTCAATGGAGTTCCAATACCTGCATTTTTTTCGTAAATAACATCTAGTTGTGGGTTACTTAAAATAATTCCTATAGTTTGAGGTGATGTTCCTGCAACACTCCAAAACAAATCAAATGGAACATTAGGACAAATTTTAACAATAATTGGCAAGCCGTTTATTTGAGCAGCTCCAACTGTTTGAACAACAATTCCGTTTTGACGAATTTGTAAACGTGCATTATTCCAACTATTTGTTCCTAATACATTTCCGTCAAAATTATATAACCTTAATTGATAGTCACACTTATCTAATGGATCACATGTTATTGTATTAAATACTTTTACAATTGTCCATTTACTTTTATTTGTTGTAGAACAAACAGTTCTTATGTAATAATAATAAATTGTTGCTGGTGTTAGCCCAGTGATTTGGAGTGGCGATTGACTTGGACTGTTTACTACTTGCAATATTTGTCCTGGAAAACTTGGATTGTCACCGGGTATAACTGTTGGTAATGTAGGTGTTAAACTAGGCACCAACAATATTTCCCATTGTGTATCTGTTGGCGATCCATTTGTCCAAGTAAATGTTGCAGATGTAGTTGTGATAGTAGCTGGTGTAACATTAGGTAATGTTGGCCTAACGCAAGATGGAGGAGTTGTAAAAGCTTTTGGGCCTGCTACAAAACTGTTTCCATTTATTGCACCACAAGCACTAACAACATAATAATTATAAGCCGTATCTGGAACTAATCCTGTTACGTCTTGAAATATATAAGAATTTGTTGCTGTTGCAATCCATGCTGGGTCTCCAACAGTGTAAGTAGGTGCTGGAGTTACGGGATTTGTTACTGGGACTGCTTGTACAAACCACGATTCAGCTGGTGGGTTAAAACTTGTCCAGCTTACGGGTACTTCTGCAATTGGTGGAACAGCTGTATTGTCAGTAGTCATTGCACCAACAAGAAGTAATGTTGGTCTTGGACAAGTTGGTAATGTGGTAAATGTTCCAGATGTTGTTGTCCAAGGACTAGGCCCATTATTTAAACATTGTGTTCGAATCCAAAACCTATATTGTGTATCTTGATTTAATCCAGCACCTTGCGGAATAACAAATCCCGGAGAAACTCCTGTAAAATTTGGCACAGATGTAGTTGTTGGCGGCGTAAAAGGCGATGGCACAATATAAATATCATATAGATTTCCAACTGCCCATGTAGGTATTGTCCATTGTAAAGTTGCACCAAAAGTTGTAATTGTATTAGCTGTTAAGGCTCCTGTTGGAGACAAACATTCAGGGTAATCACATTCTGCTATTTTGGTTATCAAAATAGTCCCTACGTTACCTGAACTATTTACGGGCATTGTAAATAAGTTTTGAGCAAACGAATTTCTGACAGATACGCCAACTTCGGCCGGATTTGTTCCAGCTTCAGTCCAAAATAACTCAATAGGAATGTCATCACATAAAGGTACTATAACTGTAGCCGACCCGCCAGTAATTTGAGCCCCTAAAGTTGCTAAAACCAATCCGTTTTGTCTAACTTCCATTCTAGCACCTTCCCAACCATCGGCACCACTATCTGTTAATATAAAGGAATAATTACATTGATCTGTAACTTGACAAATAGGAGTATTGAATAAAAACGGTCCTGCCCAAGGACTAAAAGTCCCATTACCACAATCTGCTCTAACCCAATATTGGTATGACGTTCCAGATAATAAAGGAGTTATGCCGTCAACCAAAAAAGAAGAAGTAACTGGCTTTATTGCTGTATTTATTCCAGAACCGATTGGAATTGATGAGTTTACTAATTGAATAGCATATTCCCAATTTGTAGGATTACTACCAACAGGATTATTCCAGTTTAAGGTTACACTCGTTGTAGAAGGAGAAGATGCAGATAAAACAATAGGTGCAGCGCAAGAAACTTGTTGTATTGTCAATAAATATTCAAAACTAAAAGTAGAAACCAAAGATGAAATTACAATATAAATTGGCACATTTTGGGTAACGTTTACTGTAGGAATGTTTCTTACCGTACCATTTGTGTTTGCTGCTCCATAGGAACAAATACTGCCAATGCTAGCACAATTATTATAAACAAAAAGTCCTGTATTTAATGCTCCAAAGGGATTCATTGTTATGTTTACTTGTCCTGTAAAAGCAGGTGTGTAGGAATAAACTACATCGGTACCACCTAAAAAATTTCCTATCGTTGTTGTACATCCTGAACCCTCGTCACTTTGAGTAAGGTTATCGCCAAAATCTAATGTATTCCCAGAATTAGAATAAGGTACAGTTGTAACAGAAATAGGACAATTGCAAGTTGAGCCTCTAGGAAGCGTCCTAAATTCATATGGACCAAACCATGCACTTGATATTCCCGGACTACAAATCGCTTTAACATAGTAATTGTAAACAGTATCAGGTAGTAATCCAGAAACAAAATTTGAAGGATTTGATGCCAACCCTGAATTTGTATTAACGACAGTACCAGAACCTTGTATAAATCCATTCAGTCCCCATTCGTATTGAAATTGTGGTGCATTGGCTGGATTTGTCCAAGTAAATTTTGCACTATCACATGTTTTGTCTACAGCACTCAAATTAGATGGTTCCAAGCACCTTAATGCCAATTGTACATTATCTAACAACCATCTGTCTCCAGATACTGCTGTGCCAGTTTGGGTATGTACTTTTACAAAAGCAATATATAGTTGCTGCCCAATTTGAGCAGGTAGAAAACCAATTACTTTTTCATTATAATCATTAAAAACTAAGGGCAACGCTCCTAACAATTCATCTTCTGTATATGTTTTGAAAATGGTGTATGCAGACTGAATTGTTGGATCTATATTTGAAGATATTCTAATTTGATACAAAGTACCTGAATCGCCAGTCAATCCTTGTCTAGTAAAAAAGCGCAATTGCTCGTTGGGTCTAATTAATTTTCTAGGAGTTACCAACCAATCTTCTGAGGTGTTATTTTGTCCAACAAATTCTCTTTGTACATCGGCACTTCTTCCAACACCCTGGTAAGTAAAAGTAGAAGAGGTATTTACTTTCCAGCTTTGAGCAAGTCCAATTCCATTATTAAAAATTTTCCAATCTCCAGAAGTTAACGTCCAGTTACCTGTAACATCAGGCACAGACGTTCCTTCAAAATCTTCAGTAAGTTGTGCGTTTGAAAATGAAAATGAAAATAATATTAGTAAATTAAAAATAATTTTTTTCATGATATAAAAAGTAAAGAAAAGTGATTTTTTGATTGTTTGCGACTCAAATATAGAAATTATGGTAAGAAGTTATTAACAAAAGATGTTAAAGTTACACTGACAAAATGCTCAAACGTTTCTTGCCGATAAAAATTGATTTTTATCGGAAAAAACATCCTATTTACGTTTTGTAAAAGTTTAAAAATCAGCTTAAAAAAACCAGCTCGCCACAAAAATCGCAGTAATCACGCAAATCAAATCTACCAAAAGCATTGTTCCAAGAACATAACGGGTATTCTTGATTTTTACCGATCCGAAGTAAACTGCAATTACATAAAAAGTAGTTTCTGCACTACATTGGAAAATACAACTTAATCGTGCCGTAAAAGAATCGGCACCAAAATTGCGCATCGCATCGATCATAAAACCTCGCGATCCACCTGAACTAAAAGGTCGAAGCATAGCTACTGGCAACGAATCGGTAATTTCTTTACTTACGCCAAGATTAGAGAATACAAACGAAATTCCGTTACTAATAATCTCGAACAAACCACTATTTCTGAAAAACGAAATCGCCACCAACATTCCCATCACATAAGGAAAAATCGTAACGCCGGTCTTCAAACCATTGTTGGCACCAGTTACAAAAGTGTCAAAAATGGTAGTGTCTTTATCCACAAAATTTTTCTCTTTTATGAACGCAAAAATCAAAGTGAAAGCAATAATCAAAACCAACAATAATCCCGAAAGATTGGAAGTAAAAAAGTTCTTTCCGATCAAGTCTAACGAACTTACATAAAACAATAATCCAACAATGGCGGCTATCAAACTTATCAATCCAAGTACTAACGAAGCACTTTTGAAATTTATTTTCTGACGAATTCCAACAATCAAGAAAGCGGCAATCGTTCCAATAAATGAAGTGATTATACACGGCAACATCACATCGGCAGGATTGGCGGCATTTTCGGCAGCTCTATATCCAATTATCGAAGTCGGAATTAGCGTTAAACCAGCAGCATGCAAGCACATAAACATAATTTGGGCATCGCTAGCTTTGTCTTTTTCGGGATTTAGTTCTTGCAAACTTTGCATGGCTTTAAGTCCAAATGGCGTTGCTGCCGAATCCAACCCAAGAAAATTTGCAGCAAAATTCATGGTCATGTACGAAATCGATTCGTGATTTTTGGGCAAACTCGGAAATATTTTTCCAAAAACAGGACCAAGTTTTTTCGCCAGTTTTTCGGCTGCACCCGAGATAATCAAAAGCTCCATGATACCACAGAAAAAAGCCAAATAAGCAATCAACGGAATAATCAAATCCAACAAACTGTTTTTGCAAGTAGGCAACAATCCGTCTGATTTTTGAACGCCACTATAAATTTTTACAGTTTTATTTTTGTACACATAAGTAGTATCTGGATTTGTTTCTATTTTATTGACAACCATGGTTTTATCTGGTGATTTATCAATACTGTCTTTGATAAAAACCGGCAATTGCTTCAAGTATTTTTCTGAAATTAAAATAGGATCGTCTTTTTTCCCATTCAAAACGTAATCGACCGTATAACTATTTCCAGAAAACAAACTGAAAACTACAAATGCAATCGACGAAATAAAAATCACTAACCAAAATCTACTTAATACCATGATGTTATTTTTTTGCTAATGTAACATTTATACTTTTTCTATCGAAATAATTTTATCAAAAATCAATTTCAAATCCTATTTCAAAAATTAAATCCCGAACTTTGTAATCTAAATTATACCATGAAACTATTTGTAACAGGAATCTCGACCGATGTTGGCAAAACCATTGCATCGGCAATACTTGTCGAAGCACTAGAAGCCGATTATTGGAAACCCATTCAGGCTGGCGATTTACATAATTCGGATACTGATAAAGTCAAAAAATGGATTTCAAATCCAAAATCTCAGTTTCACGAAAATGCTTATGCACTTCAAACACCTGCTAGTCCGCATCTTGCCGCAAGTATCGATACTGTTGTTATAGATTTAAAAAAAATAACCACACCAAAAACCAAAAATCATCTTGTTATTGAAGGTGCAGGTGGTGTTTTTGTCCCGCTAAACGATCAAGATTTAGTAATCGATTTGATTCAGAAAGAGGACAAGGTAATTGTAGTTTCGAGACATTATTTGGGAAGTATTAACCACACTTTATTAACGATTGAAGCTTTACAATCACGAAAAATTGACGTTGCAGGAATCATTTTTTCTGGAATTGAAAATCAAGCTACCGAAACAATAATTTTAAATAAAACCAATGTCAAATTTATTGGAAGAATTGATGACGAACCTTATTTTGACAAAAATGTCATTCTATATTATGCCGATAAATTTCGGGAAAAGCTTCTAAATTTATAACTATGTCGTTATCCAAACGTGACAAAGCCCACAACTGGCATCCGTATACGCAGCACAAAACAGCAGCCGATTTTCCGGCAATTGTTCGGGGTGAAGGTGCGCTACTTTGGGACGAAAATGGCAAAGAATATATCGATGCTATTGCCTCGTGGTGGGTCAACCCGTATGGTCATTCGAATAAATTTATTGCCGATGCCATTTACAAACAATTAATTACTTTGGAGCACGTTTTGTTTGGCGGATTTACGCACGAACCAGCCGTTTTATTGTCCGAAAAACTAATGGAAATTTTGCCATCCAACCAAAAAAAAATCTTTTATTCCGACAATGGTTCGACAGCTGTTGAAGTTGCAATAAAGGTTTCCATGCAATATTTTTTTAATCAAAATCAGAAAAAAACCAAAATCATCGCCTTCGAAAACGCCTTTCATGGCGATACATTTGGGGCTATGGCGGCAAGCGGAATTTCGTTTTTTACAGAAGCTTTTCAAAGTTCGTTATTAGAAGTTACCCGACTTCCAGTACCAACTTCAGAAAACGAAAACGAAGTTTTGCAGCAACTTAAACTATTGGTTGCAACAGGCGATTTTGCTGCTTTTATTTTCGAGCCACTCGTGCAAGGTGCCGCCGGTATGATTATGTATGAAGCCCAAATTTTGGATAAATTAATAGTAATTTGCAAACAAAATAACGTTTTTACAATTGCCGACGAAGTCATGACAGGATTTGGCAAAACAGGCAAGAACTTTGCTTCCGATTACTTGCAAAACAAACCCGATATGATGTGCCTTTCCAAAGCATTGACTGGCGGCACAATCCCGATGGCGATTACCACTTTTTCGCAAGAAATATTTGATGGTTTTTATGACGATGACACTTCCAAAGCGCTGTTTCACGGGCATACTTTTACGGCAAATCCTGCAGGTTGCGCGGCGGCTTTGGCAAGTATTGAGTTGCTAAAATCCGATGCAATTCAAGCCTCAATATCTAAAATAAATCAAAGTCATTTGGCTTTTCAAACCCGAATTCAAAACCATCCAAAACTAAAAACTACTCGCGTTCTCGGAGTCATTTTCGCCTTAGAAATCAAAACCGAAAACCAAGAAAGTTACTACGGCAATCTGCGCAACAAACTCTACGCCTACTTCATCGAGAACGGCATCGTTTTGCGCCCAATAGGCAATATCGTCTATATTTTGCCACCGTACATTATAACCGAATCACAACTCGAAAAAGTATACAAAACAATAGAAGATGCACTCGAAATAGTTGTTTAACCACAAAGCACACGAAGAAATCACAAAGACACAAAGCCTTTACTGTAGCAACGTAGTGACCTTAGTGAAAATTTTTGTTCTCTTTGTGATTAAAAAAAAAATAGTTGTTTACCCGCAAAGCACACGAAAAAATCACAAAGAACACAAAGCCATTTTAGTATAGGAACTTGGTGACCTTAGCGGAAAACTTTGTGTTCTTTGTGGTTAAAAAAAATTATACAATAACTTTGCGATCGAAAATGAAACAAAAAATCGCCATAACCGCCATCGCATCTGCTTCAGCACTAGGACAAAATCCTGAAACGATTTGGCACAATTATCTTTCTAACGAAAGTTTTATTTCCAACAAAAAAATTGATGGAAAAAATCAAATGGTTGCCGCAATTCCTGACGAACTAAATCTTGAATTAGAACAACTCCGAACCTCCGATTCTAAATATAAATCACTAGACAGGTCGGTTTTGCTTGCCATTTTAACTTCGCGCCAAGCAATCAAAAATGCCGGCTGGAACGCCAACGATGATTTCGGAATCAATATAGGATCTTCTCGCGGTGCAACCGAACTTTTCGAAAAACACCATCAAGAATTTTTAGCAACTAGCAAAACAGCAACTTTGGCATCACCAACCACAACTTTAGGCAATATTTCAAGTTGGGTCGCACACGATTTAGGAACTCAAGGACCAGCAATTTCGCATTCTATAACTTGCTCCACAGCGATGCATGCTTTGCTTAATGGCGTCGCATGGTTACAAGCTGGCATGGCAACAAAATTTTTGGTTGGTGGCAGCGAAGCACCTTTGACAAATTTTACGATTGCGCAAATGCAAGCCTTAAAAATCTATTCCAAATTAGATACAAAATACAACTGTTTGGCACTCGATTTGGATAAAAAAACCAATACCATGGTTCTTGGCGAAGGTGCAGCAATGGCTTGTTTAGAACTTGGCGAAACCAAAAATGCACTTTGTTACCTAGAAGGAATTGGCTACGGAAGCGATGTTTTGAAACACAATATTTCAATATCTGAAGACGCAGAATGTTTCCAGAAATCGATGAAAATGGCATTACAAGATATTGATTATAAAGCTATTGATGTAATTGTCATGCATGCGCCAGGAACTATTAAAGGCGATTTATCAGAATATAAAGCGATCCAGAAATTATTTGGCGAAAAACTTCCGTTACTCACAACCAACAAATGGAAAATTGGTCATACGCTTGGTGCGTCTGGAATGTTGAGTATCGAAATGGCCATTATGATGTTGCAAAATCAAGAGTTTGTTGGAATTTCGTATTTGAATTTTCCAAATCAGAAAAAACAAATCAAAAAAGTATTGATTAATGCCGTTGGCTTTGGCGGAAATGCAGTGAGTGTTTTACTCGGAATTTAATCTTTATTGGCTTCCAATTCTTTCACTTTTTGATAAACTAAATCACTTTCAAAACCTTTACGGAGTAAGTAATCACAAAATTTCTTTCGTTTTTTGGTTGTTTTTTTTTCAGTAATGCTTTCCCAAATAAGTTCAGATAATTTTTCGAAAGTTTCTAGATATTCGTCTGGTGAAATTTCTTTCAAAGCCGTTGTGATGTTTCTTGACGAAATATGTCTAGATTTCAATTCGTTAACAATTCTTATATTTCCCCATGATTTTATGCGATGTTTTCCTCGTGCAAAACTGCAAGCAAAACGCTCTTCATTAAGAAAATTTTCAGCTATAAGGTGCGCAATTATTTCGCTTCGTTCTTGTTCTAGCGTCTTGAAAGTAAATAATTTAGAAGTAACATCATCATGGCATCGTTCTTGATAAGAACAGAAATATTCTAATTTTTGTTTGATTTCGGTTAATGAAAAAGTCTTTGTTGTCAAAATTTGTTAAATTGTTTACAATTTATTAATTAAAAAACACTGAAAATTAGTAAATTAGATTTAAATTTGTATGTTTTTAATCCTACTACTATGAAAACAAAAGTATTACTTTTTTCGTTACTTATATCTGCTTCTATTTTTGGACAAGCCACATTACCAGTTTCAAGGACTGCTTGGGATGTAACACCAACTGGTTGGACAGATTCAAACTTACTAACGTATTTAACAATTTTTGCATGTTCAGGCTCTAACGGTGCAAGGTTTGACACTTCTGCTCAAAATAAAATTGTGAATTTTAATAGTGCTCCAGATCAATTGACTTTTGTGGTTAAGTCAAATGCAGCAACAACTTCTAGTCTTTTAGTGCAGCAATCTGCTGATGGAATAACCTATACCAATATAATCAATCTAGCAAATACTGTAGATTTACCTACAACTTGCACCACCAAAGGACCTTATACTTTGTTAACTACAACACGATTTGTTCGTTGGACATTTACCAAAGGATCATCCAATATGACTATGGATGATGTAGCAATTACAGCAGGACAAACAACACTTTTTTCTGAAAATTACAATGCAACAAATCAATTTTCTCTAAACACAGGTGCTGGTTTTGGAGACAATCAATGGGTTGTAAACAATGTTTATGCTGGCGGACTTTTTGGGTTAATTGTAGATACTCCTAATGAACCTGCAGGAATTGTTGGCGCACCCAATAGTACCTATATGCACATAACCAATACCACTACTGCATGTGGTAGTTTTGGGGTTTGTAATGCTAATTTTGATACAAGTTCTGCTTCTAATCAAACTGCAGATGTAACCAACAATATAGTTACTACAGGATATACTGGCGTTTCCTTCTCTTTTTGGTATTTGTCTGCCGGTCAAGCTGGTACATCTTACGGTAACATAGAATATTCGATAAACGGAGGAACAAGCTACACTCCAATTGGTGCTCAGTTGAGTGGTGTAACAGGATGGACAAAACTAACGATAACCAATGCTGCTTTTGATAATCAGAGTCAACTTAAATTTCGTTTTCGTTGGATTAATGGTGCTGCCGGATCTGATCCTGCTTTTGCAGTTGATGATGTTTTAGTACAAGCACCGCCAATTGCATTGAGTCCAGAAATTTTAATTGAAGGCAATCTCGTTGAGATAGTTGATGGAGATGTAACTCCGGGCTTGCCAGATTGGACAAATTTTGGAACAGTAAGTGTGGCAGCTGGAACAATTATTAGAACATTTACCATAAAAAATACTGGAGGTACTGCTTTAAACCTTACTGGTATAGCACCATATGTAGTTATTGGAGGCGTTAATGCCGCCGACTTTGCTCTAACAGGAGATCCAATATCGCCTATACCTGCTTTAGGATCAACTACTTTTCAAGTTACTTTTAATCCAAGCGCAATAGGAATTAGAAGTGCAAACATAACCATTGCAAATAATGACTCTAACGAAAATCCATACAATTTTGATATTTCTGGGAATGGATCAGCGTGTGTTCCTACTATAACAGTAACTTCTATCACGCCAACTTCAGGACCCGTTTCAACAGAAGTTACGATCAATGGAACTGGCTTTACAACAGCAAGTAACGTTGTGTTTGGAGCTGCAACTGCTATTTTTACCGTTGTATCGGCTACAGTTATTAGAGCAACAGTTCCAGCTGGTGCAGTTTCTGGAAACCTACTAATTACTGATAGTGCGGGTTGTGAATTGTCATTTTCCTCTTATACAGTTATTAATGCTGATAATGTTAGTTGTGATGGTGCAAGTCTTTTTACAGATTTGATCATATCAGAAGTATATGATTCAAACAGTTTAAATGTTTGGCATATGGAACTTTATAATCCTACACCCAATCCTATAAATTTAGCAACTGCAAATTATACTTTAAAAAGATACGGTATGATAGGCGATTTGGCTCCTACACGAACAATTGCATTAACAGGAGTAGTGGCTGCAGGTGGTGTCTACTATGCACAACTAGGAAATTCTGGTGTTCCTTGTGTAGGCGTTTATAACTTTACAGAACTAGGAAACGGAATAAATGCACAAGACGAAATTCGACTTACAAAAAATGGTGTAGATGTAGATGTTGTTCAGTGTCCAAATGAGGTTGGTTATTCCATTCGGAGAAATCTAACCGCCGCCGGACCTACTATGACATTTGCTGCTGCAAACTGGACTTTTAATTCAAATGAAGTTTGTACCGATTTGGGGATACCTTACCTGGCACTAGTAAATCCACCAACAACTACATTGCCAACAGTTGCTTATGCCTGTAATAACAATTCCATGCAAATTACAGTTTTGGGCACGCAAGGAATTGCAGGTGGACAATTACTTACCTACCAATGGTTTTCTAGTGCACCGGGAGCAATAGGTTGGACTACATTAACCAATACAGGAATCTATTTTGGGGTAACAACCAATGTTTTGTCAATTTCTGATTTGTCAACAATAAACAATGTTCAATATTATTGTCAAGTTAGAGAAAATAGCGCTACTTGTTTTAAAGCTTCAAACGCTACTAAAGTAAATGTTACAGGAGCCTACACAGAATGGAATGGTGTTTGGACAAATGGAGTGCCAACATTATCGAAATATGCAGCAATAAAAGCCAATTATAATACTGCAACTAATGGAAATATTGATGCTTGTACGATGCGCATTTTTTCAGGAAATCTTACTATTGCTGATAATACTTATGTAAATATTCAAAATGATTTAACGGTAGATACTGGTGCTATTTTAAATATACAAAATAAGGGTTCGCTAGTTCAAATTAGCGAAACAAGTTTCATGACAAATAGCGGAACGACAACAGTGAATAAAACAACTACTCCTTATGTTCAGTATGATTATTCTTATTGGAGTTCACCTATTAAGGGAGAAACGATAGGAAGTGTATTTTCTGCAAATCCTGCAAATTATATATTTGACTTCAATACTTCAAATTTTTTAGATCTACACAATTCAAGTAGTAGTGGATCAACTGGTTTTCCTCAAGTATTAGGGATTTCAGATACTTTTGATGATAGTGGAGACGATTGGCAACCTAAAAATGGAGCAACATCGATGTTAGAAGCAAAAGGCTATATTGCCATGGGGCCGACTGCTCTTGGAGCTTCAGGACAGTCTGTTGTTTTTAGCGAAAATGGATTGAATGGTCGCTTAAATAACGGTATAATTAATATGCCTGTAACCCTTGATAAGTATAATACAGATGGTTTGACAGGCGCAAACACATTTCATACAAATAGTAACTTGATTGGAAATCCATATGCTTCAGCAATAGATTTAATTGAGTTGAAAGCAGACAATCCATTACTCACAGGAACCTTTTATTTTTGGACTCATAAAACGCCAATTGCAGTAGTTAATCCAGGACCGTGGTTGTATAATTTTACTAATAATGATTATGTTACCTATACTGTTGGAACTGGTGGTAGTGCTAGTAGTTGTGCGGGTTGCCCAATTCCAGATCGTTATGTTGACTCGTGTCAAGGTTTTTTTGCAAATGTAAGTGGAAACGGTAGTGTAACTTTTAATAATTCGCAACGAGTAACCGGAAATAATGCCTCGTTTTATAGAACATCAACTCAAGCTGACAGTAAGATATGGTTAAATTTTGAGGCATCTAATGGAGAAACAAGACAAACTTTAATTGGTTTCATAGATGGGGCAGAAGACGAATACAATCCTTATTATGATGGTGTTCGTTTAGAAAACGGTACTGGTTTTGATTTTTATTCTTATATTGCATCTAACCCTGAGCAAAGATTAGCAGTGCAAGGATTAGATGTATTTAATGATCAAAAAACAGTACCGTTAGGATTAGAAATTACTGCTTCTGGAAATCATAGTATTAGTGTTGGGAATTTGGAAGGTGTTTTCAATGAGGGGCAGGCAATTTATTTGCAAGATAATGTTACAAGTACCATACATAATTTGGCAGACGGTGCTTATGTTTTTGCCAACGGAATAGGCGATGCTTTAAACGAGAGGTTTTTATTGCGATTTACTAACCCTGCATTGGATATTTTGGCAACAGATATTGAAAGTAATGATGTGCATGTTACTTCCAGCAACAATAAAACGACCATCAAATCGAATAAATTAAAGATAAATAAAGTTTTAATTTATGATCTTTTAGGCAGAGAATTACTATCGAAAACTGCTCTTAACGACTATAACTTTTCTATAGATACTATTTGGAGCAAACAAGCATTGATTGTAAAGATAATGCTAGAAAACGGTGTTGTTGTATCTAAGAAAATAATTAACTAAGACTGTAAATCCATATATACAAAAGACCTAATCTTAAAATTTAAGATTGGGGTTTTTAGTTTTTAAACCAACTTGTTGTCGTGAGCCGCGTTAGGGATCGAGGCTTTGTTTGAGCTCTTTATGGCTTCTCTCGTTTTTTAACGAGAGAAGCCATAAAAGCGAGTGCCGAGAGCCCGACCTTGTCAAGTCATTTTTCTTGACTTGATGAGGAAACGCCCAAAAAAATTAAAACTCAAATTCTTCTATGCCTGTAGAATCTTTTTGGGTTGGTTGTGCGCTAACGCCATAATTGAGATATGATCGCGCAGCACCATTAATGTTAACAAAACTTGAGGAATCCATTTCTTCGGGTAGTAAAAGTCCTCGTTTTACCATCAAATTTTTCATAAAAATGGAGCGTCGTGCAAATTTATTTTTCCAGATTGGTCCTTCAAACTGGTTCATGAATTTTTGGGGCATTGGTACGATACTGGCTAGAAACATGCATTCGTTGAGGGTCAAATCGGTTGGCTTTTTCTGAAAATAAAATCGGCTGGCTTCGCCTATTCCGTATACGTTTGGACCCCACTCGATGACGTTGAAATAGACTTCAAGAATGCGGTCTTTGCTGACGATTTTGTTGTTTTCCATGACATAGCACAGCAGGATTTCTTCGAGTTTTCTAGATATGGTTTTTTCGCGTTTCAGAAAAGCGTTTTTGATAAGTTGCATGCTTATCGTGCTTCCGCCTCTTTCAAAACGATTTGAAGCCATGTTTTTGACCATCGAAGCTCGAAAAGCGTTCATTTCGAAGCCTTTATGCGAATAGTAATTGGGATCTTCGAAGGTTATTACGGCTTTTTTCAGAAATGGAGAAATCTCGGTTAACGGATAATAATCGGGGTTGGCAACTCCAACAAAAACAGGACGTTGTGGCTTGTCGTTGATCATGGCGGCATATTCGAACTCGCCATTGAGTTTGGCTATATCGGCTGTGCCGTATTTGGTAATTTTGAGTCCGTTTTTGTTAATATTACTATTGAATCGCAAATTCCATGGTCGTCGTTTGTCGATTTTGAAACTCATAGAATAGCTGAAACTACCTGCTACTTCCATGCCTTTGAAGTTGGTGAACAATCCGTCGGGCAACGAGGTTATGAAATCTTGCGCTTTCATATTTGGAATACGAACTTTGAGGGTATAAATTTTGGAATTTGTTTTTTCGTATTTCAAGTAGGGTTCAAACTTTATTTTATTGACTTCTGCGGTCGAGCCTTCGTCGAGTGCAATAAAATTGGCTCCTGACAAAATTTTATAATCCATTTTTAGGTTTTCAAAAAGGACTTCGTTTTTGGAGATTTTTGGATGTTTTACAGCAAGATTTATTATCGAAGCAAAACCGTCAACATGAAGTTCGTCGCCACTCATCTCAATATCGTTTACACTAACTCTGATGGAATCGAAGCTGGATTTTAGTCCGTATTTTTGGGCGACAAATGGTACGATAAGTTTGGTTTTGTCGCTATTGACAAATTGTACATCGGCTTCTTTGTTACGCGGATCGGCGGTGCCATAAATGCGTAATTTTTGGGAGAAATCTTTGGATTTTATTTCGATAATTGTTTCTAGATCTTCATCGTCAAGTAGCAGTTTGTGTGTTGATAGGCTTGCTATTTCGCCATTATCATCATACACAAATTCGAACTCTTGAAGGTCTAAATCGGTAGGTACAAAATTGGATACTTTGTCGATAATTCGATAAACCAATTTAGCATAATTTTTTTTGGTAGTGGTTACCGTGTCTATAGATTTGTTGGCAAAAAAAGCGGCATAATTGCTGGTTTCGCCTTTTTTGATAAGATGAATATAGCCTTTTTTGGCATCCAAACTACCGAGTTGGATATCGCCTTTGAGTAATCCCCAAAAGTTAATACTTGTTTTGATGCTCTGAAACTTGGCTAAGGTATCGGCGTTTTTTGGCACTAAAGAAACTTCTGTGAGTGACACTGCCGAAAGACCATCGAATTTAGCGTCTTTGATGTTGATGGTACAATCGTATTCGGTAACGAGTTTGGTAGATACTTTTTCGATTACTTTTCGAAGAATATCTTCTCTGAAATAATAAAATGTTCCTACTAAAGTTACTGAAGTTAGGGTTGCAATTTTTAGGAAAAGAAAGATTTTTTGTTTGGTGGATCTCATTTTTTGAATGGAAAATAAACAACGAAATTACTAAAATTTATCCAAACAATTCGCTTGCCACATCTTCAATTTTTGACACCAATCTAATTTTTATTCCGGGACTTTTGACCGTGATTTTATTGTATTTGGATACAAATATAGTGGTAAAACCTAGTTTTTCGGCTTCGAGAATGCGCTGGTCAACACGATTTACAGGTCGAATTTCGCCCGAAAGTCCTACTTCGCCTGCAAAACAAAAATCTTTGCCTACAGGAATATCTTCATTTGATGATAAAATGGCAGCAACAACAGCCAAGTCAATCGCTGGATCATCGACAGATATTCCGCCGGTTACATTTAAGAAAACATCTTTGGTTCCTAATCTAAAACCAGCTCTTTTTTCGAGAACTGCCAATATCATGTTGAGTCGTTTGGCATTATAACCTGTGGTGCTTCGTTGCGGAGTTCCATAAACAGCAGTACTTACCAAGGCTTGAATCTCGATCATCAAAGGACGCATTCCTTCGAGTGTGGAAGCTATTGCGGTTCCCGAAAGGTCTTCTTCTTTGTGCGAAATTAGAATTTCTGAAGGATTGGAAACTTCTCGCAAACCTGATCCTAGCATTTCGTATATTCCGAGTTCTGCGGTGGAGCCAAATCGGTTTTTGAGCGATCTTAAAATTCGGTAAACATGATTGCGGTCGCCTTCAAACTGCAACACGGTATCGACCATGTGCTCTAAGATTTTTGGTCCTGCAATGTTGCCATCTTTGGTGATATGTCCTATTAATATAACAGGAATATTGGTTTCTTTTGCAAACTTGATAAGCTCGGCAGTGGTTTCTCGAATTTGAGAAATGGTTCCGGGAGAAGCTTCAATATATTCGGTATGAAGGGTTTGTATGGAGTCTATAATTACAATTTCTGGCTCTATTTCCTGAATTTGTTTGAAGATATTTTGGGTTTTTGTTTCGGTTAGAATATAGCAATTTTCGCTTTTGGTGGTAATGCGTTCGGCACGCATTTTTATTTGTTTTTGGCTTTCTTCGCCCGAAACATATAGGGTTTTGTAGGGTAACTTTAAAGATATTTGCAGCAATAATGTACTTTTTCCAATTCCGGGTTCGCCACCCAACAATATTAATGATCCCGGCACAATTCCGCCACCAAGCACGCGATTAAGTTCGCCGTCGAGCGTATCCATTCGGATTTCTTGTGCCGAATCAATTTCAGTAATTTTTAAGGGTTTTGAAACTTTTTTATTTTCTGAAGTGGAAGGTTTCCATGCAACTTTTTCTTCTTTTTGAACAATTTCTTCAGCAATGGTATTCCATTCTTTACAACCATTGCATTGCCCTTGCCATTTGGAATATTGTGTTCCGCAGTTTTGGCAGAAAAAAGAAGTTTTTACTTTTGCCATACGACTACTGTTCTTTGTATTCGTATATTTTACTTAGCATCATGTCTTTAGTTAGATCGCCAATAGCTTCTTTAGAATAGGCGTCTTTGTAGTGTTTTTTGGCTTTATCAAGCAAACCTATTTTTTCGTTCATTACTGCCAAATAATAGTCAGACAGCAAACTTTTTGGATATATTTTTTTTGCAAACTCAGATAGTTTTTCAAATTCATCAAAATTACCAGTATTTAAAATCCCAGATGAAATTGCCTTAAAGTCAAGATATCGCACGGCTTTTTTTATACTAAATAATTTTTCGAGCATTTCATATTTATTTTTCAAATACTCAGTTTGTCCCGTAGTTAAAGGCACTATTTTTTGGGTAAACTCATCAGTAGAAATTGGACGGTAACTAGCAAATATTTGATAAAAAGCACTTGGAATTGATTTTAAAACAACCGAATAATGCGATTCGTTTTTGAAATATTCAAACTTATAACTCAAGTTAGGTTTGTTTACTTCTTTGGCTAGCGCATCCATTGTGATTATTTTTTCCTGCATTTTTTTTACATCGCCATCACAAGTAGATTGGTAATAAAATAATGGCTCATTTACTAGTTGTAGTCGTTCTGGTATTTGCTGTTCCATCATGGTAGGCAATTCAGGACTTATAGATACATAAGCGTTAAAAAGTGGCTGATCTTTGTAAAGAAAAAAATTGGCGAAAGCTGCTGTTATATCGTGACCAACAATTACTTTGAACGGTGCAACTCTATATTTAGTAGTAATCATAGGAATAAGTTCCATTCCTATAAAGTCGAAAAAAGTATTTCCTTTTCCAATTGGCAGTCCAGTTGCTTCTTCTATTTCGCAATCTGTTTCGCGTTCGTGGTTGTAATTTTGTGTGAGTCCAACAACAATAACTTCTGGGAAATCCTCAAAAAAAGCACCATAATTGAGTGTTCCTAATACGGGATCCATGAGGTAATCTCCATCTAGAAGGAATATTAACGGAAATTTTTTCTTAGAATCTTTGGTGTATGAAGGTGGTAATGAAATTGTAATCTCTCGTTCTTCGGCCAATCGTATTGACGGAAATGTTATAGTCTCTTTTTGGGAGAAAAGAGGCAACGCCATCAGAAAAACATAAAGTAGTAGTAGTTTTCTCATTTATTTTGATACTAAAAATTTCAAAATGGAGGGCAAGGTATGTAATTATTTGATTCGGTTTAAAATAGGGAATAACAAAAACGATAAAGTGCCTAAAAACACCGTTAAAACCGTTTGAGATATCCAAACTAACCATCCAAAAGCCGTGCCAGCTGTGTCTGAAATACCATATAAAAGAAAAATTTCTGCAATTAGCAAAGGAAAAACCCCAAAACCACTATTAGTGAATCCTATTGCCAAACTTCCGATGACAAAACCAATTAATGCCGTCGAAATTGTAATATTGCTTGTTTCTTGCAACGCAAAAACAGTAACATAAAACATTAAAAAATAACACATCCAAATAAATAAGGAGTGAAGTAAATAATACCATTTTTTCTCCATAAGGAAAATGCTGGTCAAACCTTCAATAAGTCCGGCGAATTTTTTTTTAAGTTTTTTAACAATTTTCCAGTTAGAATATAACCATATAAAAACAAATGCTATAAAAGAAACGATTGCAATAATTGTAAAAATGGCAAGTTGTTGAAACGGAATTTTTTCTAATAGATAGTTTTTTAGAATTTTGAATTGAGAAAAAAAGGCAATTATTACAAATACCAAAAATATAATTAGATCAACAATTCGTTCGGCAACAATGGTTCCAAAAGCTTTGTCAAACGGCACGTTTTCATATTTTTTTATAAAGACGGCTCTAGAAACTTCGCCAGATCTTGGTATGGTCAAGTTCATAAAATAACAAACACATATGGACATAAGGTTGTTATGGAACTTGGTTTTATATCCCAAATAATCTAGAGAATATTTCCAACGATAGGCTCTTGAGGCAAATCCAAAAAAAGCAAAAATAAGCGATATGTAAATATAAAAATAATCGGCATTTTTGAAGTAGCCTTTCATTTCTGTAATTTGTGCCTCTGTAAATGAGTTGTATTTGTATACCATAAGGTATATTCCTAAAACGATAGGAAGAAGTATGGATAGCCATTTGCTTATTTGCTTTTTCACAAATAGTTAGGTCAAGGTATTGTCCTTTTCGTTTGGAAAAACGAGCCAAGGCTTGAAGGTTTTTGCCTCTTCAAAATCTAAAGTAGCATACGATATTATAATAATGATATCGCCTTTATGTACTTTACGAGCAGCAGGACCGTTAAGAGTTATTTCTCCAGATTCTCTTGCACCTTTAATAACATAGGTTTCAAAACGTTCGCCGTTATTAATGTTTACAATAGCGACTTTTTCGCCCTCAATAAGGTTTGATGCTTCCATCAAAACTTCGTCAATAGTAATACTTCCGATATAATTTAGATCGGCTCCGGTAACTTTTACACGGTGTATTTTGGATTTTACAACTTGTATTTGCATGATGCAAAGTTAATTTATTTTTTTAATTCTAAAACGAAATTGTATCTATCAATCTTATTTTATCTGCAAAAACCGCAATAAATCCTCGATATGAAGTGTTTTCTTGTTTGGACAGGCATGGAAGCAGGTTTTTTTCGTCGGCAATTTGAAAATATTCCAATTCAAAATCGTCTTGTTTTTCAAATTGATACGTTACCCAATCAATTACTTCTTTTGCCGTTTTCTTTTCAAATTTAGCTTTAGCTTCTATTAAAGTTGTGTATACAAAACTTGCTTTTTGTCTTTGGTTTTCAGTTAATCTTTCATTACGAGAACTCATCGCCAATCCGTTGGGTTCTCTAAAAATGGTACAGCCTATAATGTTAACAGAGAGTTTTTCTATTTCGACAAGCTTTTTTACGATTTGAAGTTGCTGAAAATCTTTTTCGCCAAAATAGGCGTTTTTTGGTTTTATAATTTCGAAAAAACGTTTTACAATAGTACCAACGCCATCAAAATGGCCGGGACGAAACTTGCCTTCCATTTGGTTTTCAATACCGCCATAATCAAAATGTTGCGACACTGTTTTGCCTTGATAAATATCGGCTACCGTTGGAGCATAAACTATTATTTTGTCTGAAACCGATTTAATTTTTTGAACATCAGTATCTAATGTCCTAGGATATTTTGCCAAATCTTCTGGATTGTTAAACTGTGTAGGATTAACAAAAATGCTGCAAACGGTAATTGTATTGTTTGCTACCGATTGTTGTAACAAAGATAAATGACCTTGATGCAAGGCGCCCATAGTAGGAACAAATCCTATTGAACAATTATCGTAGGAAAACGACTTCAAATACGCGATCAAATCGTGTTGATTGTAATAAATAAGCATCAATTTTGATTATAATAGTATGCAAACATAATATTTTAGATACAATCTGCGCAAAAAATTGTAATTTTGCATGTTTTTATTGCCAATAACAACCTAAATAATAAATATGGAAGATAAGAAGATATTGTATGTATCGTCCGAAGTGGTTCCTTACCTTTCTGAAAATGAGGTTTCTATGATGTCGTATGATGTTCCGAAAATGGTTAATGACCAAGGCGGACAAATTCGCATCTTTATGCCCCGATACGGAAATATTAACGAAAGAAGGCATCAATTGCATGAAGTGATTCGTCTATCTGGGATGAATTTGGTTGTAAACGACTTGGACATGCCCCTTATTATAAAAGTTGCTTCTATACCAAAAGAGCGTATTCAGGTTTATTTTATTGACAATGATGAGTATTTTAAACGAAAAGCCACTTTTACTGATGAAGAAGGTGTTTTGTTTGCCGATAATGATGAGCGCGCTATTTTCTTTGCAAAAGGCGTGGTCGAAACCGTAAAAAAATTAAATTGGGTTCCAGATATTATACATGTGCATGGCTGGATGGCTGCTATGTTGCCTATTTATCTTAAACATTATTATAAAGACGAAGCTTTGTTTGCTAATACCAAAATTGTAACATCGGTTTATAGTCAATCTTTTGATGGTGTTTTGGATACAGATATGATCAATAAAGTCAAATTTGACGGTATTCCGCAAGCGGCAATTGTTGAACTTGAAACGCCAAACTACGAAAACATCATGAAAGCATCTATAAACAGTTGCGATGCTGTAATTATTGCTTCAGATAGCCTTTCAGATAGTTTAACAAAATATATAGCATCTTCAAAAAAACCTTTTTTAAATTTCGCTCCGAAAGAAAAATTCGCAGAAGCATATTCTACTTTCTATAAAAGTATGCTCGAATAAATAATCTTATAATACAATATGAATAAATTTTCATTTTTAAAATATAGTTTTACACTATTATTACTGGTTTTGTTTTCTTCTTGCGATAAAGATGTTACGGAGCTTGGCTCAAATATAATTGGCGATGGTGATTTTGAATTAAGTCGTTATCTAGATGCTTCGGTAAAAACATACAACCAGTTTGACCAAGCGGTGCAGTCCAATAATCTTCCAATAAACCAATTAGGAATAATAGATAACGGAGATTTTGGCACCACAACATCAAGTTTTGTAAGCCAAGTCCAACTTTCCAAAGCATATACCATTCCTGAAGGTGCTATCATAGATGATATTGAATTAGTAGTACCTTATTTTAGTACACTGAAAACAGGAACTACGGATGCCTACAAATTGGATTCTATTTACGGAAGTGGAAAAATAAAATTAAGTATTCACGAAAACGGAAAATATTTAAGAAATTTAAATGAATTACTAGAGCCTCAACGCTACTATTCAGATGAATTTGCTTTATTCGAAAGTGTAAAGAAACCAATACTATTAAACGATAATAGTGCTGCTTCTCAAAATACAGAATTTCAATTTAGTGCTTTGCAACAAGAAGATTTTGAAGTTATAAATGATACGGTCTCTCGAACTAAAACAGCAGGAATTTTTGCCGAAAAGCTTATAAAAGTTAGCCCTAGAATGAAAATAAAATTAAATAAAACCTATTTTCAAAACGGACTTTTTGCTAATAAATCTGTGTTACTCAACAATGGCATTTTTCTAGAATATTTTAGAGGTTTGTTTTTTAAAGTAGAAAATGTAGGAATTGAAAAAGCACTAGCATCAATGAATTTTGCTGCCGGAAAAATAACGATCTACTATAAAACAGCTGCAGCAGATGTACAAAGAAAAGCAGTTGTATTAAATTTAACTGGTAATACTGTAAATCTTTTTCAAAACACCACGACAACAAGTTTGCCTACAAATACCACACCAGTTGCAGCAGGAGATAAATTGTATCTTAAAGGCGGCGCAGGATATCATTCTTACCTAGATATGTTTGGAACTGCTGATGATAAAGGATTAGTAACAGATAGAACCGAAATCGATATTCTTAAAGAAAAAAATTGGCTCATTAATGAAGCAAATCTTGTTTTTACAATTGATGAATTAAGCAATACAAATCAAATTCCAAGTAGGATTTATATTTATGATGCTTACAACAAACTTCCAATTATTGATTTTGCTTTAGACGAAACCGCTTCTACCACAAAACCTAAAACTAGTAAAGTTATATATGGAGGTGTTTATTCAGAAAATAAAAATGCGGGCGGAAACATAATTTCTAAAACCTATAAATTTAGGATTACAAACCACATTAAAAACATTATTAATAACGATGCCAAAAACGTACGTTTAGGAATTTCAGTTACAGAAGACATTGGTATTGCTACAAATAGGTATTTGAAAAATATACCAGACACCAACTACTTTAGTCAAGTGCCGTTGGCATCTATTATCAATCCATTAGGAGTCGTTTTATGGGGAAGTAATGTAAGTATTCCACTAGAAAAAAGAGTAAAACTAGAAATTTTTTATACAAAACCAAATTAATTTAATACCCTAAAATTATGTGTGGAATTGTCGGATATATAGGTCACAGAGAAGCCTACCCAATTGTAATAAAAGGTCTGAAAAGATTAGAATACAGAGGATATGATAGTGCCGGAATCATGCTTTATGATGGCAAGGAACTAAAAATTGCCAAAACAAAAGGTAAAGTTTCTGATCTTGAAGAGAAATCTAAAGAAATAACTCAAAATGGAACAATCGGAATGGGTCATACCCGTTGGGCAACTCATGGAGTTCCTAACGATGTAAACTCGCATCCACACAGTTCTAATTCGGGTAATCTTACAATAATTCACAACGGAATTATTGAAAACTATGCGCCACTAAAAAAAGAATTGATAAAGCGGGGCTATAAATTTCATTCAGACACCGATACGGAAGTTTTAGTTAATCTTATTGAAGACGTTCAGAAAAAAGATAATTTGAAACTTGGTAAAGCTGTTCAAGTAGCCCTTAATCAAGTAGTTGGAGCATATGCTATCTGTGTTTTTGACAAACAAAATCCAGACGAAATAATTGTAGCTCGACTAGGAAGTCCGTTAGCAATTGGCGTTGGAGAAAACGAATATTTCATAGCTTCCGATGCATCGCCGTTTATAGAATATACTGCAAACGCAATCTATCTAGAAGACGAAGAAATGGCAATCGTACGACTACACAAGCCATTGAAAATTAGAAAAATAAAAGATGATTCATTAGTAGATCCTTATGTTCAAGAACTGCAAATGAATTTGGAACAAATAGAAAAAGGTGGTTACGATCACTTTATGCTCAAAGAAATTTATGAGCAACCATCTGTCATAAAAGACACCTACAGAGGAAGATTGCTCGCCAATCAAGGCATTATTCAAATGGCGGGTGTCGAAGATAATCTTGAAAAATTTCTTGCAGCAGAACGAATATTAATAATCGCTTGTGGAACGTCATGGCACGCAGGATTAGTTGCCGAATATGTAATTGAAGAATTTGCAAGAATTCCTGTTGAGGTTGAGTATGCTTCCGAATTTAGATATAGAAATCCAATTATTACCCCAAAAGATATTGTAATTGCCATTTCTCAATCGGGCGAAACTGCCGATACTTTGGCAGCCATTAAATTAGCCAAAGAAAGAGGTGCTTTCGTTTTTGGAGTTTGTAATGTTGTTGGTTCTTCAATATCTAGAGAAACTCATGCTGGAGCATACACACACGCAGGACCAGAAATTGGTGTAGCTTCTACCAAAGCATTCACAACACAAATTACCGTTTTAACGATGATTGCGTTACGACTTGCTAAAGCAAAAGGCACGATGTCAAATTCAGATTTTCATAGACATTTGCAAGAACTTGAAGTAATTCCTGAAAAAGTTGCTGAAGCTCTAAAAACAAATGATGCAGCCAAAGCAATTGCCGCAGTTTTCAAAGACTCGCCAAATTGTCTATATTTAGGACGTGGATATAATTTTCCAGTTGCTTTAGAAGGCGCTTTAAAACTTAAAGAAATTTCCTACATTCATGCAGAAGGTTATCCAGCTGCCGAAATGAAACACGGACCAATTGCACTTATTGACGAGTTGATGCCAGTAATAGTAATTGCGCCACGACAAGGGCATTATGACAAAGTGGTAAGTAACATTCAGGAAATTAAAGCTCGAAAAGGAAAAATCATTGCTGTTGTAACCAAAGGCGACATTGAAGTTAGAGAGTTAGCAGATTATGTCATCGAAATTCCTGATACTATTGAAGCACTATCGCCATTACTAGCAACAATTCCGCTACAATTATTATCCTACCATATTGCGGTAATGCGAGAGTGTAATGTGGACCAACCAAGAAATTTGGCCAAATCGGTTACTGTAGAATAATCATAATAAGAACTATTTTTTATACAAAGCGAGATTTTTTCTCGCTTTTTTTTGTTTTAATATAATTATTTGTACTTTGGCGGAATAAACTAACCAAAAACTATACAAATGAAAGTGTATTTATTTATTTTGTCATTGTTTTATTGTAGCATTACTTTTGCACAATCAACAATTACAGGAACTGTCACCGACAGTAACAATGTGCCTATCTCTGGGGCGAACGTAAAAGTTAAAGGAGAAAATTCAAGTACCATTACTGATGCTGACGGAAAATTTTCTTTAAAAACAACCAAAAAACCACCTTTTTCGCTAGACATATCTAGTGTAGGATTTGCTTCTCAAAGTGTGGCAGTATCTTCAAACAATCAAAACGTTACTGTAACTCTTGCTGGAGAAGACATGAAACTTGACGAAATAGTAGTTTCTGCTTCTCGTGCGCCTGAGCGTGTTCGCGAATCGCCAGTAACTATTGAGCGAATGAGTGCCAAAGACATCAAAAAGTCGGCTTCGCCAAACTTTTATGATGGTCTGGAAAATTTAAAAGAAGTACATATGAATACTTCAAGTTTATCTTTCAAATCGATAAATACTCGAGGATTTGCAACTGTTGCCAACACCCGTTTTATGCAATTGGTTGATGGTATGGACAACTCCTCTCCATTATTAAATTTCGTGTTAGGAAATCTTGTTGGAGTTTCGGAGTTGGATGTTGCTAATGTAGAATTACTTCCTGGAGCTTCTTCTGCGCTTTATGGGGCAAATGCTTTCAACGGAATCTTATTTATGAATAGTAAAAGTCCGTTTACCAATCAAGGTATAACTGCTTATGCAAAATATGGTAACACCAACCAAAAAGCGGCAGGTTCTAATGCTTATTATGACTACGGAATTCGTGCAGCTCATGCTTTCACGCCTTGGTTTGCTGGTAAAGCCAACTTTACTTTCATGAAAGGAACCGATTGGTGGGCTACAAACTATGATAGTAGAGACTCTAAAAATCCACTTGCAACGAGAGATGATGTAAACTATGATGGTGTAAACGTTTATGGAGATGAAGCTTCAACAAATATTAAAAGTGTTGGACAATCTCTCGCAGCTTTGGGATTAGTTCCTGCTGCTGCAGTAAATTTATTACCAGATTATAACGTAAGTAGAACAGGGTACAAAGAAGTGGAACTTACAGATAATATTGTAAAAAATGCAAAAGCAGATATGTCATTACATTTCAAACCATGGAAGGCGCATCAAGAAACTGAATTTATTTGGCAATCCAAATTCGGAATTGGAAATACGGTGTACCAAGGTGCAAACAGATACTACCTGAACGGATTTTTCATGCAACAACATAAACTAGAAATTAAAGGTAAAAACTTTTTTGTAAGAGGTTATACAACAACCGAAGACGGTGGTAAATCCTACGATATGTTGTTTACAGGATTAAACATCAACAGACAATGGAAAGCAGACAAAACATGGTTTGGCGAATATGCAGGTCAGTTTATTTCTTCTACTTTAGGAGGAGCTACTACAGAACAAGCTCATGCTGCGGCTAGAGCAAAAGCAGATACTGGTAGATTAATTCCAGGAAGTGCTGGATTCAACGAAGCTTTCAAAAAAGTAACCTCAGATGCAGATGTATTAACAGGATCTAAACTGCAGGACAACTCTAGAATCTACCATTCAGATGCTAATTATAACTTCAAAGATATGATTGACTTTGCTGATATTCAAGTAGGGGGATCATACAGATTGTATGAACTGAATTCTGGTGGTCGAATTTATACGGATAAAGACAGTCAGATTAACTATACTGATTATGGATTTTACACCCAAGTTCAGAAAAAATTATTAGAAGATCGTCTTAAATTTACAGGTTCTGTTCGTTATGATAAATCTAAAAACTTTGATGGTAATTTCTCACCAAGAGTATCTTTAGTATACTCTGCTGGTGCTGACAAAAACCATAATTTTAGAGGTTCGTTCCAATCTGGTTTCCGTAACCCAACAACGCAAGACCAGTACATTGGTTTCAATGTAGGAAGTGCTGTACTTGTTGGTTCTGCACCAGACAACTTAATTAGATATACTGAAACGTTGCCTGTAACAGGTGCTACTGGTCAATTCTACGCAGGCGGAGCAACAGCCGTTTTGACTGGAGTAGAAGCATATAATAACTCGTATACTTTAGCATCTGTAAGGGCTTTTGGAGCTTTTGCTATTGCAAATCCAGGAAATACTCCAGGAGCAGCGGCTTTATTGAAAAAATCTGAAGCCAAATCAGTACAACCAGAAACTGTAAAAGCAGTAGAATTAGGATATAGAGGTCAACTAAAAGGGTTTAATGTTGATTTAAATGGTTATTACAATACCTATAATAATTTTATTGGTAACCTAACTGTAGTTTCTCCTTTATACGGAAAAGTTAGCGAAACATTTGATTTTGCTGCAGGAGCACCAACTTATGCAACAAATCCAGCAGTACAAACTTTACAAGCGATTAGTTCAGGTAATACAAGAGTCTACCAATTGTATACGAATACCGATAACGAAATAAAATCTATTGGTTTCGGTGCTGGTGTTTCTAAAAAAGTTTATAAAGATTTTGAATTGAGTGCCAATTACAACTATGCCGAATTTGATTTTGATCAAGAAAAAGACCCAAGTTTTGAAGCAAGTTTCAATACACCAAAACAAAGAGTAAAAGGTTCTATATGCAACGATAAATTATTCAAAAACTTCGGTTTCAATATATCAGCAAGATGGAACAGCGAATACAAATGGGAATCTAACTTTGCAGATGGTATGATTGAAGCTGCAACCGTTCTAGATGCGCAAATTAACTATACTGTACCCACGATGAAATCAACATTCAAAATTGGTGCTGCAAACCTTGGCGGAAAAGAATATACGCAAGTATATGGAGCAGGTGCCATCGGACAACAATATTTTGCTTCTTGGACAATCAATCCGTAATTAATTTAAAAAACATATAATTTTACAATTATGATAAAAAATATTAAAATGCTATTCTTGGTTTCGTTAACCTTTATAGCGTGTACAACAAAAGAAGATGAAGTCATCGCACCAATCAATTCTTCAGATGGATTGCCTTTGACAGCAGGATCTGCAGATTTTTCAAAGTATGTTGCTCTTGGAAACTCTTTATCAGCAGGATATACTGATGGTGCTTTATTTAAAAAAGGACAAGAAAATTCTTGGACAAAAATCCTTTCTGAACAAATGAAGCTAGTTGGTGGAGGAGAATTCAGAATTCCTTATATTGAAAACAATACTGGAGGGCTTCTTATTGGCGGACAAGTTAATAGTAATTTTTTGCCGAGATTATTTTTTAATGGAAAAGCACCAAGTCGTTTAACCACAAGTCCTAATTCTGAAATATTTGTTTCACCAACTACCGAAGCTACAACTATATTGACAGGGCCTTTTAATAATATGGGTGTTCCTGGAGCAAAAAGTTTTCATTTATTGTATGATGGATATGGGAATGCTCAAAATTTACCTACTCTTACTGCAAATCCTTATTTTGTTAGATTTGCTAAAGCACCAAACTCGACAGTTCTGGGAGATGCTCTAGCACAATTACCTACTTTTTTCTCTCTTTGGATAGGTAATAATGATGTCTTAGGTTATTCCCTAGCGGGTGGTGACCCAGCAATTGATACCATAACTTCAACTCCTTTATTCGAAGCTTCCTATACAGCTTTGATAACAAATCTAACTGCTAAAGCAAAAGGTGTAATAGCAAACATCCCTGATGTTACATCAATTCCTTTTTTCACTACAATCCCATACAATCCACTAACCTCCAAAGGTATTGGTGAAGGAGACACTGTTTTGGGCGACACTAGAATTGATCAAGCAAATGCAGGACTTTATGGACCATTAAAAGCAGTTTTAACTCAACTAGGTGCTGGTGATAGAATTAACATGTTGTCTAAAACTACTACAAATCCGCTGTTAATGAAAGACGAAACTATAACTGATTATACTCCTCAGTTAACAGCTGCTTTTCAAGCTTACTTTCAGAGTTTAGGTGATCCGAATTATTTGGCAACTGGCGGAGCATTTGGTGCAATCTATGGTCAAGCAAGACAAACAAAAAGTACTGATTTAATTTTGCTTACAACACAAGGCGTTATAGGATCAAGTGCTCCAGGTGTTCCTGCAAGTATTAACAAATTTGGAATTTCGTATCCGTTGCAAGATAAACATATACTTATTCCTACAGAAGTGACTCAAATATTAGATGCAACAGCTGCTTTTAACACATTTATTAAAGCTAAAGCTACAGAAAAAGGTTTGGCTTTTGTAGATGCTAATGCAATTTTAGGAAAGGTTGCTAAAGGAGGTGTAGCATCAAATGGATTTACTATGACTTCTGCCTTGGTTTTTGGTAATGCTTTTTCATTAGACGGCGTTCATCCAACTTCAAGGGGTTATGCCTTAATTGCTAATGAATTTGCGAAAGCAATTAATAAAACATATGGCTCTAATTTGCCTGCTGTTGATGTAGGGAAGTATAATAATTTATTTCCATTTAGTTTATAAATTGAAAAAAAAACCCTCGAAAATTTTCGAGGGTTTTTTTATTAATTTCCTCTTCGTTTCAAGAAAAATTCTTTCATCAAGCTGCTACATTCGTTTTCTAAAACGCCAGCAACTACTTCCGTTTTAGGATGCAACTTGGTTCCCATAACAAGATAACCGCGATTTTCATCACGAGCTCCAAAAACAATTTTCGAAATCTGGCTCCAATACAACGCACCAGCGCACATCTGGCAAGGCTCAAGTGTTACATATAGCGTACAATCTTTCAAATATTTTCCGCCAAGATAATTGGCAGCTGCCGTGATACTTTGCATTTCTGCATGCGCAGTAACATCAACCAAAAGTTCGGTCAAGTTATGGCTTCTAGCAATAACGATATTATTTACCACGACAATCGCACCAACAGGAATTTCGCCTTTTTCAAAAGCAGTTTGCGCTTCCTGCAACGCTTTTTTCATAAAATATTCGTCAGTGAAAATATTTTCCATAGCACAAAAATAAGAATTCAATTCGTTACCTTTGTTTTATGTTGGAAAATCTTCTAAAAAACATCAATTCTCCTTCTGATTTACGAAAATTAGAACCCGCACAATTACCCAAATTGGCTAAGGAATTACGCGATTTTATTATTGCAATTGTTGCTGTTAAAGAAGGTCATTTGGGCGCAAGCCTTGGTGTTGTTGAGCTTACAATTGCTTTACATTATGTTTACAATACACCCGAAGATATTTTGGTTTGGGATGTTGGGCATCAAGCGTATGTTCATAAAATTTTGACAGGCCGAAAAGAAATTTTTCATACCAATAGGCAACTTAATGGTATTTCTGGTTTTCCAAAAAGAAGCGAAAGCAACTACGATACATTCGGTGTTGGACATTCGTCAACATCAATATCGGCAGCACTGGGAATGGCACTTGCCTCAAAACTCAAAGGCAAAAACAAACATCATATAGCCGTGATTGGCGATGCTTCTATTGCCAGCGGAATGGCGTTTGAAGGACTCAATCACGCTGGCGTTACCGATGCCAATTTGCTTGTAGTGCTCAATGATAACGCTATCGGGATTGACCCAAGTGTTGGTGCGCTCAAAAATTATTTAACTTCCGTAAAAGAAGGAAAAAATCATAAAGACAATAACATCATAAAATCTTTAAACTTCGATTATTCAGGTCCAATTGATGGTCATGATTTACCAAAATTAATTTCAGAACTCGAACGACTGAAAAAAGTACAAGGCCCGAAATTTTTGCACATAATAACTACCAAAGGCAAAGGATTACAACAAGCCGAAGACAACCAAGTGCAATATCATGCGCCAGGAAAATTCAATGCTTCAACAGGTGAAATTATTACCAAATCGGAAGAAAATTTACCTATGAAATTTCAAGATGTTTTTGGGTGGACTTTAGTTGAATTAGCCACAGCAAACCCAAAAATCATCGGAATTACACCCGCAATGCCTACAGGAAGTTCTATGAAATTTATGATGGATAAGTTTCCGGATCGTGCTTTTGACGTTGGTATCGCTGAGCAACATGCTGTGACACTCTCGGCAGGAATGGCTACGCAAGGCATGGTTGTTTTTTGCAATATCTATTCTACTTTTTTACAAAGGGCTTACGACCAAATTATTCATGATGTAGCGTTGCAGAATTTACCTGTCATTTTTTGTTTGGATCGTGCAGGTTTGGTAGGCGAAGACGGTGCCACACATCATGGCATTTTCGATTTGGCATACTTGCGATGTATCCCGAACATGATTATTTATGCGCCAAAAGACGAAATCGATTTGCGAAATATTTTATACACCGCTTCATTAGGATTGCAAAACCCAATTTCTATTCGCTATCCTCGAGGTAGAGCGAAAATTCCAAATTTTCAAATTCCAAATTCCAAATTCCAAAATATAGAAATCGGTAAGGCACATTTACTAAAATCGGGAGCAAAAATTGCCGTTTTATCTACTGGTTTTATTGGGAACAATGTAAGTTTGGCTTTCGAAAATATAAAAAATCCAGAGGCAATTGCGCATTATGATTTCGGATTTGTAAAACCTTTGGACGAAAAAGTTTTGCATGAAATTTTTATTTCTTTCGAAAAAATAATAACAATTGAAGACGGCACGATAAAAGGCGGATTTGGATCGGCAATTATTGAATTTGCTTCCGAAAATAATTATAAAAACACAATCAAAACGCTTGGAATTCCTGATACCTTTATTGAGCATGGAACGATTGCCGAATTGCAAAAAATATGTAAAATAGATACAGAAAGTATTGCTGAAATTCTAACTCAAACACTAACAAATGCAAATTAGTATTCTCGGTTGCGGTTGGCTAGGTTTGCCTTTGGCAGTATCTTTATTAGAAAAAGGGTTTGTTATAAATGGCTCAACAACTTCTGATGAAAAAATAAAAATGCTAGAAGATTCAGGAATAAATTCGTTTTTAATTTCGTTAAACGAAAAAAGAATCGATGGAGATTTTGATGTTTTTCTTGAAAATTCCGAACTTCTCATTATCAATATTCCGCCAAAATTAAGAGGAAATCAAACTGAAAATTTTGTGCTAAAAATTGAAAATGTACTTCCGTTTATAGAAAAATCGACTATAAAAAAAGTGATTTTTGTGAGTTCGACGTCGGTCTATGCCGAAGATAATTTCATAGTTACTGAAACAACAATTTGCAAGTCAGAATCCGAATCTGGACGACAACTTTTGGAAGTCGAAACGTTACTTTTATCCAATTCAAATTTTAAAACTACAATTCTTCGCTTTGGCGGATTGATTGGTAAAGACCGCAATCCAACCTATATGTTAACTGGCAAACAAAATATTTCAAATCCTGATTCACCAATCAATTTGATTCATCAAGAGGATTGCATCGGAATGATTCATAAAATTATCGAAACCAATTCGTTTAACGAAATATATAATGCCGTAGCGCCTTTTCATCCCTCTAGAAAAGACTATTACACCCAAAAGGCAATCGAACTTGGTTTAGAAATTCCGGAATTCAATTTTTCAAAACCTTCAATTGGCAAGACAGTTTCTAGCGAAAAATTAATTCAAAACTTGAACTACAACTTCTTAAAACCTGAATTATAAATTGAAAATTAATCGTTTTCTAAAATCAAAAAAAGAAGCTATTGGATTGCCAATGTTGGCTTTAATCTGGATCAGTATTGCTTGGGGCACCACTTGGATTGCTTCCAAAGAAGGCGTCAAACACATGCCATCTTTGCAACTGGCAACCTTACGTCAGTTTATTGCAGGTATTATTTTTGTAGCTTTTTTTGTATTTAAAAAAGCCGTTTGGCCAAACAAAAATCAATGGAAAACGATTGTAATTTTAGCCTTCTTGAATTTTGTTTTCAGTAACGGACTTAGCCTTTGGGGATTGCAATTTATCAGTAGCGGATTGGGTGCTATTATTGGTACGCTTTTTCCGATTTGGATCATTATAATTTGTTTTTTTCGGGGCGAAAAAGTTTCAAACTTAGCTATTAAAGGCATGATTTTGAGCTTCATCGGAATTTGTGTGATTTTTGGAGATTATCTGTCAGATTTTCTTAATCCCGATTTCAGACTTGGCATTTTTGTTTCTTTGATTGCGACGGTAACTTGGGCATTTGCCACACTTTATACCAAAGAAAAAGCCGCAAGTTTTAATCCTTATTTTAGTTTAGGATTGCAAATGCTGGTGTCATCAGCAGTATTATTTATAGGAACAACCGCAGCTGGAACAACAGTTTCGATTCAAGAAATTCCAATAGAGGCATGGTATTCTATAGCGTATTTGGTTGTAATTGGTTCGGTTTTTACCTTTGTTGCCTACATTTATGCCTTGCAAAATTTACCAACAGAACTCAACAGTATTTATGTCTATATCAATCCAATTGTGGCACTAGTTATTGGAGCGGTTTACAACAGCGAACCTTTTTCAGTGTTATTGTTAACTGGCGGATTTATAACATTAATCGGTTTGTATTTGGTAAATAAATCGATCCGGAATAAGAAAAGAATACCTACTTTTAGTCCTGAAAATTAATCCTAAGAATCATGAAAACTAAAAATATATTTATTGTAATTTCTTTACTCACATCAATTACTTTTTTTGGACAAGTGAAGAAAAATTTGGTACTTCCAAATGAAAATTTGATTGCCGAAAACATTCCAGAAATTAGCAAAGAACTTGCGAATCAAGTCAAAAAATATTCGGAAGCGCGCGGAGCATCTTTAGTGGCTATTCATCCAACAAATAACGAAATTGTAATTAGCACCCGATTTGCAGCCACAGCGCAACTTCATAAAGTGACGCAAGCGATGGGCGCACGAACTCAAATTACTTTTTTTGACGAACCCATAAGTGGTGCTACTTTCGAGCCAACAAAAGGCGATTATATGATTTATTCCAGAGATGCCGGCGGAAATGAATTTGGTCAATTGTACAAATTTGATTTGAAAACGCTCCAATCCAAACTATTAACTGATGGCGGTCGTTCGCAAAATGGCGGTATTAATTGGCGCAAAGATGGCAAAGGATTTTATTATATGTCGACCAAACGAAATGGTGGAGATCGTGATATTTACTTCATGGATCCAAACAATCCTGCTTCCGAAAAGTTGATTTTAGAACGAAAAGGCGGCGGTTGGGGCATTTCTGATATTTCATTAGACAATAAAAATTTACTGATAAGCGAATATATTTCGGCAAACGAATCGCATATTTGGAATTTGGATTTAGAAACCAATAAATTATCTGAAGTTACCGATAGAAAAGCGACAGGAATTATTCAAAATAATTCCAGTTTTTCAAATACAGAAAACGAAATTTGGTTTGTTACTGACAAAGAAAATGAGTTCGAACGTTTGGCAACCTATAATTTGACAACTAAGAAAACAAGTTATCACACTTCGTCAATTAATTGGAATGTAGAAAGTTATGATTTATCTGAAGATAAAAAATCGCTAATTTTCATAACAAACGAAGCCGGTGTCAACAAAATGTATTTGATGAATACAGCTGCAAAAATATTTATAGAAGTTAAAAATCTTCCGATCGGATTGTTAGGAAGTGCTAGTTTTACAAAAGACAATCAATCGATTTTCTTTACACAATCAACTGCAAAAACTTCGTCTGATGTCTATAAATTGAATATAAAAACAGGCTCAATTTCGGCATGGACCAAAAGCGAAATGGGCGAAATGCAAGAACAAGACCTTTCGTTGCCAAAAGCTATCGCTTGGAAAAGTTTTGATGGTTTAGAAATTTCAGGATTTTATTATCCTGCAGCTGCAAAATTTTCTGGGAAACGACCTGTTCTAATCAATATTCACGGTGGTCCAGAAGGGCAATCAATGGCCTCGTTTCTTGGTGCCAATAATTATTATACCAACGAAATGGGTGTTGCTATAATTTTTCCAAACGTACGTGGATCGTCTGGTTTTGGTAAAACTTTTATCGCCAATGACAATGGTTTTTTGCGCGAAGATTCGGTAAAAGATATCGGTGCATTGCTCGATTGGATTGCGCAACAACCCGATCTTGATAAAGATAAAGTTATGATAATGGGTGGCAGTTATGGCGGATATATGACGTTAGCAACGGCTTTTCATTATGCTGACAGAATAAAATGCTCGGTAGATATTGTCGGGATTTCTAACTTTAATACCTTCCTAAAAAACACCGAAGAATACCGTCGTGATTTACGTCGTGTAGAATATGGTGATGAACGAAATCCTGAAATGGCTGCTTTTTTTGAGAAAATTGCACCTTTAAATAATATTGACAAAATCAAGAAACCACTATTTATTATTCAAGGTACAAATGATCCGCGTGTTCCAGTTACTGAAGCAACTCAAATGCGCGATAAGTTGAAAGCGCAAGGCAATACCGTTTGGTATCTAGAAGCAAAAGACGAAGGTCATGGCTTTAAGAAAAAACCAAATGTTGATTATCAACGACTAGCTGTAATTCGGTTTATGGAAGAATATTTGTTGAAATAAAAAAACTCCAGTTTTAAGAACAACTAAAAGAAGATCAATAAGAATTTAATTACTCATAATTATAGAAATAGTTTGATAGTTGATAAACTTATTCTTCAACCAAATTATTTAATATTAATTAGTTTTTCTGAACTTTAAAATTAGTTTCTTTATCATCAAACTTCACTTTAAAAAAATAAGTTCCTTTTGCAAATTCAGAGATATCAACATCTGAATTTAATTTTTTTTCGTTTGTTACAAACAATAATTGACCAGTTATTGAGTAGATTTTTATCTCTGTAATTTCAGTATTTGACTTTAATTTTACAATTCCGTTTGTTGGATTTGGATAAAAAGTAAAATCTATTTGATTAAATTCTGAAATCCCCAAAGAGTTCAAACAAGTCACTGTAGCTACATAACCAGCATCAATAACACCACCATCCGAATAAAATCGTATGGTCAACGATCCATCTGCAGCTGTTGAAGTAAAAGGACCAGGAATTGTTGTACCATCAAAACCTAATGGCCCATTAAATTCTGTTGCCGTTATAGAGTTTCCGTCGTAAACATGAAGGTAATCGTAACCAGCTTCTAGCGAAAATGCGGTAAATGTGAGCGAAATTCTTTTATTGGCAATATTCGGAATCAATGTTCTTACATATTCTTGATCGTCTTGATAGTCACCAGATGCACCACCAGTATCTGTCAAAGTGATACCGTTACAATAGTTGGCACTTGTTAAAAATAAAGCATCACTTGTAGAAGGTGTAAAAGTAGCTCCACAGTTGGCTCCAACTTTAGCTTTATAAAATGTATTTGGTAGTAAATTAGTAACATTAGAGTTTTGAGAGACAACAGTTGTATAAATCGGTGTATCGGAAAAAGGTTTTACAGACAATTTCCAAGACGTATTTGTAGTGTTTGTATCAGCCCAATTTAAGGTTGCCGCCGTACTTGTGATATTTGATGCTGTTATAGTGCAAATAGAATTGATGCAGGTTGTAGTACAATTCGTGCCCAAACATCCAGCATTATTAATCTTATTTAAAATTCTTGCTTTTGGCTGAGGTCCAAAACCGTTACTTAAATCAATTTCGCCAAAAGGAATATGACAATAACTCATAATAGTTCCGCCATCGGCGGCAAACTCTTCATCTGGACAAGTACCCAATCCATTGTTTCCACAACCATCAATTCGGGTATTATTACCATTCCAAGCACAATCGTGGGTATGTGGCGATCCCATTAAATGCCCTAGTTCATGTGCGATTACATTGATTGTCCAAGAATAAATAGGCACAGTATTGTAGGCAAAATTTACATCAGAATAACTAAAATTAGAAGTCGTACACAAGCCATTTATACCTACTGCAACGCCCCCCAAGCCACCGGAATCAATACCGATAAGTTGCCCTAAATCGCCATCAAAAACACAACGATTGTCATTAAATTGATACAAATAATCAACCGAACTATTTCCATCATAAGGATCTTCTGAAGTCCAAACAAAAACACTTTTTATTGCAGAAGAAATCCCGTCACCATTGAAAAGTGTTTGGATATTATTGTACACCGAAGTCATCCAATTGTTTGTAGCTGTTAGGTTGCTTCCGTTGGCAGTATACATATTATATTCTAATTCAAAATAAACCGTAACGCATTTTTCAGATAAAGATTTTCGAGACTCATTATACATTGGTTCAGGTATTTGACTTCCACCAACATCTTTTGTTCCGCAACTAAAATTGTTTCTGATTTTCAAATCAGCATCTGAATAGATAATATAATCAGTAACATTGTCTTTAACATCTAGTTTTCCGACAACAATATTTTTAAATTTTTTACTAGAAATAACTGCATTTAATTCGTTTTCAAAAAAGTTGAACGAAACGGTCGAATTTAAATCACCTTTTACAATACCACGATAGTAAACTCCTGGAGTATAGGCAATATTTGTAGCTTTGTCTGTGTCAATATGAAATCCTTCGGCAAAAAGTGATACTTTATATACTTGAACCACAATTTTTTCTGTCAAATAAGGAAACTCTATTTCAAGATTTTCATATTTGTTTTGAACGATAGTGTTTACAACCGACGTATTTATCGTTGCCAAAGTTGCTTTTTCGACTGCCTTTCTAGTTTCGGTTTTTTCAATTTCAACAGATTCCGTTAAAACTGAAAACTTTTTGAAATCTGCTTTTTCTAGTAGCAATTGGTTTACTTTTTTTCCGATTTCATTTTGCGCGTTAACATTGAAACTTAACAGTATGATTAGGAGAACTATTTTTTTCATAATTATAAATTTTAAATACTAGTTATCAAAAGTAAACATTAAACAGTTGCGTATCAAAAATAGTAACTAAACAAGTTGTAAATTTTTCCTAAAAATGAAAAAAAGCATCTTCTAAATGTTCAATGTTGAATTTTTTACCTTCTTTGTGAATTGCAATGATATCAAACCGAACTTCTAGATCCAAATCATTTGCGACCACATATTCGTTAATGGCTTTCACCAAAAGCTGAATCTTGGCTGGTTTTACAAAATCTTGAGGTAATCCAAAATCGATTGACGATCGAGTTTTGACTTCTACAACTGCCAGAACATTTCCTTTTTGGGCAATAATGTCGATTTCTGCTTTCTGGAAAACGTAGTTGGTTTCGAGAATATCGTAACCGTTTTTTTGAAGAAATTCAACTGAAAGTTCTTCGCCAAGTTTTCCGAGATCGTTGTGGTCGGCCATTTTTTAGTATTCAGTTTTCAGTCGCAGTTTTCAGAATTTAATTTTCAAAAGTAACTTTACTACAATCGCCATCAACATCAACAGTAACTTTATTTCCAATAATCAAAGCGCGATTGTCTTGTATATGTCCTGCTGGAAAATTATATATGACTGGAATATTGTATTTTTTGGTTACATCATCGATAATTTCTAAAGCGTTTTTGCCCCACGGAATGTCGTTGTCTTTCATTTTGGTCATACCGCCAACAACAATTCCTTTAATACTTTCTAGGCAACCGTTGCGTTGCAAATTAATCATCATGCGATCAATATGATACAAATATTCGTCGAGATCTTCCATAAAAAGAATTTTGTCTGAACAATCAATTGCTGATTTTGATCCAAAAAGACTGTACAAAATAGAAAGGTTTCCTCCAACCAAAACACCTGAAGCGGTTCCTTTTCGGTTCATAGGATGTGCATCTATTTCGTATTTTAATTTTTCACCAAAAAGCGAAATACGCAAACTTTCTTTTGCTTCTTCTGTGGCTTTGGAGCTTACAGGCATAATCCCGTGAATGGATTTGTAGCCCAAAGTGGTTAGATGACTGTGTAAAACCGTAACATCGCTAAAGCCAATAACCCATTTTGGTTGTTGCTTGAACTTAGTGAAATCCAACAAATCGATCATTCGTACAGTTCCGTATCCACCACGAACGCACCAAATGGCTTTGATGTTTTGGTCGTCCATTTGGGTTTGAAAATCTTCGGCACGTTGGGCGTCGGTTCCAGCTAATTGGTTCAAATCGAGTCCGATGGTTGATCCTACTTTTACGTTCAAGCCCCAACTTTGCAGGAGTTCGGTAGCGAATTTGAGGTTGTCGTCAATGTTTTTTCTTGCGGTTGCAACGATGGCAACGGTATCGCCTTTTTTGAGATGTGGTGGAGCTATCATTTTGGTTTGCGCTTGTATTATTTTTGAAAATAAGAATAGTAGAATATAAAAAATTGATTTTTTCATTACTGATTTGAAAATAGATGTACAAATATAGAAATAAAGTTGAATTGAAGCCAAATGCCCTAGCCCAGATAGTAGTGAAAATCCTTTTATTTTGTCCTGAGCTTGCGAAGTGACAAAATAAAAGATTGTAACGAATAGCTGGAAATAGCTCCAAAAAAAATGCTTATTTTTGCATTTCATTTTACAAATTATATGATTCAAGATCCAAAAAGATATACGATTACTGCGGCGTTGCCATATACGAATGGGCCAATTCACATAGGGCATTTGGCGGGTGTTTATGTTCCGGCCGATATTTATTCGCGCTATTTGCGATTGCAAGGAAAAGACGTGGCGTTTATGTGCGGCAGCGATGAACACGGTGTTGCGATATCTATGAAAGCTAAGAAAGAAGGAGTTTCGCCACAAGAAGTGATTGATAAATATGACGGAATTATTCGGAAATCGTTTCTAGATTTTGGGATTTCGTTCGATAATTATTCGAGAACTTCGTCAAAAATTCATCATGAAACGGCTTCGGAATTTTTTAAGAAATTATATGACAATGGCGATTTTATTGAGGAAGTGACCGAGCAATTGTATGATGCGAAAGCGAATCAGTTTTTGGCCGATCGTTTTGTGGTGGGCACTTGCCCGAAATGCAATCATGACGAAGCGTATGGAGACCAGTGCGAAAAATGTGGCTCGACACTTAATGCGACCGATTTGATCAATCCAAAATCGACAATTACGGGCGAAATTCCTGTTTTGAAATCGACCAAACACTGGTTTTTGCCTTTGGATCGTTACCAAGATTTTTTGCAAAAATGGATTCTTGTTGGTCATGCCAAAGATTGGAAAACCAACGTTTTGGGTCAAGTAAAATCGTGGTTGGACGATGGTTTGAAACCTCGTGCGGTAACTCGTGATCTCGATTGGGGAATTGATGTTCCTGTGGCTGGTGCCGAAGGAAAAAAACTCTATGTTTGGTTTGATGCGCCCATTGGATACATTTCGGCTACCAAAGAATGGGCGGCTCGCGAGGGCAAAAACTGGGAAGATTATTGGAAAAAAGATTCGCCTGACGGCGGAACAAGTACCAAACTGGTTCATTTTATTGGAAAAGATAATATTGTATTTCATTGCATTATTTTTCCTGCGATGTTGAAGGCCGAAGGAAGTTATATTTTGCCCGACAATGTTCCTGCAAATGAGTTTCTGAATTTGGAAGGCAATAAATTGTCAACTTCCAAAAATTGGGCGGTTTGGTTGCACGAATATTTGGAAGATTTTCCAGACAAGCAAGATTCGTTGCGCTATGCATTGACCTCTAATGCACCAGAAACGAAGGATAACGATTTTACTTGGAAGGATTTTCAGGCGAGAAATAATAATGAATTAGCGGCTATTTTCGGGAATTTCATCAATCGTGTGGTGGTTTTGACAAACAAATATTATGACGGAATTGTGCCAACGCCAAATGAATTTAGCGACATTGATGAAAATACACTTTCAAATTTAAAAGCTTTTGAAGCAATTATATCTGCCTCAATAAAACGATTTAGATTTAGAGAGGCTTTAAGTGAATTAATGAATATCGCTCGATTGGGGAATAAATATCTTCAAGATGAAGAACCTTGGAAAACATTAAAATATCCAGAGAGAGTAAAAACACAAATGTTTGTTGCTCTACAAATAGCAGCTACATTGAGGATTTTATCTGAGCCATTTTTACCGCATACTGCAAATAAATTGGGAGATATTTTAAATATTTCAAATCAGAATTGGAACGAAATTAAAACATTTTGGGATTTATTGAAACCAGGGCATAAAATTAATAAAGGCGAAATTTTATTTTCTCAAATTGAAGACGAGCAAATCCAGAAACAAATAGACAAATTAGAAGCCACCAAAAAAGCCAATGTTATGGAAGCGAAAGTTGTAGCACCACAAAAAGAATTGATTCAGTATGACGATTTTGCCAAAATGGATATCCGAACTGGAACCATCTTGGAAGCCGAAAAAATGCCAAAAGCCAACAAACTTTTGGTACTGAAAGTAGATACTGGTATTGATATTCGAACCATAGTTTCGGGCATTGCCGAGCATTTTTTGCCAGAAGAAGTTATTGGAAAACGCATAACGGTTTTGGTAAACCTGGCTCCAAGAAATCTTCGTGGTGTAGATAGTCAAGGCATGATTTTAATGACAAATTTGCCCGACGGAAAATTGGTTTTTGTAAATCCTGATGTTGATGGCGTCGGGAATGGAAGTTTGATTAGTTAATACAAAAGCCTAATAGAACCCTAACAGGGTTTAAAACCCTGTTAGGGTTAATTAAAAATTAATATGACCCCAAAAGTAATTGCTTTCGACGCCGACGACACCCTATTTGTCAACGAACCATATTTTGCAGAAACCGAACAAAAATTTTGTGCTTTGATGCAAGATTATTTATCGCATCAAGGATTATCGCAAGAATTATTCAAAACCGAAATCGCCAATCTTGATTTGTACGGATACGGTATAAAAGGTTATATTTTGTCGATGATTGAAGCGGCCATGAAAATTTCGAATAATACTATTTCGCTAGAGATTATTGAAAAAATCATAGAATACGGAAAAGAATTGCTCGAAAAACCAATTGAATTATTGGACGGTGTTGAAGAAACTTTGAAAGCGTTACACGGTAAATACAAGTTGATTGTTGCTACAAAAGGCGACTTGAAAGACCAGCAAAGCAAGTTGCATCGCTCGGGATTAGGACATTATTTTCATCATATTGAAGTGATGAGCGACAAGCAAGAAATTAATTATTTGCACTTATTAAAGCGATTAGAAATAAATCCTGAAGAGTTTTTCATGATTGGAAATTCTTTGAAATCAGATGTTTTGCCAGTTTTAGGTATTGGCGGTTATGCGGTTCATATTCCGTTTCATACGACTTGGGAACACGAAAAAATTTCTCATAAGGTAGAACATCCGAACTTCAAAACTTTAGAAAAAATAACGGATGTTTTGAATATTTTAGAAAAATAAATAGACCGCTAATTCGCTAATTTGTTTTTTTATTACTTAAAAAAATTAGCGAATTAGCGGTAAAATTTTTAATCAAAGCAAATGTAACTCCTAAAAATTAGTGACAATTCGTGTAATTCGTGGCAAAATAAATGAAACAAAAACTAAACTTAGAAACCTGGAATCGTAAAGAGCATTTTCTGTTTTTCAAACAAATGGAAGAACCTTTTTTTGGAATTACAACTACTATAGATTGTACCAAAGCCTACGAAAAATCTAAAGAGTTGGGCGTTTCTTTTTTTACCTATTATCTGCATAAAACACTTGTTGCTGTGAATCAAATTGAAAGTTTCAGATACCGAATTGTAGCCGATGAAATTTATGTTTTTGATACCATTAATGCATCAGCAACAATCTTGCGAGAAGATAAAACCTTTGGGTTTTCATTGATTGAATTTGATTCTGATTTAGAGAAATTTACAGGAATAACTAACAAAGAAATAGCAAGAATACAAACCACAACAGGTCTTTTTACTAGAGAATTTTCTGAAAACCTAATTCATTTTTCGGCATTGCCTTGGATCAATTTCACTTCTTTTTCGCATGCACGAAGTTTTACTTGGCTAGATAGTTGTCCGAAAATTTCGTTCGGGAAAATAATGGAAGGAAACGGCAAAAAAACTTTTTCGATGTCGGTTCATGTCCATCACGGATTGATGGATGGCTTTCATGTTGGACAATTTGTAACTTTGTTTCAAGACTTAATGAACGAATGAGTTTGCCTATTGCTTTTCATCCTATTTACAAACATCCATTGCCCGAAGGTCATCGTTTTCCGATGCTGAAATACGAGTTGCTTCCCAAACAATTGCTTCATGAAGGAACAGCAGAAACAACCGATTTTTTTGAGCCTGACATTTGCGATTTAAAACACGTTTTGGCGGTTCATGACAAAACCTATGTTTCAAATTTGATGAACTTGACGTTAGATCTAAAAGCAGCTCGTAAAATTGGATTTCCTTTGTCTTCTGAACTAGTTGAACGAGAATTTCGCATTGCGCAAGGCACCATTTTAGGATGCGAAAAATCATTAGTTGGTGGTATTTCTTTCAATATTGCTGGCGGAACACATCATGCATTTACTGATAGAGGCGAAGCTTTTTGCATGCTCAACGATCAAGCTATTAGCGCACAATATTTGTTAAATAAAAAGTTGGCAACCAAAATTTTAATCGTCGATCTCGACGTGCATCAAGGCAACGGAACGGCTGAAATATTTGCAAAAAACGATTCGGTTTTTACTTTTTCCATGCATGGAAAAACCAATTATCCTTTCAAAAATGAAACGTCCGATTTGGATATTGCTTTGGAGGATGGTTGTGATGATGCTAGATTCTTATCGATTTTAGTAGCAACTTTGCCCAAATTAATCGAAAATCAAAAGCCCGATTTTATTTTTTATTTGGCAGGTGTTGATATTTTAGCAACCGATAAACTTGGGAAAATTTCTTGTACAATAAATGGTTGTAAAAAACGAGATGAAATTGTTTTGTCGCTTTGCAAAAAACTTGAAATTCCAGTTCAAGTCAGTATGGGTGGCGGTTATTCGCCAGATATTAAGACAATTATTGAGGCTCACGCCAATACATATCGTGTAGCGAGAGGTATTTATATTTAAATACAGTTACTAGAAAATATACGTCCAGTTTTCACCATCGCTAATCAAAATAACTGTTTTTAATAATGCATTTGATGGCATCGTTAAAAAAGAAGTTCCGGTTGGCGGAGTAGGATCTTTGGTATCTTTAGCAAAAAATTTACCTCCAAAACTATACAAAACAGCATTTATTGAAGCAGAAATATTTCTTAATATGTAAATTCTTCCAGGAAAATTTACAGCATTTGGCACAATAAATTCTTGATTTCCAGAAGTTGGTGTTAACGAAACATAAACACCATCATTTATTGGAGTAGCGTTTCCTCCGGGACCACCAAAAAAAGCAGTTGATCCAGCAACATTAGCATTTGCAATACCCACTTCTTTTATGGTCAAATTACCATTAACATCTAATGCGCTCATTGGCGTAGTAGTGTTAATGCCAACTTGCGAAAAGCTACTATTGAACAATGTTAAAAATAATGTTAAAAATATATAATTTAATTTAGATTCCATCTTGTAGAAAATTTATTAATATAAATGTAATGTATATCACTTCAATTTAACAAATAAATAGTATTCGCAATCGTTTTCGTGTTTGTAAGTTTTTCTAAAAAAACAAAGACGAAGTTTTATGCTTCGTCTTCGTCTAATTTTTTTGTTTAACATTAATTCTTACTTCCCAAAAGCAACAATTCATTGATGATAACTTCTGTTGCATAACGTTTTATGCCGTCTTTATCATCATAACTACTATGTGTTAACTTACCTTCAATCATTACTTCTTTTCCTTTAGTTACAAAACTTTCAATGATTTCGGCAACTTTTCCGAAAGCGGAAACATTGTGCCACTGGGTATCAGTTACTTTTTCTTTGTTTTCATTATAGTAAACTTCATTTGTGGCAATGCTAAATTTAGCAAGTTTTTTTCCACCTGCAAGGATTTTGATTTCTGGCTCTTGTCCAACGTGTCCTAATAATTGTACTTTGTTTTTTAATGCATTCATGGCGTTTAAATTTTAATTGTTATTATTTTTATTTGATTATTGAAATTGAAATTGCTTTTTGATATTGTGCTTGTTTCATTTCGACAGTGCAAAGATGTGACGACTTGCAAAATTTAGTCGGTTGTAAATCATTTACTATCGGTTGTAAATGTTTGTAAGCGTTTGTAATTGGAAAATAATTTTATATATTTGTCTGATTTTAATTTTATTAGCCATGAAAACCTTTTGGAAAATGCCTGTTGGGTTAAAACCTATTTTTGATAAAGAAATTTCAGAAAGTCGTTTTTTGTTTCATCAAAATGAGCTTCTTGGCTCGTGGCAAAAACTTGAAAGAGCACATATTATTGGTCAACCTTGGGCCGTGGAGCATACTTATTCGCATTGGCAAATGCTTCTTTTTGCTTTCAGAATAAAAAATACTAAAGAAATTATTGGCCAATTAACACGACTTTTTATTGGCGGAATCAAATCGTTTATTGGTGAAATTCCAACAGGAAATACTGGCGGTGCCAATGTACATCCGTTAAAGAAGATGGAAATTCCAGAAGATATTATTAAGCATATGAATCCGTATTACAAAGCAATATGATTAAAAATCTAGAAACCTTAAAATACCCGATTGGAACCTTCCAAAAACCAATAACTATTTCTGAAAATGATTTAAAAACGTGGATTTCGACAATCGAAAATTTTCCGAATCTAATAAAATTAGTAACCGAAAATCTTAGTGTTGAGCAATTAAATTGGAACTATCGCCCCGAAGGCTGGACTATAAAACAAGTAGTACATCATTGTGCCGACAGCCACATGAATGCTTTTATTCGATTCAAACTAGCATTAACTGAAATTTTGCCTGTTATAAAACCTTACAATGAAGCCGTTTGGGCAAATTTGATTGATGGAAATACCGATTCGATTTCAGATTCGGTCTTGATTTTGCATGGCGTTCATTCGCGATGGTCGCTTTTACTTAAAAACATGAATACTTCCGATTTTGAAAAAGAATATTACCATCCAGAAAATAACCGAAATTATAAATTGAATGTGGCAACAGGCATTTATGCGTGGCACTGCAACCATCATCTTACCCATATAGAACAAGGCTTGAAGTATAACGGAAAATTTTAAAAAAATGATAAATATATTTTGTACAAAAAAATTAGAAACACTACTGAAACCAGTTTCTAAAAACGAAGAAATTCAAGAAACCGAAAACAATTGGTCTGGACAATTATTATATATTGATGGAAAAAAATGCTTGTTTTTTATTGAGAAAAAAAGTCTTTATATATTTCTAATTTTAAATTTTTCGACAAAAGACATCAAAAATCTTCCAACTTTGTTTCTAGAAAATTTTATAGATCAATTAAAAAACGACAAAATTCACTCGCCAGAAATTGAGACTTATTGCAGAGAAAATTACAAATCGATTAAATTTTTTAGAACCGATAATGACCAAAAAACACTTGGAACGCTTCGAGATACCGAATCTATGTTTAAATGTTATAAACCTAAAGAAACCATTAATATTTCTAAAATTAAAGATTTTTGGATTTTTAAATTTAATAAAATTCCGCTTGGCGGTCGCAAATTCGCTTATGCAAAAGAATTAATGCAAACTGAATTCGAATCACAAGGACTACGATTATGAAAAAATATCCAGATGGTAACACCGACGAATATTAAAATGTTTTACTGAAATTTGAAAAAAAACGAAAATCATGATAACTAGCCCAGATAGTAGTGAAAATCCTTTTCTTTTTTTTTCTTTAAAAAAAGAAAAGATTGTAACGAATAGCTGGATAAAGCTCCAAAAAAAATGAAAAACTGTTTAGAATGTAACGATAAAATCGTAGGTCGCGAGGACAAAAAGTTTTGTAGCGATGGTTGCCGCAATGCCTACAACAACAAAATCAATAAAGATTCGACCAATTTTATGCGAAATGTAAACAACAAATTGCGAAAAAATTACCGTATTTTGGTAGAATTGAATACGGGCGAAGACGGAAAATCGAAAACTACTCGTGCCAAATTGATGAGCAAAGGGTTTGATTTTGAGTTTTTTACGTCAATTTTGAATACCAAAACAGGCAATACTTATTATTATCTTTACGATCAGGGCTACCGTGTTTTGGAAGGCGACTATTATATGTTGGTAAAAAAAGAATTTTAAACATGAAAAAAAATACTACTACTCATTTTTTTGGGATTTTGATCATTTTGTTTTGTGCATTCTATTTTATGATGCCCAGAAATCAAGACGTTGCCGCCGATAAACCACTTTCGGAATTTTCGACCAAAAGAGCTTTGACAATTGTAAAAAAAATGACAACCGAACCGCATTATATAGGTTCGAAAAATCATGAAACTGTTGCGCTTTATTTGCAAAACGAATTGCAAAATTTGGGTTTAACAACCGAATTGCAGGAAGGTTTTACAATGACCGAAAAAGGAACTTTGGTATATTCTAAAAATATTTTGGCTCGAATAAAAGGCACTTCGACAGAGCTCAGTGTGACAAATAATTCGAAAGCTTTGTTGTTGCTGTCTCATTATGATAGCGCGCCACATTCGTACTCTATGGGCGCAAGCGATGATGTATCGGGAGTTGCAACGATTTTGGAAGGTGTTCGTGCTTTTTTGAAATCGAAAAAAACAAATAAAAATGATATTATTATTTTGTTTACTGATGCCGAAGAGTTGGGTTTGAATGGTGCAACTTTATTTGTAACCCAACACAAATGGGCACAAAACATTGGTGTTGCCATCAACTTTGAAGCGCGTGGAACTTCTGGAACAAGCTATATGCTCATGGAAACCAACCAAGGAAATGCCAAAATGGTAGAAGCCTTTGCCGCTGGAAATGTAAACTACGCCGCTTCCAATTCATTGATGTATAGTATTTATAAAATGTTGCCTAACGATACCGATTTGACTGTTTTTCGTGAAAACGGAAAAATTCAAGGGTTTAATTTTGCTTTTATTGACGACCATTTTAATTATCATACTGCGCAAGATTCGTATAAAAATTTAGATCAAAATTCGTTGGCACAACAAGGTAATTATTTGATGCCGTTGTTGCATTATTTTGCAAATTCAGATTTGAAAAATCTAAATTCGGCAGATGACAAAGTGTATTTTACAATGCCGTTTACGTTTGTAAGTTATCCTTTTTTATGGATTTTTCCGATGTTGGCAATCGCAATCGTGTTGTTTGTTTTATTCTTTTTTGGAGGATTACGAAACCAATCATTACAAATACACAAAGTTACGGCTGGGTTTTTGCCGTTTTTTGGATCGCTGTTTTCTGCTGGAATTGTAGCCTTTTTGGGTTGGAAAATGATTTTGTATTTTCATCCAGATTATTCCGAAATTCTGCAAGGGTTTACCTATAATGGTCATGAATATATCTATGGATTTGTGAGTTTGACCTTGGCAATTTGCTTCTTTTTTTATCGAAAAACAACTACCAATCATGGCGAAATGAGTCAGTCGATAGCACCTTTATTGCTTTGGATTGCACTAAATACAACAATCGCAATTTATCTTAAAGGCGCAGGGTTTTTTATTATTCCGTTACTGTCTAGTATTTTGATGTTGGGCTATTTTGTAATTTTCAGAAAAAATAATTGGTTGCTCAACTTGATTTTGACAACGCCAACTTTGTTAATTTTGGCTCCGTTTGTGACGATGTTTCCTATAGGTTTGGGATTGAAAATTTTAGCTGGTAGCGCCATTTTGACGGTGCTTATTTTTGGATTATTACTGCCCGTTTTTGGATCTTTTACCCAAAAAAACCGCTTGGCGATGCTATTTGGATTATTGGCGACAGGTTTTTTTATCAATGCAACTTTAGCATCTGGATTTACCAAAGGAAAAGCAAAACCCAACAGCTTGCTCTATGTTTTGGATGCCGACAAAAATAAAGCGTATTGGACAACCTATGATACAAATCTTGACTCTTGGACCAAAAGCTATTTGGGCGAAAAACCAAAACCAGCAACTGCATTAAACACCAATAAATTGTATAGCAAATACGGTTCGCAATTTACTTTCCTAGCCGATGCGCCAATCAAGAATATTGCAAAACCTACTATAGAATTTCTAAAAGATTCAGTTATAGGAAACCGTCGTTTCTTGAAAATTGTTGTTACGCCAAATAGGAAAGTAAACCGATATGATATTTTTGCAAATGAGAAACTCGATATTAAAAATCTGAAAGCAAACGGCGTAAAATCGATAGTAATAAAAAGCAATATTATTGCCAAAAACACCAACAAATTATTGAGTTATTATGTTGTTGACAACGTGCCATTGCAATTGGAATTCTCTATAAACGCTTCCGAAAAATTGGATATGCAACTTCAAGAAAGTTCGTTTGATTTGATTAGTAATCCACTTTTTAGCATTCCAAAAAGACTAGATTGGATGATGCCAAAACCCTTTGTTTTGACGGATGCGATTGTTATAAAACAGCAATTGAAGCCAACGCCGAAAGTGGAAGTTTTGGAGTAAGTTTAAATTTAACAATCTCGAAAATTTGTTGATGAAAAACCGAGATTTTTACAAGCTCGTACAATCTATATTTTTTCATTCAATTCTTGATTTTAAGTCCATCCTCGAATGTAAAATTCTTGTTATTTCAACTTCATTACTATTTAAAATTCTGTAAAATATAATATGTTGTCCTGACTTAACGCCAAAAATTTCTTTCTGAATTTCTAAATAATTTCTACCTAAAGTTTGATTTTCTGCTATTTCTTGACAATCAGTTAGTAATTCGTAATAATATTTGTCTGCTTGACTTTCTGACCAAACTTCATAAGTGTAGTCCCAAATTTTAGTCAAATCATCTAAGGCTTTGTTAGTTAGACGATATTTATTCATTCTTTTTTTTGGCTTTTAAAAAGTCAAGATGCTTTTTTGGATTAAAATTTTCAGCAATTCCGCTTTCAATTCCCTCTTTTATTGCATTTTTAAGAATTATGATTTTATTTTCTTCTCCTTCTAACAATCTCAATCCAGCGCGAATTACTTCACTTGCATTTTTATATCTACCTTCGGAAACGCTGTTGTCAACAAAACTTTCAAAATAGTTGCCTAGAGATACCGACGTATTTCGCCCCATAATTTTATATTTTGTTGTAAAGTTACCAAAATTTGGTAATTAAATAAAAAAATGTAGTTTTATTTTGCGCTTCAAAATTAAAATAAACGACTAAATTGCAACTGTTTATTACTAAAAACCTTAAAAAGAGTTAGCAATCTCAACAACTCATTTCCACTATTTCTCGAACTTTTTCAGGTGTAATGTTTTGTTTTTCGCCGAGCGTTAACCATTTTCTTGCTTCAAAACGGGTTACAATTGTATTTGCAGTTTCCGAAAAATCATTCGTAAAGTCAGAAATTTTCGATTCCATGCCCATGATTTTGAAAAATTCTATGGTTTTTTCAATGGCGTTTTCAGCTTTTTCTTCAACAGAATTTCCACTAGTATTATAAATACGTTCGCCATATTGCGCTAGTTTGTCTTTTTTGGTTTCGAACATGACTTTGTATAAGTTGGGCGCAATAATTGCCAAGGTTCTGGCATGGTCAATATCGTGCAAGGCTGTCAATTCATGCCCAATCATGTGCGTAGCCCAATCACTCGGAACACCTTTTTGAATCAATCCGTTCAAGGCCATCGTGGCGCACCACATAAAGTTGGAAGCTAGTTTATAGTCGGTTGGATTTTCAACAACTTTAGGTCCAATTTCCACTAAGGTTTGCAGTATGCTTTCGGCAATTCGATCTTGTAAAATCGCATCATGCGGATAGGTCAAATATTGTTCTAAAACGTGTGTATAGGCATCGACAATGCCGTTTTGCAATTGGCGTTTTGGTAACGATGCGATAACGGTTGGATCGCAAATAGAAAATTTCGGAAACAGCGCACTTCCGCCCAAAACTAGTTTTTCTTTTGTAGCTTCGATTGTCACTACCGAACCCGAATTCATTTCGGATCCTGTGGCTGGCAAAGTCAACACAACGCCAAACGGAATTACTTTGGACAAATCGGTAAATAAAACCCGATTTTTGAGAATGTCAATAGGATTTCCTTCATAATGTGTGGCACCCGAAATGAATTTGACACCATCAATAACGCTCCCACCACCAACGGCAAGAATAAAGGTGATTTTTTCTTTTTTGACAATTTCGACAGCTTTCATCAAGGTTTCAAAATGCGGATTGGGCTCAATACCACCAAATTCTATGATTTCAAAATCATTTAAATTATCGATTACTTGCTGATGAATTCCATTTTTGAAGATGCTTCCACCACCATATGCCAGCATTATTTTTGCGCCAGCTGGAACCAGTTTTGATAGTTTTTGCATTTGGTCTTTGCCAAAAATATAGTTGGTAGGGTTGTAGAGTTCGAAGTTGAGCATTTTTGTTTTGTGTTATGAGTTATGCGATTTACAAAGTTATCGAAACAATTCTAATTTCTTTACAAGATTTTGTTAATACAAAAAAAACCGATAATTGGCAGATTTAATTAGCTAATTAGCGGTTAATTAATTTAAAAGTAAATATTCATAAATTATGTTTTTCTTTAATTTTTTTGAATTCTTTGTCTGAATTGTAACCAATAAGCAATAATCCTTCGGTTTGATCGATTCTTTTATTTTTAATTAAATCAATAATGAAGCGTTCACAAACTGCTAAATCTCTTAGTTCTTCTGGAATTATATTCAAATAGGTTCTTTGGTATGGAATTTTTTCTTTGCAAATTATATCAATTAAATAGAAATCTAATTTATCAATTTTTGAAGAATCATTAATTTCAAAATTATATTCTAGAAATTCGTTTTCATAATAAAAAGAAATTTTATTTGAAATTCCATTTTTATAAACTGGTCCGTATCTATAATTATTGGTTTTTGCGCCATAAAAATCGGAATAGCCAATTTTTAAATTAAGAATTAAATGATGAAAATGAAGTTTGTCGTTGATGGTAATTCCATCAATATCAAAACTAATTTTTCCTTCAAAAAGACCATTCAAATTTTCATGTTCAGGAAGTCTAACAAAAAAACTTATAAAATAACAAATGGATAAAATAATGAATATAAAATAAACAAATCCGTTACTTTCGAATTTCGATAGTTGTTGAAAAAAATGAATTCCCAAGCCTAATATCAACATCAGACTTAAAGAATACCAACTTAATTTTTCAGAAAGTGTAAAATTAAAACCTTTCGGTTTTACATGATTAAATATTCTGAAGGATAAGTCCAAACTATTTCCTATAAAAATTATTCCTATCCAAATAATCCCAAACTTTATTTGGCAAAAGCGGCTGTACATTTTTTCCGAGTTTTATATTCTCGCGAATAAAAGTAGACGAAATTTCCATTATCGGTGCATCGATTTTATGAATTTTCTCCCGAAATTTCGGGAGATTTACAAACTGATTGTCAATTGTTCCTGAGTTTAATCTTGGAAAAACAAACACATTATGATTTTCCAAAATAACTTCATAGTTTTTCCATTTATGAAACGAGTTGAGGTTGTCTTCGCCCATGATGAGTGAAAACTCAAACTTTGGATATTTATCCTGCAAATGCGCCAAAGTGTTGACCGTATAATTGGGTTGCGGCAACTGGAACTCGAAATCGGAGGGTTTTATTTTCGGATAATCTTCGGTGGCGAGTTGCACCATATGCAGTCGGTTGCGGTCGTCAAGTAGCGTGTTTTTTTCTTTATGCGGATTGTGTGGCGTGACCATCATCCAAATTTGATCCAAGCTGGAATGTTCGGCCATATGATTGGCAATGATGAGATGCCCAACATGAATGGGATTGAAGGTTCCGAAATAAAGTCCGATTTTGGTTTTTTTAGTCATTTCTAAAAACAAAGGCAATTATTATTTATTTTTACCAAAAGTACCAACTTTAATTGAAATAATAGATGGACAAATTGGCTTTGCGAAAAAAATATACATCACTTCGGGATGCTCTATCTCAAGAAACTATTGAGAGACAAAGTCTTGCTATCGCCAATCAACTTTTAATTTTGGATATTTGGCAGAAAACCTACTATCATGTTTTTTTGACTATTGAAGAAAAAAAAGAAGTTGACACCTTATTTATACTTCATGTTTTAGCTGGAAAAGACAAAGAAATTATAGTTTCCAAATCGGATTTTGAAACTTTAGAAATGTCGAATTTTTTGGTTACAGACAATACCAAGTTTGCAAAAAACAAATACAATATTCCAGAACCAATTGCTGGTTTGGAAGTTCCTGTTGCTAAAATCGAAGTGGTTTTTGTGCCACTTTTAGCTTTTGATAAACTCGGAAATAGAGTAGGTTACGGCAAGGGTTTTTATGATGTTTTTTTAAAGAAATGCAAACCCGAAACCATAAAAATTGGGATTTCGTTTTTTGAGGCTGAAGCTGAAATTTTTGATGCTACAAAAGAAGATATAAAGCTCGATTATTGTGTTTCTCCCGAGCGAATCTATAAGTTTTAGCCCCGATAGCAGCCGATATCCTCGTGAAGCGCAGCGGAACGAGATAAAGGCGAATAGCGGGATTAGCTCCAAAAAAAATTATTGATTTGCAAATGCTTTTTTGTTGAAAACTAATAGAATTCCGACGCCAGTAGATATTGCGAAATCGGCCACATTGAAGATAGCATTGAAAAAAGTAAAGTTTTTACCGCCCCAATAGGGCAACCAACTTGGTAAATTTCCTTCCCATATTGGAAAATAAAACATATCGACAACTTTGCCATGAAACCATTTTCCGTAAGGGTTTGGATTGTTGAAAGTCGCTATTTGATTGACACTATCGTTAAAAATACGACCATAAAATACGGAATCTATGATGTTTCCTATTGCGCCTGCAAAAATCAATGATATGGCTACAATAAGATAATTGGAAGCGTCATTTCGGTCGGAAATCCATAACCAATATCCTATAAACGGCACGACTAAAAGACGAAATGTGGTTAAAAACAGTTTGCCGTATTGTCCAGGAATTTCGGTTCCCCAAGCCATGCCTTCGTTTTCTATAAACAAGATTTTGAACCAACTGAAAACTTCGACGTCTTCGCCCAATATGAAATTTGTTTTAACGAATATTTTTGAAAATTGGTCGATTATTAGAATCAGAATTATTAAAGCGTAGGCGTATGTTAATCTCATTTTTATTGAATTTGGAGCAAAAGTAGTTAAATTCCAAAAAAAAAATTCCAAATTCCTAAAATTTAATAGATAAATTGGAATTTGGAATTTTAGACTTGGTTTTTTGAAATATTATCGTTGCAGATTTTTGGCTTCGATGCTCATTGTTGCATGCGGAACAATCATTAAACGTTCTTTCGAAATTAATTTTCCAGTTACTTTACAAGTTCCGTAGGTTTTATTTTCGACACGGAAAAGTGCGTTTTTCAAGTCGCGAATAAACTTTTCTTGACGAATTGCCAATTGTGAGTTTGCTTCTTTGCTCATGGTTTCGCTTCCTTCTTCAAAGGCTTTGAAGGTTGGAGAAGTATCATCAGTACCGTTATTCAAATCGTTCATGTAAGCACTTTTTATCAAATCCAAATCGGATTGTGCTTTGTTTATTTTATTGATAATCAATTCTTTAAATTCTGCTAAGTCGGCATCTGAATACCTCGCTATTTCGTCTATCATCATTGTTGTAGGCTATTTTGTTATTAGTATTTTTGTTTGTACATCATCAAAATCAATTTCTGTACCATTTATTATTGTTTCGACAAAAACCAACTCGTTTGTTAAGGTTTCTGACATGATATATTCTTTATTTTCAGAAACTGCATTTTCTAAAACGGTATTATTTTGAAGTTGTATTTTGATTTTATCAGTTACTTCAAAACCAGAATCTTTTCTAATGTTCTGAATGCGATTCACCAATTCTCGTGCAATTCCTTCTGCAATCAATTCTGGAGATAGCGTTATGTCAAGCGCAACGGTAATTCCGTTTGCATTTGCAACTAACCAACCTTCAATATCTTGAGAAGAAATTTCAACCTCTTCAGACGTTAAAATTATACTATTTCCTGAAATAACAATACTTAGGCTACCTTCTTTATCCAATTGATTGATTTGCTCTGCCGAAAAAGCTTGTATTTCTTTGGCAATCAATCCCATATCTTTTCCAAATCGTGGGCCAAGTGATTTGAAATTGGGTTTAATTTGCTTGATTAAAACACCCGATGCATCGTCCAAAAGTTCAATTTCTTTGACGTTTACTTCGGCTTTTATGAGGTCTGAAACCGCTTCAATTTCAGCTTTAAAATCTTCGTTAAGTATTGGTATCATTACCTTTTGTAATGGTTGACGTACCTTGATCATTTCCTTTTTTCGAAGTGATAAAACCAATGACGAAATGGTTTGTGCAGACTGCATTCGTCGTTCTAATGATTTATCAACAAATTTTTCAACAAATTCTGGAAACAAAGCCAAGTGAACACTGGTATATTGCTCGTTTTTATTATTTGAAGTTAAATCTTTATACAATTTGTCCATAAAAAACGGAGCTACCGGCGCACCTAATTTACTGATGGTTAGCAAACAAGTATACAAAGTTTGATAAGCCGCAATTTTATCTTCGGCATACTCGCCTTTCCAGAAACGACGACGACAAAGACGCACATACCAGTTGCTTAAATTTTCTGAAACAAATTCAGAAATGGCTCGAGTGGCTTTGGTTGGCTCATAATCGGCGTAGGCTTCATCAACTGTTTTTATTAGTGTATTTAATTCTGAAAGAATCCATCGGTCTATTTCGGGACGTTTTTCTAAAGGAATTTCGGCTTCAGCATAATTGAAATTATCCAAATTGGCATATAATGCAAAAAACGAGTATGTATTATAAAGTGTTCCGAAGAATTTGCGACGCACTTCGGCAATGCCTTCCAAATCGAATTTTAGATTATCCCAAGGATTGGCATTTGAGATCATGTACCAGCGGGTTGCGTCGGGACCAAAATCGGCTAATGTTTTAAATGGATCAGTTGCATTGCCTAATCGTTTGGACATTTTTTGTCCGTTTTTGTCCAAAACTAATCCGTTGGAAACTACATTTTTATAAGAAACCTTATCAAAAACCAAGGTCGAAATAGCGTGCAAAGTATAAAACCAACCACGAGTTTGATCGACACCTTCTGCAATAAAATCAGCGCAAGCCCATCCTAAATCCTTCCCAAAGGGAAGGACTTGCTCAGCAGTGCTTTTATAAGACGGTTGATTTTTTAGATTTGTTTTAATTTGTTCTAAAACAGTTTCAATATTTCCTAAAACTTCTTCATTTGTAAAACGAATTACTTTAAAACCAAATTCTTGTTCTAAAATTTCGGTTCGTAATGCATCGGCTTCAATGATTTCAGGTTTATTATGATAGCCGCCATCAACTTCAATAACTAGTTTTCTATCCAAACAGACAAAATCTGCAATGAACTGGTCTATGATGTGTTGTTTTCTAAATTTAAAATCTTCGAGTTTTTTTCCTTTCAAGCAGAGCCATAACACTTTTTCTGCTTCTGTTGGATTAGATTTGTTTTTTTCTTTTAACTCTTTCAATAGAGGATAAATTGACGGTCTAGCCGTATCATATCTATTTCCTTTGGGAAGTCCTTCCCTTTGGGAAGGATTTAGGATGGGCTTATCTTCTCCCTCCCTTTTGGAGGGTTGGGGTGGGCTTTCAAAAGGATAATGCCACTGAGCATAAGGCATAGAACCAGAATCGAACCAAACATCGATCAAGTCACTTTCACGTTTCATTGGTTTTCCTGATGGGGAAACTAAAGTGATTTGGTCGACTACATTTTTATGCAAATCGATTATGTCATAATTGCTTTCCGACATGTTTCCGATTTCGAAACCTGCAAACGGATTTACAGTTTGCAAACCAGCTGCGATTGCTTTTTCGATTTCGTTAAACAATTCTTCCACTGAACCGATAAGTATTTCTTCTGATCCATCTTCGGTTCTCCAAATTGGCAACGGTATTCCCCAATATCGTGATCGAGAAAGATTCCAATCATTGGCATTTTTTAGCCAATTGCCAAAACGACCTTCTCCAGTGGCTTTGGGTTTCCAGTTAATGGTTTCGTTGAGGTCAAACATACGATCGCGAACTTCGGTGATTTTTATAAACCAAGAATCCAGTGGATAATATAAAATAGGCTTGTCGGTACGCCAACAATGTGGATAACTGTGCACATATTTTTCGACTTTGAAGGCCTTGTTTTCTTCTTTTAGTTGAATGGCAATTTCGACATCGGCAGAGCGTTCTGGTGCTTCGTTGTCATTGTAATATTCGTTTTTGACGTATTTTCCAGACAACTCGCCCAAACCTTTGATGAACCTGCCCTGCAGGTCAACTAACGGTACTGGATTTTCGTTTTCGTCCAAAACCAGCATTGGCGGTACTTCTGGAGTTGCTTCTTTGGCTACTTTGGCATCATCGGCTCCAAAAGTAGGTGCAGTGTGCACGATACCAGTTCCGTCTTCGGTCGTAACAAAATCACCTGCGATTACTCGAAATGCATTTTCTGCATTTTCGTAAGGCAACGCCAATTTCATGAGTTGTTCGTAGCGAATTCCGACAAGATCTGAACCGTTACATTCAGCTAGAATTTGATATGGAATATTTTTGTCGCCTTCTTTAAAATTTTCAAAATCATGCAGTTCAGTTGAAGCAAAAAACCCTTTTCCGAATTGTTTTGCGACTAAGTTTTTGGCTAAAATTACTTTTATTGGTCGAAACGTGTATTGATTGAAGGTTTCAACCAAAACATAATCTATTTTTGGACCAACGGTCAAAGCTGTATTACTTGGTAACGTCCATGGTGTTGTGGTCCAAGCTAAAAAGAAAATCCCATCCCTAGCCCTTCCCGAAGGGAAGGGAGATGAATCGCTTAATCCAAATGCTTTAAAAACTGTGTTCCCAGAATCAGCTCCCTCTCCTTTGGAGAGGGCTGGGGAGAGGCTTTTGAACTGTGCCACCACGGTTGTATCGGTAACATCACGATAGGAACCTGGTTGGTTGACTTCGTGTGATGATAATCCTGTTCCTGCTTTTGGTGAGTACGGCTGTATGGTGTAGCCTTTGTACATCAAATCTTTGTTGTAGATTTGCTTCAATAGCCACCAAACCGACTCCATATATTTGGGTTTGTAAGTCACATATGGATCTTGCATGTCGACCCAATAACCCATTTTTTCGGTTAAGTCGTTCCACACATCGGTGTAGCGCATGACGGTTTTTTTACAGGCTTCGTTATAGTCTTCTATAGAAATATAGTTTGGACTATTTTTGTTTCCAATGTCTTCTTTGGTAATGCCGAGTGCTGCTTCGGTGCCCAATTCTACTGGTAATCCGTGTGTGTCCCAACCTGCTTTTCGTTTTACTTGAAAGCCTTTTTGGGTTTTATACCTGCAAAAAATATCTTTGATGGCGCGTGCCATAACGTGATGAATTCCTGGCAATCCGTTGGCTGATGGTGGCCCTTCGAAAAACACAAATGGTGTTTTGCCTTCGCGCGAGGTTACCGATTGCTCGAATATGTTTTCTTTTTTCCAAAAATCAAGAACTTCTGATGCTACTGTTGGTAGGTCAAGTCCTTTGTATTCCCTGAATTTTGTGCTCATTTGTTGGTTTGTAAAATCAATGTGCGAAAGTAATAAATTTATGCCGAATGTGGAAAGTTGGTTGTCTAAAGTTTTGTGACTGCGTGAGGGATGGTAGCGGAAATCCTTTTGTGAAGCGCAGCGAAGCAAAAGATTGTAGCGAATAGCCCGACCTCTGGAGCTTGCGGAAGAAGGTCACGCCCAAATGAATTAAAAACTTCTTTTTAAAACGTATAGTAGAAGGGTATGGAAATCAAGCATTTGATGTTCAGTTGAGTAGAACTTAGTGGGTTGTCCTAGTCAAATTGATTTTTTGGTTTTAATTTTTTTCTATGTAAAGGAAAGTGTAATTTCTTTTTTATTTCTGGTATTTGGGTAATCAAGACCTTTTATTGGATATTTTTGGGTTGATAGGTATACATCATTTTCTTGAGCTAGTCTTTTATTAAAGTAAGTTATTTCTATAACTGTTGGTAAATTTGTTCCTTTTATGGTTAAATCATTGTTGTTTCCATGAACATGCATAATATGAAAATCATTTTTTAATAAGGAGATTATTGAATTAAATGCTGGGCAATTATTTTCTAAATCATGAAATTCTACAACCATTCCTACTATTTGATTAAAATAAGGTTTCATTGTTGGAATGACATCAAACTCACTTCCTTCAATGTCAATTTTTACAAAAACATTCGTTTTAGTATCTTCTAATTTTCTGTCTGCCATATTCATAACTTGTTCAAATGTTAAAAATTCTGGGTTGACTTTATTTCCTACTCCGCGGCAATGAAAATTAATTTTATTTTTTTTATTAAAAAAAACTTTAAAATCTAGTATTGCCATAAATTGTGAACGCACTTTTTTTAATCTTAACCTTGTTAAATATTTAATTAATTTTTTAATAAGGGTGTAATGTGTTACAGAAAAATCAAAAGCGTGTATTGTGACCTCTTTTTTGTTTTTAAAATCTTTCTCAAAAGACCAGTCTGCATTTATTCCAAAACTAATAAGTAAGTCTGTGTTTTCTAGTATCTTATCTGATAGTATATAACCTCCATCATGAATTCTGCCGAGTCTAATTAGGTTGTCATTTTTTATTAAAAAAGGAGCTAAACTTTTAATATCGTAATACATAAATAAAAATTATTATAATTTTTCAAATTTATATTATTTAAGTTTCATTTACAATATAATTTGGTATATAAATAATTTAAAATAGAGTTCGTAAACTTTTAACCGGGAAATTTATGCAGTAACTAGGGTTTAATATTCAAATATATTTATGGTAATTGTAAATTTTCTAGAGAGTTACTAAACTCATTAATTACAAATAAATAAAATAGAATTTTTCTTAGCAAAAATAAATTCTTAGAAAGTTTTAAAACAGTATTATTTATAAACCAAAACCAAAATAATTAAAAGCAAAAGAGTGATATTTTTTTTCACGAATTGTTTTGTTTATATTTGTAAATAAGTACTATTTTGAATACCAAAACCAATATAAACTTAATGGGTAACATAGATGTTTCAAGATTAGATTGGGTTGATCAGGTTAAGGGATTTACGATTTTCTTAGTTGTGTACGGACATAATTTTCCTTTTTGTGAGAAGTTTATTTACAACTTTCACATGCCGCTTTTTATTATAATTGCCGGTTTTTTTCATCACCCAATTTCAAGTAAAATAAATTTACATAAAAGATTTAAAACAATAATTATTCCCTATTTTTTTTGGGGTTTTACATTGTATGCAATTTGGTATTTTTTTGGGCGACATTATGGCGAAAGTGTTGCTTTTAACTTATCGCCAATCAAAAATCTTGTAGGTGTTTTTTATGCACAAGGAGATCGTTCGTTTATGGATTGGGGCATACCGATGTGGTTTTTACCTGCAATTTTTATGACCTATTTAATTCATTTTTTAATCAATAAACTTACTAGTTCACTTTTAAAAAATGCAGTACTTTTTTTAATACCAATAGTTGGGTTTTTATATACTCGAAATTTTGATATAAATTTACCTTGGAGTATTAACATTGCGTTTGTTGCTTTTTTCTTCTATTGCTTTGGAAGTTATTTCTTCAAAAAAATTTCTGATTTGAACACGAAGTATTCCATTATAATTATGATTTTATGTTTCATACTGAATCTTACTTTTTATGATAAAAACATCAAAATTGATATGTACAGAGCTATATATGGAAATGAATTTTATTTTTTATTGAATGGATTAACAGGAAGTATATTTTTTTTATTGTTTTTTAAAACCGTTCCGTATTTTAAGTTGTTATCTTTTATAGGTAAGTTTTCACTATTAATATTGGTGTTACAGTTGGTTTCATTGTCTTTTATTAAACTAATGTTATTAAAAGTGTTTAACCAATCAGATTTTAGTTTTTCAGAACTAGAGAAGTTTCTTTTTGCAATAATCCAAATAATTTTATTGGTGCCTGTTTTTTTAATTATAAATAATTTTTTTCCAATTTTAAATGGAGGTTATAAAAAAATATAAGAATCAAATTTATTTTCATTTATTTTTAAATTTAGTTATTTTCTTATTAATAACGCTTTCAAATTATTGGCATTTGCCATTAGTTGGATTTAAAGATAGATTATTTTACTTTATACATGCCGTTTTATTACAATTTTCGTTATTTGGCTATTTGTATTTTTTAAGTATAAATCGAATTATTTTTAAAATTTTATTCTCCATTTTATTCCTTTTTTTTACTTTCATTTCATTTTGGATGTTTTCTCAAGATGTAATAATTTCTGAGAATATCATACACATTGCACTAGATACAAAAATTGATATTGTCTATGATTTAATAAGTTTTCAATTTTTATTTTTCTATGGGTTTGTTATTTTTATTTTGTTTTTAATATTTAGATTTCACGATAAAATAAAGGTAAATCAAATTAAATCACCTTTACTATTTATTGCATTTTTAAGTTTTTCGACCTATTATTTAATGAACATTTATCGTGAAGGTACATTTTATTATAGATTGCCATATAGTTTTTATTTTTCGGTAAAAAATTATTGTAACAAAAACGATGTTAATCTAAAGCCTGTAAATAATAAACTAAATAGCACAGTTGATAGCCTTAATGTTGTTTTTATACTTGGCGAAAGTGTTCGCGCAGACCATTTGCAATTAAATGGTTATAAGAGAGAGACAACTCCACTTTTGTCCAAAAGAAAAAATCTTTTAAGTTTTCCAGATGCCTATACGACCAATTGTTTTACGGCAGTTAGTATACCACAAATATTAACCAACGCAACCTTGAAAGATGATTATAAAGATCCAAAATACTCATTAATTGATGTTTTGAATAAAGCAGAAATAAATACCAACTGGATTGGCAATCAAACACCCGAAAAAGGCTATCAAACTTTTATAAATCAATCAATACATAATAAAATAATTGATCCTTTACATTCTGATATGAGTTTCATTAAAGATTATGATCAAGAATTGTTGCCTTATTTTTCAAAACAGTTTAATTTACATAAAAAACAGTTTTTGGTGATGCACATGATGGGAAGCCATTGGTGGTATGAAACACGTTATCCAAAAATGTTTAGAAAGTTCACTCCAGTAATTTCCAGCAAATATGTGCCAGCAAACACAAATTTTGAGATGATTAACTCTTATGATAACACAATTTTATATTTGGATTTTTTTATAAATCAAACTATCGCTGAAATTGAAAAAACAAAGTCAAATACAATTTTAATTTATCTTTCTGATCACGGAGAAATGCTAGGCGAAAACAATCAATGGTTACATGCGCAAGACAATAAATTTTTAACAAACCCAGCTATGATAATTTGGTATTCAGATCAGTTTTATAAAAAAAATAAAGAAATAGTCGAAAGTTTAGAATCAAATAGATTAAAAAAAACAGATTTGGATTTTTTCTTTCATTCTATTTTAGATTTATATCAAATCAATAATATCGACTTTAAAAAAAGTAAAAGTATCTTTAGATAATCTTGATAACAAACTAATTTTATTGCTATTTACTTCTTACCCAAAAACTTCCTTCAAAACGGCCAATGATTTTGGTTTCTTGAAACCGTCAAGATGAAAACTATAATAATCTATAAGTATTTTAAGAAGCAGTTGTCGTTCTATGACATGAAATATTTTTTGGTTGTTGTCAAATTTTAGATCAATAAGTTTTTTGAACAAATTGGTTTCATGTTCAGATAACGAACTAACGGCTTGAAAAGGTGTAAAAACACCTTCCACCATTTCGAAGTGTTTTAAATCAACTCGAGAAACATCAGGGTAAAACCCCAAATATTTGGTCATTTCTAGAAGAAAAATAAGATGAAAATTAGATATTTCGTCATGATTGTCCAGCCATTTTAGTGCCGTTTCAAGAAAAGTAAATAACGATTCGTTGGCTTCTTCTTCATGAATAGAATGGTGTAAAATTTCGGATAAAAACAGTACAATCGTACTTTTGATTACATCTGAATGAATTGATGAAAATGCGGTTGCAGTTTTTATTTCTTTAAAATTCTCTAGAGTTCCTTTGTTTTTATGAACGGCTTCAATCTCAAGGATAGAAAAAGGTTGGAAATAAGCAATTTTTGTACCGACATTTCGGGATGATTTTCTTGACGAAAAAGCATCTCGAACAAAGTAGGATTTCAATCCATCAGAAAAGGTAAAGCATTTTACAATAAGGCTTTTTTCTTGATATTTTAGCGACGAAATGACTATGGCTTTGGTTTTTACCAACATGAGTATTTGGAATTTTCAAGTTGGTATTTATCGAACAATCATTACTTTTTTTACTTTAGTTTCTTCGCCATCTTGAGCCGAAATAAAAACCATATAAACGCCCGATGCCACTTTGTACTTCCCAAAAGCAGTGGTGTCCCATTCAATCGTTCCTCCTTCGGATGTAGCTTCATGAACTAGATTTCCTTCAATATCTGCTATTTTAATAGTTGCCTTGTCGATCAAACCGCTAATTTTCACAGTTCCTTCAAACTCGGGACGAACCGGATTAGGGAATATATAAACATTATCTAGATTGTCTTTGGCAGAAGTTGCCGATCCTTTATAGGAAATCATACCTTTATCGGTGCCAAAAAAAACTTCTCCAGTTACGGGATCAATTTCAATATCATACACAAGGTTACTTGGTAAAGGAGAATTTTTTATGGTAAAATGGTTTAAGGTTTTTTGTCCATTAGGAGAAAACTGAAAAACGCCTGAGTCGCTAGTTGCCACCCATTTATTATTGGCACCATCAACAACAATATCATAAATAGATTGTTGATAAAGAAGTTCCTGCGCAACGCCGTCTTCTTCTATAATTATAGGATCAGATTCTATTTCTTCATTACCTAAAAAATTATCAACGCTTGACACCACACGAATTCCTTCCTTAGAACCATACCAAATTTGGTTACGATTATCTATAGTTGCTACTCGTATGTCTTTAACCGCACTACTATTAAAATCGTCTTTTACTAAAATTAATTTATTATTTTGTTCTTCATTAAAACCAATAAGACCTAGGTAAGTTCCAAACCATTTGGTATTATTTTTATCAACTACTACAGACGAATAGTAATTAAATTGTGGAGATTCAACCTTGTTTTGAAGACCAAAGGCTTGCCAAGTTCCGTCAGGACTTAGCGAATTAATAGGAACTGTTACAATTTTTCCAGTACCCATCCATAGTTTTTTATTTTTATCAAAAGCAGTTCCGCCAACCCGAATGTCGTTAAAGGCTGTACTAAAAGAACGTAATCCATTAGGTCCTGTATTTGTATTATTGTATAAAATTGTTGGAATATCGTTTTCTATTTTAAGTAATCCAGAAAAGAAGGAACTAACATATACAATATTTTCATTATCAGGATCAATTGTAATTCGCGATAATGCTCTTGCTCCAAATAGGGAACTGTAAGGTATGGTTTTCCATTTGTTGTCTATCAATTTACTAATGCCATGTTGAGACAAACCATCATAATCATAGGGATTATAATTGTTATAGCCACCAAAAACTGTCCATAATGAAGATGGTGTTTTTTTTATATTAAAAACATTGTTTCTAGAAGGACCATCTGGCGAAATGTTTTCAAAATTTAGTGCGCCAGATACAAGTGATGTATAAAGTCCTTTGCCTGTTGTGCCAATATAAATTTTTGGTGTTACAATTGTTGCACAACTAAATTGCACATTAGTTTCAGGAATTTGACTGCTTGTAATGTCTCTTGCTAGCAAAAAAGTGGTGGTATAAACTAGCACATGATTGGGTGTTGTTATAATGAGATTATCGTTTACAGCTCTGAAGTCTATGGCTAGCTCTGCCAAATAAGCACTGTCTGAAAAAACAGTTCCATTAAGGCTTTGTACATAGCCACTTTGAGTACCGACAATTTTATTTCCAAAGGCTACAATTCCATCCCAGTTTTTATTATCTGTGGTTGTCCATTGATTAAAATCGATAAGGTTTGGGTTGGTTATACTGGCATATCGCACGCCGCTATTGGTGGCAGCATAAATTTTGCCTTCAAAAATAGCCGTTTGTTTTACTTTAAGTTGTGCTCCTCCATTGCCAATAAAATAAGTGTCGCCAAAAACAAGTGTGTTGAGGTTATATTGTACAATCCCGAAATTGCAAGAAATGTAAATAATTCCTTCATATTCCATAAAATGATTAACTCTTTTGACGTTTGTCGGAATCAATTTCGAAATAATATCAACAACATTTACTATGGTTCCGTCATTGTCATTTCGAACAGAAAGCAGTCCGCTTTCGTACCCAAAAATAGTTTTATTGAGACCATTACTATGATGCATGGCGGTAATAAATTCGCCCGAAAGCCCATCAATTGTGTTTAAAGTTTTTAGCTCGCCCGAAAGGGTATTTTGGTTAATCAAAGCATTTTGCGAAGCGGCAAAAATGGCATTTGTACCTTCAGAAAGGTCGCGAATGTCATTGTATGAAAAATAGCCTTTCCAGAGTTGACTATTTTGCGAAATAGCATTTTGAACAGCAAAAAAAGATAGAAAAACGAGTAACGAATGTTTCATTATTCAATATAAATAAGTTTCAAATATAGTAAATAACGTCAAAAAAAGGATTTTAATATTTGATAGGTTTTTTTTCTGAAAATTACTTGCGCCATTTGAGACTTTCCATCAAACGTCTCATGTCATTTTTGACATAACTCACTGCAGGGTAAATCGAGTCAAAATTGGGTTTTGCATAAAAATACAACGAGCAATCTATAAAATTTTTGGTGCTGTCAGTAACATAAAACTGTGCATTGGTAGCCGCGTTGCCTGATACTTGATAAAACATTCCGTACACTTTTTGATCAGGATTCATAAACGGCTGATCCGAAATAGCATCAGCTTTAATAACATGCTCGTAGGTAAGTTTTTGAGCATCACTCAACAACAATTTGAGATTGTTATTGATGGGTTTATAAGTCAAATAAATAGTTGCCTTTAGTTTTGGATAATTAATTTCAAAATTACAAGGTGTTTTTTCTTTGATTACTGCTTTCGAATTCATATCAAATGAATAGGCGCAACTGTTTTCAAATCGATCGTAATCTGCAACTTTATAATCCAATCGCAATTGGCTTGTTGGCTTGGGTAACACTTCATTTTTGCAACTATAATTAGAAAATAAAACTAAGAAAATTGCAAAATATAGTACCGATTGTTTGAGCATTACTAGGTTGTAAGTAGAATTTTTTAAATTAAAAAGGCAAATCATTTTCGGGCAGTGGTGTATTTGGAGATTCGTAAGTGCCATTTTTTGCCTCGACGTTTGGAGTAGTTTTTTCGATATCTTTTTTTACCGAAAGAAAACTAAATTCGGTAACCTGAATTTCAGTTGTGTACTTTGTAGAACCATCTTCAGCTTGCCATTGTCTTGATTTTATGCGACCTTCAACATAAATTTTATCGCCTTTAGAGAGGTATTTTTCACATATTTCGGCAGCTTTATTTCGTACTACAAGATTGTGCCACTCGGTTGAAGTGATTTTTTCATTGGTTGTTTTGTTTACATAAACTTCATTGGTTGCCAACGGAAAACGGCCTATACAATTGCCGCCTTCAAAATAGTGCATTTTTATATCGTCGCCAAGATGGCCTATTAACATTACTTTATTTAAAGTTGCATGCATGAGAATAACTTTTAATATATCAAAAGTACAAATTTTTGATTACAACGACCAATGTTTTTCTATAAAATTATAAATTACAATTGGAAACGGGTAGGAAGCAGCCTTTTTTTGAGAAATACCATTTTTGATTTTGCCAAGTAAAGTAACGTTCCAAAATCTGATATTTAAATGTTGATGCGATAGTTTGTGTAAGATACTTTTCTCGTTCCTTTCTTCAATAGAAAGAATTCTGTTTTCTTCAAAAAAATTATTGTTGAGTTGCGCGGAAATAGTATTAAAATTTTCTTCTTTTTGACTTTCAATAACCGGAAATTCATATAAGTTTTGCCAAATACCTTTGCTGGTTCGTTTGTTTATAATTGTATTTTCATCTTCATCAGAAATAACAATATAATTAAGATAGCGTTTGGTAACTTTTGTTTTTTTAAGTTTTATAGGTAGTTGCGACACTTTCTTTTTTTGCAAAGCGACGCAACTGTTGTTAAAAATACAATTTGTACAATCAGGATTTTTTGGCACACATTGCAAGGCACCAAACTCCATAATTGCTTGGTTGAAAAGTGCTGGTTTTTCTTTAGAAATAAGTTCAGAGGCCAATTCAAAAAATTCTTTTTTGGCAGTATTTGATGCGATATCAGTTTCAATGTCAAAATAGCGTGCCAATACACGATACACGTTGCCGTCTACAACAGGAACCACTTCGTTAAATGAAAATGATGCAATGGCAGCGGCGGTATAATCGCCAACACCTTTTAGTTTTTTTAAGCTAGAGAAAGTATTCGGGAAAATTCCGTTGCAATCATTGGCAATATATTTTGCAGTGGCATGAAGATTTCTAGCTCTCGAATAATAACCCAATCCTTGCCAGTTTTTGAGTACCATTTCTTCGGTAGCATTGGCGAGATCAAAAACCGTAGGAAATGTGTCAATAAAATTTAAAAAATAAGGCAAACCTTGCGCAACTCGCGTTTGTTGCAACATAATTTCAGACAACCAAATTGGGTATGGATTAGTTGTATTGCGCCACGGCAAATCGCGTTTATTGTGTAAATACCAAGAAATTAATACGTTAGAAAACTCCATTTAAAAAAAATCTTTTGCAAAAGTAAAAGTTTATATGATTAAATTTTAATGAATTAGGTTGATTATTAATATATTTAATTCCTATATTTGCAAACTCAAAAAAAACAAATAATTATTAAATAGTACAAAAATGACTAAAGCAGATATCGTATCAAAGATCTCAGAGAAATTAGGTTTAGAAAAAGGAGATGTTCAAGCAACTGTTGAAACTTTAATGAATGAGGTAAAAAACTCTCTAGAAGCTGGAGATAACGTATACTTAAGAGGATTTGGTAGTTTTATTATCAAAACAAGAGCAGAAAAAACAGGTAGAAATATTTCTAAAAATACCACTATAAAGATTCCAGCTCATAACATTCCTTCTTTTAAACCAGCAAAAGTATTTGTTGAAGGAGTTAAAACGAATAACAAAGTAAAATAATATTTTAACTAATCATTAAACTCACACATTATGCCAAGTGGTAAAAAAAGAAAAAGACATAAGGTAGCAACGCACAAACGCAAGAAAAGAGCGAGAGCTAACCGACACAAGAAGAAAAAGTAGTCTAACTACTTTTTTCTTTTTTTAAGTTCATTGAAATAGAATTTTTAAATATCAAATATTAGATTTAATATTTTTAATTCACTGGGTATAATACCTTTTCAAAAGTATAAATCATCTGTAAATGAAATTGTAAGCTATAGATTTTCAAATATCTATCTTAAAATCAATTTAAAAAAAACAGATAAAAATCAACAACGTGAATAAAGAACTAATTATTAGGTCTAATTCTGACACTGTCGATTTTGCCTTATTAAAAGATGGAAAACTAATTGAATTACACAAAGAACAAGAAACAAGCAACTTTCAGGTAGGCGATATTTTTATTGCCAAAATCAGAAAACCAGTTGCAGGTCTTAATGCTGCTTTTGTAAATGTAGGCTACGAAAAAGATGCCTTTTTACATTATCATGATTTAGGACCCAATCTTGCTTCCCAACTCAAATTCATAAAATTAGTAACAGCAGGAAAACTAAAAGAGTTTACACTAAAAAACTTTCAGTTTGAAAAAGAAATTGACAAAGATGGTTCTATTGCAGATATCATCAACATCAATCAATCCATTTTAGTACAAATAGTCAAAGAACCAATATCGACCAAAGGACCACGAATAAGCGCAGAGCTTTCGTTGGCAGGACGATTTATAGTTTTAGTTCCGTTTTCAGACCGCGTTTCTGTTTCACAAAAAATAGAAATTAAAGGCGAAAAAGAACGACTTAAAAAGTTGGTACAATCTATCAAACCAAAAGGATTTGGAGTAATTGTACGAACAGTCGCCGAAGGCAAAAGCACCGTCGAATTAGAAAAAGACTTGCAGAATCTACTAGAAAGATGGACTGCAATGAGTAAAAAATTACCAACCGCGAATCATCCGTCAAAAATATTAGGCGAAGTCAATAGAGCTTCCTCGATTGTTAGAGACGTTTTTAATGATACCTTTAGTGGTATTCATATCGATGATGAAGAGTTGTACAACCAAACGAAGGATTATCTGCAAGAAATTGCACCTTCAAAAACAGGATTAGTTAAGTTTTATCAATCTAAAGACACACCAATTTTCGAGAAACACAACATAGAGCGACAAATTAAAACTTCTTTCGGAAAAACCGTATCGATGAGCAAAGGCGCTTATCTTATTATAGAACATACAGAAGCACTGCACGTTATAGACGTAAACAGCGGCAACCGTTCTAATAAAGCTGCCAATCAAGAAGATACTGCCATGGAAGTAAACATGATAGCTGCTGCCGAAATTGCAAGACAATTGCGACTACGCGACATGGGCGGCATCATCGTTATCGATTTTATCGACATGCAAAATCCCGATAACCGCAAAGTGTTGTTCGACTTCTTACGAGAAGAAATGAGCGATGATAAAGCCAAACACAAAATACTTCCGCCGAGCAAGTTCGGACTGGTGCAAATAACCCGCCAACGTGTTCGACCAGAAGTAAATATAAAAACAAGAGAAGAAGATCCGAATAACGAAAATGGAGAAATAGAAGCTCCAATTTTGATTATCGACAAGATCGCTTCTGATCTCGAAAGACATCACAAAACGCACAAGAAAGTAATACTTAATGTGCATCCGTTTGTGGCAGCTTATTTGAGTAAAGGTTTTCCATCTGTGCGCTCCAAATGGTTTTTTGAGCATCGCAAATGGGTAAAAATCATTCCTCGAGATGCCTACACTTATCTCGAATATCATTTTTTTGATAAAGAAGGTGTTGTTATTGAGGATTAAAACATAAAAAACCGTCTCGTGATTGCGAGACGGTTTTTTTATGGGGTGTTTTGATAAATGTTTAATATAATAGCTATTTAATATAAATTTTTATATATTTGTATACTATATTAGCTAAAAAACATGAATTATTCTTTAAAAAAAACGCCATCGCAAGTAGGTTTATCTTTAGCCGAACGTTTTAAAAAAATAAGAAAAGCAAAGAAAATTTCACAATCCAAATTGGCAACTACTTCAGGAGTTTCTCTTGGTAGTTTGAAGCGATTTGAATATACGGGTCAAATTTCATTAGAATCTTTATTGAAGTTGGCACATCTTTTTGACAGATTAGATGATTTTGATGCTGTTTTTATATCCAATATAGACCTTAAGGAAATAGAAATACTATTCAATAAATAATATGGGAAAGATTCAAAAAATAAAAGCTTTTCTTGATTTTGAAAGTAAAATTGAAATTGGCGACTTGATAGAAAATCAAGGAAAAATTTATTTCAAATACCATCCAGATTTTATTGTAAAAGGCATTGAAATTTCTCCTTTTAAGATGAAACTATCAAATGACATTTTAGTTCCAAAAGAACAACATTTTGAAGGACTTTTTGGAGTTTTCTCAGATTCAATCGCAGATGGTTGGGGAAAATTACTATTGGATAGAAAACTACTTTCAATGGGTATAAATTTGAGTGAAATTTCTCCAATAGATAGACTTGCTTATTTAGGAAAAAATGCAGTTGGTGCGATTACTTATCTTCCAGAATTTGAAAATGATTATGACCGCCTAAAATATTTAGATTTAGAACTAATTTATAATGATATCACCGCTGTTTTGAGAGGAACTTCAGAAGAGATAATCGATCATTTGTTTCAACTTGGAGGTTCTTCGGGTGGAGCAAGACCAAAAATATTAGTTGGGTTTAATCCAACAACTGAAGAATTGTGTTATGGAAACCCAATTTTGCCTGACGGATTTGAACACTGGATAATAAAATTTCCTGCTTCCAATGACATAGAAGATATTGCCTTAATCGAGTTTAGTTATAATCAAATGGCGAGAAGTGCAGGAATAGAAGTAAGTGATTTCCGATTATTTAACAGCAAAAAAGGCACTCGTTTTTTTGGAAGCAAACGATTTGATAGAGTTAACAACCAAAAATTACACTTACATTCTGTTTGTGGATTGTTGCACGATAATTTTAGACAAAGCACACTGGATTATGGACATATTATGGATTGCGCTTTTACATTAGAAAAAGATTTTAATGCCTATTCAAAGGTGTTACGTTTGGCAACGTTCAACATTTTGGCACATAATAAAGACGATCATAGTAAAAATTTTTCTTTTTTTATGGATAAAAATGGCAATTGGAAATTTTCACCAGCTTATGATTTAACCTTTTCTTATGCATCTTTTGGTATGCATAGTACCACAGTTGCTGGCGAAAGTAAAAATCCAACAATAGCTCATCTGCAAGAACTTGCCAAACATTTTGGCATTAAAAACCCAAATTCAATTTTTGATGAAGTTAAAAATGCAATATCAGAATTTAAAATTCTCGGAAATAATCTTGGGATTACAAAAGACACTATGAAGCTCGTTAATTGTAGTTTGAAGTTTTAATGTATGGATAAAAATAATTTTGAAGATTACAAAAAACCGTCTCGTGATTGCGAGACGGTTTTTTTTTTGCTTAAAATCCCCAACGAAATTTACATATCATTCAATAACTTACTAATCTCATCCAACTTCGGAGTAAAATAATCTCGATGCGACGGTTTTACTTATTCTCTAACTCAAAAACTCGTTGTTTTAATTCTTTGATTCGTTCCTCGTATTGTTCAATTAATTTTTCAGATAGATTATTAATAATTTGATTTTCAATATATCCAACAGCATTATCATTATTAATTTGACGTAATTTCATGTTGTCTTTAAAATAATCAGAATCAACATTAAATTCTTTACAAATTTTATCCATCAGTAAAAAATCAATTTTTTTGGTTTCGCCACTTTCAATAGTTCCCAAAGTAGTTTGTCCAATGCCCAATTTCATTGCCAATTCAACTTGTGACATCTTTTTTAAGTCGCGCAAATTTTTTATTTTTGTACCTATAGTCATCATAAAAATAGTGTAATTAGTGGTTTATTGCTCAAAATTAGCATAATTTGACTAACAAACGTACTTACTTAATAATAAATTTGAGTAATAAATAAATCATTGTTTAATTTAAATTGTTATTTTTATGAAAAAATTAGTAGGTATTATGGTTTTGAGTGCAACAGTTTTGTTTTTTCAATCGTGCGTTAACGAACCCGTTGAGGTAGTTGAAACTAAAAGCGAAGTTGTAAATTTAGATTTGAAAAATGACACTAAATTAAAGACAACTTTTGGATTTGCTTTGTCTAAAGCACTTGCAGAAAGCAAACCACTTAGAGATTTTATTAAAACAGAAGCCTTAAAACAAGTGACAGGAGATTATGATGTTGTGTATCAATCTGTAAAAAACAAAAGTATTTTAAATGCAGAAGGAAGAGGAACTAATACCCAGACGTTAAGAGATATTTTGCTTCCATTTTTTGAAAACGAAGCTAAATTGATAGAAATTGAAAATGCGTTACCTTATTTAACAATTTTTGTTCCCGATTTATTAGAAGGTAGCTTTTCTGCTGAAAATTGGTATACTGTAAGCCAAATTCCAAATGTTGGAATACGCTCTTACGAAAGTGATGATGTAAAAATTATTACCGCAACTGGCGAAACATTTATTTTGGAAGCAAAATATTGGCCTGATTTTCCTGTTGTTGTTATTAAGGATAACGAACGTTTGGTTTCCAATGCAGATATAGAAAAATACAATACGCTAGACACAAATATATTGACAGATCCAATTAATCCTGTGCAATTGAGAGTGGCGTCTATAAATTATCAAATTATTATAACCAACCCATTGCCACCTGTGCCTGCGGGCCCTAGAGTTACTCAAATTCAAGCTGACGCATATAATGTTTATGGGAATTATACTCCTGGAGGTTGGCAACGTGATTATATTTATTATGGATTAACACCAACAATTACTTCGGGAGGCATAAATCCTAGTTATAGAGAACATATTACTTCTTTCAGTTTATCTGGAAATCCCTCAGCAATTTATTATAAAATAGCATCTGGTCAAGATCCGAATTTAGTGAATCAAGTTTGGTTTGAAAATACCGCTAATCAAGCATCAGGATGGACGGAAGGCTTATTTGAATTTAAAGTATTGAGTAGTTATGGGGCAAAAAATTCAAATAATGGAACAGATGAGTATAAAAATTTAAACGTTAATGCAACAGATATTTTTAACATTACTTTTGTTCCTTATGTATCAGGACTTTGGGGTCAATTTATGAAAAAACCTGTAATTAATGGCTTAAAAACGATTGATTTATATAATGGTGCCTATTATGGGCAAAGATTTGAGTTTGCAGTTTGGGATTTAAATAATTTCAGTAATCAATGGAAATTATCTTTTGAAGAAGCTGATTCTTCGATAGAAATTACATCTCAAATTACAGCTTCAAATAAAGGAAACACTAATTTTTCTATTGACCCTACAACTGGAATATTAGAAAAAATCGGTTTGAAATTTGGAGCTTCTTTAGAAACAACCTACACTAATAATTATATAACAAAATATACTGACATAAGTGACCCATTAGGTAATAGTGTTATTAATTTTTATGATAATGTGGTCAATTTTAATACAGCAACAAATACTCTAGTACCCCGAACCTATTCTACTGGTGAGGTAATATTTGAATTTAGACCCATACAAGTGCAGTAATTTTTTTTTAAATAATTTTAGAGGAAGTATAATATCTTCCTCTAAAATTAAAATTGATTTTTATGAATAAATTTTGTTTGATTTTAGTTTTACTGTTTTTTTCATGCTGTTCAGATGATGATAACAAAGAGCTTGATAAAGTTGTAAATATTACAATTGGTAACGAAAGTTTCGTGGTTAATGATCAAATACAAATATCATCTAACGAAAATTGTGACAATGTTTTTGTTAGTGCACGATATAACACCCCTAAGAATGCTGATTTTGGCTTTAGAATTGAATTTAGATTGACCAAAAAAGGTACTCTCACTAATATAACTCTTTATAATGCAAGGGAATCGGGAAAGGAATACCAAACTGCTAATTTTAATACTGATGCCACGATGGTAATTAGAAACTTTGAGTACAACCCAACAACTAAATATCTCGCATTTGAGTTTGAAGGAAATTTGTTTGAAGAAGATGGCAACTTGTTTACACTTGATGTGCCACAACCACAAAAGTTTATTAAAGGTAATGTCAAAATAAAAAATGTATTAGAGAGAGCATGTACCAGTGCTTTTTATAAAATCAATTTTGAAACTAGTAACTTAAAGTTTTACACAACTGCATCGTTGGGTACAAAAAATTTGAACTTGCCCATTAACCAACATAAAACCGATTTCTTTTCCTCTAATGGTTTTAGAATTACTATTAATAGCGATACAGATCTATGGGATTTACCATTAGGGCAAACCAATTTTAATTCGTCAACTATTGAAAATTATTTTGGTTTTGAAAAATACATTGGTAATCTAAGAGCTACAGATTTAAGCCCGATTAGACCTCAAGACTGGCAAGTTTTTTCAACATCAGGGAATTATATAATCCAAGAACATGTTATGGAATACGGGCAACGTGTTACAAGAGGTGTTTTTAATTTAAACGTTTTTGAAAACGGTAATTTGAAATATACTATCGACAACAAAAATTTTCAACTTACAAGTTTTTAAATTATTCAAAAATAAATCTAAAAAAGAGGAAGTCTCATAACTACGAGATTTCCTCTTTTTTATTTTTCTTTAACAGAAAATAATCAGTTTAAACTACTTTTTAATGTGTAAAAAACGTTATTCTTGTTTTTAATTGCTAATTTCACACTGATTTTTTTAATTTCTGAGTTGTGATACGGCCTCTTTTTATTTATAAAAAAACCTACATATCATTCAACAACTTACTAATTTCATCCAACTTTGGCGTTAAGATAATCTCGATGCGACGGTTTTTGGCTTTGCCATCGGGGGTATCGTTACTTGCCATTGGGGCAAACTCGCCTCGACCAGCAGCAGTTAGGTTTTGCTTGTTTACGCCCTTGTTATCTGTCAAGATTGTTACAATAGCAGTAGCTCGTTTGGTGGATAAATCCCAGTTATTTTCTACGCCACCAACGGCTCCTGCAAACTTATCATTATCAGTATGACCTTCTATGAGTACTAACAAATCGGGATTGTCTGACAAGACTTTGGCAACGGCTACAACGGCTTTTTTACCTTCATCGCCAACAGCCCAACTTCCAGTTTGAAACAATAATTTGTTTTCCATAGATACATATACTTTACCGTCTTTTTGTTGCACAGTAAGTCCTTTTCCGTCAAAAGCTTTTAAGGATTTTGATAACGTTTCTTTAAGTTTTTTCATACCTGCTTCTTTGCTAGCGATCAATCCTTCTAGTTCGGCAAGACGTTTGGAGCTCGACTCAAGTTCGGTTTTCATTTTGTTGAGGCGTTCTTGCTCGGCACCCAAGGATTTTTCTTTGGCTTCGAGTTGCGCTAGTAATTCTCTATTTTTGGTCATGTTGCTTTGTAACGACTCGTCACTGTTTTTTTCTAGTGCTGCATAAGATGTTTGTAAAGTTTTGAGGTTTTTGTCGGCAGCGGTATAATCAGCAAGAAGTTTGTCGCGTTCGGCTTTGAGTTTTGCGAGTTCGGTTTTGGAGGCATCGCCATCGAGACCCAATTGGTTTTTGGCTTTGCTTAACTCGTCGTTTTGATCGGCAAGAGAGCGGTTTTCTTTTTTGAGTTCGGCAAACTTGTTTTCGAGATCGGCGTATATTTTTTTGGAAACGCAAGATGTTGTTAGCGTTAAGACTAGTAATGAAAGTGCAATTTTTTGTATCATTTTGAATTGTTTTTAATGTTGTTTTTATGTTGTATACCACTAGCCGTGATGGTAGTGGAAACCCTTTTTTGTTTGAAATTGTGGTTTTTGTTATCCTAAAAAAGCGACCGCAGGATCCCGACGCTTCGGGACTTTTTGGGATTAGAAAAACCCAATTTGAAAGAAAAAGGTTGAAGTGAACAGCGCGATAGGCTTTTAATTAATTTCGACCAATATCGGGCAATGATCCGAGTGCACGGCTTCGGATAAAATTACGGCACGTTGTAATTTATCGCGCAAATTTTCAGAAACCAAGGCATAATCCAGTCGCCAACCTTTGTTGTTGCCTCTTGCACCAGCCCGATAGCTCCACCACGAGTAGTGATGCGGTTCTTTATTGAAATGGCGAAAACTATCTATAAACCCCGACTTCATGAAGCAGTCTATCCAAGCACGTTCTTCTGGCAAAAAGCCCGATGTGTTTTTGTTTCCAGCTGGATTATGAATGTCGATGGCTTCGTGACAGATGTTATAATCGCCACAAATGATGAGGTTTGGAACTTCTATTTTGAGTTTGTTGATATAGATTTGAAACTCATCCATGTATTGAAATTTGTAATCCAAACGGTCGTCATTGGTTCCAGATGGCAAATATAGGCTCATAACCGAAACACCATCAAAATCGGCTCGTAGGTTGCGCCCTTCGAAGTCCATATGATCGATTTCAGTTCCATAAGTTATTTTTTTTGGTTCGGTTTTCGACAAAATCGCTACGCCGCTGTAGCCTTTTTTGGTAGCCGAAAAATAATATTGGTACGGATATCCCGCTGCCGTTATGTCTTGCGTTGGAATTTGATCTTCGGTAGCTTTTATCTCCTGAAGGCATATCACATCTGGGTCGGCATGTTGCAACCAGTCCAGAAACCCTTTGGTTATTGCGGCTCGAATACCGTTTACGTTGTATGAAATTATGCGCATTTTGATTGTTTTATTTTACTGCTAAATTCATGATAATTGATGCCTTAAACAAGTTGGAATAGGTATTGTTTCAACAATTTTTTCAACAATTTTGTTTTGTAATAATATCAAACACAAGTTTCACTATATTTGTAATTAGTTCATTAACTAAAAAATATAAATGGGATTAGTTACAGCCAAAGAAGTTGCCAAAGCAATTAATGTCGACAAATATGGAGTTTTAGGTACTTTTTCGGGTTGGATGCTCATGAAAGTTCTTAAAATTTCGGCTTTAAATAAGATTTATGATCGAAACAAACACCTGCAAGATGTTCCGTTTCTTAATGCTATTTTGGACGACTTGCAAATAAAATTTGAAATTCCAGAAGAAGACTTAAAACGTCTGCCGAAAGATGGCGCATATATAACCATATCTAACCATCCGCTTGGTGGAGTTGATGGAATTTTGTTATTGAAATTGATGTTAGAGCGTGAACCCAATTTTAGAATTATTGCTAACTTTTTGCTTCACAGAATCGAGCCATTGAAGAAATATATCATGCCTGTTAATCCTTTTGAAAACCATAAAGATGCCAAATCTAGTGTTATAGGAATCAAGGAAACTTTGAGACATTTGAGTGATGGCAAGCCACTAGGGATGTTTCCTGCTGGCGAAGTTTCTACGTATAAAGACGGAAAATTGGTAGTCGATAAAGCTTGGGAAGAAGGTGCTATAAAAGTAATTCGGAAAGCGCAAGTGCCTGTAATCCCGATTTATTTTCATGCCAAAAACAGTCGTTTGTTTTATTTCTTGTCCAAATTGAATAGTACGTTGCGTACAGCGAAGCTACCGTCAGAGTTATTAACGCAAAAAGATCGTGTGATAAAAGTTCGGATTGGGAAACCGATTTCGGTTGCCGAACAAAATGAGCATAAGTCTATTGATGAATATTCGGAATTTTTACGAAAGAAAACGTATATGTTGGCGAATCCTTTCGAAAAAAAATCGAAATTTTTGCCAACTGCTGCCGATTTGAAACTTCCAAAATCACAAAAACTTCCTAAAGAAATTGTTACTGGAGCGAACCAAGAAAAAATGATTGATGAAGTTAACAAACTTCGTGATGGCGATTGCCGCTTGTTGCAAAGCAAAAATTATGAAGTTTTTTTTGCAGGCGCAGGCAAGATTCCAAACGTTTTACACGAAATAGGAAGGCTTCGTGAGATGACTTTTAGAGCTATTGGCGAAGGCACCAACGAATCGATAGATCTTGACAAATACGACCAATACTACCACCATATGTTTTTGTGGGACGACGAAACCAACCAAATTGCAGGTGCTTACCGAATGGGATTGGGATCTGAAATTTATCCAAAATACGGAATGGAAGGTTTTTACTTGAACGATCTTTTTAGGTTTGAGCCTGAGCTGCATGACATGATGCACAATTCCATTGAAATGGGGCGCGCCTTTATTATAAAAGAATACCAACAAAAACCAATGCCGCTTTTCTTGTTATGGCGCGGAATTATTCATACCACGTTACATTTTCCAGAGCATAAATTCTTATTGGGTGGCGTGAGTATTAGCAATCAGTTTTCGAATTTTTCGAAGTCGTTGATGATTGAGTTTATGAAATCCAATTATTACGATCCGTATATTGCGCAATACATTCATCCTAAAAAAGAGTTTAAAGTCAAGCTGAAAGATGCCGATAAAGATTTTATTTTTGATGAAGCCGAAGCCGATTTAAACAAATTTGACAAAATAATTGACGAACTAGAACCAGGAAATTTGCGATTGCCCGTTTTGATTAAAAAATACATTAAGCAAAACGCCCGTTTGGTGGCTTTTAATGTGGATCCGATGTTTAACAATGCCATTGATGGCTTGATGTACATTCGTATTGCCGATATCCCCGAAAGCACGATGAAACCCGTTATGGAAGAATTTCAGGCGGAATTGGAGCGCAAGTTGGGAGAGAAGTAAACAGATTTAAGATTGAAGATTTTTGTATAAAAATAAAATCCCGATTTCAAGTTCGAAATCGGGATTATTAATTTTTTAGAACCAGCCTTTTTTATTGGCTTGGTAGGTGTTGTAAAATTCCTCGTCCGATTTTGTTAGGTAGATAATGCCTTCTACAAAGCCTACGAGACTAAATAATCCGCAAGTTACAACTGATACTACAAGTTGTATAATTCCTTCCTGATTATATCCTAAAATAAATTTATGAACGCCAAATCCTCCAAATAATATGCCCATAATTCCGGCAAGGACTTTCTTATTTTCTTGGTTTGGTTGTGGAGTATTGTTGTTCCAATCTTCGTTTGTTTTTGTTACTTCCATGTTGTTTGTTGTTTTGGTTTATGATGCTAAGATATAAAATTTATAAAAACACGCTATCAATTGGTTCCCAAAGTTCGATTTTATTTTTTTCGGGATCGAGTATCCATCCAAATTTTCCGTACTCGAAGGTTTGCATTTCGCCAATAATTGTTATGCCTTCCTGTTTTAGAGTTTGTAATAATTTTTCGAGATTATCTACTCGATAGTTAATCATAAATTGCTTTTCGCTAGGGCTAAAATAAGAAGTGTTTTCTTCAAAAGGCGACCATTGTGTGCTGCAATTATTACCTTCTTTGTCTTGCCACCAAAAGCTTGCGCCGTAATCGTCTATCGGAATTGCAAGGTGTTTTTTATACCAATCTTTGAGTTTTTTTGGATTTTCGGACTTGAAAAAGAAACCGCCTAATCCAGTAACACGTTTGTTTGGTTGTGGTTTTGGAGTTTCACCAAGATACTTTGCAGATATTTTATTGACAATGGTTTGTGCTAGTTTTTCATGGCTTTCGTGCGTCCAACCTGCAATATGTGGCGTTAGTAAAACGTTTTCGGCTTGTAATAAATAGGTAAAAGCTTCGGGTAAATCCTTAGATGACAAAAAGAGGTTTTCGAAAGATGCTTTTTCATATTCCAAAACGTCTAGTCCTGCACCGAGAATTTTGACAGTTTGTAGCGCAGCAACCAAATCGTTGGTAACTACGTTTTTTCCTCTAGAAGTATTGATGAGCCAAAAAGGTTTCGAAAAACTATTGATAAATGCAGTATTTACCATTTTGTCGGTGGTTTTATCCCAAGGAATATGTAGGCTCAAAACATCAACTTTAGTTTGTAACTCGGCTAACGAAACTTGTTTGGCATTGGCATCGCCAAGATTTTCTTTTATGTCATAACATAAAACTTCTACATCAAAACCCCGAAGTTTTTTGGCAAAGGATTTGCCCATATTGCCATAACCGATAATGCCTACCATTTTTCCTTCGAGTTCCAGACCACGATTGCCTTCCCGAATCCATTGTCCTTGGCGCACGAGTTTGTCGGCACGATTGAGTTTATTGAAAAGTGACAGCAACATGCCCAATGCATGCTCGCCAACGGCATTACTATTGCCTTCGGGTGCAGCAATAAGCTGAATATTTTTGCTTGTGGCATAGTCGCAATCGATACTTTCTAGTCCTGCGCCAACACGGGCTATAAATTGTAGGTTGGTGGCTTTATTTATAAATTGTTGGTCTATTAGGAAACGACTTCGAATAACGATGCCATGATAATCCTGAATTTTGGCTTCGATTTCTTCTTTGGAAGAAGTGTAATCTTCATGATTGACAAAACCTAGTTCTTGTAACTGATCTAGTAATAACTGATGATTGCTATCGAGATGAAGTATTTTGATGTCTTGCGGATTCATTTTATGAAAAATAATGAAGTAAATGTACTGTTTTTTTGTGTTGTCAAAAAATAGAAAAATAGAAAATTGTCTAGCCCTGATCTCGTCATTGTTGGAGCTCTTTTCTTGTCTCGTTTTCAAAACGAGACAAGAAAAAGCGACTGACGAGAGCAGGAATAGGGCTTCGGATAAAGACCAAGCGATTTGCTCCAAATAAATTATCTAATTAGTTTATCTTTGCAAAAAACTAGTAATAAAAAATGAAGAATCTTGTTGAAGAATTACAGTGGCGTGGGCTTGTTCATGATATTATGCCGGGAACCGAAGAACAACTTTTGAAGGAAATGACGGCGACCTATATTGGGTTTGACCCAACCAGTGATTCGTTGCATATTGGAAATTTGGTGCCTATTATCTTGTTGGTGCATTTGGGCAATTTTGGTCATAAGCCTATTGCTTTGGTTGGTGGCGCGACAGGCATGATAGGCGATCCGTCTGGAAAAAGTGATGAGCGGAACTTGCTTGATGAAGCCACTTTGAATGCTAATGTAGCGGGAATTAAGGCGGTTTTATCTCGTTTTTTGGATTTTAATTCGACCGCTGCTAATGCTCCTGTTTTGGTCAATAATTACGATTGGATGAAGGAATTGTCGTTTATAAACTTTGCTCGCGATGTAGGAAAACGCATTACTGTAAACTATATGATGGCGAAGGATTCGGTAAAAAAACGACTCACTAACGATGGTAATGGTATGAGTTTTACGGAGTTTACTTATCAGTTGATTCAGGGCTACGATTTTTATCATTTGCATAAAACCCACAATTGCTTGCTGCAAATGGGCGGTAGCGACCAGTGGGGAAATATCACAACAGGAACTGAGCTTGTACGACGTATGAATGATGATCCCGAAACTTCGGGAGCCAAAGCGTTTGCCATGACTTGCCCATTAATCACAAAAGCTGACGGGTCGAAATTTGGAAAATCGGAAGGCGGAAATGTATGGCTAACTGCCGATAAAACATCGGTGTACAAATTTTATCAGTTTTGGTTGAATACTACTGATGTTGATGCGGAGAAGTATATTAAGATTTTTACTTTTTTAGATAAAGATACTATTGCAAATTTAATTGTTGAGCATCATGAAGCACCACATTTGCGAGTTTTACAAAAACGATTGGCTGCTGAAATGACTATTTTTGCTCATGGCAAACCCGAACTTGAAAAAGCAATTGAAGCATCGAATATTTTATTCGGAAATTCGTCTGCTGAGGATTTGAAAAAATTGGATGAAGCCACTTTTTTGGACGTTTTTGATGGCGTGCCACAAGCGGTAATTTCTCGATTGGATATGGATGCAGGAATTAATATTGTTGCCGTTTTGAACGAAAAAACAGGTTTTTTCAAATCTAATGGAGAAGCCCGACGTGCTTTGACTGCCAATTCTATAGCGGTTAACAAAGAAAAGGTTGGCGAGGAGTTTGTACTTTCAACAGAAAATTTAATAAACAATCAATTTGTGTTGTTGCAAAGCGGTAAGAAAAATTATTTTGTAGTGCGTGTAGTTTAATAATGTCTAATTGTCACACTGAGCTTGTCGAAGTGCTTTTTTAATTAATTTAATAAGGTCTTCGACAAGCTCAGACTGACATCGCGTTAACAATCAAACGACCATTAAATTACAACCTCGAATATCAGAATTATCAAAGCGTCCCAATACTTCAAACGAATTATTGGGATATTTTTTGCCCAAATCTTGTGTGGCAATAAACGAACACGAATTAATATTTGCCAAATCGATAACGTTTATTCCGCCCGACTTTCCATTTTCTTGATAGGTTAGCGCATCTTCGGGATCGCGAATAAGGATTTGCATCCACGACGGACATTCGAAAATTCCGTTACCAAGCGAGTAGGCTTGAGATAACAATTCAGTCATTCCATATTCTGAATGGATAGAAGTAACTCCAAAACCATTGCATAAAATGGTGTGTAATTCTTCTCGAATCATTTCCTTGCGGCGACCTTTCATGCCGCCAGTTTCCATGATGATGGTATTTTGTAATCGAAAATTTTGCTTTTCAATGAGATCTAGTAAAGCATAGGTAACGCCAATGAGAAGCACATTTTGACCAGCAGTATCTAGTTGTATAATTTTCGAAATTAAAGCATCATAATCATCGAGATAAAAACCACTTTCTGGATTATTAGTCTTAGCAATCAAATCGTTAACCATATACATTAAGGAAGATCCTTGTCGGTCAAGATAGGATGGAAGTAACGCCAAAACTACATAATCTTCGATGTTTCCATAAAATTGAGAAAAAGCAAGTTGGTAACTTTGCTCATAAAGTGATACATCTGTAACAAGATGTTTGCTTGTTGCCATGCCCGTTGTGCCACTACTTGTGAAAATTTCTTGAACAGGCGTTGATGTAGAAAGTACCTCATGACTTTTGAAAAACTGAATTGGCAAAAACGGAATTTGCTGCAACGACTTTACTTTTGCGACATCGGTTTTCATTAAATTACAAAAATCTCGATACACCGCATTATTTTCATACTGGAAACGAAAAGTCTTTAAGGCGATTTTTTCAAATTGCTTTTGGTTGGTTATAGCGAAGATGTCTTGGTTTGGGATCAAAGACTAAATTAAAAAGATAGAGGATTTAACAATTTTAGATTTTGAATTCCATCAAAGTCTTTGTCACTAGTTATTAGAATTAAATCATAAAAAATTGCTGTTGCAGCAATAATTGCATCAGGTGTTTTTATTTTTTTGCTTCTTCTAATTTTTATACAAAGCGAAACAATTTCAGAGTTTAAAGTTACTATTTTAGAATCAGATATAAAGTCACTAATAATTTTTTCTTTGTTTTTGTCTTGACTAACCCAAGACAAAGCTTCAATTTCTGTAATTACGGAAATGAGTGGCGTTTGATTAATTATTTCAGAAATAAAATTTGTCATTTCTTCTGAAAAGGAATCTGAAAAATATTTAGAAATTATATTATTGTCAATTAAGTAGGATCCCATTCTTTACGCATCATTTTAGTATGATTGTCAAAGTCTAAAGCATCTTCTTTAGAAAAAACATTTTTATATTTATCAGACAGTTTTATCTTTTTTTCTAAAACAGATTCTTTTACAATTTTTAATATTTTTAACTCTTCTAGCTCTTTTAAAAGCGCAAAAGCATTGGGATTATTAATTTCAACTACGATAGTTTGCATAACAGTTCAATTTATTATATCAAAGATACTATTTTTTTTTTGATAGATTGGTTTTTGTATAAAAAACAAAAAAGCCCTAACGTTGGTTAGAGCTTTAAGATGTTTTAATAAAAGTAATTATTTAATAACCACTTTCACAGTATTGGATTTACCGTTTTCAGTAACTTTAACGATATAGATACCGCTAGCCAAATCACTAACATTAATAGCTTGGTCGTTAACTGAAGTTTTAATTACGTTTTTTCCTAAAATGTTATATACCAAAACAGATTTTACATCACTACTATCCGAAGTTATATAAAGGTTGTTGTTAGTTGTGTAAACTTTTAATCCTGAAATTGTGTTTTGTTTTGTTGCAAGTGTTGTTGGCGTAACTGAAGCGAATGTAGTACCAACTCTTATTTCATCAATTTCTACTTTTGGAGTTGTTCCAGCATTTCTTAGAACAATTGAACCAAACGTGGTAAATGCTGTTGTACCAACATTATTTGTTACTGTAGCTGCTGGTTCAATTCCACCCAAACTAGTAGGGTTTACCCATAGTGTAGCAGTTGTTGGTGTTGTAGAAATATCGTATTTAACTACAACTAAATAAGTTGTACCAAAATTTAAATCTGAAGCATTTTCGGTATAAGGAATAGTTGCTCCTCCTGAAGTGTTTAATATACTAAGTCTATAATTAGCAGCAGTATTTGAAGAAGTGATTCCTAAACGAGCTCCTAAAGTGGTAACTGATGCGCCAGCTGACGCTCCAAAACCCATAAAGTAATTAGCAGCTGTTGCACTCAATTGTGTATTGTCTATAACATTTACTAAAGCAGAATAATATAATGAAGTGCTTGTAGTAATTATAGGTCTATTTATATCCCTTGCAACAGTGGCATTGCTTCCAGGCAATAAAACTTTATTTCCAGAAGAAGCTGATAAGCCTGCATAAGTTAAACTTCCATTTATAACATCAATTGAACCAGCTAATCCAACTGTATTACTATGCGTAGCCCAATTATTAGATCCAACCGCATCAGATGCAGTAGTAGTAGAACCACCAACATTTCCAGGTACTGTATAGTTAAAAGTTTCTTGTAAAACTGACTGCCCAAAAGACAATGTAGTCAATAAAATAAAGGATAAAGTGTAAAGTTTTTTCATTTTAAATATTTTTATAAATTTATGGCTCAAAGATACTTAGTATTTTTTAATTATGATAAAGAGGAAGTAAAATAATTGTTAACATAAAAATATAGGAAAAGTACTATTTCACAAGCAGCTTTCTGGTAGCTGTAGCTTCGCCTTCCCGAATTTTTATAATGTAAACGCCTGGAGAAATATTAGAGATGTTTAGCTCTTTGGAACTAAGGATTGATTGAAAAACCCGCTTTCCAAGGACGTCATAAATAGCAACTTCTTTGTCAAGACTCAACTTTGAGGTAATGTATATCTTGCCATTACTAACTGGATTGGGATAAAAATTGAGTCCTTCAATTGCAGTTTCTTGCATTTTTGCAGGTTTGATTTCCTGTGCAGAAATGCCTACAGCAAACAAACTGAAAAATAAAACGGCGCTATAAAGGTATTTTTTCTTCATTTAAGAATTAGTGTTTTTACAAATATATATAAAATATTCAAATATTGAGCCAAAAAAACGCTTCTTACAAAAAAGAAACGTTTTTTAACATTTTTTTGTTGATAAAATTATTGCAAAAGATTGGTTCCGCCACTAGTTGCCCATGCTCCAGCGGTTAATGTTGCTCCGTTTGCAGTAGCATTAATACTATATTGACCCACAGGAAATACTACTGAAAAAGTTGATGCTCCAGCTCCAATTTCTACAGCATTACTGTTGGTTACTTTTACATTATTCAATTTTATCTTTCCGCCAGTAACTTGATCATTATTGGTAGCGGCATCTTGTATGCGCACCGCAACAGCATTTGTAGTTACTGGTGGAGTTGCAGTGCTGGTGTAGGTACTTGTGTAGCCATCTATCCAGATGTTGGTAAACTCGCCATTGCCTTGTTTCTTGAACTGGATTGCATCAAACTCAATTGCAGAAGCACCACCTTCAGTTGCAGTACCTGCTGCCCGCTTGAGAGTAATATTGGTTACTTTTGGATAAAAGGTATTGTTTGTGTTTTTTGCTTCAATTTCCATACCGTAGTTTCCTACACCAACTTGGTAAGCATACCAGTTGCTATTGTCTTGACCTCTCCAACCATCTTGCCAATCAAAGGAATCATCTGTATTTCCGTAGGAAATTGCATTTTTCAAGCTTACGGTTCCTCCATAAAATTCGTATCCATCATCGGCACCTTTATAGGAAACGAGATTTTCTAAAATGGTATCAGATCCAACAGAATAAAATGAAAAACCATTCATTTCGCTTGTGCCATCGGTTATTTTTTTACCCGCATATTCTACACGAACATATTTTAATGATCCACCATTATGTGTAGGATTAGTTCCGCCATAAGGCAAGGCCAACCCATCTTCTGATACTGCAGTTGCTACTCCAGCGGCTCCTACCATTGGTGCGTCTCCATACATAATGATACCGCCCCAAGAGCCAGGTATTTTGGATGTTTCTGTACAAACAATAGGTTCTGCAGCAGTTCCATTCATTACTAGTTTGCCACCATTGAGCACTACTAAGGCATCTACACCACTAATTTGGTCTGCTGTAATTGTTGACCCAGCATCAAATGTAATTGTTACTCCAGCTTGTATTTTGACAATACCTTTTAGTGTGTAAGTTCCTTTCTCAAATGTTTTATTTGCTGATAAATCACCTGTTATTTCTCCTACAACTGGAACTTTAATGATTTGATTTTCATCATCGTCATCTGTTGTACAACCTGTAAAAATACTTGCTAAAATTGCTAAACATGTTACTAATTTTTTCATTGTTTTTATATTAATTTGTTGATTCAAAATTATTTATAATTGCGAAACAACACGTTACTGTATAATTATCAAAAATTTATAAAATTATTAAAGGAATGTAAATTTTAGGTTACAAATACCATTAATTTAAAATGTATAAGAAACGTTAAGTGCATATCCAACTCCTCTTTTATATTGTTTTAATAATAAAGAAGGTTCGTCTATTGTAATTTTACTATTTGGGCCAAGTTCTTGCTTATAATTAGGATTGAGTAGGTTGTCTACAGAAAACTTGAGATCAATATTTTTTGATAACTTACTGGACCAAACCATATCTAGTTTATGAAATGATTTTTCGTAAACGTTATCAGTATTTGCAGTTCCGACAGCATAAATTCGATCTCCAAAAACACCATACACTAAAGTAATAGAGTTTTTCATTATTTCGTTAAACTCAAAATCATATTTCAAATCGGAGTTTAGCAACCAATCTGATGCACCTTGAAGTTTTCTGGTAGGATTGTTTTCTAGTGGATTTTGAGCCAAATCGACATCAACTTTTGTACTCATTAATGAGGCATTTAGTCCAAAAGAAAAGTTAGATAATGATTTGTTTATGCGACTCATTTGCAATAAAAATTCGAATTCTGCACCATAAATCAACGCCTGTTTGGAACTCTGATATGTTGTTATCTGTCCGCCACTACTAGCCGTAGGAATAAATATTCTTTCTATTGGATTTTTTATGTTTTTACTAAAAAGCCCCACAACAAAAAGTTCTTTATTGTTAGGAAACAACTCATACTTAAGATCTAGATTAAGATTTTGAGAATCTTCAAGGTCTTTGTTTCCAACTTCTACAGTTCCATCTGCATTAACATATTGGTTAGGCAACAGCTCCATAGTTACAGGTCGTGTTATTGTTTTTGATGCTGCAAATCGGATGTTGTTTTTTTCGTTGAGCAAGTATTTTAAATTTACAGAAGGTAAAAAACTAAGTTTATCTGCAACATCATTGGTGTAAGGATCATCGAATGATTTTGATATAAGTCTGTATTTGAGATCTCTTTTTGAATTTTCTAAACGAACTCCTGCATTTGCTTCAATTTTTTTACCAAAATTCCAATACAAATTAACATATCCAGAATTTACAAATTGATTAAATTTTATTTTATAATCGGCATTACTTTCTTCTGAAAACCGAATGATACCGTTATTTACATCATCTAAAACTTGTGTATTTATATTGTTGATGCTAGTAGTATAAGAAGAAACAAAAATAGGTTTACCTGAAAAAAATCTGTAGGTAGAAGACAGGTTGTTTCTAAAGCTATTGTAACCAACTGACAATTTATTTGATTTTCCGTTTTCGTTTTCAGAAAAATTAAGATTGTATTCTAATAAACTTGAAACATAGAAGTTACCTTTTACATCTAGGTATTGTCTTCCTAAATGGTTTCCTCCGTTTTGAGCAAGAATTTGATCTTCGCCAACTTTTGTACCCACAATAAATTTTCTATCGGGTTGTTGAAATGCCGTTTTTATATAGGAACCGCCAGCTTTTATGGTATGTTTTCCGTCTTCTGTGATTTTAAAATCACCTAATAACTGATTGGTTAAAAAATCAGATTGTTCGTATTGATTCAATCGAATAACAACTTTATCATTGAGCGGTTGCCCGTTGGTAGATCCTATTTGATCCTGAATTCTGTTTTCGGTTGTACGAAGATAAAAGGAATTGAAGGCAAGACTGTATCTATTGGCTTTGTACTTGAGCCCCAGTAAAGCTGAAATGGAAGTTAGATAGTTGTATTGACTTTTTTCAAAATTATTATCATAATTACCTTGACCTTGATTGAAAGTTCTGTCAATTCCTTTGCGAATAGTATATTTATTATCTGCATTTAATGATAGAATATAGCTAAACGAAGTATTGTTTTTGAATTGATATTTATCAGTATGCAAGAAGCTAATACTCGAATTGATTGGACTGCTGGTTTGGTCTACATTCCAAGAGTTGTTCTTGTAATCATCTTTGTATTGGCTAGGAGTTAGTTTTACAGCCGAAGGAATTTTGCCGAAAGTAGCTGGCAATTCTCTATCTTTTTTTATTAATCCCAGAAATCCTTGTGTTGTATTAGCATCAGATGAAATTAAAAAATCATTGCCATTATTGCCTGTAGTATACCCGTAGCCAACAGATAGTTTAGTTACTTTGCCTCGAGCTTGAGCCGTTTCTATGTTTACAGTTGCTCCTGCAAAATCACCCGATATATTTGGATTAAAAGTTTTATAAATATTTAATACACCAACAATATCAGTTGGGAAAATATCAAGCGGAATGATTTTTTTAAAAGGCACATTAGACGGGACTTGTAAATCGTTAACCAACAGGTTATTGTATCGGTCTTCCAATCCACGAATAAAAAGTCCGCGACCATCTACTTTAGTTATTCCAGTAATTTTAGTTAATCCTTCTTCTACATCGCTTACGCCTTTGCGTGACATTTCTTGGGCTCCTATACTTTGTTTTATTTCAACCGCCTTTTTTTGATCTAGTAATAAAGCCGTTTCTTTTTCTCTGTTTACTGTTTTTTGTTTTATAACAACATCCTTAAGTGTATTGTTAGTATTTCCAAGAGATTTATTTACCATTGTAGTTTCGCCAGCTTTCACTACCACAGGAACTTCAAGATTTTCATATCCTACAAAACTTAATACTAGAGTATAATTACCAGGGTTTATTGTAAAAGAAAAAACACCTTTATCATCTGTTGTTACTGCAATTGTTGTGTTTTTGACGAGTACATTTACAAACGGTAAAGCAGCATTATTTGCTTCTTTGTCAGTAATTGTTCCAGATAAGGTTCCTTTGGTTTGCGAAAAAGAAAAAAAAGAGATAAAAACAGATAAAAATGTAATTTTGATACGCATATTTGTTAGCTTAAATTTTTTGCAAAGTTCAGCTATGAAAATAAAACATCAGTTAATATAAGTTTATCGTTATGTTTTATTAATGTTACCAAAACGTTATTACATTAAATTTTGGTAACCTTTAAATTTTGGTTTAAAATTAAACTTACATTTACACTGTAAAAATAAATTTACTCTCATGAAGAAGAAAGAAATAAAAATACTACTTGTAGATGACGAACCAGATATTCTAGAAATTGTTGGGTATAATTTAACACAAGAAGGATATCAAGTTTTTACAGCCAAAAATGGTAAAGAAGCAGTACAACTTGCCAAAAAGTATTTGCCTCAACTTATAATTATGGATGTTATGATGCCAGAAATGGACGGCATGGAGGCTTGTGAAAACATTCGAAAAATACCTGAATTGGCAAATATAATTATCACATTTCTTACAGCTAGAAGTGAAGATTACTCTCAAGTAGCAGGATTTGATGCTGGTGCAGACGATTATATAACCAAACCCATAAAGCCAAAATTACTTGTAAGTAAAGTAAAAGCACTGCTTCGTAGATTAAAAAACGAAGAAAGTGTTGTTAACACAGAAACTATTGATTTAGGCAAAATCATAATCAATAGAGAAGAGTATAAAATAATTAAAGATGATTCTGAAATAATACTTCCAAGAAAAGAGTTTGAATTATTTTATCTATTAGCTTCAAAACCAGGAAAAGTATTCAAAAGAGATGAGATACTAGATAAAGTATGGGGAAGTGAAGTAGTAGTTGGTGGTCGTACAATTGATGTACATATTCGTAAATTGCGAGAAAAAATTGGCGACGAATTTTTTAAAACTATAAAAGGAGTTGGGTATAAATTTGAAATTTAAAAAAATCAAGTGTAGACAAGAATGCTTATGAATTTAAAAAAAACATATAAATTTGCTCTAATTTCGGCATTTTATATTACCGCTTATAGTGCAATAACGCTAACAGTCTTAGCTTATTTCTTTCTGCAACTAGAGGCAATTAAACTACTTAAATTTTCTTTACTTTATACTTTATTTATTTTTGTTTTTTCGCTTTTTATTTTACAATATCGAACAGAAAAATTTATTTTTAGACGTGTAAAAAAATTATATGACGATATTTCTTTTTTAGATTCCAAAAAGTTTCTTAAACAATCCAACAATACCGATCTCTCTGAAGTTACAAGTCAAGTACAGCAATTTGCAACAGATAAAAAAATAGAAATAGAGTCATTAAACGAGCGAGAAACTTTTAGAAGAGAATTTCTAGGTAATGTTTCTCACGAGTTAAAAACACCATTATTTACAGTTCAAGGTTATATTTCTACCTTGCTTGGAGGCGCAATGAAGGATAAAGCCGTTAGAAAAAAATACTTAGAACGTGCAGAAAAAGGTGTGGAACGACTTATTTATATCGTTGAAGATCTCGATACCATTTCTAAACTAGAAACAGGATTTTTACAATTAAACATGAAAACTTTTGATGTAGTCAAAACAATTCAAAATGTTTTTGATTTACTTGAAATGAAAGCTTCCAAAAAAGACATTATTTTGATGTTTGATTCCAAATACAATCGAGCAATAAACGTCTTGGGTGACGAAGAAAAAATTCAGCAAGTAATTACAAACCTTATTGTTAATTCTATAAAATACGGAAAAGAAAACGGAACAACCGAAGTAAGTATTGAAGAATTTCAAGATAATAAAGTGATTGTTCAATTTATTGATAATGGCGAAGGAATAGAAAAACAAAATATTTCTAGATTATTTGAACGCTTTTATAGAGTAGACAAAAGCGGCGCAAGGTCAGAAGGTGGATCGGGACTTGGTTTATCTATAGTGAAGCACATTATTGAAGCACATAATCAAAAAATTGCTGTAGAAAGCACCTTTGGTGATGGATCTGTTTTTTCTTTTACACTACAAAAAGCTTAAAAAAGTCTTTTTCAAAAACTATTTTTACTTCAAAACTTGTAGTAAAATTTTCCAATCCAATGTATTTTTTTTGGTTTCAAATCCTTTGTACAAATCTACATCGGATAAGTTTTCAATAACAAATTCGTCTTGAGTTCTAAAAGGATAAAAACCATCTTTAAAAAGTTTTTTTGCCAGATATTCTTGCTCATATTGTCCTGGAGTTGGAATAAAAAAAGCTTTTTTACCCAGTTTAGTCAAGTCCATAATGGTGGTATAACCAGATCTACAAAGCACCGTTTCGCACTCGTTTAGCGCACTTTCTATTTGGTTAGAAGTCATAAAATTATAGAAAGTGGTGTTTCTTGTCGTTGTTGATTTTTGATCTTTTTCTATAACGCCACGAACAAAAAGAACTTTTTCTTCAAATCGTGTCAGCTCCAAAATTAATTTTTCTTCAAGTAACGATCGTTGCGGTTCTGGACCTGATAATAAAACCAACAAATCATATTTTTTTGGCAACTCCTTTTTTTCAATTCTAGAGAGTGGACCAATATATTTTAAGTTTAAATCGGTATTTTTAAGATGCCCTAATTTTCCAGTCAAATTCGGTTTGTCCTTATAGTCTGGAACCCAACATTCGTTAAATTTTTTTATAATATTTTGATGTAATTTTGAAGTTATCCAAGAGGTGTTTCCAGTCAAAACCCGCAACTGATGCGTAATAAAAATTGACGGAATTTTCTTGTTTCGAACACCTAAACGATTGTCAGAAATAATTCCGTGTAGGTTGTATTCTTCTACCCATTTTTTTACTATTTTTTTTTCATTCAAAATTGCAGCAATCATTTTCGGACTGTTTTTGAACATTTTCCATTTAAAATTTTTTCCATTTTTAGCATATTCTATATGGTACGAAGGCAGTTCTAAAGCAGTCAAATGCGGAAATTCTTTTTGTAATAAGGCAAGTGCTATTCCGTCGGAAGCAAGTATTGGTGTAAACCCATTTTTTTCTAACTCACTAATTACAGGAATGCATCGTGTGGTATGACCTAATCCCCAGTTGAGTGGCGCAACAAGAATATTTTTTTGCATTTTTTAATTTTTTAAAACCGAAATAAACTGTTCGGCCAATTTATTTTCAAACTCAAATTCAGTTTCATCTTCTTTTAGTAAATCGTTAGGCAAATGGGTATACATTTTCCATTTTCTGTTGTTGTATTCTAGGGCTGTTAAATTTTCTATCCAATCGCCAGAGTTGAGGTAGGTTGTAGATCCTTTAGCAGAAGTAACTACCTCCATTTTTGGCTCGTGGATGTGACCACAAATTACATAATCGTATTTTTTTTCTATTGCCAGATCGGTGCAAATGTTTTCAAAGTTACTTATAAATTTTACAGCAGATTTTACATTATTTTTTATTTTTTTTGAAAGTGAGTAAGGCTCTTTACCCAAACGGATTAAATGCCAGTTCAGAAAACGATTTATCAAAATCAAAAAATCATAGCTCCAGCCACCCAATTTAGCAAGCCATTTGGCGTGATTTATAGAGGCGTCAAAAACATCGCCATGAAAAACCCATGCTTTTTTTCCATCTAAATTTAGAACCAATTTGTCGAGTAAATTGATGTTTCCAAGATGTAAATCGGTAAATTTTCGTAAAAATTCGTCATGATTGCCTGTCAAATAATACACTTTGGTACCTTTGGTACTCATAGAAATTACTTTTTTTATGACTTTAAGATGGCTTGCAGGAAAGTACGATTTTCGAAATTGCCAAATATCAATAATATCGCCATTAAGAATTAAAATCTTAGGTTTTATAGATGATAAATAAGCAACCAATTCTTTGGCATGACAACCAAATGTTCCAAGATGAACATCGGAAATCACTACAACTTCAAGGTTTTTTTTCTTCAAAACAAATTTTTTACAAAGACATAAAATTTATCTTACACGAAGGTTATATAAACATTATCATAACTTTATCTCTATTGATTTATATTTTATTAATTTCGCAAAAAAATAGTAGTGGGAAGTAAGAATAAATTGAAACGATTTGGCGAAAACGAAAGCTTTGGAAACGTTTTTCAGCCAACTCGTGAAGAAGTAGTTTCAGGCGAATTTGCCTTAAAAGGAAAATGGAATTCAGATTTTTTTAAAAATACAAACCCAATAGTTTTGGAGTTAGGATGTGGCAAAGGGGAATATTCTGTAGGATTGGCAGCACAATTTCCAGATAAAAATTTTGTTGGTATCGATATAAAAGGAGCGCGTTTTTGGCGAGGAGCCAAAACTGCCGTTGATGCGGGTTTGAATAATGTGGCTTTTGTGCGAACGCAAATTGAGTTAATAGATCATGTTTTTGAAACTAATGAAGTGGACGAAATTTGGATTACGTTTCCAGATCCGCAAATAAAATACAAACGCACAAAACATAGAATGACCAATTCTGAATTTTTAAAATTGTACAAAAAAATCCTCAAACCTGACGGAATTATGAACCTTAAAACCGACTCCGAATTCATGCACGGTTACACGCTAGGTTTACTTCATGGCGAAGGTCACGAGGTTTTGTATGCCAATCATAATGTTTATGTTAACGAAGGTGCGCCCAATGAAGTAACGTCAATACAAACTTTTTACGAAAATCAGTACTTGGCTGTAAATAAAGCCATTACTTTTGTTAGATTTAAAATAAAATAGAAATGTCTTATATTATGCCGTTTGTTTGGGGTTGTATAGCATCAGTTATCGGGATTTCGATTCCGGGATTGATCAATATGACGGCGAGTAAAGTCAGCATGAAAGACGGTCGAGATCGCGCGCTTTTATTTATTCTTGGGGCATTAATAATAATTTTTTTTCAAACCTATATCGCCATCCTTTTTGCAAGATATATCGACTCTCGACCCGATGTGATTGTGCTTTTGCGAGAAATTGGTTTTGGGATTTTTGCGGCATTAACCATTTATTTTTTCTTTTTTGCCAAAAAACCGAATCCTAAAGATAAAACTTTAAAAATAAGAAGTAAAACCAGTCGATTTTTTCTAGGAATGTTATTGTCGGCATTAAATTTTTTTCCGATTCCGTATTACGCATTTATAACTATTACGCTAGCATCATTCGGTTATTTTGGTTTCAAAAACTTAGAAATAGTGCTTTTTCTAGTAGGTGTTCTAGTGGGTTCGTTTGCCGTTTTTTATTATTACATTCGGTTTTTTAATAAACTAGATTCCAAGACCGATTTTTTTACCAAAAACATGAACACAATAATTGCTTCGGTTACTGGTATTATTTCAATAATTACACTCATCAATATCATTAAATATTATTATTGATGGAAGCCAATTTTTTCGAAAGAGTGTATGAAGTGGCAAGGCAAATTCCTTATGGCAAAGTTACTTCCTACGGTGCTATTGCCAAAGTATTAGGTTCTGGTCGATCTGCACGAATGGTAGGTTGGGCGATGAATGCAAGTCACAATCTTGAAGATGTTCCAGCCCATAGAGTTGTTAATCGTAAAGGATTACTTACCGGAAAAATGCACTTCGACGGCACCAACCTTATGCAACAATTGCTTGAAAATGAAGGAATTAGTGTTGTAGAGAATCAAATTCAAGATTTTAAAGAAGTTTTTTGGACTCCAGAAGTAATGAGGTAATTTATAAAATTATACATTTATTCGTAAGGAAAAGTGTAATGCATCACATTTTTTCATACGAATAAATGTATAATTTTACATTTTTTCAAAGAAAATTGATATATTTGTATTCTAATCGAACTAAAATGGAAAGACAAATCATTGATAAACTAGCCAACTGGAAGCAAAAAAAAGATAGAAAACCACTAATTATTCAGGGAGCTCGGCAAGTAGGAAAAACTTGGATAATGAAAGAATTTGGTAAAAAATATTTCAAACAGGTGGTTTACATCAATTTTGAAAGTAGTGTAAGACTTCAAACTATTTTTGAAAATGATTTTGATATTGATAGACTAATTAGTGTTTTTGAAATAGAAACAGGAGTAAAAATAAGTGCATTAACAACTTTACTAATTTTTGATGAAATTCAAGAAGCACACAAAGGATTAACAGCATTAAAATATTTTTATGAAAATGCGCCACAATATTTTATTATTGCTGCGGGATCATTATTGGGTGTTTCTTTACAAAAAAACAATACATTTCCTGTTGGTAAAGTAGATTTTTTAAACCTTTATCCTTTAAGTTTTGAAGAATTTTTATTAAATAGTAATGAAATTTTTTTACTCAAATCAATTAAAGAAAATGACTGGAAAAGCATTGAACCCTTTCATGAAAAATTAATTGAGTTTGTAAGAAAGTATTACTTTATTGGAGGTATGCCTGAAGCGGTAAATGATTTTATCCTTAATAAAGATTTTAATCGGGTTAGAGATATTCAAAATAAAATTATTTTAGGATATGAAAATGATTTTGCAAAATATGCACCCATAGCAATTGTTCCCAAAATAAAAATGGTTTGGCAAGCTATTCTTGGACAATTAGCTAAAGAAAACAAAAAATTTATTTACGGACAAATAAAAAAAGGAGCAAGAGCCAAAGAGTTTGAAGCCGCAATTAATTGGCTTACCTCTGCGGGTTTGCTCTTAAAATGTCATAAAGTAACCAAAACTACAATTCCATTAAAAACCTATTCTGATTATGATGCCTTTAAGTTGTATCTTTTAGATATCGGTTTGCTCAACGCCATGGCAAATGTGAGTCAACAAATTTTATTAAATAAAAACCAAATCATAACCGAATTTAAAGGCGCTTTGACAGAACAGTTCGTTTGTCAGGAACTTTCAATTAATCACGAATTATTTTATTGGACAGCAGAAAACGCTACAGCCGAAGTTGATTTTGTTTTGCAAAAAGAACAAGAAATAATCCCTATTGAAGTAAAAGCCGAAGAAAATTTAAAAGCCAAAAGTTTAAAATTATTTGTAGAAAAATATGATAATAAAAACGCGATCAGGACATCAATGAATTTGTACAGAAAAGAATCTTGGCTTCAAAATATACCTTTGTACGGAATTTTTACGCTCAAAAACTAAGGTTTTAATCAGAAAAATTATTTAAAAATTTACAAACCCCAACTTTACAAAAACTTTAAACCTTGTTAGTTTCAAACTCTTAAACTTCTTCATATATTTGTAATCTAAAATCAGTTTAAATAAATATAACTGATTAATTGCATAGTAAAAAATGAAATTAGACAGAAAAGAAATCCTTAAAGCACTAGAAACCCTAACAATTGCAGGCGAAGGAAAAAATATGGTCGAAAGTGGAGCCGTGACCAACGTAATCACTTTTGGCGATGAGGTTGTGGTCGATTTAGTACTTTCTACACCAGCCATGCACATCAAGAAACGCGCCGAAGACGATATTCGTAAACTCATACACGAGCAATTTTCGCCCGATGCAGTTGTAAAAGTAAATATCAAAATCGAAGCCAAAGAAAACCCAAACGAGATCAAAGGAAAAGCCATTCCGGGAATCAAAAATATAATTGCAGTAGCATCAGGCAAAGGTGGCGTTGGGAAATCAACAGTCACTGCAAATCTAGCGGTAACCTTAGCCAAAATGGGTTTTTCGGTAGGCGTTCTAGATGCCGATATCTACGGGCCATCAATGCCAATAATGTTCGATGTCGAAAACGAAAAACCACTATCAGTAACCGTCGATGGCAAATCCAAAATGAAACCAGTCGAAAGTTACGAGATAAAACTGTTATCAATAGGATTTTTTACAGCACCAAGTCAAGCCGTAATATGGCGTGGACCAATGGCTGCCAAAGCCCTCAACCAAATGATTTTTGATGCCGATTGGGGTGAACTCGATTTCATGCTCATCGATTTGCCGCCAGGAACAGGCGACATTCATTTGTCGATCATGCAATCGCTGCCAATAACTGGCGCAGTCGTAGTAAGTACGCCACAAGCCGTCGCTTTAGCCGATGCCAAAAAAGGCGTTTCCATGTTCCTATCAGAAGCCATCAATGTTCCCGTTCTCGGAATCATCGAAAACATGGCCTACTTCACCCCAGAAGAGTTGCCAAATAACAAATATTATATTTTCGGAAAAGAAGGAGCCAAAAACCTTGCCGATGATCTTCAAGTGCCATTTCTAGGCGAAGTGCCACTGGTGCAATCTATCCGTGAAGCAGGAGATTATGGGCGACCAGCAGCTTTACAAACCGCCTCGCCACTCGAACAAATTTTTGAAAACATCACCCGAAACGTAGTCCAAGAAACTGTAAATCGTAATAAAAATTTAGCACCAACCGAAGCCATTAAAATAACCACAATGGCTGGATGTTCGGCAGTAAATAAAAAATAGCCTCCCCAACCCCTCCAAAGGTAGGGCTTAAACATAAAAAAATGACAAATCAAGAACTAACCCTCAATATCGAAAAAGCACTCGACGAAATCCGACCGTTTCTCAACTCCGACGGTGGCGACATTGCCCTCGTTTCTATCGAGGACGAAAAGCACGTCAAAGTTCGCTTGCAAGGCGCCTGTACTTCGTGTAGTTTAAGCATTAGCACCATGAAAGCAGGCGTCGAAACCACCATCAAAAAGTATGCGCCCCAAATAGAAACCGTAGTCAACGTGGCGTAAATCCTGAGCTTGTCGAAGGGTGGGCGTGACCCTTCGCAGAAAAAGCTTCGGGTCGGGCTATTTGCTACAATCTTTTGCTCCGCTTCGCTGCACAAAAGGATTTCCGCTGCACCCGAGCCTGACATAGGAAGTGCGAACAGACGAAGTAATCCCTCACGCACTCGTAAACTAGATAAAAACCTTGCGCCTTCGAGACTTCGTGGCAAAAAAAAGAAAAATGATAAAAACCGATATACTCCTCATCGGCGCTGGTCCAACAGGGCTTTTTGCCGTTTTCGAAGCAGGATTACTAAAGCTCAAATGCCATATTATAGATGCCCTGCCACAAGTTGGCGGACAATTATCAGAGCTGTATCCCAAAAAACCAATCTACGATATTCCGGGATTTCCAGAAGTGTTGGCAGGCGATCTTGTCAATAATCTTATGGAACAATGCAAGCAATTTCAGCCAGGATTTACCCTTGCCGAAACCGCCGAAACTATCGACAAGCAAGCTGATGGCACTTTTATCGTCACCACCAATAAAGGCACACAACATCATGCCAATGCCGTTGCAATTGCTGGCGGATTAGGAAGTTTTGAACCCCGAAAACCACTAATAGAAGATATAGAGTTTTACGAAAACAAAGGCGTGGAATACTTTGTTAAAGATCCCGAATTGTTCCGAAACAAAAATATCGTCATCGCAGGCGGTGGCGACTCAGCTCTCGATTGGTCTATTTTCCTATCTGATATTGCGTCATCAGTAACTTTAATTCACCGTCGTAACGAGTTTCGTGGTGCTCTTGATTCGGTCGAGAAAGTACAAGAACTCAAACATTCGGGTAAAATTAAACTCATCACACCCGCCGAAGTTATTGGACTTCATGGAGGCGAGCACTTGGAAGCCATCGACATTGAAGAAAATGGCGCACACCGCAAGATATCTACCGATTATTTTATTCCCCTTTTTGGACTCACGCCAAAACTTGGAGCTATTGCCAATTGGGGACTCGAAATAGAAAAAAACGCTATCAAGGTAAATAACGCTCTTGATTATCAAACCAATATTGAAGGCATTTATGCCATTGGTGATGTCAATACTTATCCAGGAAAATTGAAACTAATTTTGTGTGGTTTTCATGAAGCAACACTTATGGTACAAAGCGTTTACCAACGCATGAATCCTGGCAAAAAATATGTACTTAAATACACCACAGTTTCAGGAATCGACGGTTTTGACGGCACAAGAAAAGAAGCAGAAAAAGCTGTTGTAAAAGCGATTGAATAATTTTTTACATTTGTATTATAAATTTTTATGGTATGGAAAATAATGAAATGTACAGAAGCGTAGTTTCAAAATCTAACTTTGAAAAATCAGACGATTATGTAACTTATTATAAACATAAAACACCCTATGAACGATTGCAAGCTGCGTGTGCACTTATAAATAAAGAATATATACAAATCCAATGATAGGATGGATAAAACAATCGTAAGTGCTAGAAAACATAAAAAGTAAATGATACTCAATCATCCTGAACTTATCAATTTACTCCAAAAAGCCTATTCTGCCGAAAAAGCTGCGGCTTTTGCTTATCAAGGACATGCAGCTTCTGTTAAAGATAAAACAGAGAAATCAGAAATAAAGCAAATCGAAAACGACGAGTGGTCACATCGCAAAGAAGTTTTATCGATAATGAAAGATTTCCAAATTCCAATTTCCAAATGGTATGAATTTCAATTTCATATAATAGGTAAAGTAATTTGCTACAGTTGTTATGTCATTGGACGTTTTATGCCCTTTTATTTTGCCGGAAATCTCGAAAGTGGCAATGTTTGCGAATATTTCAGGATGAAACAATATTTTAATTCACTTGGAATTACAAAATACGATCAATTACTTTACAATCTTGGAATTAAAGAAAAAGAACACGAAATTTATTTTCTTGAAAAAATAAAAACCAATTCGTTACTTCCTTTTTTCGAAAAATTTTTCGGTTGGGGAAACAATATTCAAATGAATAATATCGATTTGGACAAGAAATATCCGTTTGATAAATCTGATAGTTACTGCAAAAATTAACATCATGCCACAAGACATCACCCTAAAAATCACCGACCGCAACGGCAAAACCCACCAAGTTCAAGCCCCAACCGACATGAACATGAACGTCATGGAAGTTGTGCGTATGTACGAACTTGCCGAAGAAGGAACCATTGGTGTTTGCGGCGGAATGGCAATGTGCGCTTCTTGTCAATGCTATATTTTAAACGACATCGAAATTCCTGAAAAATCAGACGAAGAAGATGCCATGCTTTGGGAAGCCTTCAACGTAAAAGAAAACTCAAGATTGGGTTGTCAAATTCAGATTACTAACGAAATTGATGGATTGGAGTTGGAGTTGGCGCCAGAATAGGTTTATAAATAACCACTTAACTCCTGCGGCGTTTCAATATATTCCTTAACAATCTGTAAAACGCCTTCATCATTCGTATCTATCAACCATTTTATTAAGGAGATTTTGCCGTTTTCGATTTCGATGCCTGTGATGTTTCGAGGATGCACGCAACTACCATCGTTGAAGAAGTTTAATAGATTTTCTTGTGGCTTCGGAAAATGTGGTCGGTGCGTGTGACCAACAATCGTTATTTTATTGTTGTTGTCTGCAATCCATTTCTTGATGCGGCGTTCTACTTTTATGGATTCGAGGTAGTTTTTGGCAGGGCTTGTTGGATCTTTGATGCCCCAAACTTGAAGTGGTTTCCAGAGAATTCGAACAAAAAAGCGGTTGAATTTCCAACCTACATAATTGAAAAAATCAGCTTGATGCCCGTGTGTTAAGAATAATTCTTGCTTGGTTTCCGAATTTTCTAAAACGATGGCTTCATGAAATTTTAAATCGGGCATTAAGGGTAAATTTTCGCCAGCCGTCGTGTCAAAATAGTCGGAGAAATTCCGTTTTACGATACTTTGATTACGATAAACCATATCATGATTGCCCCAAATCATGTGGAGTTTATTTTCTAAATAGAATTTTTTGAGTAACAAATAAACGTTTTTGTTGGCTTCGATTATGTCTTTAAAAAAAAGATTTTCCCAAAGTTCGTCGCCATCGCCAAGTTCTATATACTGAAAATCGGTTTTGTAATAATGATTCAACGCGTGCATATAGATGTTGCGGTTGTTGGCAAAATCGTCGGCAAAACTGCCGTCGCCACGATGGCAATCGCTAAAGAGAATAAACTTATCCGAATTGGTAAACGAAACTCTTTTGGCTTGTTTGTAGGCGCGTGTAAGTCGGTCTTGTGATGAAAACATATTAATTTACATAAATTGTAATCTATAAAAATAAATAAAAAAATTTAATAATATCTATTTAGTAAATTTAAAAAAAGTATTTATTTTATTGTATTATGGATTTGACACTTTCAAACAAATCAAAAAAAAATCTTAATTTTTCGGTAGGGTAAAATGAAATAAGTTTGTTTTCATTAATAAATTGTTATATTTGTGTTAACTTAATTTTTAAAAGAAATGAAAAAAAACATTACACTTCTGCTATTTTTTATATGCATTATAGTTAATTCGCAGACATTACCTCAGGAAATGTATTATTCTGCCGATGGAAAAATTTTATTCACTGGTGGTCAACCTCAAATAGGATTTTATGATCCTGGGTTTGTAAAAAATGTATATTTAAATTTTGCTCAAGCCGATTATTGGACACAATTAACTAATAATTATGCATCTGAAACTAATATTCCTGCTTCAATGATATACGAAGGAATAACTTACCCTGACGTTGGGGTTCGATTTAGAGGAAATACTTCTTATACTCAAATAGGAACTTCTGAAAAGAAATCGTTTGGAGTTGATATGGACTTTGTTACAACGACACAAGATTTATTAGGATATACAAGTTTAAAATTTAACAATGGTTATCAAGACGCTTCATTTATGCGAGAAGTATTATATAATAGAATGGCAAGCCGACATACACCTATTGCCAAGGGTAATTTCATTCACTTGTTTTTAAACAATCAAGATTGGGGATTGTATCCAAGCGTACAAGCAATGGACAAAGGATATTTATCACAATGGTTTTTAAGTAATGACGGTGCATTTTTTAGAGCAACACCACCAATTACAGGTGGCGGTCCACCATGGGGAGACGGCACTGCGGGCATGAATTATCTTGGTACAAGTATACCAACCTATCAAGGATATTATACCCTAAAATCGAATGACGTTGTTATCGATCCTTGGCAAAAACTAATAGACGCTTGCCAGTCACTTAGCCTAGCTACTGCAACCAATGTTGAAGCTGTAAAAACTAAACTTGATGTCGATAAAATTTTATGGCACTTGGCTAGTGAAAATATTTTTACAGATGATGATAGTTATGTGATGAAAGGCAAAATGGATTATATGGCATATTATGAGCCAGAAACGGGAAGAATGAGCTCTATAGAAATAGATGGAAATTCAACTTTTTTAGCAACCGCTGCAACAAGTGCTAATTGGACACCTTTTAAAAACGTTGCTAATGCAAATTATCCTTTGTTAAATAAATTATTGAATATTCCAGAGTTTAGACAACGCTATTTGGCACATTATAGAACAATATTGAACGAAACTTTTACTAGCACTAATGCCAATGCAATTATTGATGGAATGAATGCTCAAATTGGAACTTTAGTAGCATCTGATCCAAAAAAATTATATACAACAGCTCAATATACAACAGAAGTTAACGCATTAAAAACATTTGTAACCAATAGAAGAGCATCAATTATTGCTAATGCCGAAGTTGCTCAAGTTGCTCCAGTAATAGCATCAGCTAAATTTTATAATGGAAATTTACAAGAATACATTGAGCCAATTGCAAATGAAGTTGTTAATATTAAAGCTGTTGTAACTTCTGCGTCAGGAATAAACAGAATAAATTTATATTATGCAACTGGAATTGTTGGAAATTTTACAAAAATTCAAATGTTTGATGATGCAGCACATAATGATGGATTGGCAGGTGACGGAACGTTTGGCGCACAAATTCCAGGTTATATAGCTGGAACTTATGTAAGATATTATGTTGAAGCTATTGCAAATAATGCGTCATTATCAGCATCTTATTTACCAACAGGAGCTGAGCACGACATCTTTATTTATAGAGTGCAACAAGTTCTTGGACCTAATGGAGTTGTTATTAATGAAGTTATGGCACAAAACACTTCAACGATTACTGATGAAGTTGGCGATTTTGAGGATTGGATTGAGTTATACAACAATAATAATTTTTCAGTAAATTTAAGTGGTTTTTATCTTTCAGATACATCGGCAATTCTAACAAAATGGCAAATTCCTGTTGGAACTGTAATTCCTGCAAATGGTTATTTAATTATTTGGGCAGATAATGAACCACTTGATGGTCCTATGCACGCTAATTTTAGATTGTCATTATTTGGTGAATCATTAGTTTTATCAGATCCAAATTTATTATTGGTAAATCAAGTCAATTTTAGCACACAAACAGCAAACTTAGGATTTGCTCGCGTACCCAATGGAACAGGAAGTTTTGTGATTCAAAATCCTACTTTTAACGCAAACAATTCACCTTTGAGTAATGCTAATTTTAATCAAGAAAAGCAAGACCTTTTAATATATCCTAATCCTGCTAAAAGTATAGTAAATGTTCAAATCCCTACTTTAGTTGAAAATCAAAAAATCAAAATTTACAATCAATTAGGGCAATTGGTTATAGAGAATGAAGCATTGAATCAAACTAATATTGATATAAGCAACTTAAATTCTGGGGCTTACCTATTGAATTACGCAGAAACCACAAAAAAAATTGTACTATTAAAATAATAAAAATTTAAAAAAATGAAAAAGTTCATATTGATTTCTCTAGTATTATTTACCTTTTTATCTTGTTCTAAAGAAGAAGGTTATGGCGGTTTATCATCTATAAGTGGGAAAATCCGTGGAAAAAACGTTAACTCAAATGGTGTTACAATAAATGAAGACTTCATTGGTGATATTAAAGTTTATATAAGCAAACACAATGATCCAAATTATTTTGATAGTAAAGATTCTGCTTATGATGGTTCATTTAAGTTTGATTTTTTACAACCAGGATCTTATGATGTATGGGTTTTTGGCGATTGCGACTCTTGTGCTTGGGCTCAAGTTTATAAGTTGCAAACGGTAGATATTGCAAAGAAAGAAGATAAAAACATTGGTAATATTGTAATAACTTTTTAATAATGTTTGAAAGTTTTATTCAATCAATTAATCAGTTAGAGCCAATTTCATTAGAGCAACTTGATAGTGTTTCATTACTGAATCGAGTTGATAAAAAATTTGTTTTAAATAGTTTCCAGTTGGAACAAATATTTCCTTGTTTGCTAGAAAATTATTTTGTTTTAGAAATTGATGGGAATAAAATTTTTACATACGAAAATAATTATTTCGACACAAAATGCTTTCAATTCTATAAAGATCACCACAATAGTTATGTTCACAGAATAAAAGTAAGAAGCAGAAAATATGTTGAATCTAATTTGAGTTTTTTCGAAATAAAAAAGAAAGAAAAAATAGACCGAACAAATAAATTTAGAGCAAAAGTGCCTGATTTAATGGATGAATTAGACCAATCTAAAAAAGATATTATAAAAACATTTACTCGAAAAAACATTAGTAATATAGAGTTAATCTTAAAAAATAATTTCAGTAGAGTCACATTAGTAAATAAACAGTTTACAGAAAGAGTTACTATTGATGTTAATTTGGAATTCATTAAAGATGAAAAAAAAATAGCATTAAGTAAGGTTGCAATTATAGAAATTAAACAATCAAAAGCAACACAATCATCTCCTTTAGCCGATTTTTTTAAATCTAATAATTTCAGAAAACAAAGTTTTAGTAAATATATATACGGTGTAATTATTTTTAATGAAGAAATCAAAAAAAATAATTTTTTACAATTAATTAAAAAAATCAAAAACATTCAATAAATGGAAACAGAAGAAACAGTAAAATATGTATTTGACCTTAGCGATTTTGCCATAAGATCAATATTAGATTTAGTAGTAATATTAATCCTTGTCGGCTTTATTTATTACCCAAAACATAAAAATAAAGATTTTATTTTCACTTTTATTTTGTTCAACATCATCAATTTTATGATTTGTTATCTATTAGGATCTACAAAAATTAAAATGGGATTTGCCTTCGGACTTTTTGCTATTTTTTCTATAATAAGATATAGAACTATAGTAGTTTCTATAAAGGATATGGGATACTTTTTTATGTGTGTAGCGCTTGGAATGTTAAATTCTTTGGCCTCTATAAAAGATAGTTTTTTGTTGCTATTAATTTGTAATTCAGTAATTGTAGGACTTACTTATATTCTAGAAAATTTATATTTCTTAAAAAACGAAAACTGCAAAGAGATCATTTATGATAGAGTTGATCTAATAAAACCCGAACATAGAGATGAATTGATAGAAGATTTAACTAATAGAATTGGTTTGCCAATACATAAAGTAGATGTAATCTCACTTAATTATTTAAAAGATACCGCGCTTTTAAAAGCATATTTTTATGCTAAAGAAAGTGATAATATATTACCAACTTCAATGGATAATGATTAATATGTGGATGAAAAAACAATTTTTAATAGTTTTGTTTTTCTTTGCTTTTGTTTCATTAAAAGCACAGAACAACACCGATTTTCAATACCGATTTGCGCCATCTATTGATTATAAAATCAACAAAAAATGGAAAGTAGGTTTCGATTATCGCTATGCCCTTGAAAAAGATTTTTCTACATTTCAAGCAAGTGTATTTCAAGTAGCAGGCGAATATAAAATCAATAAAAAAATGACATTAGAAGCGGGATATCGCTTTTCTACTTCAACCAAAATCGATAATCAACGCTTGTTTGCTTCTTTTATGTTTGATTATAAAGTAAAGAAAATTACGTTTAGTTCAAGAACAAAATACCAATTCAGCACAGCGTATTTCAATTCCGATTATTGGAATGAATTTGATAGACCCAATCAATACCTTCGTCAAAAGTTTACCATTGATTATAATATTCCAAAAAGCAAAATTTCAGTGAATTTTTCACCTGAATTTTTTATAAAATGGGACCAAACAAGATTTTTGTATAACCGAACAAGATACAATATCGGAACTAATTACAAACTGAAATATGGTAATACAATAGGATTAGCTTTACTGTATGAGGACAAGTTAAACCCAATAAAAAATGATCGATTTATACTTACAACAAAATACAATTTATCTATAGATGAACTTTGGAAAAACCCAAATAAAAAGGATAAAAAGAAAAATAAAGAAAAAGAGTAATCTTTTGCAATACCAAGTTTGTAAATAAAAATGCTTCCCTAATTAGAGAAGCATTTTATACAATAATTTAAATCACTTAGGATTGAAACGCTGGAATCCCAGTAATATCTGCTCCTGTAATCAATAAATGGATGTCGTGTGTGCCTTCGTAGGTGAGAACCGATTCGAGATTCATCATGTGGCGCATAATGGAATATTCGCCTGTGATTCCCATTCCGCCGAGTATTTGTCGGGCTTCGCGAGCGATATGCACTGCCATATCAACATTGTTTCGTTTTGCCATCGAGATTTGTGCGGTTGTTGCGCGACCTTCGTTACGCAAAATACCCAAACGCCATGTTAGCAATTGTGCTTTGGTGATTTCGGTAATCATTTCGGCTAGTTTCTTTTGTTGCAATTGGGTTGCAGCAATTGGTTTGCCAAACTGGATACGCTCTTTGGCATAACGAAGCGCAGTATCATAACAGTCCATCGCGGCTCCAATTGCGCCCCAAGCGATTCCGTAACGTGCAGAATCTAAACATCCTAACGGTGCGCCTAGACCAGATTTGTTAGGTAATAAATTTGCTTTTGGTACTTTTACATTGTCAAAAATCAATTCGCCAGTTGAGGACGCGCGAAGTGACCATTTGTTGTGTGTTTCGGGCGTTGTGAAGCCTTCCATGCCGCGTTCTACGATGAGTCCGTGGATGCGACCTTCTTCGTTTTTTGCCCAAACTACGGCAATATCGGCAAACGGTGCATTTGAAATCCACATTTTGGCACCATTCAATAAATAATGGTCGCCTTTGTCTTTGAAGTTGGTGGTCATGCCGCCAGGATTGGATCCGTGATCGGGTTCGGTAAGTCCGAAACAGCCCATCATTTCGCCAGTAGCTAGCTTTGGTAGGTATTTCATGCGTTGAGCTTCGTCGCCATATTTCCAGATTGGATACATAACCAGCGATGATTGCACAGATGATGTAGAGCGAACGCCTGAGTCGCCACGTTCTATTTCTTGCATAATGAGTCCGTAGGATATTTGATCTAATCCTGCACCGCCATATTGCTCTGGAATGTATGGTCCAAATCCACCAATATCTGCCAATCCTTTTATTATTTGGGTTGGGAATTCTGCTTTTTGTGCATATTCTTCGATTATTGGCGATACATCACGCTTTACCCATGCTCGGGCTGCGTCGCGAACCATTTTGTGTTCGTCGGTTAATAAATCGTCAAGTAAGTAATAATCAGGAGCTTGAAATAAATCTGGTCTCATAAATATGTCATTGTGAGCGTAACGCAGTAGAGCGAAACAATCTGTTTATAGTTATTTAATATTTCTACGAAATCATTTGCAAAGTTAAGAAAACATATTGTTTTAATAGGTCAACAATTGTTATTTTTAGCAGAAATTTTAGTTCATTTTTTACTATAAAAAGTGCTACAACTTGTCGAAAGCTTCTTTTTTAACAAACAAAAAATTTATGATTTTGAATTGGTTGTCTTCCCTGACCAAATCGGCAACTTTAGGATCGGCTTCGCAAAAATCCAAAAACCTAAAATAATCTTCATCGCTTAGTTTAAGTGTTTTATTAAGAAAAGTTTCGTCTACATTTTGGGCAATATATTCCTTAAAGTTAATGGTGCTTGTTGCCTTTTTCTTCTTTTTCTTAAAAAGTTTTCCAATTAGTTTTCCAATGGCGACAAAGTCCATTCCGTTTAAGGTTTCGCCTGTATAAACGCCAGATTGGTTGGCTGCCATGGTTCTATTATAGCTATTGATCTTGCCCGCATAGGCTATTTCAATGGGTGTTACTAGTTTTTCTTTTTGAACAATAACTTCTTTGAGTTCGTTGGCTTTTTTGGTTATTTCTATAATTAATTTGGGTTGCGAAAGTATTGCAGTCGACAAATAAATTTGTCTTTCAAAGCAATTTTTGGCCACAACAACAAGTACGTCAGCTCTTTTTACGGGTATTGAAAATTCGCCAAACTCATTGGAAACGACAACTTTTTTAGAAGAAACATTGATTATATCTGCATTAGAAATAGCTGTATTTTCGCTCACTACTATACCTTTTAGTAGGATTTCAGTTTGACCAAATCCACAAAAAGTAACTAATAACAAGGAAAACAAAAAGTAAAATTTGATCATTTAAGGTTTTCTTTTAAAAAACTAAAGTATAGCTTTATTAATCAGTTTTTAAAAACAAAAAGTTAAAAGAATTTTACATGTTCAAATAGAAATCCTTTGTCAAGTTTATATAATCGTCGGTGTATTCGTGTCGGTTTATTTCGACAACCAATTCATTTGCCGTCAAAATACTTAATTCAAATCGTTTGAAAGCCAATAAACTTCTAATAATTGGTGATGTATGTGAACCGCTAACTCTAGTAACTTTTATAGGATACAAATCGACTTCGGCGCACAAATCTATAAAATGCGTTTCTTCTTTATAAGGTATCACAACGGCAAAAATTCCGTTTTCAGAAAGAAGCAAATCTGCGGCTTCCACCAGTTCATCAAACGGCAAGGCATTTTGAAAACGTGCCAAATCGCGAGTAAGATTTTGGGTTTTGTAATCTTCGCTGTAAAATGGTGGGTTGGAAATTATAATATCATATTCTTGCTCAGGATCATCAACAAATTCATCCAACCCTGCATGAAAACAAAATAGCCGATCGCTCCAAGGTGCATTTTCGAAATTTTCTACACATTCTTCGTAGGCGTTTTCCTCAATTTCGATGGCATCAATTTGTTTTGCATTCGTTCGTTGTGCCAACATTAACGACAAAATCCCTGTTCCTGCGCCGATGTCTAAAATTGATTTTGGGTTATTGTCGATTGGGCACCAAGCACCAAGCAAAACGGCATCGGTTCCAATTTTCATGGCTGATTTTTGTTGTGAAACAGAAAATTGTTTGAATGAAAACATAAATTCCAATATTTAAAATTCCAAATTCCAAACGCAACACTTTTTAATTGCTATTTATCATTTGGTTGTTTTTGTTATAATTGCAGACAGTATTTTTTTTAATTCATCTGCTTCAAAAATTAATTCTTTAGAAGTTACTTCAAAATCAGGATTTAATTCTTGGAGTAAACGCAACCAATATTTCGATTCCTTTGCTTCTTTTCGAGCAATTTTTAATCTAAAAATTAGATCTTTATCGCCTAATTTTTCATTAGCTTCTATATAATTTGCCCCAACCGAACCTGAAGATCTTACGACCTGTTTCCCGTCTTCAATATTTGAAATAGTTTTAGGTAATTTTTGGATATAAAATCTACAATCCTTAGCAAAAAGATAAGTTCTTTCCTCTAAATCAAACGGTTTATTCATATAAAATAATTGTTATTTATTTTTGAATTTATTTTGATTGTAATTTGTAATTTAAAATATTGGAATTTATTATAAATACATTTCCACCAAACCTTCGGGCAGATCCATGATAACTTTTTTATTCTCGCGATCTATATTTACCAGAAAATGGTCGATCATTGGAACCAGAATTTCGACATCACCATTTAATACTTCAAAAAGTGGTTGAGCCGAACTGTCATTTATAGATACAATTTTCCCGAAAACACCCAAACGTTTGTCTTCAATTTCAAAACCTATAACTTCATGATAATAAAATTTGTTGCCTGTAAGTTTCGGCAACATTTTGAGAGGAAGGTATACTTCGTTTCCAAGAATAGAATCGGCTTCTTCTTCGGTAGAAATATCTTCAAACTTAACGCGTAGAAAATCGTTTTTGTGTAACGAACTTTCTAAAATAAAATATGGAATCAGGTTATTGTTGCATTCAACAAATACTGATTCCATATCTTGGTATGCTTCGGGTTCGTCTGTATCCAAATAGATAAGAACTTCTCCTTTGAAACTAAATTTTTTAGCAATTTTGCCTAGATAGAAACAATCTTCTTTACGCATTATCGCTTGCTATTATGCTTCAGCTTCTTCGCTAGCTTCTTCAGCAGGAGTTTCTGCAACTTCAGCTACAACAACTTCTTCTTCAGGAGCAGCTTCAACAACTGGAGTTTCTGCAACTACTTCATCAGCAGCAGCTTCTACTTCTGGAGTTTCAGTAACTTCTACAACTTCTTCAGCAGCAGCTTCTACTTCTACAACTTCTTCAGGAGCTTTCAGTGCTTCAGCTTGAGCAGCGATTCTTTTTTCGTTGGCTACTTTTTCAGCTTTTAATGCTTTTGCTTTCGCATCTGCATCTTTTTTAGACAATCCGTCTTTTTTAGCATCAACTTTAGTTGCTTTAGACTCGATCCAAGCGGCTAATTTTGCATCCGCTTGTTCTTGCGTTAGGGCACCTTTACGAATACCGCCATCTAGGTGGTGTTTTAATAAAGCTCCTTTGTACGAAAGAATTGCTCTTGCAGTATCTGTTGGCTGTGCACCATTGTGTAACCATTGTACCGTTTGGTCAAGGTTCAAATCAATAGTTGCTGGATTGGTGTTTGGATTGTAAGTACCTAATTTTTCTAAGTATTTACCATCTCTTTTTGATCTAGCATCTGCTGCTACGATCCAGTAAAAAGGTTTTTGTTTTTTACCGTGTCTTTGTAATCTAATTTTTACTGACATAATCTAGGATTAAATTTGAGGTACTCGACCTCGATTAATTAAGGGTGCAAAAGTACTATTAATTTTCTAACTAACAACAATTGCAGTAACTAAATCTCAAAAAATGTGTTAAATTCCTTTAATTTATAAAAAAACAGATTTCTAAAGTATAATATTTGAGATAAAAAACTATTTTTGACCATTATTTAAAATTCTAAAATGAAAAAATCAATTTTAATATTAGTTATTGCATTTCTTTTCAATTCTTGTTCGCAAAGTATTACTTTCAATAAAGAAGCGTACCGAGGACTTAAAAACAATTTTTTTTGGGAAGCAAATGAGTATGAGGCAAGACTGGCTACTAATGGAACCCTCATTATAACAGGTGGTTCTACAACTGATGAAATGATTATATATTTAAATTCTTCAGGAAAGGGAACGTATACTTTAGGAATAAACAACGCTGTTAAAGCAATTTATAGCGAGTCGCCAAATGGAACAGAAAGTATTTTTGACACTACAATTGCAAGACAAGGCGGAATAAACGGCACCATTGTTGGTGAAGGGAAAGTTGAAATTACAGCCAATGACGGCGCAACAATTTCTGGAAAATTTAAGTTTAACGCTGTTAATGCAGATGCTAATTCAGATCAAGTTTATGTTAATTTTAAAGAAGGAGTTTTCAATAATATACCAATTACCAAATTATAAAATAAAATAGTTTTAATTAAAACCGCCTAATTTAGGCGGTTTTTTTATGCATTTGTATTTTTGTAATAATAAAGGAGTAACAATTAATTGATTTACAGTAAATAAAACGTATATTTGTTCCATATTTAAAATATTTATTATGAACATTTTTGTTGGAAGCCTTCCTTGGAGTATCGAAGAAGCAGATTTAAGAGAGTCTTTTGAGGCTTATGGTGCAGTTGATTCTGTAAAAATAATAACTGATAAATTTACTGGAAGAAGTAAAGGATTTGGTTTTGTTGAAATGACAAATGATGACGAAGGTCAAAAAGCAATAGATGAGTTAAACGGAGCTACCGTTCAAGGACGTGCTATCGTAGTTAACAAATCAGAGCCAAAACCAGAAGGAGAACGCAAGCCTTACAACAATAACCGTAGCGGTGGTAACGATCGTGGTGGTTATGGTGGTGGCGGAAACAGCCGTGGTGGTGGAAACGACCGTGGTGGTAGAGGCGGATACTAAACCTAAACTACAAAGATAATTTAGCAAATTAAATTATCTTAAATTATAAAAACCTTTCAAAAATAGATGAAAATCTTTTTTTGGAAGGTTTTTTGTTAATAACTAAAATTGAATTTAAATTTTTAAAAAGGTATTTTTGAAATAATAATAAAAAGAAAATATTTTTTACTTCAAAATCTGAAATCTAAATTCTTTTCTCTGCAATCCTCAATCAAATGTACTTAATATTCGACACCGAAACCACTGGATTACCCAAAAAATGGGGTGCACCAATATCTGATACCGACAACTGGCCTCGTTGTGTGCAAATTGCTTGGCAGTTGCATGACGAAATGGGAAAAGTAATCGAACATCAAGATTATCTCATAAAGCCTGAAGGTTTCAATATTCCTTACGATGCTGAACGCATTCATGGCATTTCGACTGAGTTGGCGCAAGCAGAAGGCTTTTTGCTAGCCGAAGTTCTAGAAAAATTCAATATAGCGTTATCAAAATCTAAATTTATTGTGGGTCAAAATCTAGGTTTTGATGTCAATATAATGGGTTGCGAGTTTTATCGATTGGGCATCGAAAGTCCAATGGCCGCAATGCCAATTCTCGATACTTGTACGGAAGTTACTGCGTCGTTACTAAAATTACCAGGTGGTCGTGGCGGAAAATTCAAATTACCAACGTTAACCGAGTTGCACCAATACCTTTTCAAAAAGCCATTTGCCGAAGCGCATAATGCGACTGCCGATGTCGAAGCTACAACAAGATGTTTTTTCGAACTCATTCGAACCGAAATTTTCACCAAAAAAGAATTAGAAGTCGAGCAAGAATATTTCGAAGATTTTCAGCTCAAAAATCCTCGAGAGATCCAGCTCATCGGGCTACAACATAGTAATCTAAAAGAAGCTTCTGATAAAATTCGGCAACAATTAGGTGGTCAAAAAATTGAGCCAATTTCTAAAGAAACGGTAGCAGAAAACAAACAAATTCTCGTTGATACCGAGTTTGTGCATTTGCATAATCATACGCAGTTTTCGGTTTTACAGTCTACCATTTCGGTGTCATCACTTGTAAAAGCGGCTGCTAGCCAAAAAATGTCGGCCGTTGCTATTACCGATTTTAATAACTTAATGGGTGCGTTTCATTTTGTTCGTGATGTGTTGAACCATAATAAAACTGCTTCCGCAAAAAACAAAGAAGCTGTCGAAAAAGGCGAACTTCCAACTGAAGTCGAAATGAAACCCATTGTAGGTTGCGAGTTTTATGTATGCGACGATCACAAAGATAAATCAAGAAAAGACAACGGTTATCAAGTGGTTTTCTTGGCTAAAAATAAAAATGGCTATCACAATCTCGCCAAAATGTCATCGTTGGCGCATACCGATGGTTCGTATTATGTACCTCGAATTGACCGTGGAATAATTCAAAAATACAAACAAGATTTGATTGTTTTGTCAGGCAGTTTGTATGGCGAAATTCCGAGTAAAATTCTTAATCTTGGCGAAAATCAAGCCGAAGAAGCCCTACTTTGGTGGAAAGCCGAGTTTGGCGACGATTGCTATATCGAGCTCATGCGCCACAATCAAGAAGATGAAAATCGGGTAAACGAAGGCTTAATTTCGCTAGCCAAAAAGCACGATTTGAAACTTATTGCTACCAACAATACTTTCTATATTAATAAAGACAATGCCAACGCCCACGATATTTTGCTTTGTGTGCGCGATGGCGAAAAACAAGCCACACCAATAGGTCGTGGTCGCGGATATCGCTACGGATTGCCCAATCAAGAATATTATTTCAAGTCGGGCGACGAAATGAAGAAATTGTTTAGCAATTTGCCCGAAGCGATTTCGAACATTCAAGAAATTGTCGATAAAATCGAAATTTATAATCTTGCCCGAGAAGTTTTATTACCCAAATTTGAAATTCCAAATGAGTTTGAAATTGATGAAGACAAAACCGATGGTGGCGTTCGAGGCGAAAATGCTTATTTAAAAAACCTTACCTATATTGGTGCGAACAAACGCTATCCCGAAATCACAGAAGAAATCAAAGAACGTATTGATTTCGAATTACTTACTATTCAAAATTCAGGATATCCAGGATATTTTTTGATTGTACAAGATTTCATTGCCGAAGCCCGAAAAATGGGCGTTTCGGTTGGACCAGGTCGTGGTTCGGCTGCTGGTTCGGTGGTGGCGTATTGCCTCGGAATTACCAATATCGATCCGCTTTTGTACAATTTACTTTTCGAACGTTTCCTTAATCCCGATCGTGTTTCGCTTCCCGATATTGATATCGATTTTGACGACGAAGGTCGAAGTAAAGTCATGGATTATGTAATTGATAAATACGGTAAAACGCAAGTAGCACAAATCGTTACTTACGGAACTATGGCGGCAAAATCAGCCATTCGTGATACAGCTCGTGTACTGGATTTACCACTTTTTGAAGCCGATAAAATTGCCAAATTAATTCCCGGAATGTTGCCGTCCAAATGGAATTTGGCGCGTTTCATGAACGATTCAGAATCCGAATTCAAAAAGGTTTTACGTCCCGAAGATTTCGAACGAATGAAGGAATTGGTGTTGCTTTCGCAAGAAGACGATTTGAGTGGCGAAACCATTCAGCAAGCACAAATACTGGAAGGAAATCTAAGAAATACTGGAATTCATGCTTGCGGTGTTATCATTACGCCAACCGATATTACCAATTTTGTTCCCGTTGCAACCGCTAAAGATTCTGATTTATATGTTACCCAATTCGATAACTCGGTTGTAGAAAGTGCTGGGTTATTGAAGATGGATTTTTTAGGATTAAAAACGTTAACCTTAATAAAAGATACCGTCAAATTGGTAAAATACAGATCAGGAATTGAACTCGATCCAGATACTTTTCCGATAGACGATGTCAAGACTTATGAGCTTTTTCAGCGTGGCGAAACGGTTGGAATATTTCAGTACGAGAGTGCCGGAATGCAAAAATACATGAAAGAGTTGAAGCCAACAGTTTTCAACGATTTGATTGCCATGAACGCTTTGTATCGACCAGGACCAATTGCTTATATTCCGAGTTTTATTCGTCGGAAAAATGGAGAAGAAACAATTGAATATGATCTTGAAGCTTGCGAAGAATTGCTTAAAGACACCTACGGAATTACCGTTTATCAAGAACAAGTAATGCTTTTGTCGCAAAAACTCGCCGATTTCTCCAAAGGTGATGCCGATGTTTTGCGAAAAGCGATGGGAAAAAAACAACGAGATGTTTTGGACAAAATGAAGCCAAAATTCATTTCGCAAGCTGCTTTAAAAGGTCATGAAGAAGAAAAACTAGAAAAAATCTGGAAAGACTGGGAAGCCTTTGCAGAGTATGCCTTTAACAAATCGCACTCTACTTGTTATGCTTGGATTGCTTATCAAACTGCTTATCTAAAAGCTAATTATCCAGCCGAATATATGGCGGCAGTTTTGAGTAATAACATGAGCGATATCAAGCAAGTGTCGTTTTTTATGGAAGAATGTAAACGCATGGGATTGAAGGTTTTGGGTCCCGATGTGAACGAGAGTTTTTATAAATTTACAGTAAACGACGAATATGCCGTTCGTTTTGGCATTGGAGCTGTAAAAGGTGTTGGTATGGGCGCAGTAGAAACCATAGTTGCTAATAGAAAAGAAAGCAAATACAAGTCGATTTTTGACTTGACCAAACGTATTGATTTGCGAGCCGCCAACAAAAAAGCCATCGAAAATTTGATTTTGGCAGGTGGATTCGATTCGTTTTTAGGAACCACAAGAGCGCAATATTTTCATGATGATGGCGACGGCATTACGTTTTATGAAAAAGCGTTGCGGTTTGCTTCCAAATTTCAAGAAAACGAAAACTCGGCACAAGTAAGTTTGTTTGGCGAAAGCAGCGATATTGTTATTGCTGAACCCGTTATTCCGACTTGTGACGATTGGTCAACCATGGAAAAACTCGCTAAAGAAAAAGAAGTGGTTGGCATTTATATTTCGGGTCATCCGCTGGACGATTTCAAATTCGAGATGAAATATTTTTGCAATTCTAGACTGGAATCGCTCAAAGATTTGAATCAATACTTGAATAAAAATCTCGCTTTTGGCGGAATTATTTCAAACGTGCAACACCGAATTGCTAAGAACGGAAAAGGTTGGGCAATTTTCAATCTTGAAGGTTATGACGAAAGTTATGAATTTAAGATTTTTGGCGAAGAATACATGAAAAACCGCCATTATTTGATCCCAAATAGTTTTACTTATATAAAGGTCTTGGTAAAAGAAGGTTGGGCGGATCGCGAAACTGGCAAAAAAGGCGAGCCACGACTGCAATTTTCAGAATTCAAAATGCTGCAAGATGTGTTCGAAACTTTTGCCAAAAAACTTTCTATTTCGCTGGATGTAAAAGAGTTAAGCTCTGAATTTATTACCAAACTAAACGCCGTCTTTAATGCTAACAAAGGCGAAAATCAAGTCACTTTTGATATAATGGAATTGGAAAAAATCGAAAAACATGCCGAAAGCAATTCGGAAATAATAAAAATACAACCCAAAATTGAACCTGTTTTGTTTGAAGAACCAACTTCAGAGGATGAAGCAGTTTTTACTGAAGAAATTTCCGAAGATGCCGAGCCTATTATTCCAGAAACAGTTGCAATTATTGAAGAAACAAAAGTAATCACGCGATTGTCTATGCCAAGCCGAAAGCTGAAAATTAAAATCTCGAATGAGTTGTTGGCGGAATTAGAGAAGTTGCAAGTGAATTTCAAGTTGAATTAAATGCTTACTTTTGAGAAAAAATCATTAATAAAAAAAGCATCAAAAAATATGTGATTGATTTATTATAAAAAGTCTCCACTTGAGTGTGGAGACAAGAAATTTATTGAGGAAATGAAAATTTTAAAATAAAAATGGGTCAAAAAGCCACAACCGTTGAACAACAAATAGCACTTCTTCAAACTAGAGGAATGTTGTTTGATTGTGACCTAGAAAAAGTAAAGGAAACCTTACTAGATATTGGTTATTATCGATTGGGATTTTACTGGAATCCTTTTGAGATTGATGGTAACCATAATTTTAAAACAGGAACTAAATTTTCTGATGTTGTAAAATTGTATTATTTGGATGTTGATTTAAAAAACATATTAAACAAAGCACTTAATAGAATTGAAATAAATTTAAGAACTCAATTAATCTATATTGTATCTAATGAGTATGCAGAACTTCCTACTTGGTTCGCAAATAAAAAAGTAATGAATAGTAATTTTGTTGACGAGTTTCCGAAATATTATAACGATAAGTTCAAAGATAAAAATAAACCAATAAAGAAGCACCACCTTAATTATCCAAACGATATTTATGCGCCAGCTTGGAAAACTTTAGAGTTTTTAACTTTTGGTAGTATTTACAGTATTTTTTATTCTATTAAAGACGAAAATTTAAAACTTAAAATTGCACAATATTATGGTTTTAATTCTGTAAAAACATTTAAAAATTTTTTTCAAACTATTATTTTCATTCGAAATATTTGCGCTCATAGTGGTTTGTTATTCGATTCAAATACACCATTAGAAATAAATACAACCCCTTTTTTTAAATTTAATAACAATAATAAACACTCCTTAGATTCAGCAATAAAAGTGATTCTGTATTTTCTTAAAAAAATATCTGCAAGTAGAAAAAGTATAATAGAAGAAGAAATTCATCAATTATTTAAGAACTTTGAAGCAAATGATGTCATAAATAAAATCATTTTAAATAAGATTGGATATGTGAAAAACAGTTAAAATAATTTTGAAATTACATATTTATATATACTTTTGTACCCACAGTGCCTAACTATTCTTTACGCTTTAGTGCCTGCACTTTAAAATAGTATTTATAACCCAGACTTGCTCTGGGTTTTTTTATTAATAAAACTTCATTATTACGTAGATTCACATCATGTTTGATGTGTAAGAAAATACGTTTTTCTTAATCTTTTAAATCCTTTTTCACAAAGATGTAAAATTCTATGAGTTAAATATCCAAATACTGGTTTAAAACAAAAGGAGTTTTCTTCTAATTGGAAAGACGATAATTTATAGAGCTAGAGAAGTTGCAAGTGAATTTCAAGTTGAATTAAATGTATGGACAAAAAGAAAGTATATTTATTTACAGATGAAAGTGGCGATGCATCGTTTTACGCAAAAGGCAACAAATGCATAGTTGGTAGTCAAGGATTTATGGCAAATTTATTTTTAGTAATGATAAAAATAGAGAACAAAAAATTGCTTCGAAATGCCATTTTAAATTTTTTGGATGAGATCAAGAAGATACATTATATAATACTTTACCATGCGTTACTAATAAAAAGGGTTGGTATTTACATGCAAGTTACGATAATTTAGAAATTCAAGTTAAATTTATTGACTTTTTAAGAAAATTGGAAGGTTTCAAATTTTATTGTGTGATTGTTAGAAAAAGATTGGATTTATTTCATAAAAAACACAATAAAAATGAAACCGAATTTTATTTTGATCTTGTGAGTAATCTTTAAAAAGAACGATTGAATAATGAAGCTAATTTTTATCAAATTTTGTTAGCTAATCGCAATAAAAGTATCCAATTAAATCTTCAAGAAGCAATAGAAAATACACTAATTATTGACAATAAAAAACGCGTTGAACCATTGAAAATAAATTATAATTCAGAAATTGTAAGAAGTAAAGATACGCCTGAATTGAGTATTGTAGGTTATATGCTTTGGGTTTTGCAACGCTACATTAATAAAGGTGATAAAAGGTTTTATAAATTTCTAGAGTCGAAATTTAATATTATAATTGATATGTATGATTTTGATTTAAAGAATATAGACGAAAATTTAATTTATTACGATTGCAACAATTTATTTGATTTAGAAAAAGTAAGTGAATTTAAAACAAATGGATAAATATAAACAAAAAAACAGTCTTACAAATCCCGTTCTAATACTGGAAACCTGCACCAGTGCGCATTATGACAATTGTAAAACTGCAATGTAAACATACATAAAAGTATACTAAACTTCACTAAAATGCCAAAAATTAACTTTTTTGTTACGTTTTAATATTTTTTTGATGTACTTTGATGGATTTTAAGATGCAAAAAAACTACAACAACTCCTCCACATGTTTCCGAATATTTTCTGCTAGTTTTTTGGTAGGCAAATCGTTTTCGTCGCCATCAAAAGGATCTTCAATTTCTTCGGCAATTAGCTCCAAACTGGCTAAGACATAAAAAATAAAAATCACTACAGGAATTGTCGTAAAACCTAAGCTCAACGCATAGCCAAAAGGCAAAGTCATGACATAAATAAAAATAAATTTCTTAATAAAAGAGCTGTACGAGTAAGGAATAGGCGTGTTTTTTATGCGCTCACAGGCGCCACAAACATCCACAAAAGTTTGCATTTCTGTATTGATAATAATGAGTTGGTTACCCGTAATTTTCTGCGCCTTGTACAAGTCATTAATTTTGTGAAACATCATTTTGGCGGCCTGATTAGGCTGGTGTTTGTATTTTTGCAACTCCAACAAAACCTCGTCATAAAGTTCCGTACTAGTTTCGTTATTATTGAGATGTTTGTTTAGGATTGACGCAAAAAGCGGAATCATTTTTCTAAAATATTTTTTGTCTTTTTCATCTTCCAAAATAGCCGAAAGTTTTAGTGCCAAATTTCGACTACTATTTACCAACGAACCCCACAATTTGCGACCTTCCCACCAGCGATCATAAGCCGTATTGGTGCGATAAGCCAACAATAACGAAATCACAAAACCAAGCAAACTGTGCATCATACTTAGGTTTTTAATCAAACTTTTTTCGTTGAGTTTATAATATTCCAGTTCAATGTAGCAAACAATACCCGAATAAATACCAATAGTAACCATCAACGGAAACAACTTTCGAAACGTGTCCGATCTATGAATCTTGAAAATAAAAGTTAACCAATCTTTTGGGTTATACTGAATCATGTTTTTTTTACAAAAATAGAATTTAAAACCAAATTTTTCTTTTTTTTGGAGCTTTTTCCCGCTGTCCACTATATCTTTTTTGGTTCTTGCCAAGAAAAATGGCAAGAACCAAAAAAGGATGCCGTTCCCATCGGGGCTAGGAGATTTGAGCAAAAAAGAGTACTTTAGCATCATAATTAAGTTTTCAATAATTGCCGCAAAACGTCAATAAAATAGAGTTATTTACAGAAATAAGAAATACAAAACAAACAAAATTAAACATGAAAATACTTGCCTTCGCTGCTAGTAACAGCAAAAACTCAATTAACAAAAAATTAGTTACTTACACCGCCAATTTAGTGCCAAATGCCCAAGTTGAAGTTTTAGACTTAAACGATTATGAAATGCCAATTTATTCAGTAGATAGAGAACAAGAAACAGGTTTGCCAGCATTAGCTCATGATTTTTATAATAAAATTACCGATGCTGATTTTGTTATGATTTCCTTTGCAGAATACAACGGATGTTATACCTCAGCTTTCAAAAATATTTTCGATTGGACATCTAGAGTCAACAGCCAAACATTTCAAAACAAACCTATGTTACTATTATCAGCTGCAACTGGTCCTCGTGGTGGCGCAACCGTTTTAGAAATTGCCAAAAATAGGTTTCCGTTTCAAGGTGGAAATATAGTAGCAAGTATGGCTTTCCCTAGTTTTAAAGCAAATTTTGATGATGAAAAAGGGATTATAAATGAAGAATTAAAAGCCGAGATCGTTGCTATTGTTGAACAAATAGAGAAAATTTCATTCTAAATAAATTCGTTTCTTTTTCTGTAGAAACCTTTCAATAATTAGAATTTATAAAGTTATCATTAAAACCGATTTGAAATTAAGAAATTTACAAACCAAATGAGTAATTTTGTACAAATATTAAAATAAAATAAAAATGGCAGTAACAATAACAGATGCGACTTTTGACGAGGTAGTATTAAAATCAGACAAACCAGTATTAGTAGATTTTTGGGCAGCTTGGTGTGGACCATGCCGTATGGTTGGACCAGTTATAGAAGAAATCGCAACCGAATTTGAAGGAAAAGCAGTGGTTGGTAAAGTAGATGTAGATGCCAACCAAGAATTTGCTGCCAAATATGGTGTTCGTAATATTCCAACAGTTTTGGTTTTTCAAAACGGAGAAGTAGTTGGCCGACAAGTAGGTGTGGCACCAAAGCAGACTTATGCAGATAGCTTGACGGCTTTGTTGTAAACGATTATAATAGGATATAAGTAAAGGTGCGATTTCGGTCGTGCCTTTTTTATTTTAATTTTAAAACAAAAATGGTGCCTTCATTTATCTTCGAATCTACAGTAATTTCGCAATCAATTGCCTTCGCCATATCACGAATTAGGTACAAACCAAGACCTGATTTTGCACTTGTAATTTCAGTGTCTTCAAACAGAGCTTTGAATTGGTCTTCATTGGCACCTGGACCATTATCTTGTATTGAAAAATACGAAACATTGTTTTCTTGCCACGCTTTCCAGATAATTTTTAACGAACCATTGTCATTCCGAGGAAGCGAGGAAGCTAAAACGTTTATGGCGTTGCTTGTTAAGTTCCTAATAATGGTTTTTAGGTAATTCTCATCAGTAAGAACTTCAATGTTTTCAGGATTTTGGTATTCGAAACTAATTTTCAAATAGCCAGAAAATACTTTTTTGGTATCGTTAAAAAGCTGTTCAACTGGAATGTTTTTGGGTTGAGGTTTGAAGTTTTCCATTTGGCTTTTGCTCCACTGCAAAATATCTTCCATAGTTGCCAATAAGTTTTCGGCACCAGTCATGGTTTTGTCTTGCATTCGTTTGATGCTTTCTGCATCGAGCATTTCGGGCGATTCTTGTTGCAATTGCAAAAAGAAAACTAGGTTGGCAACTGGACCTCGCAAATCGTGATTTAATATTCCAAAAAATCGGGTTTTGGCTTTGTTGGCTTGGTCTAGTTGTAGATTTTTAGCATCGAGATTCTGGTTTAATATTTCAAGTTTTGAGTTGACTTGTTTGCGTTTGCGGCTTTGATAGAATAACAATCCTCCAATACTGGTCACTAAGCCCAAACCAGCAAACAAGTACCATTTTTGTTTTTCTTTACTTTTTAATTCTAGTTGGTTAATTTTTAGTTTATTGTCACGCAATTCAATCTCTCGTTTGTCTTCAAGGTTTTTAATGGTTTCTTTGTTATCTGCGTTGAAGATTGAGTCTTTGTAGATGACGTATTGTTCGTGTGCAATAAGTGATTCTTTGTAATTGCCTTCTAACTTATTTATTTCGGATAATAATTGATATTGATACCAAGAATTGAGTTCGTTATTCATTTTTTTTTCTAACGAAATTGAAGTTTCGATATATTTTTTTGCTTCGACCAAATCTGAGCTTTTTTTTAATCCTGTTTCAGTTTTTGATTTTTCTAGATTTAGATAACCCAAATAAATATAGTTTTTAGACAATCCATAATCGTCGTTTAATTCTCTATTGATTGCTAATGCTTTTTCAATAAAAAAACTTCCTTTATCGTATTGTAGTTTATTGATATAAACATTTCCAATATTTCCATAAATAAGTGCTTTGTGGGAATTGTTGAGATTTTTTATTTCAAGCGCCTTATTTAAAAACTGCAAACTTGTGTCAAAATCATCAAGCAGAAAATAACAACTTGCAATATTTGTTAATCTAATTTCGTCATTTTTTGTCGAATTAATTTTTTTGTTTAGTTGTAATCCTTTTTTATAAAGATCTATTGCTTTTGTATAATTTTTGGTTTCTTTATAAACATTTGCAATATTATTTAGAGTTGAAATAATATATCTTTTTTGATTAGTACTTTCAAAAATAGAAAGTGCTCTATTGAAATTTAAAAGTGCTTTGTCGAAAAAGTTTTTACTAAAAAAATACAATCCATAACCTAAATATATTTCACCTAAAACTTTTTTTGTTGGTTTTAAACGCCCCGCTTTTTTATAGTTTTGGAATGCTAAATCTAAATTGGAATGTATATAATAATGATTTCCAAAATTGATAAACGAACTAGCAAGACCATCATTAAAGTTAATTTTTTTTGATAATTTTTCAGCGTCATTAATAAACTGTAAACTCTTTTCTTTGTTTATATAAATATAATTATAACCCAAATCATTAAGAAGTTTTACCTTTAAAGTATCTTCTTTCGTTTTCGGCAATGCGACCAAAAGCGAATCAATTAGTTTTTGACCTTCCAATTTTTGAGCAACAGAAAATAATGGAAACAATAAAATAATGAAGTAGGCTTTTTTCATTAACTATATTTTCAAAGTAAAAGTCGTTCCTTCCCCAATTTTACTATCCACCGAAATTTCACAATTAATCGCTTTTGTCATGTCACGAATTAAGTACAAACCCAATCCTGACTTAGCACTAGTTATTTCGGTATCTTCAAACAAGGTTTTGAATTGTTCTTGACTGGCTCCTGGGCCATTATCTTGAATAGAAAAATAGGGAACATTATTTTCTTGCCAAGCTTTCCAAATAATTTTTGGATTTTCAGTATTTGTGAAAACGTTTATTGCGTTGCTTGTTAAATTTCTGATGATGGTTTTTAGGTAATTTTCGTCCGTGAAAACGTCAATATTTTCAGGATTTTGATATTCGAAACTAATTTTCAAATAACCTGAAAACACTTTTTTGGTATCGTTAAAAAGTTGCTCAACTGGAATATTTTTGGGTTGCGGTTTAAAGTTTTCCATTTGGCTTTTACTCCATTGCAAAATGTCTTCCATGGTGGTCAATAGGTTTTCGGCACCCGTCATGGTTTTGTCTTGCATACGCTTGATGCTTTCTGGGTCGAGCATTTCGGGCGATTCTTGTTGCAATTGTAAAAAGAAAACTAGGTTAGCCACTGGCCCACGCAAATCGTGATTCAAAATTCCGAAAAATCGGGTTTTGGCTTTGTTGGCTTGATCGAGTTCTAGATTTTTGGCATCGAGATTTTGGTTTAAAGTTTCAAGTTTCGAGTTAATTTGTTTGCGTTTTCGGCTTTGATAGAATAACAAACCTCCAATTACTGTTAGCAATCCCAAACCAGCAAACAAGTACCATTTTTGTTTTTCTTTACTTTTTAATTCTAGTTGGTTAATTTTAAGTTTGTTGTCACGAAGCTCGATTTCTCGTTTGTCTTCAAGGTTTTTAATGGTTTCTTTGTTATCGGCATTGAAAATAGAGTCTTTATAAATTACATATTGTTCATGGGCTTCTAAAGAGGCTTTGAAGTTGCCTTGGAGTTTAAGATTTCGAGATAATTTTGAATATGTATCATAATTCAATAAATCGTTATCTATTTCTTTGCCTAAATCTATTGCCTTTTGATAAAACTCTGTAGATTTATTTAAATACTTATTATCTATATTTGCAACTCCATCGATTTTAGATTTGTAATATGAAATTTCACCTAAATTAAAATAATTAACTGATAATGTAAACTTATTATCCGTTTTAATAGAAATTTCTTTAGCTTTATCTATGAAAGTTTGGGCTTCATCATACTTTTTGGTGTTTAAATATATTTCTCCAATTCCAGTATAACACATTTCCAATGTACTAAGATCCTTTATATTTTTAAACTTTAAGGCCTTTTCAAAATACAATTTTGCTGTATCATAATCTTTAAGATACAAATAACAAACCCCTATTAAACTGTAATATCTTAAACCATTTTGTTTTTGAGGATTTATTTGTTTGTCTAGTTCAAAACTTTTTTTAAAGGAAACAATAGCTTTTTCATACTCTTTTAATTGTAGATAAACACTTCCTATGTTTAATAATACATTAGATTGACCTTCTTTTTGACCAATACTTTCAAATATTGAAATTGATTTGTTGTAATTTTGAATAGCATTAGTAAAATCTGATTGATAATAAAAATAGCCGCCATAACATTTATATAATTCTGCTAAAACAGTTTTTGAAGGATTTAGTTTTTGAGCTTTTATTAAATATTTTTTGCAGTTAGATAATTCATTTTTATGTAAATTATAAAAAGCATAATTTACAAATGAACTTGCTATGTAATTTTTATTTTTAATTTTATTTGACACTTGGAATTGTAAATCAATGAATTTTATACTTTTTTCAAGATCAGTATTTAATAATTCCCTAGAAATTTTATCACATGCAGATGCCTTCATACTATCCTCTTTCATTTTTGGTAATTCCACCAAAAGCGAATCAATCAATTTCTGCCCTTCGAGTTTTTGGGAAAAAGAATTAGCATAGAAAACAATAAATAAAAGGAATACAACTTTTTTCATGTAATTTAGAATTTTAGTGTAAAAGTCGTCCCTTCCCCAATTTTGCTATCCACAGAAATCTCACAATTAATTGCCTTCGCCATATCACGAATTAGGTACAAACCAAGCCCAGATTTGGCACTTGTAATTTCAGAGTCTTCAAACAAAGCATTAAATTGGTCTTCATTGGCTCCAGGACCATTATCTTGAATTGAAAAATACGAAACATTATTTTCTTGCCACGCTTTCCAGATTATTTTTGGGTTTTCGGTGATGGTAAATACGTTTATTGCGTTGCTAGTCAAATTTCTGATGATAGTTTTCAAATAATTTTCATCAGTAAAAACTTCAATATTGTTAGGATTTTGATATTCGAAATCAATTTTCAAATAGCCCGAAAATACTTTTTTGGTATCGTTAAAAAGCTGTTCAACTGGAATTTTTTTGGGTTGAGGTTTAAAGTTTTCCATTTGGCTTTTGCTCCATTGCAAAATGTCTTCCATGGTGCTTAATAGGTTTTCGGCACCCGTCATGGTTTTGTTCTGCATGCGTTTGATACTTTCTGCGTCGAGCATTTCGGGCGATTCTTGTTGCAGTTGTAAAAAGAAAACTAGGTTGGCTACTGGCCCACGCAAATCGTGGTTCAGGATGCCAAAAAAACGAGTTTTTGCTTTGTTGGCTTGGTCGAGTTCGAGGTTTTTGGCATCTAGATTTTGGTTTAAGGTTTCAAGTTTTTGGTTCACTTGTTTGCGTTTGCGGCTTTGATAAAACAGCAATCCTCCAATTACAGTTAGTAAACCCAAACCGCCAAGCAAATACCATTTTTGTTTTTCTTTGCTCTTAAGTTCTAGTTGGTTTATTTTTAGTTTGTTGTCACGCAATTCTATTTCACGTTTGTCTTCAAGGTTTTTGATGGTTTCTTTGTTATCGGCATTAAAAACCGAATCTTTATAGATAACATATTGTTCGTGTGATTCCAAAGAGGATTTATAGTTGCCAAGTAGCTTTTGCACTTCAGATAAATTTTTATAATTTACGCTTAAATCATCTAAACTAGTTAACTCTTTATTTATTTGTATTGCTTCTAGAATATTAGTAATTGCTTTTTCAAATAATTTTTTTTGAAGGTCTTTATTTATCTCATTCTTGCTCATATTTAAATAAGCTGCCCCAATTTGACTAATATTAACAGCGTAATCAAATCTATTTTCTGACTCAAGATTTAATTTTTTTGCCAAATTAGAGTAATATATTACTTTTTCATCATTACCTTTTTGATTATAAACTCCGGATAATCCGTCATAACAATCTGCCAAATTCCCTATATTGTCTGTTTTTAAATTAATTTCAATTGCTTTATTGAAACTACTTATTGCCTTGTCAAATTCTTTTAATTCACCGTAACAGATGCCATTATTGCAGTATATAACATTACTTCCTACTTCAATCTCAAGCGATTTATTTAGTTGTATTGCCTTGTTATTAATTTCTATTGTTTTTCTGTAGTTTTCTAAATTAAGATATATCGCAGAAATATTTATGTACGATTTTACAACGCCCCGTTTATCGCCTATTTCTTCATTAATTTTTAAACCTTTATATGCAAACTCTAATGCTTTTGGATAATTACTTTCAAAATCATAACAAATAAATAAACCTAAATAAATTTGAATTAAATTCTTTTTTTTGGTACATAGTTTTAGTCCATTATAGAAATTTAATTTTCCATTTTTTAAATCGTCTTTAGTTCGATGATAAATCCCAATATTCAAATAAGACACGCCAATGCCTTCTTTGTAGTTTATTTTTTTTGATAAAAACAATGCTATATTAGCATATTTCAAGGTGTTTTCGGGATTATTAAATTTATAAGTATAAGCTAGTTTATTTAACAAATTGACCTTCAAAGTATCTTCTTTCATTTTTGGCAATTCTACCAAAAGTGAATCAATCAATTTCTGCCCTTCGAGTTTTTGGGCATAAGAATTAGCATAGAAAACAAAAAACGTGAGTAGTACAACTTTTTTCATGTAATTTTTGGATTTTAAATAAAACCTTCTTGGCTTTATCAATTAGTAAATAATCTAAAATAGTTGTCATGGTTTTTTTATTTTGTGCTACATCGTAGCGAATGCTTTATTTTTTGTTACTATTTGTTTATTGCAACAAACTTAAATTGTCCTTGTAGCTCCTGCCAACGGGTAGTATCTTGTTGTTATGCAGTACAACTTCAGACGATGCAATTTTTTGTATAAATTCTCTTTGTATGGCAAAACTTCTGTGGATTCTTACAAACGATTGAAACACTTGTTCCGAAAGTAACTCGCCAATATTAGACAAGACACAATGCCGCTTTTTTTCGGTAACCACCAAAGTATAATTTTTTAAGGCTTCGAGATACAAAATTTCGTGCATTTTTACTTTTATCTGCTCATTGCCAATCTTAAGGTAAACAGCATCTCCACCAATACTAGCTTCAAACAATTCTGCCTTGAGTTTAATTTCTAGGTATTCGTTAATGCGGCTCATGGCTAGCTCAAATCTAGGAAATTTGAACGGTTTTACGATAAAATCAAGAGTGTCTACCATAAAAGTATCTGCTGCCAATTCACTATGCGACGATATAAATACACAAGCTGGAATTTGTCTTGCTTTTTCTCGGAGTTCTATTCCAGAGGCTTTTTCTAATTCGATATCCAAAAAAGCAATATCTACTTCATTATTTTCTAGAAAAGTAAGTGCTTTTTCTGCCGAATCAAAAACGCCAGCAATGGTCATAGAATCAAACCTTTTTGCATAGGATTGTACCACGAGTCTGTCCATCTCGTCATCATCTACAATAATACATTTGTACGTTTTCATCTAGGCAAATAAATTGAACGACTCAAATATAATAATTTTTTGTTAAAAAAACGTTGTTCGTACTTTTAAAACGTCGTTCGTCCTTTTATGGTTTTTAGATAGCTCCACTTTAATCAATTTTGCTTCTTAATCATAAAATGTAAAAATCATGAAATTAAAAATTCAAAAATACCTAGATATTACAAAAATGAAGAATACTCTTTTATTATTTAAGACTGCGCTTGTATTAGTTACGATTGCAGTTTTATTTTCTTGTTCTAAAAGTGACAATGAATCTTCTTCTACAAAGGACATTTATACATCTGGATTTGTAATTAAAGGAGGAATTGGGGTGGCAACAGTTTGGAAAAATGGCATACCTACTGACTTAACGAATGGCACCTATAATGCTGAAGCTTATCAGGTTATTGTTGAGGGAGCTGACGTTTATGTAGTAGGATATGAGTCTGATGGCACCAATAAAAAAGCTATGATGTGGAAAAACGGAATTCCCACAGAACTAACTGATGGATCTATGAATGCAGAAGCTTCTGCAATATCAGTTGCAGGAAATGATGTGTATGTTGCTTTTTATGAATTTAATGGTACTTATGATATTGCAAAAGTTTGGAAAAATGGAGTTGCCTCAGAGCTTACAGATGGTATGAACGAATCTGTACCAGTTGCTATTAAAGTAGTAGGGTCTGATGTCTATATCGCTGGAAATGAGTATTACGGAACTTATAGAATTGCTAAATATTGGAAAAACGGAGTTTCTACCGAACTTACCGATGGCACTAATGACGCTAATTTATTAGATATTCAAATTGTGGGAAATGATGTTTATACCGCAGGATATGAGAATAATGGAACTGTAGATATTGCAAAATACTGGAAAAATACTGTGGCAACTAAATTATCGGATGGTGCTAATGATGCTAGTGCTAATGGAATTGTAATTGACGGTTCTGATGTACATACAACAGGTTATGAGTCTAACGGTACAAAAAAAGTTGCTAAATATTGGAAAAACAAAGTTCCTACACCACTCACAAATGGATCTCAAGATGCTATTGCACAAGATATTGTAATTTCAGGATCAGATATTTACGTCACAGGATATGAAAGTACAGGGACTAAAGCGGTCGCTAAATATTGGAAAAACACTGTTGCTACAAAACTGGTTCCAGACACGACAGGAGATTCAGTAACCTATAGTATTTTTTTAAAATAAAAGTCCTACTAACAATTCTGAAAAAGGTTTGCTTCACGGCAAGCCTTTTTTTTACAAATCAATAATTGGCAAATTTCATTTTTTAAAGTTATAATTTGGCGAAAATTTTTGTTTTTATACGCTCCTCTTTTTTTTAGATGTAGTATAAAAATATGTTAAAAAAACGTCGTTCGTACATTTATAATGTCGTTTGTCCTTTTGTGGTTTTTTCAGAAATTGTTTTAGTAGACATTTGTTTCATTACTAACAATTAAACTTTAAATCATGAAAAAAATTTTACTTCTATCCGTATTTGCAATCTGCAACATGGCACAAGCACAATTAAACAACCGCCGATTGGTCGTGCCAGAATTCAGTAACAACAAAGTAAAAACCTATGTTCAGTCGGGAGCATCAATGGTTGTAAATCCTGCTTTTACAATTCAGTTGAATCAAGTTGGTAACAATCTTGCAACCAACGCTAGTCCAAATTGCGTTGCAATGAACGGAAGTGATCTGTATGTATCGCTAACTGCTGCCAACCAACGTATTTACAAATTTCCAAATTATGGAAATGATCCAGTGGCTTCCATCGCAAATGTGAGTCAAGTAACCAATTTATCACAAGATTATGTTGGTATCGCTTTTGATGCTTCGGGCAACTTGTATTCCTCCGAAGGGAGTTATCTTAATACTCAAATCGTAAAATACTCTGGGCCTAACTTGGCAACAAGAACCGTTTTAGGCAATGGTGGTATTCAATCGTATTTTGCAAATTTTGCATTTGATGCTGTTGGAAATCTTTGGGCATCAGATTATTACAACAACCGAATAGTTGCAATTAAAGTTGCCAACCTTAACACAGTCAATGCACCAATGAAATTTTTTAGTAATACAGCAGCAGCAGCTGGTTATACAGGAAGTTCTTTGACTAATACAGACGCTGCTTTATCTACCGCAACTATAAATTATGTATTTACAAGTCCAGAAGGAATAGCGTTTGACAGCAATGGAGCACTTTGGGTAGCCAATAACAATGACAGTTACTCACTTGGCGGATTATTTAATGTTAGAACTACTTTAATAAAAATTAATGCTAATGTAATAGCAAATTTATTAGGCGTGTCATTTCCGTCGCTTGCAATAAATACTTTTGTATCGAATGCTAGTAACGGTTGCAATATTTTTGTTTTGCCAAATTCTATTCAAGGCAAACCTCAACTTGGTGGTTTGCAAATTGACAAGACTACTAATAGAATATATATTAACGATCAGATTTCTGGTACAGGTATGTTTTTTGACGTGGCAACAATCGCTGGAATTACAACCAATTTTTCGACCTATCAACTGCCTATTCTTTCTACTAATCCCGGTAATGGAGGTCTTTATTTGGCTAGCAACACTCAAGTTTTGGGAGTTAATGATATTGAGCAAGCCAATTTTAGTGCTGCCATGTACCCAAACCCAAGTAGTGGCACTTTCAAAATAGACTCGCAAGAAAAAATAACAACGGTTACCGCTTTTGATGTCGTGGGTAAAGAAATTAAACTAACATTTGATGCAACAAGTTATGCAATTGACAAAGCGCAATCAGGTATTTATTATGTTAAAATCACTACCGAAAATGGAGCATCAGTAACCAAAAAATTAGTAATTCAATAATTTCATTATTTTTTTGTTTAGTAGAAAGAGGTTTGTCGGGAGACAAGCCTTTTTCATGTCGTTCGTACTTTTAAAACGTCGTTCGTCCTTTTGTGGTTTTTTGGCATAGCTATAAAAACCACATTTGTATCATTAATATTAAAAATAAAAAATCATGAAACTAAAAGTAATTGCATTTCAAAAAGTTAATCTACCTAGAGTATCCAAAATACTATTTGGTATAAGTATCTTTTTTGGATTAGGTGCTTGCACACCAGAAGAAGTAGCCGAAGAAGTGCCTCAAATAGCTACTTTTGTTACCCTTGTTGCTGGTTCTGACGCAAGTCCTCAAAATTCAGGAGCGTATCGAGCTAAATATTGGGTAAACGGAAAAGAGTATCTACTAACCGATGGCGTTGGAGCAGCAAGAGCATTGGGTATCGCTGGTATTTCTACAGGTTTTAGAACTGCCGATGCTTATGTGGTAGGTTACGAAATAAAAAATCAAACCTACCAAGCACGACTTTGGAAAAATCAAGTTCCACAAACGCTAGAAATTGGCGATGGGGAGTCACGAGCCGAAGCTGTTTTTATTAAAGGAACCGACATTTATGCTTGTGGTTACGACTACACATTTCTTGGCGCCCAAGCAGTATATTGGAAAAACGGAACACGAACCTACCTACCTAGTGGCGATTATACTTCCTTCGGTTTGTCAATTTTTGTAGACACTAATGATGATGTTTATGTGGCGGGCTATGTGCGAGAACCTGTAGGAGATGTTTTGAAAAACAAAGCAGTCTATTGGAAAAATGGCGTAAAAATTTATCTTCAAAATACAGGGCCAACTACTAGAGATCAAGATGCTGTTGCGATTGTAGTCAAAAACAATAAAGTGTATGTAGCTGGAAATAATAGTGGTACTACTGAACTGTCTGTGAGTTATCCCGTGTATTGGGAAGACAACGTTTTTGGATTGATTGATAATCCAAATGCCGTAGCAACAGCAATTGCAGTTGACAATGATAATAACATTTTCATATCGGGATCAAAATACCGAAACGGAAACCCAGTAGCCGCCGTTTGGAAAAACAATATCGACACCAACATGGAACCAAACTCTAGCAATTCAAGAGTCAATAGTATTTTTTTATTTAAAAATGAGTTGCATAAAGCAGGTATAGCAAATGCAGGAAACAATACAGTAGCTGCATCATGGAAGCCAAACGATACCAGAACAAACTTGGGTACAGGAATAAGCGAAGCCAACAGTATTTTTATTGTAGAATAATTAATAATAATATTTAAAAATTAAATAATCATGAAAAATCTTTTTTTTAAAATCACACTCATAACTATAAGTACAATTTCTATTTTTTCTTGCTCCAAAAGTGATGACAATAGCAATTCAAATTCTGGCGGTAATGCTATAGCAACCTCATGGATAGGAAGCACCTCTGGAGATATTAATGCCACAGGAACCGCCGCCAAACTAAACGAACCTGAAGGAATCGTAATTGCACCATCAGGCATTGTTTATGTCGTTGATACAGGTAATAACAAAATTAAGAAAATAACACCCGAAGGAGTTGTAACTACACTAGCTGGAACTGGCGATGATGGTGATGTAGTTGGCGCAGGAAATGTGGCGCAATTTTCGAGCCCAAATGGTATTACTATGGATGTAGACGGAAATTTGTATATAACCGATGTGGGTAATTACAAAATAAAAAAAATTACGCCAGCTGGAGTTGTCAGCAATTTTGCTGGTGGTAGTTTTTCAGATTTCGGAATACCATTTGGAATAACTATCGACGCTGCAAAAAATTTGTATGTATGTGACGCATCAGCAAAGAAAATCAAAAAAGTTACACCAGCAGGAGTGATATCTACTTTTGCAGGAACAGGCGCAAGTGGCGAAACAAATGGACCTGGTAATACAGCAACATTTCAATCTCCTAACGAAATTGTGATTGATGGAAGCGGCAATTTGTTTGTGGCTGATGGGAACAAAATAAGAAAAATCACTTCTACAGGTGTTGTGTCTACCTTTAAGACTGGTATTTCAGAAAATGCTAACCAAGATGGCGATACCGAATTTTTTCTTCCAGGTGCAATGGCTATAAATAGTGCAGGCGATATTTATTTTGAATCGGGTGTAGGAAGTAAAGTAAAAAAAATAACACCAAGTGGAGAAGTATCTACAATTATTGGTAGTAGCAACAACGGCGATCAAGATGGTAAAGGTAGCGATGCACGCTTTTTTTATCCGCAAGGAATTGCAATTAGTGCTTCGGGAGTGATTTACTTGTCTGACACCAATAATAATAAAATAAAAAAAATTACTGAAAATTAATATAACTACTAACTTTTTCTAAAACATTAATTCAGATTTACGTCATGGTTTTCTGATTAATCCTAAAGGTTTGCCCTCAAAAGCAAGCCTTTTTTGGTTGTTCGTACTTTTAAAACGTCGTTCGTCCTTTTGTGGTTTTTTGAAATATAAAAACGGTGCAACTTTGTTTTTGTAGTTTAAAAAAACCAAAAATCATGAAAAAAATACTCATTTTCTCCGTTTTCCTATTCACTTGTGGCACCTTTGCCCAAGTAGGCATTAACACCACTTCGCCCAGTGCGCAACTCGAAATAAAATCGAGCAACCAAGCTACGCCCAGTAATACTGATGGCTTACTCATTCCTAAAATTGATGTTTTCCCAGCGACTAATCCTACAGTAGCCCAACAAGGCATGATGGTTAACCTCACAACTGCTACAACTTTTGCAGGAAATCCCAAGCCAGCGGGGTTTTATTATTGGGATAATGCCGCTACCAATTGGGTTTCGTTTACAGGAAGCAATACAACGGGCTGGACCACAACGGGTAATGCAGGCACAGTGGATGGCACTAATTTTATTGGCACTACCGATAATGTACCGCTCAACTTTAAAGTAAACAACATCAAAGCAGGACGTATAGAAGGCACTACAACCTACAATACGTTTATAGGTCAAAACGCTGGTAGTAGCAACACCACAGGTTTTGAAAACGCTGCTTTTGGTAACAACAGTATGGCGGTAAACAGCACTGGGAATAAGAATGCGGCTTTAGGTTATGGTGCATTATATCTAAACGGAATTGGAAATAACAATACCGCGGTAGGACACAACTCCTTGTTTACCAATTCCTCTGGTACTAACAACACGGCTATTGGTAATGATGCCTTAACTGCCAATACAACGGGTTATGAAAACACCGCTGTGGGCGAAAGTAGTTTGAAGAGTAATACAATAGGAAATTTTAACACAGCATCAGGTTTTCAATCTTTATATAGCAACACTACAGGAGGAGCAAATACAGCAAATGGTTATCAATCGCTTAGTTCTAATACAACCGGAAGTGAAAACAGTGCTTTTGGTTATTTTTCATTACTTAACAATACTACTGGATTTAGAAATACTGCTATTGGCAGTCATGCTATGCACTTTAATACTACTGGAAGTGATAATGTAGCAGTTGGTTATCTTACTTTACACGAATATAATACAGGTTCCTATAATACTGCGGCTGGAAATCATGCTTTACAAGAAAATACAACGGGTAATTATAATACTGCATTAGGTACTTATTCACTTACATATAATACATCATCAAGTAATAATACGGCAACTGGTTATGGTGCGCTATATTTAAATACAGGCAGTAACAATACCGCCAATGGGTTTCAAGCTTTAAATTTTAATACAACAGGTTATTATAATACTGCAATTGGTGCTAAATCGCTCTTAAATAACTCAACAGGATTTAATAATACTGCAATTGGCGTGGAATCACTGACAAATAATATAACAGGATATGATAATACTGCGACGGGTCATCAATCACTTTTTTCAAACACTACTGGAAGGTATAATACTGCAGTTGGGAGAGCAACACTTAATTCAAATACAACAGGATATGATAATACCGCAAATGGTTTTCTAACTCTTTATTCAAATACTACAGGAAACTTAAATACAGCTAATGGCTCAACTGCTCTTTATTCAAACACAACAGGAAGTAGTAATACCGCTAATGGCTTAACTGCTCTTGGTTATAACACAACAGGATCTAGTAATACTGCTATTGGTTATAATTCTCTAATTGATAGTGTCACTGGAAACTACAATACTTCTTTAGGCAGTGCTGCAGGTGTAATAACTGGCTATCCCAACCTAGACAACACCGTTACACTCGGCTATGGTTCTGTGACAAATATTACAGGTGTGGCATTGCTGGGTAATACAACTACAAGTTTTTGTGGTGGGTATAAAAACTGGAGCAACTATAGTGATGGTCGTTTTAAAACCAATGTAAAAGAAAACGTGGTTGGACTTGATTTTATAAAAGAACTTCGCCCTGTAACGTATACTATTGACCTACATGGCTTAAATAAATTTATCTATAAAGACAAAACCGAAGAATACGAAAAAGCAATGACGAAAGGCATTGAAGAAAAACTAAAAAATGTAGAAACTGGTTTTATTGCACAAGAAGTAGAAGCAGCCGCTAAAAAAGTGGGATATAATTTTGATGGTGTAAACATTCCAAAAGACATAACAACACAGCATTATAGCATTAGTTATGCCAGTTTTGTAGTGCCACTGGTAAAAGGGATGCAAGAACAACAAGAAATTATTGAAAGTCAAAATGAAAAAATAAACAATCAAAAAAATGAAATAGAAAGCATCAAAACTATGCTCCTAGCTTTAGAAAATAAGTTGACACAATTACAAGAAAAAACGAAACACTAATCTATAAATTATCATGGGGTTTTTAGGTTACTACAAAAAAGGTTTGCCCTCAAAAGCAAGCCTTTTTTGGTTGTTCGTACTTTTAAAACGTTGTTCGTCCTTTTGTGGTTTTTTGGTAATGCTATAAAAACAACCTTTGTACCCTAATCTTAAAACATAAAACAATGAAAATAGCAATGAAAAATTCTAACAATAACATTTTTATTAGTAAAAAGGTAAAAACCGTATTTGGCAAAACAATCGTACTATTTTTTATTTCGACTTTGACACTTTTTGTAGGCTGTAACAAGAGTGATTCTAGTGATGAAGCAGCTGCCACTGGCTCTGGATTTATTAGTGCCACTATTGACGGAGTAGCTTTTAGAGGAACAACGATAAATGACTATTTAACCAATAAATTTTTTATTTCATTTATTGCAAACAATACCTCTGAAAAAAAAGGCATGAATATTTATATTAGTCGAGATAAAGCGATTGTAGGCACAACATTTAATTTTCCATTCGTTTTGGGAGCAGATGAAGACGTAGCTGTAAATGCAATCAAAATTGGCGATAATGGGTTGGCTATTCCCGAAGAAAATATTCCAATTTATGGATCGATGACTTTTACAAAAGTAACAAAAACCGAGATTGAAGGAACCTTTACAGGAACTACCAGCGACGATAAAACAGTTACCAACGGAAAATTTACGTTAGTGTACAGTAAAGTTTGGGAATAAAACCTGCCAACTTAAAGTGCTATAGTTTTCTATAGCGTCAATTACAACGTAGTTTTTATTTTGAAAAATTACAAACCCATTAATTCTTAGTTTTTCATGATTCATTGAATTAATTTTCGAAAAGGTTTGCCCTCAAAAGCAAGCCTTTTTTGGTTGTTCGTACTTTTAAAACGTCGTTCGTCCTTTTGTGGTTTTTTAGTAAAGTAAACTAGCGCAACTTTGAATCATTAATTTTAAAACTTAAAAATCATGAAAAATTTATTAAAAAAAACAATAGCCACTTTAGTTGTAACAGTTATTTTATTTTCTTGCTCCAAAAGTGATGATCCTGCACCCGAAGTTCTAGCACCACTGCAAGACCCTTTTCCTGGATTTTTGGAAACGTCAGGATTGAATAATATAGTTCCTAGCCTTAATCTTGGTTTTAAGGAGCTTGGTTTAAGTTTTTCACCACTTGTTAAAGGAAAAATCACGGCAATCGTTGTAAAAATGCCAGAAACCCAAAACGGATTAAGGGTAACCATTTGGGACAAATCAACTAGTACAGTTCTTAGAACCGAAAGCATTGACGTTATGACTCCTGACACAGAAACAATAAAGCAAATTACACCGTTAAATTTAGAGCAATTTAAAGATTATATGATCTCTATAAACACTAACGACGCTTACTATCGAACAAAAAGTAATCAATCAGCAATTAGTTATCCGTTTATTATTGGCGATATTAAAATTACTTCTTTTAATATAAAATCAGGGACAGACCAAGTAATACCATCAGAAATTTACAGTGATTCCTTTCGGGGCGATTTCAGCTTCAAATTTCAAAAATAAATACACCCTTTAAAAAATATGAACATGAAAAATATAAAAACAATTTTCAAAAAAACCTTTTTAGCCTTCGTTGTCAATGTATGTTTTTTTTCTTGTTCCAAAAACGAGGAAGAAGTACAACCACTTGTTGAAAACCCGCCACAAGGTATTAAAACAAACATTTATGTTGCAGGATCAGAAAGTACTCCAACAATGCCACATGCCGTGCTTTGGACTAACGGGGTTCTAAAAAACCTAACCGACACTACAAAACCATCGGGCGTATTTGATGTTTGCGCCTACGGGAATGATGTGTATGTGGTAGGGGTTGAGGCAGTAAGTTATCAAATAGGCACAGCAATGCTTTGGAAAAACAATGAAAAAATCAACCTAACGACGGGCTTAAAAAGTGCCCTTGCAAAATCAATAGCTGTTAACGAAACTGGGGTTTATATTGTTGGAGAAGAAAATAATGGAAGCACCAAAACTTTTATTAAATTATGGAAAAACGGCGCCGCCACTGATCTTACTGACGGTACGCAATGGGCAGAAGTAAATAAGGTACAAGTTGTAGGAAACGATGTATATGTGCTGGGTAGTATTTTGCATCCTACAACATTACGAAGTATGATAACAGTTTGGAAAAATGGGGCTAGTATGCCAGTTACCAATGGGGTCAAAAATTGTACCGCTTCGGATTTTAAAGTGGTTGGCAACGATATTTATATTACAGGCTACGAACTTACAACAGGTATTTATGCCAATAAAATATGGAAAAACGGAGTTAGTACAACGCTAGATGCTGGTAGCCAATTTACAAGTCCACTTTCTTTGGACATCAACAATAATGATGTGTATGTTACCGGAATTTTTTCTAATGATACGGGTACAGGAACTATTACAAAACTATGGAAAAACCAGCAAGAAATACCGTTTCCATTAGCTCCATACACTTTAATAAATGATATAACTTTTTTTGAAAACAAACGCTACTTACTTGGATCTGAAAATGAGGGAGCAATTCAAAAAGTATTTTATTACAGCAATGACAATAAAACATTTTTAAATGAAACAAAACGGTATTACGCAAGCGCAATTTTTATTAACAAGAATTAATTTATACAATCATGAAAAAAATCACAGACAGTACAAAAAAAGCCAACACCATCTTTAGCTTAAAAAGTATAACCCTACTATTGCTAGCTTTTTTAGCCATTGTATCTTGTAGCAAATCAGATGATGAAGTTGTACCAGAACCAGCGCAAAAATTTAGAATTAAAGAAATAATTAACGCAGGTTCGTACACCGAATTTTATAACTACAACAATCGCAATCAAATTACAAAACGTTCTTTTTCTAACCAAAATTATACCGAAAATTATGAATATGACAGCAACGGTTATTTAGTTCGTTTTGAAGGGAAAGATGCACCCGCAAATATATCGAGTTTAAACAAAGTTATAACCTACACCAACGATAATCAAGGAAATGTTTTGGAGGATATTGACGCACAATCTCCTACCAATAAAAGAAAAAATATATACACTTATACCAATGGCTTTCTAACAGAACTTACAACTTATAATTTTACAAATACGGGCAATGGCTGGTCAGCTACTTTCCGAAATGAATTTACTAATAATTCGGCAGGGAAACCAATTTCTACCGTAATAAGGCAGTACAACCCTGAAACATACACTTGGGCATTGTTTGGTACAAGTTCTAGCACTTACACCAGTGCAAATTTGATTGCTTCAAATGTTTATGTTGGTACCGATGGCAGAGAACAAAAAGTTTTTTATGAATACGACACTTCTGGCGGCTACACTAAGTTTCAAGGTTTTACTAAAGCAAATGCTAACGCAGCTTTTGTAAAATACAACGAAACTACTTATACCAAAGACAATGTGAAGCCAGTGGTGCAAGATTATTTTAATAATGTTATATCTGGAAACGGAAATCAAAATAATCTTTTTTCATACTATCAAAACAAAAACATAACAACCTACAGATTAGATACTAATACAGGCGTTGAAACTAATGAAAACGACACTTACACACACGAGTACAACAAAGACGGTTATGTAACCAAAACTTTTAAAAATGGCACTTTACAAACTACTTATGTTTTGGAATTAGCCAATTAGTAAAAGAAAAATTAATTCTCAGTTTTTCATGATTCTTTGAATTAATCCGAAAAGGTTTGCCCTCAAAAGCAAGCCTTTTTTTGTCATTCATACTTTTATAACGTCGTTCGTCCTTTTGTGGTTTTTTATTATTTTGAAACCACGCAACTTTGAAGTATAATCTCAAAATATAAAAATTATGAAAAAAACACAAACACTTTTTTTACTTTTTCTTTTAGGATTTTTTATTCCTAAAGTCATTGCTCAAAGAGCCAATGGTGCTAGTGGTGGCAATGCTACAGGTGCTGGCGGTTCGGTCAGTTATTCGGTAGGGCAAGTAGCTTATACATCTATAACGGGTGCCGGCGGCACTGTGAGTCAAGGCGTGCAACAACCTTTTGAAATTGTAACCCTTGGCGATGATAATTTTCCTGAGATTACTATGCAAATACTCGTTTATCCCAATCCCACTACTTCGTTTGTAACGCTTTCCATTGAAGAATACCCATTAGAAAAACTGTACTTTCAATTATCGGACATGAATGGCAAACAAGCGCATGCTCAAAAAATTCAAAATAACGAAACCAAAATTCAAATGGAAAATCTTCCCAAAGGAATTTATTTCTTGAGTATCATTGAAAACAACAAATCATTAAAAACTTTTAAAATCATTAAAAATTAAACACAATGAAAAATCAATTACAATCAATTATCAAAGCAGTATTACTGCTCATTATTTACTGCTCACTGAACACTGCTTCTGCGCAAGCACCCCAAAAAATGAGTTACCAAGCAGTGGTTAGAAACGCTTCTAACACACTCGTTGCTAACACACTTGTAGGTGTAAAAGTGAGTGTTTTACAAACCACCGCCACAGGAACCGTGGTGTACTCAGAAAGACACACACCTACTACCAATGCCAATGGACTCGCTACATTTGAAATTGGTGGCGGAACAGTACTTTCAGGCACCATGGCAGGAATCAACTGGGCGGCTGGACCTTACTTTATAAAAACTGAAACCGATCCAGTTGGTGGTACTAACTATACCATTGCAGGAACCTCGCAACTGGCTAGTGTACCTTATGCACTTTTTGCTGCCAATGCAGGTGGTGGCGGTGCCAACAGTTGGAATATAACAGGAACCAATATTAGCAATAACAATACTGGTAATGTGGGTATAGGACAAGCCACTCCCACCGAAAAGTTGCAAGTAGAAGGCAATGCTAAAATAGGAGGCGCAGTATGGGGAACCGCTGCCGATGATAAAGTCTTAAAGTTTGGTGACGATAATTATGTCACTATAGGTGAAGTTGGAGCCGATGATAGTATGGAAATAAAAGCCAATGCAATAAACCTAAAAGCAGTTAACGGAAATATATTAATGCCAACTGGAGATGTGGGTATTGGTTTTACCAATCCAGCTGCTATACTAGGTTCACGCTTAGAGGTTTTAAAAGGTGATGGTGGTACAAAAGGCGCTTTAACATTATATGGTACTGAGCATGCATCTGAGTTTTACAACTTTGGACAAGAAAACGTGTATATAAGAGGTGGTAAAACAGGAAGTAATATACTATTAAATAATAGTCCTGGTTTAGGTAATGTAGGGATAGGAACTAGTACCCCAACACAAAAATTACAAGTAGCAGGAAATGTAGCTATAGGAAATGAAATGTACTCTACTGCCACTGGCGGGTTGAACATGGTGCCGATTGGGGTTATAAGTTATTATAAAACTATGAATATTAATTCTGGAACAATAAATCTAACAAATACTAATATACATGTTAATGAAGCTGGTAATTTAGTAATTTTTTCGGAAATATCTGTTAACATAGCAACTGATGACACTGTAACTACTACATTTACATTAGATCCAGCCATATGTTCTCAATATACAAAAATCATTGCAGTTGGATCAACAGGTTATAGAAATACTGGTGCAGCTTTTCGAGATAGTTTTGGTATATTTACTGGGGGCTCATATATATTAACAATAGAGCAAATATTTGACAGTTTAGGCACTGGTTCTAATAATCCAATTTTTGATGGTTCTTTTATGATTTATGGCATAAAATAGTAGTTATTTTTCAAACTACTCTATAAATTGTCATGATTCTTTGGATTAATCCGAAAAGGTTTGCCTACAAAAGCAAGCCTTTTTTTGTTATTCGTCCTTTTAAAACGTCGTTCGTCCTTTTTGGGTTTTTTGGTAAAGTAAACTAGCGCAACTTTGAATAATTAATTTTAAAAACATAAAAATCATGAAAACATTAAAAACAATTTTCAAAAACACATTTTTAGTAGTAATTGCAACTACAAGTTTATTTTCTTGCTCCAAAAACGATGAGGCTACACCAGAACCAGACAAACCCATTACAGTTAACACAATTGCAGGAAGCACACCAGGCGATTTTGATGCCATGGGTACCAATGCAAAATTACAAGCTCCTTTCTTCTCGGTTCAAGACCCTCAAGGAAACATTTATTTTACCGAACTTGCTAATCATAAAATTAAAAAAATAACCCCCGCAGGAGCGGTAAGTACCTTTGCTGGCACTGGTGTTGCCGGAAGCGATAATGGCTCGGCATTGCTAGCAACGTTTAACCAGCCAAGAGGCATTGCCATTGATAATCTTGGTAATTTGTATGTAACAGATTTAGGTAGCCATAAAATTAGAAAAATAACCCCACAAGGTTTGGTCAGTACTTTTGCAGGTAGTACACAAGGCGACCAAGATGTTGTTGAAGCAGTTGGGAGCACTGCACTTACAGCAAAATTTGATTCACCTTACGGAATTTGTGTAGATAATAGTGGGAATATATTAGTATGTGATTATACTAATTCTAAAATAAAAAAAATTAACCCAAGTGGTACTGCAGTTAGCACCTTTGTAGGTACTACTTACGGCGATGTTGATGGTAATGCCTTAACAGCCAAAATAAATCCAACAAGTATTACTAAAGATAGCCAAGGGAACTTTTATTTTACTGAACTAAATAACAATAAAATTAAAAAACTAACGTCGGCTGGAGTGGTTACTACAATTGCAGGAAGCACATTAGGCGATATAGACGATACTGGTACAGCCGCCAAATTTAACAGCCCAACTGGAATAACTACAGATAATAGTGGCACATTGTATGTTTCAGACACTTATAATCATAAAATTAAAAAATTAACAAGTGCAGGGGTAGTTACCACAATTGCTGGCAATAACACAACAGGTGATGTTGATGGTTTGGCAACTGCTGCAAGATTTAATTTGCCTATTGGTATAATGGTTGATGCTTCTGGTAGTTTAATTTTTTGTGATGCTAATAATCATAAAATTAAGAAAGTTACGCTTAAATAAAACGCATTAAATTTCTTTATTAATCATTAAGAATTATGAAAAATTATTTACAATTTAAAAATATAGTCTTACTGTTACTAATGGTAACAGGATATCTTGCAAAAGCGCAAACATCACAATGCTTTCAGCAAGTTAGCGGTGGTGTTTTTCATTCATTAGCTATTGCTCAAAACGGCACTTTATGGGCTTGGGGAGATAATTTGTATGGTTGTCTTGGTGATGGTACCAATGTAAACAAAAACACTCCTGTTCAAATAGGAACTGCAACCAACTGGAGCAAGATAAGTGCCGGTCAAGAATTTTCGCTTGCCGTCAAAACCGATGGTACATTATGGGCGTGGGGTTTGAATAGCTATAGCGTTTTAGGCAATAATTCTTCTAGCCCATTGAATGTTCCTACTCAAGTTGGTACAGCAACTGATTGGGCTGAGGTAAGTGCAGGAGTATTTAAAGCGGTTGCTATAAAAACCAATGGAACTTTATGGGCTTGGGGCTCTAATTCCAATAATGAATTAATAAGTACTGTTACAGCTAACATAATACAAGTTCCTACTCAAGTTGGCACTAGTACTAATTGGAGTAAAGTAGATATGGGAAGTGGTCATGTATTAGCGATAAAAACAAATGGATCGTTATGGGCTTGGGGATTTAATATCTATGGAGAAATAGGTACTGGACTAACCACGCAAGCAGTAGTTAATGTCCCGACGCAAATAGGTACTGCAACCAACTGGTCGACTATAAGTGCTGGTGTGCTACAATCATTGGCTGTAAAAACCGATGGTACATTATGGGCTTGGGGATTTAATGAAAGAGGACAAATAGGCGACGGAACACTAATTGATAAAAATGTCCCTACCCAAATTGGTACAGCCACCAATTGGAATCGAATAAGTTCAGGAGCGGGTCACTCGTTAGCGCAAAAAACCAATGGAACGTTCTGGTCTTGGGGTTATAATAATAGAGGGCAATTGGGTGACGGTACAATTATTAGTAAAAATATACCAACCCAAGTAGGAACGGGTAATAGTTGGAATGCTATTAGTGCTGGTTCTTTTCATTCCTTTTCTATAAAAACAGATGGTTAGCTTTGGGCAATGGGTTGGAACAATTATGGACAAATTGGTAATGGGGGAACGGGAATAGAAACCGTTACTGTAAATATTGCTTGCCCAACTAGTTTAGCAACCAATAATTTTGAAAAGAATCCGAGCCAAATTATTGCTTATCCAAATCCAGTAAATGACATTCTTAATATAGAAAGCGAGACAAAAATTGATTCTGTAGCTATGACAAACTTCTTGGGTCAAGAGATTTTTAATATTAAAACAACAACTTCAAAATCCGAAATTGATTTTTCAAACTTTCAAAAAGGAGTTTATTTCTTAAAAGTTATTTCCGAAAATAAAGAAAAAGTAGTGAAAGTTATTAAAAAATAACACAAAAAAATAATTCAGAATTTGTAATGGTTTTCTGAATTATTCCAAAAGGTTTGCCTTCAAAATCAAGCCTTTTTTGTTGTTCGTACTTTTAAAACGTCGTTCGTCCTTTTGTAGTTTTTTTAGAAACTTAGATATAGCAATTTTGTTTCATAACTTAAAAACTATAAAATGATGACTAAAATAAAAACGATTTTTTACTTATTGCTAGTTTGTTTTCATGTACAAAACACTCAAGCTCAAAAAGAAGCAGTATCTTCTGGCGGAAACGCAATTGGAGCAGGAGGTACAGTAAGCTACTCGGTTGGTCAAGTTGGGTATGCCACTGCAACTGGCGTAGGAGGCAAGAGTACTCAAGGCGTGCAACAATCTTTTGAAATTGCTACTCTTGGTAAAGACAATTTTCCTGACATTACTTTACAAATGATGGTCTATCCCAACCCAACAACAGCGATGTTGAATTTAATTATTAAAAAAAATAATTTTGAAAATCTCCATCTCCATCTTTTTGATCTAACAGGAAAAAAAATTCAATCCCAAAAAATTAGTGCTCAGGAAACTTCTATACAAATGGAAAACTTACCCAATGCAATTTACATTTTGCATGTTAATGATAATAACAATACAGTAAAAACTTTTAAAATCACTAAAAATTAAGCACAATGAAATCAAAGATTCACGAATATCAAAATTTTCTTTTAAAACAAATGAGTAGAAATAAATTTCAAACATTTATCAAAACCATTTTATTGCTAACAGTTTTTTGCTCTGTGCTAAATGGATTTGCTCAAGCCCCACAAAAAATGAGCTATCAATCAATAATAAGAGATACGAATGATGCATTAGTAAAAGAAACCCAAGTAGGAATTAAAATTAGTGTCTTGCAAGGATCTGAAAGAGGAATACCAGTATACATTGAAAATCATACAGTTATAACAAACAGCAACGGACTTGCTACACTACAAATAGGAACAGGAACAATAGAAAAAGGAATTTTTTCGGAAATTTCATGGGGAACAAATTCGTATTATCTCAAAACAGAAACCGATCCCACAGGTGGAAGTAAGTATTCCATAGAAGGCACAAGTCAGTTAATGAGTGTACCGTATGCTTTGTATGCCGCTTCTAGTCCTGAAAGTAGCTGGACTTCTTCAGGCAAAGACATTGGGAACGCCAATAATGGTAATGTAGGTATTGGAACTACCACACCCGTCGCGAAATTTGAAATTAAATCGAGCAATCAAGCAAACCCTTCAAATACTGATGGTTTAATGATTCCAAAAATAGATTCGTTTCCATTGATTAATCCTACCATGGCACAACAAGGCATGATGGTGTATCTTACAAAGGCAACAACTTTTGAAGGAAAATCCAAACCTGCAGGATATTACTATTGGGATAACGAACAAACCAGTTGGAGAGCAATGGCTGCAACAGGTATAGCGTGGGACACTGGTGGAAATGCGGGTACCAATGCTGCAACAAATTTTATTGGTACTACAGATGATACGGATTTAGTATTTAAACGCAATAATGAGAAGTCAGGATTTATAGGATTTATCAATACTGCTTTTGGTCAAAACGCACTTGCTTCAATAACAAACACTTATAGTTTTAATACGGCTGTTGGCGTCGATTCTCAAAAAAATTCTACTACGGGTTTTGCGAACACTAGTGTTGGTGCTAGATCACTTTTATTAAATATTTCAGGAGAATATAATACTGCTTTTGGGGTCAATTCTTTATATGAAAACATAGGTGGTTCTTATAATGCTGCAACAGGAAGTTACTCTTTAAGAAACAATACGTCAGGATCTTCCAATGTTGCAAATGGATATTCTGCACTAGAAAATAATACCATAGGAAGCCACAATACCGCTGCTGGCAATAGTGCATTATATGCAAATATTAGTGGAGGATTTAATACAGCAACTGGCTCCAGAGCATTATATTCTAACACAACAGGAAATTATAACACCGCATTTGGCGAAGAATCGCTTACATTTAACACCACTTCAAATAATAATACCGCAACGGGCTATGGTTCCTTATATGTAAATAAGGCTAATGACAATACTGCAAATGGTTTTCAAGCACTAAATAATAATACAACAGGAATTTACAATACAGCCATTGGGAGTCAAGCTTTAAAACTTAATACAACAGGAATAAATAATGTAGCTACAGGTGCTTTTTCTCTTGCTAACAATAAAGGAAGTGCTAATACAGCAATAGGATATGCTTCTCTGGGTAGAAATACATCAGGAGTAAGTAATACTGCTATTGGAGAAAACTCTGGACAGAATAACTATACTGGAAATAGAAACGTTTTTCTAGGTTATTTTGCTGCTTATGGTAATAATGGTGGAAACAATAATATTGCAATTGGTGGATATTCGTCTGTTAATTCTAATTATAATAACTCCATTGCCATTGGCGATTTAAGTGCAGTTTCGGCTAGTAACCAAGCACGAATTGGCAATTCATCTACCTCGAGTATCGGCGGCTTTGTAAACTGGAGTAATTTTTCAGACAAGCGTTTCAAAAAAGACATTCAAAAAAATGTACCAGGACTTGAATTCATAAAAAAACTACAACCGGTTACTTATCATTTGGATTTGGATGCTATTGAGACATTATACAAAACACCTGACAGCTTGCGTAAAAAAGATAGCGAAGCTCTAAAAGCTAAAATACTTCAAACAGGGTTTATTGCACAAGACGTTGAAGTCGCAGCTAAAGAATTGAATTATGACTTTAGTGGTGTGGATGCACCCAAAAACGAAAATGATTTTTATGGTTTGCGCTATGCCGAGTTTGTGGTGCCACTTGTAAAAGGAATGCAAGAACAACAAGAAATTATTGAAGGCCTCCAAAAGCAAAATAGCGTTTTAGAAGTACTATCGCAAAAAACAAATCAAGAAATGCAAAGCATAAAAGTAATTCTTCTTGCTCTTGAAAAAAAAATAATGCAATTACAGGAAAAAAAATAATTCAGAATTTGTCATGGTTTTCTGGATTATTCCAAAAGGTTTGCCTTCAAAAGCAAGCCTTTTTATTTTAATTTTAATACAAAAGTGGTGCCTTGATTTATCTTCGAATCTACTGAAATCTCACAATCAATAGCTTTTGCCAAATCACGAATTAAATGCAGTCCCAAACCAGTTTTTATACCCACAACTTCGGTATCGTCATAAAGTGCCTTGAATTGCTCGTGGGTTGCGCCAGGGCCATTATCGGTAATAGATAAAAAAGTTTTATTTTCAGCTTGATAAGCTTTCCAGATAATTGTAGGATTTTCGGTTGTTGTAAAAACATTTATGGCATTACTTGTTAAGTTTCTTACGATGGTTTTTAAGTAATTTTCGTCTGTAAAAATTTCGACATTGTCAGGATTTTGATAGTCAAATTTTATTTTCAAATAACCCGAAAACACTTTTTTGGTATCTTCAAACAATTGATTTATAGCAATTTGTCTTGGCTGTGGCTTGAAATTTTCCATTTGACCTTTGCTCCACAACAAAATATCCTCCATGGACGAAAGTAGGTTTTCGGCACCCGTAATGGTTTTGTCTTGCATACGGGTTTTGGTAGCTTCGTCAAGCAACTCTGGATTGTCTTTCTGAAGGTGTAAAAAATGGATGAGGTTAGCTACAGGGCTTCGCAAATCGTGATTGAGTATGCTAAAAAATCTTGTTTTGGTTTTATTGGCTTGGTCTAAATTGTGGTTTAAAGTTTCAAGTTTTAAGTTAATTTGTTTGCGATTATAACTTTGATAAAACAACAATCCTCCAAGAATTGTTAAAAATCCTAATCCCAAAATATAGAACCATTTTTGTTTTTCTTGAGCTTGTAGTGAGAGTTTGTTTATTTTTATTTGTTTATCTCGTAGCTTAATTTCTCTCTTGTCTTCAAGGTTTTTAATAGTTTCTTTGTTGTCTTCGTTATAAACGGAATCTTTATAAATTGTGTAAAGTTCGTGAGATTCTATTGATTCTTTGTACTTACCTTGTAATTTTTGAATTTGTGATAAAACCTCATAATCGGAACAGATATCTTGAATTGCACCTTCTGCAATTTTAATTTTTAATGATTTATTGATAAACTCACTTGCTTTTTTTAAATCGTTTTGTTTATTTAAATCACTTTTTTGAGTTTCAGACTTTGCTAAATACGTATCTCCTAATGTGCCATAACTATAACTTAAATTATGATCGTTTTTTAGTTCTTGATACAAACTAGCCGAACGGGATGCATTTAGTATGGCTTGATCATAATTTTTTAGTTGAAGATATGCTTTCCCAATTCCATTGTATGCTGTTGCTTGACTTTTTTTATCATTAATCTCTTTGGCATATTTAAGGACTTCCTCGAATTTAGAAATTGCTTTGAGAGGATTTCCAATTAAATTATAACAATTGGCTAAATTGCCATAATTTCCTGATATACTTGGTTTGTTTTTGGCTTTTACGTTTAATGCTAATGATTTTTCAAAATAGGTTATAGCTTTTTCAAATTCTTGTATTTGCCCATAAACAACACCTATACTTGAATAAATATTTGCTTCTAAAGTAACATCATTTGTTTCGCCAGAAACTTTTAAAGCTTTATTATAAAAATACATAGCTTTTTTAAAATCATTTTGAAAACTATATAAATTTCCAAAGCCTGCCAAAAGTTTTGCGTTTATAACATTATTTTTTGTAAGTGCAAGTCCAGAATTGAAGCTTTTTTTGGCATTAGTAAAGTCTAACAAAAAAACCTGATTTGCACCTTTGTTATAATATGAGTATGCTTTACCGTCGTTGAAGTTAAGTTTTGTTGCTAACACTAGAGCTTCTTTTGCGTAGTTGAGCCCTAGCTCGGGATTAAAACGCTGGTTTACATAAGATAACTGATTCAGTAACTGAACTTTCAAACTATCTTCTTTCATTTTTGGCAGTTCAACCAAAAGCGAATCAATCAACGCTTGCCCTTCTTTTTTTTGTCCAAAAGAAAAACTACATATAAACAATAAAAAGAAGTACATTTTTTTCATTTTACAAAATTTAGGTTGTCTTTAAAACTTCTCCCTAGCGGAATGATGACATCATTATTTAATTGTAAATCATGAATATTGATTTTTTTAACATACTGTTTTTGAACAGCAAAACTTCTATGAATTCTTACAAATGACTGAAAATGAGATTCTTTTAGTAAGTTTCCAATACTGGAAAGCACACAATGCCTTTTTTTGTCAGTAATTACCAAGGTGTAATCTTTTAAGGCTTCGAGGTATAAAATGTCATGTAGTTTTACTTTGGTTTGTTCGTGGCCTTCTTTTATATAAATCGTGTCCCCACCAATAGAGGATTCGAATAGTAACGCTTTTTGTTTTATTTCCATAAACTCGGTAACACGGTTCATGGTTTGTTCAAACCGATCAAACTTTAATGGTTTTACAATAAAATCCAGTGTGTCGAGTTCAAAACTCTCCACAGCATGCTCAGGATGCGCAGTTATAAAAATACAAACAGGAATGTTTTTTGCGATTTTACGTAGTTGCATACCGTTCATTCCAGGCATATCAATATCAAGAAATAAAATATCAATTGGGTTGCTTTCTATTGCTATCAAGGCATCTTCTGCAGCTTCGAAACTACCTATCAAGTTGAGGTTTTCAAAACGCTTTACATACGAAAGTGCCATGAGGCGGTCTATCTCGTCGTCGTCTACAATGATGCAATTGATTTTTTTCAATAGCTATTGATTTAGTTTTCCCAAAGTTATAAAAAAAAGGGAATAAAAAAACATTCGTCTATTTAAAACGTTGTTTATCTATTAATGGTTTTTTGCTGATCAAAAAAGATAAACCTTTGATTTTTAATTTTAAAATACAGAAATCATGAAACAACTTTATTTTTTAGCCAGTTTTCTTTTGTTACAAAGTTCTTTTTCTCAAATTTTGTATACTAACGGGCCTTTAAGCACGGGAACAGTTTCCAAAAGTGGTGTCACAGCTCCAGCCGGCTACACTTGGAGTGAGTTGCAAAATGATACTGGTAATTTATTAGAATCTAATGGAACGATTGGTTATCCCGCTTATATTAATAATGAAGCTACAATAAATGCTATAATTGGTGATGATTTTGTTGTTCCTGCTGGACAAATATGGAATGTGCAAGGATTCGATTTTTACATCTATCAACAAGGATATACAGGAACAACTATTCCAATTGATCTATTGGCTATTGAAATATATCGTGAAATTCCTTTTAATCCCAATAATGATGTTTTGGTAGCAGGAGATTTAGAATATACCAATAGCGATGCATTAAACGCAGCAAACAGTTCGGATGCATTGCTATACAGGATTTTCAACTCTTCTGTTCCAACAGCAAGTGTTGTGCCTGACACGAATAGAAAAATTTGGAAAGTTCGTGCAAATTTACCTGTACAACTCATATCAGGTAGCTACAAAGTTTATTTTAGAACACATGCAATAAACGGGAATGCCGTCTTTGTTCCAACTGTAACGGTAGTAGATAAAAGAACTTTACCAAGCTGGAATGCAGTAAAATCTCAAGGGTTGGCTTATATCGGTATTTATGATACGGGTAGTCCTACTAGCGCCCCAGATGTATTGCAAGATATTCCTTTTGCAGTTATAGGTACAAGTATTTCAAGTTTAGTAAATGATTTTTGCTTTTCTGCTACTCCTATTACTAATTATCCTGCAACTATTGTAGAGACCAATGCAATGCAAGCCACCAATATTGGAGGATTTAACACCATATGTGGTATTGATGGCATGAACGATGGCGAGTGGTTTTCATTTACAGGCAATGGAGGTAGTATAACATTAAGTTTATCAGGAGTTCAAGCAGGTTATGATCCCCAAATAAGCATTTATTATGGATATTGTGGTTCTTTTACTTGTGCTGGAACGGCTGATAATGGAGGTACTGGTGGTGAAGAAACAATAACAATCCCTACTACGGTTTTAGGGGGCATATATTATATAAATATTGGGCATTTTTCTGGAACAAACGATTTTCCTGAGGGTAATTTTACTTTAAATATTACCAGTTCATTATTACCAAATGATGCATGTAATTATGCAGTTCCCATAGATAACTTTCCTTATACATTTACAAGGACTAATGGCTCTTTAGCCACTAATAATAATGGTTTTATAAATTCATGTGGCGACGGAATGAATGATGGCGAGTGGTATAACTTTATTGGTAATGGAAGCGATGTAACGATTACTTTGTCAAATGTAGGGTCAAGCTATGATCCACAAGTAGGTGTTTATAGTGGTAGCAGTTGCAATTCTTTAACCTGTATTGGCACAACAGATGTGGGTTATGGAGGTCAAGGAGAAACGCTTACTGTTCCTGCAACTATTCTAGGAACAGAATACTATATTAACATAGGTAATTTCAGCGCTTTAAATAACAATCCAGAAGGCAATTTTACAATAACCATTGCAACAAATACTTTAGGAACCGAAATTGTAGAATCTATTTCAAAAATAAAAGTGTATCCAAATCCAGTTGTTGATTTTATAAATATAGAATCGGCTACTACTATAACAAAAGCAATCATATACAATTTACTAGGTCAAGAAGTTTTAAGTATAAATGAAAATACAATTACTACTATAAATGCGTCTTCATTACCTAGTGGAACTTATCTTCTTAAATTAAACAATGAAACCGAAGAAGAAATGATTAAAATCTTTAAAAATTAACGCTCCTCTATTTAAAACGTCGTTCGTCTATTAGTGGTTTTTTGATAAATCAAATTAAATCAACTTTGTAATATAATTTTTAACAATACTAAATTATGAAAACAAAAATACAAATCTGTAATACATCAAAGGAACAGGTTTCCAAAATGAATAACGTTGCAATACGAGTTGCTTTTATTTATATACTATTAGTTTCTCAATTTGTTTTCCCTCAAGATGGTTCTTTAGATACATCTTTCGATTTTGACGGAATTGTAACTACCAATATTGGAAATGCATATACTAATGCCACGGCTATTCAAGCAGACGGTAAAATTGTTACAGTAGGTGAGAGTAATACAGGCAACGGGTATGATTTTTTAGTGGTACGCTATAATACCAATGGTAGTTTGGATACTTCGTTTGGAATAAATGGAAAAGTAATTACGAATATGGGAAGCAATTCTGACTTCGTTAATGATGTTGTTATTCAAGATGATGGTAAAATAATCGTTATTGGTTCTACATATGTAGTTACAAATGATGAAATGGCAATAGTCCGTTACAACACCGATGGAAGTTTAGACACTACTTTTGATTTTGATGGAAAATTAATAATAAATTTAAGTAGCGGTGATGATTTTTTTAATAGTGTTAAAATACAGCCTAATGGAAAAATTGTAATCGTAGGATCCATTTCTAGTGTTGCCGGAAGAATTATGGCTATTTTGCGTTTTAACAGTAATGGGAGTTTAGACACCACTTTTGACAACGACGGAATTGTTACGACTGATATAAATCTAAATGATAGCGCAAAAGATGTTGTGATACAACTTGATGGTAAAATTGTAGTAACAGGAACAAGTCTTTATGGTATCAACCTAATATATATTGCATTAGTGCGATACAATAGTAACGGTAGTTTGGATCTTACTTTTGATAATGATGGAATAGTAATTAGCCAGATAAGTAGTGTTGGTTTTGATATTGCTAGTTCGATTGCACTTCAAGCAGATGGAAAGATTGTAGTGGCAGGAAATAGTGATAATGGATCAAATGAAGATATTGTTGTTTTGCGTTACAACACTAACGGAAGTTTGGATACTACTTTCGATAATGATGGTTATACAACTTTAAATGTTAGCAATAATGATTATTTAAATTCAATGGCAATTCAACAAAATGGAAAAATTGTCTTAGTAGGATATAGCAATGTTATAGGAGCTTTTGTACTTCGTTACAACACTAACGGAAGTTTGGATACTACTTTCGATATAGATGGAATAGTAACTACTGCAATAAATTCTTCATATTCTGCAAATGACATAGCTTTCCAAACTGATGGAAAAATTGTTGCAGTAGGGAGTAGTTTTTCCAATTCAACTAGTTATGTAACGGTAGTAAGATACAATAATACCGATCTCTTACCAAATGATAATTGTAATACCGCCACAACTATAAATGCATTTCCTTACAATTTTAATCAAATAAACGGAGTAGCAACCTCTAGCGGTTTTGTAAGTTGCAATTCCTTTATAGAGATGAATGATGGAGAATGGTATAGTTTTATAGGGAATGGAAATAATGTTAATGTAACGCTTACAGATGTTCAAAGTAATTACGATCCAAAAATAGGGATTTATACAGGAGCATGTGGTGCATTAAACTGCGAATTATCTGCTGATCTTGGTTATGAGGGAGATGGAGAGAGTATTACAATTCCTAACACGATTGTTGGCACAACCTATTATATTTGTATAGGTAACTTTAGCACTTTTAATGATAATCCAGAGGGCAACTTTACCATAAATGTTAATGATGTTTTTCTTGTTAATGATGATTGTGTTGCTGCAATACAAATCACTTCGTTTCCCTACACTTTTATCGAAACTAATGGTATGCAAGCCACCAATAATGGGGGTAATAACACAACTTGTTCAGACGGAATGAATGATGGCGAATGGTTTCGATTTATTGGCAATGGCGCAAATGTTACAATAGCTTTGACAAATGTTTGGTCTACCTATGATCCTCAAATAGGGGTATACACAGGAAACTGTTTTGGTTTAAGTTGTGTGAATACTCAAGATAACGGCTTTGATGGTGGCTCAGAAACACTTACAATTCCAACAATGTTGGGAGTAAATTATTACATAAATATTGGGCATTATAGTGCAACTACTAATTTTTTAGAAAACGATTTTACAATAACTGTAACTTCTCAAAACCTTTCTTCAGCTACTTTTGAAGAAAACACTTTCAAAGCATACCCAAACCCTGTACATGATATTTTATTTATAGAATCCCCAACCACAATAAAGAAAGTTACAATCTATAATTTATTAGGGCAAGAAGTACTAGCAAATACAAATGAAACGCTTACCCAAATAGACATAAGTAGCTTGAATAAAGGAAGTTATTTAGTAAAAATAAGTAGTGATAAAGGAGAAAAAACAATAAAAATCATTAAAAACTAAACGCTTGTCTATTTAAAACGTCGTTCGTCTATTGGTGGTTTTTTAGGATTTTAAATATGGTCAACTTTGAATAATAATTTTAAAACTATAAAATCATGAATAATTTTAAACTAGAATTCTTAAAAATGCCATCAATTAGAAAATTAATTTTAGTAAGTGCTATTGTAACGGCAATTACATTTACAATTTCGTGCAACAAAGATGATGCTCCTGCGCCTGATAGTAGATTAACGCTCCCTGCTATCTTAGAAAATAATACCATCCTTAATATACCCGATGCAACTGGCGAATGTGCAACTGGCGTAAATCCTGGAATGATTGAAAACACGATTGTAATCGATAAAGATGGAATTATAAATGATGCTTCAAAAGTGAGTATCGAGTTAGATTTAAGTCATGATTTTGGTGGAGATTTTGTTGTAGAATTAATTGCTCCTTCTGGCGCATCTTGTGCATTAATAAAAAGAATAGGTTCTTCTTCAGATAATGATTGCGATCATGGAGGAAATAAATTCATTGTTGGAAATAAATTAATTTTTAATAGTACCTATACAAATACCGTAGTCGCTGATCCTGTTGCGGCTGGGAATTATGCCCCATTAACAGGACTTAGTACATTTCCTTCAACAGTACCCGTAATTAGTCTCAACTCATTCCTAACAGGTAAAGATATTAAAGGAATTTGGAAAATAAAAGTATATGATTATGGCGTTCTTGATGTAGGTAAGTTAAATGCATGGAAAATGAAATTTGATATTGGTGCGTTAAAATAGAATTTAGTTTATATTTTCAAAAAAAGGTTTGGCAATTGTCAAACCTTTTTTATTCGTCTATTTAAAACGTCGTTTGTCTATTGGTGGTTTTTTGTAAAAAGCAATAAATGCACCTTTGAAAAAATAATTTAAAAATAAATTTTCATGAAACTCTTAAAAAACCTACTCACAATTATGACGCTTTCGGTAGTATTACTTTCCTGCAGCAAAGACGATGAAACTCCACCAGCACAAACAATTTATGAAGAAGAAAATTTCCTTAATGAATTTTTATTTTTAAGCAAATTAAATCACACTGTTGTGGCAAGTGGCTATGGCGAGGGAGAAAAAGGTCTAAAATTCAAATCAAAAGTAAAGGGAATAATAAAAGCTGCAACCTTAAACTTGCCTCCAACCCAAACCAATATAATTATTAGAATTTGGGATATGGAAACAGAAAAAGTTATAGGAGCGGTAACCACAAATTACGGATCGGTAGGAGCAAACAACACCTTACTAAAATTTAGTAAACCAATAGAAATCACTCCTAATAAAGAATATATGTTAACCTTTGATGGCAGGCTAGGTTTTTTTCATGCGAAGCTTAATGATGCAGCGGTCGAATATCCAAAAGAATGTGGAAACATAACTATTTTAGGGTATTATAATAGTCCCGCTTATTTAACAGTACCACCTTTTTCAAGAGAAGATAACGAATACTTTGGCGATTGTAGTTTTATTTTTCAGCAAGTAAATTAATCTATTAAAACATTAAAATGAAAAAAATTCAAGCACTATTTATCTTTAGTTTGTTGTTAATTTCGTGCAGCAAAGACAATGATACCGCAACATCCCAAAATACAGTTACTTATGCTGCTTTCGGTTACTTTAAAGGAGCGGTAAGTTATCCAAATGAAGAACCAATTCCTTTAATTTTCATTTTAGAAGAAAGTAATAAATTACTAGTTGTACAAAATTCAAATACTATAAACGAAAGTAATAATTTATTAAAAGGGAGTTTCACACTTACTGGAAATCAAATATCAGGGAGTTATGTCAATGCAAATATACTTCCACCAACTACATTCAATTTCTCCGGAAGTTTTGATATTAAAACCGCAAAAATTTCGGGAACAATAGGAACAGGGATCCTTAATTTAGAAAAACGAATATAAAACATAGAAATTATGAAGAAGTTACTACTAATAGTATCAATTATTATTCTTGCTATATCTTGCAACAAAGAGGACGAAAAGTCAAACAATGATTTAGTTTTCGAAAACTTAAACTCGGTTATAATTCCCGAAAAAGTAGATGGGCAAGCACCAACACCAGCCAATTCCGAAATAAACGTTACCGCAACAGGAACTCTCAAAGACTTGAGCAAGTTTACACTAGAAATGAATATTGAGCACAACTACCAACGCGACTTGCAATTTGAACTAATTGCACCAGACGGGACCTCAAGAACATTCATTTTCCGTCGTGGTTTGGCAGGCAAGTATTTAGCCAATCAAAAATTGCGGTTTAATGCCACATTTACCAACCAACTTTCTGACGATGGAATAGACTTTTTGGCAGGAAATTACAAAGAATGTAAAGGAAGTGTTTCGGGTAATCCGCCTTTGGTCGAACCAATTTTTCAGTCTCTACAAAATAAAAACATCAACGGTATTTGGAAACTTCGTGCGACTGATTGGGAAGTTGTCAATCAAGGATATATACGATCATGGCGATTGGTTTTTAATGAAGGAGCCATTGCGCCGTAAATATTAATTTCTAAATTTAAAAAAAATGAAAAAAATACTTGTAACAATCATTAGTATCATTGCTTTTTCATCGTGTTCTAAAGATGATGACAATAATAACAATTCAACACCAACAGGAAACATAGTAGGCAAATGGAATATTGATCGAGCAGGAGCAATTGAGAATGGAGTCGAAGTAGATATTGAACCATTTTCTGGAAATATATCAGGTTGCCAAAAAGATTATCAAGAATTTAGTGCTGATGGAAACTACAACCTTGGCGATTATACGAACAATGCCTGTAACATAACTATCGGCATAGGAAGTTGGACCAAAGAAGGAAACATCATCAAAATTTCGGGAGGACAATTTGCCACTTACGAAATTGTTTCTTTAACCGAAACAACCATGAAACTAAAATTTAAAAACCCATCTCAAATTGATGAATATACAGATACGTTTTATTTAATCAAAAATTAAAATCATGAAAAATTCAATTAAAACAATTGCAGTATTATTTTTAACAATTTTCGCAATATCTTGTAGTAAAGATGATGATCCAGCACCGCCAGAATCAAATATACTTGAATATACAGTCAATGCAGAGAGTATAGCAAATGGAACCAGCCCTACTAACAAATGTTTTATAAATTTGTATGATGGTTTATTGTACAATAAAGCCGAAGCAATAGCAAATTCTAATAAAGTTGACTTTGCTTATAATTATCATGGTGGTGGATGTTCTAACTGTAGGTTTTTTGAAAATGTTACAAATATGTCCACTAGAACTGGATACGTTTCTTCTTTTAGTACAATTACAAATTCACAAATTGCAGCAACTGATATTACTGCAGCCGAGTTTGATGCATTGAAAACAAGTACAGATATAAACATCCTTTTTACGGCAAATAACATTACCTCTTTAACTGGTATCGCTGATGTAACTAATAGAATTACTGATGTAGCAACCACAATTGTTTTTGCTTTCAAAGATAAAAATAATAAAGCTGGTTTTTTTAAAATTGGAAACTATGTTGCCAATGTCCCTGATAATGATAAAGCAATTTTGACAATCGAAGTTAAAATAATAAAATGAAAACAGTAATGAAAACAATAATAGTATTCATGCTTTGGGTTGTATTACTTTCCTGTAGTAAAGACGATGAAACTCCTGCGCCAACACCAAAAACCCAAGCTGAACTCATTCTCGGTAAGTGGGAACACACCACCGACAAGTTAATACAAGACAATGGTACTGTTATAGAAGGACCATATGGAGGAAATGCTTCGGGTTGCAACAAAGATTACAAAACATTTTCTGTTGGAGGCTATGAAGCTGGCGATTATATTAATGTAGGTGGCGTTTGTGATCTTTCTGTTCCAAACGGGACTTGGAGTATAACAGATAATAAAATCATACTTGGATCAAGCACTTTTGATATTGTTATTCTTACTGAAACCGATTTTGGATATAAAATAAATTCAGGTGCTTCGGGTTCGCAAACCTTTTTTATGAAGAAAGCAAACTAATCAACACCAAAAAAAATACTTTTTTGAAAACGAAGACGTCATTCTTACTTTTATTAAGTCGTTCGTCCTTTTTGAATTGGTATCAAAAAATATATACAGCACTTTTGTAACATAAAATAGATTCAAAATCATGAATAGAATAAAAACCATCGCAGTTGTATTGCTTATTCTCATACAAATTTCTTGTTCCAAAGACAATGCGTCAAATAACGAACCCATACCAGAAGTTTTAGTAATCAATAGCACCAAAACCGCATTACTCGATTTCAAATATAAAATCTTTTATCAAGAAGCGACAACAACAACCAACAGAAAAGGACTTGTTATTTTGGCTCATGGCGATGGCGGTACCGAAAACGATGCTTTGCTTAACGACCAATGTGCCGATTTAGCAAGACTAGGTTATGTTGCTATTACAACCTCATACAAATTACCCGGTACTGGTTATGTGGCCAATGTAAATGCTTTCAAAAATTGTATGGAAGAAGTAATCAAAAAGAACAATACAGACTTTGCAATTCCTGCAAATAATACCATTGTCGGTGGTTTGTCATTAGGAGGAAATTTAGCTTACTTTATGTTTCTGCCAGCAGCCAATGATGCATCGCCATCCACAATCAACCTCAAAGGAGCTGCTCTAATGTGCGCTGGAGCAGATAGTTATAGAGGTAGTGCAATTCTAAAACCTGCCATCATGATGAGCAATAAGATAGACTCCCAAGTAGGGATTACCAACGCTTATGATTTCAAAACTGCGCTACTTACCAATCCAAATCCAAACGTAAGCACTTTGAGTGATTGTCTTATTTTTGATAACAATAATGTAAATGCGCATTGCACAAATGCTTCCGAATATAAAGCTTTTTTAATCAAAAAAGTCAAAGAATGGTTGCCATAATCCAAATTAATTATGATTTTGTTTTGAATTTAGTTTTTTGAGAAAGGTTTGGCAGAAATGTCAAGCCTTTATTCAAATCAAAACATAAATTTTTTATATCTTTACAATTCTAATTAGTTTTACTCTTAAACAAAAACAACATGAAAAAAATTATTTTAGCCATCGCACTTTTGGGAATCTTACAAACAACTGTTGCTCAAAAAAGCACCAAAAAACCAGCAACAAAAAAAACAACTGCAGTTGCAAAAACAACAGCGCCAGCACCTAAGACGGCCAGCTCAGCTTCAAGTTCAAAAACAGCAACTACAACAAGCAGTAAATCGTCTTCAAGAAAAACATCGTCATCTGGCAGCAGTGCAGGATATTACGACAAAGGCGATTTTCAAATCAATGCAGGAGTTGGTGTATCTGGTTGGGGAGTACCCGTATATGCAGGACTAGACTATGGCGTTGCAGACGACATTACGGTTGGAGCTGAGGTTTCGTATCGATCGTACACTGAATCTAGCTTTTTTACTGATTATGGTTTTACTATTATTGGTATAGGTGCTAATGGTAATTATCATTTTGGTCGAATTCTAAAAATACCAAAGGAATGGGATGTCTATGGCGGACTTGGACTAAATTATTATATTTGGAATTATGATGGAGTTGGCAACTATTTTGGCGCAAATAATTCTGGCATTTCACTTGGCGGACAAGTTGGAGCGCGCTACTTTTTTAATAAACATTTTGGTGTGAATGCTGAATTGGGTGGTGCAAGTGCAACATCTGCTGCAAAAATAGGAATTACTTATAAACTGTAAATTCATCTTTATATGATTTAAAAAAGTGGTTTTTTTATGAAGACCTCTTTTTTTGTAAATACTATCTAAAAAAAAAAGTAACCTATTATCATACCTTTTAAAATTCAGAAAACTACACTTTCAAAAAACTTTTATAATTCCATTTTACATTTTCAAAAATCACTGTATATTTGAAAAATGAAGATTGAAAATCAAATAGAAAAAATATCTAGCTTTCAGCATCTCGAGTTGTTGGCCAACCAAATTGTGGAAGGCTTTATTTCGGGCATGCACAAGTCGCCTTTTCATGGGTTTTCGGCAGAGTTTGCAGAGCATAAATTGTACAACAAAGGCGAAAGCACCAAACATATCGACTGGAAATTGTTTGCCAAAACCGATCGTTTGTATACCAAAAAATACGAAGAAGAAACCAACCTGCGTTGTCATTTGATTATTGATAATTCCTCGTCAATGCATTATCCGAAACTTAAAAGCGATCAAAATTTTTATGAAAGTAAAATTGGTTTTGCTGTTTTGGCATCGGCAGTATTGATGAATTTACTCAAGAAACAACGCGATGCCGTTGGACTCAGTGTATATTCAAACAAGTACGAATACCATGCGCCCGAAAAAGGGTCGGATAGACATCATCGCATGATTCTCAACACGTTGGAGAATTTATTAGACGAAGACCAATTACTTAAAAAATCGACCGATACTATTACTTTTTTGCATCAAATTGCCGAAAAAATGCACCGTCGCTCCATGATTGTCTTGTTTACAGATATGTTTCAATTGGGCGACGAGGAAAAATTGTTTACTGCACTACAACATCTCAAACACAACAAGCATAAAGTGGTTTTGTTTCATGTTATTGATAAGCAAACCGAAATCAATTTTAATTTTGACAACAAACCACGCAAGTTTATTGATCTAGAATCTGGTGAAGAAATCAATATTTTTGCCGACAATGTTAAAGAAGCTTACGAAAAAAATGTAGCTGCCTACTTCAAGAAGTTGGCACAAACTTGTGCGCAGAATAAAATTAAGTATGTTCCTGTTGCCGTTGAGGAGGGATTTGAAAAAGTATTGACTACTTATCTTGTTGAAAAACAAAGTTTTGGGTAGTTGCTTTTTATAAATAAAAAATAAAACAAAAAAACACTTGCAAATCATAATTTCTGTAGTATATTTGCATCCGCATTAGCGAGGGTTTGGTAGTTCAGTTGGTTAGAATACGTGCCTGTCACGCACGGGGTCGCGGGTTCGAGTCCCGTCCAGACCGCTAAAGGTTATAAAGGTTTCTAGAAATAGAAACCTTTTTTGCCCAAAAATACTTCCTTCAAGGAAAAATGATAGTTGTGTTGTTTACGTTACGACTTTGTAACTCGTAACAAGGTTTAGTAGTTAGACCAATGAAAAGCTTTTCGCCTAACGGCGAATGGCTTTTTTGATTTATATGAGATGTTATTTATACTAAAATTTTTTTATTGAGGAAAAAAATCAAATTCTCATTGAGATGTTTAGTATATTTTTTTAAACAAGGCAACTACTAATTTGTAATCCTTATGTTGATAATTTTGTTATATTTGTTTTGTAAAATTTAACAATTATGAAAACAAAATTACTTTTACTCATCGCTTTTTTTGGATTTGGACTTGCTTCTGGGCAGAATAATCCAGCATTTTCAATTTCAAATGCTTCTGTTGTAGAGGGTGGTTCATTAACTTTTGCAGTAACCCTCGCAAATGTATGTAATGTAGATACTGTCATGCTGTTTTCAACTACGACTGGAACAGCAAATTCTTCAGACTTTAATGTTGCCCAGATTTCAATTGCAATTCCAGCAGGACAAACGACTTCTACGGTAAGTGTAATTACAATACAGGATGCTATTTTTGAACCAACAGAGACATTTTCTCTTGTATGAAGCATAACTTCTGGTTGTAATGCCAACGCAAACTCAACAAATACAGCTACTGGAACAATTACTGATAATGATCCTAGTCCAACTTTTACAATCACAAATGTTACAGTCCAAGAAGGGAATAATGCCAATTTTGCTATCTTTTTAAGTAACCCTTGTAGTACTGATACAGTTATTCAGGTAAATACTGACACAGGAACGGCAACATTTACAGATTTTGCACCAGTGCAAGCAACAGTTGTAATTCCTGCGGGTTCAACGACTGTAACTGTAATTGTTCCAACATTAAATGATACCATTTCAGAATCCAATGAAACATTTCAGCTTTGTGGTTTTGTAACTTCTGGAAATACTGCCAATACTACAAGTTGTGGTGTTGGTATAATTGTGAGTTCCCCAAGTTTATTCATAACAGCAATTGCAACATATAATGATTTTAATAATGATGGATATACCAATGTTGGTGATGTAATTAGTTATCAATACACAATAACTAATACAGGACAACAAGATCTATATAATATTTCTTTATCTGGAATTCAATCGGAAGTTTTTGGAGCTATCATTCCTCTCCTTGGAGTTGGAGCTGCAAACACCTCGTATACGGGAATCTACATTATTAATCAAAACGATATTAATTTGGGATTTGTTTCTAACGAACACTTTGCAAATGCACAAAACAATGCAGGTATTGCTATATCTATTTCAACAGTAATAGATACTGTTTTAAACATTTCCAACGGCATCAAATTCAATTTGTTTTTTGACACCAATGGCAATGGCATTCAAAATGCTGGTGAGCAAAACTATAGTGGTGGTAACTTTACCTACCAACTTAATAACGGTGTTGTTCATTCGGTACTTTCTCAAAACGGGATATTTACTTTATATGAAAGCAATCCTGCCAATATTTATAATCTTGGTTGTACATTGAGCGCAAACAATAACTTTTGTAATGGACAATATTCTTTAGCAACAAATGCTTATTCAAATATTTCTGTAGCTAACGGATCGGGAATTACTACTTATAATTTTCCAATAATAGCTGCGCCTTGTGCTGATTTATCGGTTAATTTATACCAACTTGGTGCGCCGCCAAGACCAGGTTTTACCTATATAAACAGAATACAGTATACTAATAATGGCAATCAAAATATTGCCTCAGGAACTATAACATTTACAAGAAGCACTACTGTAAGCGCAGTAAGTACATCGACTTCAACTACAGCAACAGCAACTGGATTTACTTATAATTTCACCAACTTGTTAGCCGGCGAAGTGCGTTATATAGAGGTGACCATGCAAGTTCCAGTAATACCAACGGTTTCTTTAGGGCAATTGGTTACCAATTCTGTTACGGCAACAATACCGCCAAACGATAATTATCCAGCCAATAATTCGGCAACAGTAACGCAAGTTATTGTTGGTTCTTATGACCCGAATGATAAAACGGAAACACATGGCGGCAAAATTTTACACTCAAGCTTTACAGCCAATGAATATTTGACCTATAAAATCCAGTTTGAAAACACAGGAACCTTCGAAGCGGTAAATATTAGAGTCAACGATGTTTTGGATGCTAAGCTTAACCCAAATACTACAAGAATGGTAAGTGCAAGTCATCCTTATGTTCTGGATAGAGTAGGCAATGTCCTCAACTGGAAGTTTGATGGTGTTAATTTACCGCCATCAGTAGCCAATACGCAAATTGGTCATGGATTTATCATTTTTCAGATAAAACCAACTGCTGGTTATGTTGTTGGCGATATTATCCCGAATTTAGCAAATATTTATTTTGATTTTAATCCACCAATAGTAACCGATGTTTGTACTACACAGTTTGTATCTACGTTAGCGAATTCTGATTTTGATACAAGTAAGTTATCGGTTTTCCCAAATCCTGTACAAACAAATGTTACCATAACAAATGCGTCAATTATTGATTCGGTGAAATTACTGTCTGTGCTAGGACAAGAGGTATTTTCTAAAAAAGTAAATGCGTTGCAAACCGAAATCAATACAGAAAATCTAACGAAAGGAGTTTATTTTGTAAAAGTAATTGCTGCAGGAAAAGAGAAAACATTAAAAATTATGAAAGAGTAACACGGTTTTACTCTTATATAAATTTCAAATCTCAAACGTATATAATTATGTTTGGGATTTTTTATTTCTTAAATTCTTATAAGCAATTCCAAAACTCACTAGCATCAAAATCCCACCCAAAACAAATGGCGCGCCAGCAAACTGAAATGGAGCCGATTTATGAGTAAAATAATAAAAAACACTTGACATCAACGGTGGTCCTATAATAGAGGCTGCACTCATTATGCTGGTCATGGTGCCTTGAATTTCGCCTTGCTCACTTGCTGAAACTTGTTCTGAAACCACTGATTGTAATGCTGGGCCAGAAATCCCGCCCAAACAATACGGAATCAAGAAAACAAACATCATCCAACTTTCGGAAGCAAAGGCGAACAAAAACATACCTATGGCGTACAAAATAATTCCCAAGAAAATACTTTTGGCATGACCCAATTTCGGATTGGTATACCGTATTAATCCGCCTTGAACTAATCCCACCAAAAGTCCAACAACGCCCAAAGAAATGCCCACCATTTTCTCCGACCATCCAAATTTGTAGATGGTAAAATAACTCCAATTTCCTTGTACAGCAAATGAGGCAATGTACAATATAAACGAAGCCACAATAAGACCAATCAACGACGGATATTTTTTCAAATTCAAAATAGCTCCAACAGGATTGGCACGTTTCCAATCGAGATTTCTACGATTTTCTTTAGCTAACGATTCTGGAAGTACAAAATAACCGTACAAAAAGTTTAATAAGCACAAAATGGCTGCAGCATAAAACGGAACTCTCGATCCGTATTGCCCTAAAAACCCACCAATTACTGGTCCAATAATAAAACCAAGTCCAAAAGCAGCACCAATCATCCCGAAGTTTTTGGCTCGGTTTTCGGGTGTGCTCACATCCGCAATATACGCCGAAGCGGTTGTGATACTCGCGCCAGTAATCCCAGAAATAATACGTCCAATAAAAAGCCAAGTAATGGTTGGTGCAAATGCCAAAAGTAGATAATCCAACGAAAATCCAAATAACGAAATCAAGATTACCGGTCGACGTCCATATTTATCACTCAAATTACCAATCAAAGGCGAAAAAACAAACTGCGTTATGGCATACGCAAACAGCAGCCAACCGCCATATTTGGCAGCTTCACTTATATCGCCATCAATCATTTCGGAAATTAATTTCGGGATTACAGGAATAATAATTCCGAGCCCAATAATGTCGATGAGCATGGTTATAAAAATAAAACCGATTGCGGGTGTTTTTTTGGATTGGGTCATATTTTTTATTTGGGCGTGACCCGAAAAGGGTCAGGCTCTACGTTGCAATCTTTTACGTTGCGATTTGCTCCGCAAATCGCAACGTAAAAGGATTTCCACTTCCATCCTTCACGCGAGCTTAACATTAATAATAAATCCCAAAAACCATTTGGAATTTGGGATTTTATTCAAATTCAAACCTATAAGTTTCTAAAATCATATAGGTTAATATATTTTTATACGCTACAACTCCAATGCCTTTTCGGCATTGCCACCCATCAATAATTCTAATGGATTTTCTAATGCTTCTTTAACAGCAACCAAAAATCCAACCGACTCACGTCCATCAATAATTCTATGATCATACGAAAGAGCCACATACATCATCGGGTGAATTTCCACTTGACCGTTTACAGCAATTGGACGTTCGATAATATTGTGCATCCCTAAAATTCCAGATTGTGGCGGGTTAATAATTGGCGTAGACAACATACTTCCGAAAACGCCACCGTTTGTAATTGTGAATGTTCCACCTGTCATATCGTCAACAGTTATTTGACCGTCGCGAGCACGAATAGCCAATCTTTTAATTTCGGCTTCAACTCCTCTAAAAGTCAATAATTCTGCATTTCGAACTACAGGAACCATCAATCCTTTAGGACCTGAAACAGCAATAGAAATATCTGCAAAATCATAGGCAACTTTGTAATCGCCATCCATCATAGAATTGACATCTGGAAACAATTGTAAAGCACGAGTTACTGCTTTTGTAAAAAACGACATATAACCCAAACCAACACCATTATGCTTGGCTTTGAATGCATCTTTATACTGGTTTCTTATGTTGTTTATTGGTGTCATGTTCACTTCGTTGAACGTCGTTAACATGGCGGTTTCATTTTTGGCAGCCACCAATCTTTCGGCAACTTTACGGCGCAACATGGATAGTTTTGTTCGTTCCGAACCACGACTTCCGCCAGTAGGTGTTCCCATTGAAGGAACAGCATTTACGGCATCGTCTTTGGTTATACGACCATCTTTTCCTGAACCTACAACATCAGATGGTTGTATGTTTTTTTCGTCAAGTATTTTTTTGGCAGCTGGCGATGGTGCTTGAGCAGCATAAGTTACTGGTTCAGCAACAGGTTTTGCAGCTTCGACTTTTACTTCAGCTTTTGGAGCTTCTGCAACTGGTTTTGCTTCAGTAGTTGGCGCAGAACTTGATGGTTTTGCAGCAGTAGTATCAATATGACAAACTACGGCTCCAACGGCAACGGCATCGCCTTCTTCGGCTTTAAGCGTTATTATTCCGCTGGCTTCTGCTGGCAACTCAAGCGTTGCTTTATCCGAATCAACTTCGGCAATGGCTTGGTCTTTTTCTACATAATCACCATCTTTTACAAGCCAAGTTGCGATTTCTACTTCTTTGATGGATTCGCCTGGTGAAGGCACTTTCATTTCTAAAATCATTGTATTTTTATTTTAAATGATGAGTTTTATATTTTAATTAAACTGAAATATTTGTGGTATTTGAAACTTCAACACTATTTTTTAATCTTAAAATTATATTTCTTTTACTTTTTAAACTTATTAAATATGAAGGCGTTAGTGAAAAATTTAAAAAAGGCTCTGGTTGTAATGGTAACGATGCAATTAAATAAGATGTATTTGTTTTTACAAAGATATTCTCTTGAAAATAATAATATCTTGTTTTAAATAATTGACTAATCGCCTTTTTTAAATTCTTGGGATTATTAGAAATTTTTGAACTATATTTTAATTCACAAAAAAGAATCCAAGAACTGTCTATTGAAACATTTGGAAAGATTACACATTCACATTGTGTTCGTGGATTTCCATTTGAATGTAAAAAACTAAAATTATCAAAATCTATATATCCAATTTCAACACTTGAATCGTTTATTAAAGTAAAAAATTCTATATCTGTTGGAGGATTTTCATTAAATACCTCAACACCTCTTCTTGGAATAAGACTTTTTGTTTGTTCTGTATAATCTGCAATATAGATAGCTGTATTTGAGGTTCTATATTTATTAATATGATTTGGGTAAATCGATGCTATATTCGTTTTTATCATTCGTAATAATTTAGCATAACGTAGAAATCATCCATCAATTCCTTCATTTTATCATCAAAATAATTTTTTCCAATTAAGCCATTTTTTTCTTGAATAGAATTTAATTCTCCATTTTCTATTTGATAAATAGAAATTTCTTTTGGGTCAATTGAAGAAGTAATACACTTTAGTTTTGCATTATCATTATCATTTATTTTGTCTTTTACAACATGAGCCATCATACAATTATTAATGGCATATAAAACATAAGGACTATGAGTAGTTAATGTCATTTGATGTTGATGATTTTCATCGCTACATTTGTTTAACAAATAGTAAATTAATGATTTTTGGGTTTCTGGAAAAAGATTCTGTTCGGGTTCTTCAATTATAAGATTCGAACTATGGGTCGAAAATAAATTTTGTCGAACTGAGATAAAATGATTAAAAAGATTAGTTACTGTAACATCTTTTTCTAATAATTTTTTATTTATTTCTTCAATTTGAGTCTTTTTTTCTTCATCGTTTTTATAAATTTGATTAAAATAAGGTTTCAAGATTAAATTGTTTAATAAATCTATTCCAACTTTCATTTTAATTTCATCCATCACATATGATGAATTTTGGTTTTCATCGTATATGTAATTAGTTAAATAATCAACCATAGCAATCATCGGAGTAGCAGATTGTAATCCACTAGAGGCATTAGAAAGTAAAATATCATGGCGATTGTTTTTTTCAATACTTTTTATATGATTTTCTTTTGCATTTTCCGAATAATAATAATCAAAACCTAAATTCAGCAATGTTAAACTTTTTTCTTTAGAATATTGCTTTCTTGCATCAAACCAATCAAACAAAAAACTTTTTAAATAATTTGGAGGAAATTCAACTTTCTCAATTTCTGGTAAAATGACCATACTTCTTTCGGAAGGAATATATGAAATTTTACTTCTCTTGTAGGCATATTGATCCACCCAATTTATTTTAAAATCTTTTGATGAGTATTCTAATTTAATAGCATTACTTTCATATTTGATTTTACTTTTATTATTAAAAAATCCTTTCATTTTATGGAAAGTTTCAAGCCTATCAATAAAAAAAGTTCTATCCGTGTAATAATTGTCCAAAGATTGATTTGTTGCAACGTTTTTTTCAACCCAAGTGCAAAAACTGATGATCTTTGAAATAGTGCTTTTTCCACTACTTTGAGAACCCATAAAAACATTGATAGTATTTAAAGTAATACTAACGTGTTTTATAGGACCAACATTTGATATTTCAATTTTATTTTTCATTTTTTTCATTCTTATTAAAATTAATAAGACATTTAATAATTTAATTTTTAAAAACTACCGAAACAAATCCTTATCAAAAACCAATCGAATAGCATCGGCGTGACGGCGTTTGGCTCGTGTATAACTTCCTGCTGCTGGTGCGGCATAAGCTTTTAATGATGCTAATCTCCATTTGATGAAATCAAAATTCATCAACATAAAACTGTAAGCGCCCATATTTTTTGGTTCTTCTTGCGCCCAAACATAATCGTCGGCGTTTGGATAATTGGCAACAATTGCTTTAATTTGCTCAACTGGCAACGGAAATAATTGTTCGATTCTTACAACAGCAACATCATTTCTTTTTAGATTTTCTCTTTCGGCAGTGATGTCATAATAAAATTTTCCTGTGCAAAAAACCAATGTTTTTACTTCTGATTTTTTTACCGAATTATCGTCGATCGTTTCTTGAAATTGTCCGTTTGCGATTTCGTCTTGCGTAGAAATACATCGCGGATCACGCAACAAACTTTTTGGTGTGAAAACTATTAATGGTTTACGATATTTGGTAATCATTTGTCTTCTCAATAAATGGAAGAAATTGGCTGGCGTAGTACAATCGGCAACGACCATGTTGTGTCTAGCACAAAGTTGTAAATAGCGTTCCATTCTTCCTGACGAGTGTTCTGCACCTTGACCTTCGTAGCCGTGAGGCAATAATAACACGATTCCGTTTTGGTTGTTCCATTTGTCTTCGCCACACGAAATGTATTGGTCAATCATGATTTGTGCACCATTTGAAAAATCGCCAAATTGTGCTTCCCAAATCGTCAAAGCATTAGGATTTGCCAAAGCATAACCATAATCGAAAGCCAAAACGCCATATTCTGAAAGGTGCGAATTGAAAATATTGAAATTTCCTTTTTTGCCTTTTACTTGGTTTAATAAAATTACTTCTTCTTCAGAATCTTCCACTTTTACAACCGCATGACGGTGCGAAAATGTTCCTCTTTCGACATCTTGACCCGAAATTCGAACATCATAACCTTCGGTCAAAAGTGTTCCGTAAGCCAATGTTTCGGCCGTTCCCCAATCGATTGTATTATTGTCATACATCGTTTTGCGATCGTTGACAATTTTCGAAATTTTATTGATAAATTTCTTATCTGATGGCAATGTAGAAATGGTTTCTAGAATGGTGTCTAGTTGTTTTTTGTCGAATTTTGTATCTACTTTTTGGAGCATTACATCGTCTGAAACTTGTACAAAACCATTCCATTCATTTTGCATAAATGGTGTAATTATGGTCAATGATTTCTTGCGAGAAGCTTCAAGATTGTCATCAAGATCTTGCTTGTATGTTTTTTCTAATTCGCTTACAAAATTGCCATCGATAACATTTTGTGCCAATAATTTTTCGGCATAAATATCTCGAGGATTTTTATGTTTGGCGATGATTTTGTATAATAATGGTTGCGTAAAACGAGGTTCGTCGCCTTCGTTATGACCATATTTTCTGTAGCCTAATAAATCTATAAAAACGTCTCGACCAAATTGCATGCGGAAATCGAGTGCAAATAACATGGCGTGAACAACGGCTTCGGCATCGTCAGCATTGACATGTAAAACAGGAGAAAGCGTCACTTTTGCAACATCAGTGCAATAGGTTGAAGAACGAGCATCAAGATAATTGGTCGTAAAACCAACTTGATTGTTGATGACAATATGAATCGTTCCTCCAGTTTTGTATCCATCAAGTTGCGCCATTTGGATAATTTCGTACAAAATTCCTTGTCCAGCAATGGCTGCATCGCCATGTACAGCTATAGGCAATACTTTCGAGAAATCGCTCGGAAAATATTTGTCTTGTTTGGCACGAGTTATACCTTCAATCACGGCTCCAACAGTTTCTAGATGCGAAGGATTTGGTGCTAGATTGATGTTGATACTTTTTCCAGAACGTGTTTTTCTATCAGAAGTTAAACCCAAATGGTATTTTACGTCTCCATCAAAATACTCTTGGTCGTAATCTTTTCCGTCAAATTCTGAGAAAATATCTTGTGTCGATTTTCTGAAAATATTAGCTAAAACGTTCAAACGGCCACGATGTGCCATTCCCATTACGAATTGTTCTACGCCTTTATCGGCGGCAGCTTCAATAAGTGCATCAAGTGCTGGAATAATTGATTCGCCACCTTCTAGCGAAAAACGTTTTTGACCTACATATTTAGTATGCAAAAAGTTTTCGAATGAAACGGCTTCGTTTAGTTTTTCAAGGATAATTTTCTTTTGATTGTTATCAAAATTTGGAAGATTATCATTGATGTTTAATCGGTCCTGTACCCATTGAATTACCTCAGGCTGACGCATGTACATGTACTCAATACCAATGTGTTGGCAGTAAACGTTCTTTAAATGTGCGACAATTTGCTGCAATGTTTGCGGTTGATGCCCCAAAATTTTAGCCGCATCAAAAAAAGTATTCAAATCAGTAGAAGATAACCCGAAATTTTCTAAATCTAAAGTTGGAAAATAATTTCTACGTTCGCGAACTGGATTGGTTTGGGTAAACAAATGCCCACGAGTTCTATAACCGTCAATTAGTTTTAGAACATTGAATTCTTTGGTGATTTTATCAGAAATTTGCCCATTATCGACATTTGTTACAGCGATATTCGACATTTGAGAAATGGCATTTTCTTCGTTATAGGTTGTCATTCCGAAGTCGAAACCTTGAAAAAAACTTCTCCATGATGGCTCAACGCTATCTGGATTTTCGGTATATTGATCGTATAATTGAGCGAAAAACTCGGTGTGGGCTGCGTTTAAGAACGAAAATCTATCCATTTTGTATAGTAAAATCCTTGTTTGTATAAATAGTTTAGCAAAAGTACACTTTTTAGATAAAAATAATAACTATTTTTGACCACTTTATTAATTTAAATTATAATTAGAATGAGAACAAAAAAAGAAAATTTTATTTTGAATTTAAAATCAATAACCTTGTTGTTTGTAGTTTTTTTTTCAATGTCGTCTTATGCTCAAGTAGATTCGACTGCTGTTAAGCCAAAAAGCTCGTTTTGGAAAAAAGTTACTTTTATGCCTAGTATAGGTTTGGGTTTTGGCAATGGGTCAACCAATATTTCGGTTGCACCAGCAGCGGTTTATAATGTAAACAAATATTATTCTGTCGGAATGGGTTTGCAATACAGTTACTTGAAGCAACGCAATTTATTTTCGTCAAGTACTTATGGTGCTAGTGCAATTGTCTTGGCTAATCCGATAGATCAATTTCAGTTGTCGGCAGAGTTGGAGCAACTTCGGGCGAATGTAAAAAATGAAGTCAACAATCAAAAAACTGATTTTTGGAACACAGCTTTGTTTCTAGGTGCTGGATATAGATTTGGCAATTCCGTTATAGGAGCTCGATATAATGTCTTGTTCAAAAAAGATCAAGGTGTTTATGGCGATGCGTTTATGCCGTTTGTGCGCATTGGGTTTTAATTTTAAAAAATAACGATGAAAAAATATATTTTATCAATACTAACTTTTGTCTTTATATTGTCTAGTCAAGTTGGCTTATCACAAGTTACTATTGATACTTTGAAGACAATAACTCCTGCGATTGTAAATGAAATAAAAACGGTTGTTGCATCTGATTCAATTAAACCAGTAATAAAACCGCTTTCAGTAGTAGATTCTATAAAAAAAGTGGATAAACTAAAATTTGGCTGTGGTGTTGGAGTAAATTTTGTTGGAGGAACCAACTTAAGTTTGTCACCAAATGTTACTTATCGTGTTAGCAAAAGTATTTCGCTTGGTGGCGGTTTGCAAGCTAGTTATTCGGCACTTAAAAACATACAAAACACGACCACTTTTGGTTTGAATTTGTTAGGGAATTACAATCCTATAAAGCAAATTTTAACTGTTTTAGAATTTGCTCAACTAAAGGTAAAAACAACTAACGAAACTACTCCAGAAAAAACATCAAGAAGTTTTTGGGATACGGCGCTTTTTATTGGTGCAGGCTATAATATTAGTTCTAAAATTTCAATTGGAGCAAAATACAATATGTTATATAAAGAAGAAAAAAGTGTTTATTCTAGTGCTGTAGTACCTTTTGTAAATATTGGGTTTTAATAAAATAATAACTTTAAAATAATAGTAACTGCATGAATTTTTTATAGGTTTGTGCAGTTTTTAAATTTAATAAAGTTACCATGAGGAATTTATTTTTTCTTTTTCTTTTAAGCATTTTTATCTCAAATGCTCAAAAAGCAACTTTACAATCAGGTCCAATGGTTGGCTATTGCGAAATGAAAGAAGCAATGATTTGGTTGCAAACTACAGATGTTGCTTCGGTCAAAATTCAATATTATGCAGTTGAAAATTCCACAGAAGTACTTGAAACAGCAAGTTTTACTACGATCAAGAAAAACGGATATACTTTCCGAATAGTTTTAGACCAATTACAACCCGGAAAAAAATACAAGTACGACATTTTTATCAATAAGAAAAAGGTGATTTTGCCTTATGAAACTTCTTTTTCTTCCAAAAAATTATGGCAATGGCGCGAAGATGCACCCGACTTTACAGTAGCACTAGGAAGTTGTAATTACATAAGCGAAGCAGCACTAGACCGACCAGGAAAACCTTACGGAACAGAATATGGAATTTATGAAAGTATAGCTGCCAAAAATCCAGATATTATGGTTTGGGGCGGCGACAACATCTATTTGCGAGAAGCCGATTATGATAGTAAGACAGGAATTTATTATAGATATACACACTCAAGAGCCGTAAAAGAAATGCAGTCACTACTGGCTAAAACGCAAAATTTTGCCATTTGGGACGACCACGATTTTGGACCTAATGATAGCGACCGAAGTTTTTATAACAAGCACATTACGCAACAAGCATTTAAAGATTTTTGGGCAAACAAAAGTTATGGAATGGATACAAACCAAACGGAAGGAGTTTACTCGACTTTCAATTGGGGCGATGCGCAGTTTTTTCTGCTTGACGATCGGTATTTTAAATCTCCAAACGATCGAGTAACAGGTGAAAAAACAATTCTTGGAAAGGAGCAATTCGAGTGGCTAATTGACGGATTAACTTCTTCAAATGCTAGTTTCAAAATAATTGTAATTGGCGGTCAAGTACTGAATTCTGCAGCCGACAAGGAAAATTATGCCAATTATCCAGAGGAAAAAGCAAAACTGCTTAAAGAAATTGTAGATAATAAAATAAAAGGTGTGTTTTTTGTTTCGGGCGATAGGCATTTTCCAGAATTGTCGATGTTGCCTCGAGAAAACAATTATTCGTTATATGATTGGACGGTTTCGCCATTAACTTCTGGAGTTGCATCCAAAAAAATGCTCGACGAAAAAAACACTTTTCATGTTGAAGGAAGCAAATTTCCGCAACATAATTTTGGCACACTTTCTTTTTCTGGAAATAAAGAAAATCGTCAAATGAAACTGACATTATTTGATAAAGACGGAAAAGAATTGTGGAATAAAATTATTCTGAAAAAAGAATTGGAATAATCAATAACGATTCCGGAACCAAACCTTCATCCATTCACGTTTCAAAATCAAAAAAGCTACTTGCGAAGCCAATTCTGATATATCCGAACCATCGAGTTTTTTTATTTGGTCTTCAGGAACATCAATTATATAAAGAAGGTTTAAATATTCGGCAAATTTATATTGAATAAGCCGATAGATTTTTTCATGCATTTGAATTTTCAAATCGTTAGGCGAAGTGCTCATCGGGAAATCGATTCCTTCATTAGCCAAATTGAAATCTTTGTTAATTTGTTCAATAAGTTTTAGGTACAAATTTTCGCTTTCAGCTTCAGAAAGGAGTAAATCGGCGGTAATTGGTGAGCTAAAATTCATTTTCAATTACAATTTCAAAAATCAACTTCAATTTTAATACCATTTTTGAAAATTGATATTGCAATTGACATTGTTATACTTTTCTTCCCATCAAATTTTCGCCAAACGAATGAAGCATGTCTTTTTTTTCGTTATCGATATGAATATTTTGTAAGGTTGCAAATGCTCTCAGAGTATAATCCTGAATAGCTTGTTGTGTTGCTTTTGAAGCGCCAGTTGCGTTAAAAATTGATTTTACCGATTCAATTTTATCGGAATTATCTCTGGGCTGAATCGAAAATAAATGCAACAACTGTTCTTTTTCAGAAGCCGAAGCAAACTCTATAGCTTTTAGATACAAATAGGTTTTTTTATTTTCGATAATATCGCCACCTACTTGTTTGCCAAAGGTTTTTGGATCTCCAAAAGCATCAAGATAATCGTCCTGAAGTTGAAAGGCCAACCCTAGATTGAGTCCAAAATCATAAATTAAATCAGCATTTTCTTTAGTAGTTTCGGCAACAATTGCACCCATTTTCATGGCGGCAGCAACCAAAACGGCGGTTTTGTATTCGATCATTTTTAAGTATTCTGGAATCGAAACGTCTTCACGGGTTTCAAAATCGACATCCCATTGTTGGCCTTCGCAAACCTCAAGTGCCGTTTTACTGAACAATTTTGCCAAATCTCTAAAAACATCGGTGTTGTATTTCTCAAAATATTGATACGCCAAAATTAGCATCGCATCGCCCGAAAGTATGGCGGTATTGGTATCCCATTTTTCGTGAACCGTTTCGTTTCCTCGTCGCAGAGGCGCAGCATCCATAATATCATCATGCACCAACGAAAAATTATGAAAAACTTCGACAGCCAAAGCTGCTGGCAAAGCCAATTTGTAATCGGCATCAAAAACTTCGGCACTCATTAAGGTTAATACGGGTCGCATTCGTTTGCCTCCAACACCCAATATATAATGTATTGGTTCGTAAAGATTTCGTGGTTCTTTGGTTTCGTATTGTGAGTTTAAATAGTCAGAAATAAATTCTTGGTATTGGTATATGGAGTGCATTATTGTAGAAAAGTTTATAGGGTTATAAGTTTAGAATGTTTAGATAAAAAAACAACTGAAAATTAAAGACAAAAGTATATTTTTTTAATATTCCAACCTAAACTTCTAAACCCTTTCTAAACTTATAACCTTTAATCTGAATGTTAAATTTATGTAAATACTATGGAAACTATTTTGGTATTCAAAGTTTCCGATTTATATTTGTGGCTTATTATAAAATTCCTAATGGAAGAAATTATTAAAATTGCGACAAAAATGTTTATTACACTTGGTTTTAAAAGTGTGACAATGGACGATGTGGCTGCAAAAATGGGAATTTCTAAAAAAACCATATATAAATATTTCGAAAATAAAGAAAAATTAATCGAAGCCAGCGTAAATTTTGTTCATCAAGAAATTCATGATAAAATGGCAGCTATTTTTAATCAAGATAAAAACGCCGTTGAAGAAAATTTCATCATGCGCGAAATGTTTAATGAAATGTTCAAGTCTGATGGAGATTCGCCAGTATATCAACTAAAAAAACATTATCCGTTGATTTTTGCTAAAGTGCATCATCAAGAATCAATTCAGTGTAAAGAAATTTTTACCACAAATGTTTTAAAAGGAATCGAACAAGGTTATTACAAAAAAGAGATTAATGTAGAGCAAACGGTTTTGTTTTATTACATGCTTATTTTTGGAATAAACGAAAATTTTCAAACCGAAAAAGAAGTCAATAAACTTGAATTAGCAGCTTTACTATATCATACAAACGCCATTGCAACGCCAAAAGGAATTGCCGAACTCGAAAAACAATTACAAAATCATACCTTATAATGAAACAAATTTTTTTAGCACTATTTTTCATTTTTTCGCTCACGGCAAAAGCACAAAATTCAACGAAACAAAACTATAATTTTTCGTTGCAACAAGCTATTGATCATGCGGTTAAAAATAATTACAAATCGATAAATGCCAATCGAGATATCGAAATTTCTAAAGAACGTAAATGGGAAACAACCGCAATGGGTTTGCCACAAGTGAATGGAAATTTGGGTTATCAAAACAATTTGAAACTTCAGAAATCGTTAATTCCTGCAGAAATTTTTGGCGGACCAGCAGGCACATTTGCTGAAGTAGCTTTCGGAACTAAACAAAATGCTGCTGCAAGTATAACTTTGAGCCAACTTATTTTTGACGGTTCGTATATTGTTGCGCTTCAAGCTTCTAAAGCCTATTTGCAATATTTTGTAAATGCAAAAAAGAAAAATGATGTTGATATTAGAGAAATGATTATCAACACTTATGGAAATGTTTTGTTGGCCGAAGAAAGCATCAAAATCTTAGAAAGTAATAAAAAAATTCTGGATAAAAACTATAACGATTTGAATCAAATCTATAAAAATGGTTTTGGCGAACAAGAATCGGTTGAGCAAATTTCGATAACACAAGCTACCGTAAGTAGCAGTTTGAAGAACGTAACCCGTTTGCGCGAAATAGCACTTAAAATGCTAAAAATAAACATGGGTTTAGACATAAATGACGAATTGGTTTTGACCGATAACCTAGACAATCTATCAAAATCGAATCTTGACTTGGTTGCTGATGTTTCTGAATTTAAAGTAGATAATAATATTAATTATCAAATAGTTTCCAGCTTGGTAACTCAGAAAAAATTATTATTAAAATTAGAAAAATCAAAAGCCTTGCCAAGTTTGGGTGCCGCTTTCAATTTCGGATCAAATGCTTTTGCAAACGATTTCAACTTTTTGTCAACCAATCAAAAATGGTTAAACTATTCGAATGTTGGCGTTAATTTATCAGTTCCTATTTTCTCTAGTTTTGCCAGAAGATCAAGAACGGCACAAGCAAAAATTGCTTTCGAACAAGCACAAACACAACAAAAAGAAGTCGAACAAATGCTGAAATTAGGATATCAAAAAGCCAAATCTGATTTTGATTTCAGTATTGAAGAATATGCCACAGCAAAATCGAATTTGAATCTAGCCGAGCGCATCGAGAAAAAACAACAAATAAAATTCAAAGAAGGACTATCTACTAGCTTTGAATTTAGCGAAGCTCAACGACAATTATACGCCACGCAACAAACCTATTTGCAATCGATGGTCGACATTATCAATAAAAAAGCAGCTTTAGAAAAACTAACAATAAAATAAAACAACTTAACTCACATACAATGAAACAAATAATATTAATTTTTACAATAACAACACTGCTTTTCTCTTGCGGAAAAAAAGAAGAAGCCAACATTGACGACCTAATAAAATCGAAAGATTTAGTAGCCATAAAAGCCAAAAGAGATGTATTGCAAGCCGACTTGTCAAAACTCGAAACATCAATTGCAACCTTAGATATTAAAAAAGCCGAAGAAGCATTAGTATCAGTTTTGACCCTAAAAGATACTGTTTTCAACCATTATCTTGAAGTTCAAGGTGATGTAAATACCAAAGAAAACATATTGATTCAGCCAGAAATGCCAGGAACTTTGGTAAGTCTGAATGTAAAAGCAGGACAACGTGTTAGCAAAGGGCAAACTTTAGGACGAACTGATGATGCTGGAATGAGTCAACAATTGGCAGCCATGGAAAACCAATACAACCTAGCAAAGACAACGTTTGAGCGTCAAAAAAATCTTTGGGATCAAAAAATTGGATCAGAAATTCAGTTTCTTCAAGCACAATCTCAAATGGTTGGTGCACAAAAAGCCGTATTGCAAATGAAAGCACAATTGTCTAAAACACTAATCAAAGCCCCGTTTTCAGGAGTTATTGACGAAGTTTTTGTAGAACGCGGACAAGTTGTTGCGCCAAGTATGCAAGGATTGATGCGAATCGTTAACCTTTCTAATATGTATGTTTCTACAGAAGTTCCTGAAACTTATATCGGAAAATTGAAAGTTGGAGCAATCGTAAACGTTTATTTGGCTAGTTTAGGAAAAACATATTCTGGGCGTGTGCGCCAAGTAGGAAATAACATTAATCCAACTAATAGAAGTTTTAGTATTGAAGTTACAGTACCAAATCCAGACAATTTATTGCGCCCAAATCAAGTTGCCAAACTTCAAATTATAGATTACACAAACAAGAATGCCATAGCTATTCCAACAAATGTTATCTTAACAAATGGCGACGGAACTAAATATGTTTACACCGCCGAAAACAGTAATGGTAAAACAGCTACTGCCAAAAAAGTTGTTATCAAAACAGGACAATCCTCTGGAAATGTAACCGAAATTTTATCAGGTTTGGATGCAAAAGACATTATCGTTACTGAAGGATTAAACACGTTGCAAGAAGGAACAAAATTAAACTTCTAGCCCACCCAACCCTCCCAAAGGGAGGGCTTTTGAGAATATTTATAAAATAAGATATAGTATAACTAAAGCAAAAACTTTCCTTTACTAGTTCCCTCCCCTTTGGGGAGGGTTAGGGTGGGGCTTATATGGAACACAAAAACCACGAATTCGGAATATCATCTTGGGCTGTCGACAACCGTATTACGGTTTACATCCTAACCCTTATTATTGTAGTAATGGGAACAATGGCGTACATCAATATGCCGCGTGAAGATTTCCCAGAAATACTTGAAAATAAAATATTTGTATCATCAATTTTCCCAGGAAATTCCTCAGAAGATGTTGAGAAATTAGTTATAAAACCACTCGAAGATCAATTCAAAAGCATTTCGGGTGTAGAGAAAGTTACTTCAAGTTCGTATCAAGATTACGGGATGATTGTTGTCGAATTTGACCAAAAAGTAACCATCGAAGAAGCAAAAGTCAAAATTAAAGACAAAGTCGACCAGTCGAAAGCAAAAACCGATTGGCCAAATCTTGATAACGGAAGCAAGGTCGAGCCAAATGTTTTCAATATCAATATTTCGGAAGAAGTTCCGATTTTGAATATCAATCTAAAAGGAAATTACACCGCACAGCAACTCAAAAAATTTGGCGAATATTTGCAAGACGAAATAGAAAATGTTCCAGAAGTAAAAAAAGTAGACATTTTGGGTGTTGACGACAAAGAAGTCGAAATTGCCATTGATGTTTTCAAAATGAGTGCAGCACAAGTGAGTTTTGATGATATTCAAAATGCTGTAAAATATGAAAATATGACACTTTCTGGCGGAAATCTCGTATCGCAAGGTTCAAGAAATAATATTCGAATTGTCGGCGAAATTTCTTCACCAGATCAATTGAATAATGTCGTTGTAAAATCTTATAACGGAACAGTTTACCTTAAAGATATAGCTGTTGTAAGTTTCAAAGAAAAAGAAAAAACAACGTATGCCCGCGAAATGGGTCAAGAAGTTGTGATGCTCGATGTAAAAAAACGTTCAGGTCAAAACATGATTTCAGCCATCGATCAAGTAAAAGAAATTATAAAAACAGCGCAAGAAAAAGTGTTGCCGAAAGATTTAAATCTTAAAGTAACTGGCGACCAATCTGCAAGAGTCGAACATCAGGTTAACGAACTTTCGAACCATATTATTTTCGGAATTGTACTAGTTATGATCGTTTTGATGTTCACGATGGGATTACGAAATTCATTGTTTGTTGGAGCTGCAATTCCGCTTTCGATGTTGATGGCATTTGCAATATTATCGGCATTTGGATTTACGCTCAACACCATGGTTTTGTTTGGATTAGTAATGGGATTAGGACTTTTGGTCGATGATGGAATTGTAGTTGTCGACAACGTTTTTGCCAATATGCGAAAAGGAATGGGCAGAATCGAAGCCTCGAAGATTGGTATTGGCGAAATTGCTTGGCCAGTAATATCATCGACAGCAACGACATTGGCGGCGTTTATTCCGTTGGCTTTATGGCCAGGAACGGTTGGTAAATTTATGGTTTATTTCCCGATAACATTATCGTGTGTTTTGGGTGCATCGTTATTTGTTGCGATGATTATAAACGCTGCTATGACAGGCGGATTTATGGATATTGAAGATAGAAATATTAGTAAGCAAAAATTAAAAAATCAAACAATAATTCTACTAGCTATTGCATTTCTTTTTGGAATGATTGGTTATTTGATAACTGGTTATTTTGGTATAACGATTATAATTTTTAGCGAAACATTCTCAAAAGTAATTTGTCATTTATCATTAATATATTTAGGATTAATTTGGGCTTATCATTTAAAAGTTTACAAATGGACCCAAGATTTCCAACACAGTTTTTTCCCAAGATTAGAAAAAAAATACCAAGTATTCTTAGGTAAAATCTTGACTGGAAAACGTGCAGTGATTTCGTTAGCATTAATCATTGGATTGTTATTTTTCTCCTTCGTATTGCTCGGAATTTTCCCTAGAGAAGTGTTGTTTTTCCCGAATAACGTTCCGAAACAAAACATCGTTTATATCGAATATCCTCAAGGAACCGATATTTCTAAAACCAATACCGCAACTTTATTTGTTGAAAAACAAGTAATTGAAGTTTTGAAAAAATATATAGACAAAGACACCAATGAAAATTTCTTAGCCGAAAGTATCGTATCGCAAGTAGGTATGGGCGCAGGTAACCCAAATGTTGATGTCGGAAATCAATCGGAATCGCCATACAAAGGAAAAGTAACTGTAAATTTTGTTGAATTCAATTTGCGTCGAGGCATTGATACCAACGAAATTCTAGAAGAAATTCGTGCCAAAGTAAAAAACATCGCTGGAGCCAAAATCACTGTCGAAAAAGACGCTGCTGGACCGCCTTCGGGCTATCCAATAAGTTTGCAATTGTCAGGAACCAACTACGATCAAATGTTGGTTGAAGCCGATAAAGTCATCAAATTTATCAACTCGAAAAACATTACTGGAATCGAAAAATTAAATATCGATGTCAATAAAGAATCGCCTGAACTCGAAATGAAAATCGATCGTGTTGGCGTTGGAAGTTTGGGCGCAACGACTGGTCAAGTTGGTTTCACAATGCGACGAGCTATTTATGGTCAAGAAATTTCGAAATATAAAGAAGGCAAAGACGATTACGACATCACAATGCGATTGCAAGAAGACCAACGCAAAAGTGAAAGTGTGTTGTTCAACCAACCTGTAACTTTCAGAAATCAAAATAACGGACAAATTATTCAAGTACCAATTTCGGCAATATCATCAACCGAAAAGAAATTTACTTTTAATCAAATAAAACGTAAAAATTCCAAACGTGTCATGACTATTTATTCGAATGTTTTGACTGGAGCAAACGGCGACGGTATTACAAAACAAATTGAAACTGCTTTGGCAACTGCCAATTACAAAATGGCTGGTGACATTACCTATTCGTTTTCGGGCGAGCAAGAACAGCAGAAAAAAGATTCGAGTTTCTTGTTTGGCGCTTTACTTTTGGCATTGGCAAGTATCACGATTATTATTGTGTTGCAATTCAACTCGATATCCAAAACAATGGTTATAATGTTCACGGTTTTGTTGAGTTTTTCAGGAGTTTTCTACGGCTATGTTATTTGTCAAATGGATTTCGTAATCTTAATGACTATGATGGGAATCATTGCCCTGTCTGGAATTGTCGTAAAAAACGGAATTGTATTAATGGATTTCTTCGTCTTATTATTAGATGCAAAAGTGGCAGAAAAGAAAGTGACTTCGCACGACGATTTATCAATTCAAGAAATAAAAGAAGTTATTATTGTTTCTGGAAAATCTCGTTTGCGACCAGTATTATTAACTGCTTTGACCGCAATTTTAGGATTAATTCCGTTGGCAATAGGGCTGAATTTCGATTTCTTCGGATTAATAACCGACTTGAATCCGCACCTTTATATGGGTGGCGACAACGTTATTTTTTGGGCACCACTAGCTTGGACCATTATTTTCGGGTTGAGTTATGCTACTGTTTTGACATTAGTAATGGTTCCAGTGATGTTTTATTTGGTCAAACGAATGAAGTATTGGTTGCGTGATCGTAAACTTCAATCAAATTAAAATTTATAAAACGCTTCTAGTGAGGCGTTTTTTTATGTATTTTCAGGAAATCTTAAAATTTTAACATAAAGATTATTTTATTTTTGTAAATTTATACTTTCAAAATTGACATTAATTTTTTAAAAAGCTACTACAATTTATAAATGATTCAATTTATAAAAAGATATTGGAAAAAAGGATTAGATATTGGTAAGCAAGATCAGCTACATTATCTAGAAAGGCAACGTATCGCTATACTTAATGCAATCTCTATTTTGATTGCTATTTTTTCTATTTCGTTTACTATATTTTATATAATTTCTGACTTTCCGCAAAAATATATAGGCTTGATTGTGTTTCCAGTTTCCATTTTTGTAATATGGCTCAACTCAAAACATCATTTTATAATAGCCAAAAATTTTGCTTTTTTTGGAATTTTAGTCTCAATTGCTTTTTGGGGATTTATTACTAGAAATACTGGTTCGCATTATTTTTATATAGCACTAGGCTGCGGTGTCGCTTCAATTTTTCAAAATAAAAAATTCATTTTTGGCTACATGACAATATGTACCATTTTTTTTACAAGTTATTGTTATTGGAATTGGATTACTCCAATTGTTTTAGACTCCAATATCAATTACGATTTTTTAAATTTCGCACAAATATTTATTGCATCGGCAATTATTTTTTTCCAAATCATGGTGCATTTAGACATCAATAGAAGCATATCTAAATCGCGAGACAAGCAATTGTTTGAAAAAAATGCAGCTATAATAAAACTTAAGGAAACAGAAGAAAAACTTAAAAACAGTAATAATGAACTCTTATTATTTAATAATAAACTAGATAAACTTGTTAAAAAATCTAGTGAAGAGCTATACTCTTTTCAAGCAGCAATTAACGATAATTTATTTTCTATTGTTACTGACTTAGAAGGTAAAATTCAGAAAATAAACGATAATTACTTGGATAAAATTGGATATAGCAAACAAGAAATTATTGGAAAACACATTGCTTTTTTACAATCTGACTATCATTCAAACAGTTTTTATGAGAAAATAAGTAAAACTATATACGCAGGAAAAGTTTGGCGTGGCGAGTCCAAAATAAATACCAAAAACGGAGAAGATTTCTGGTTAGTGTCTTCAATTTTACCGATAAAAACTTCTAGCGGATTAGTAAAAAATTTTCTAACAATTTCGGCAGATATTACCGAGAGAAAAGTAGCACAATACAAAGAACAGCTTTCGCAACAAAGCCTAATAAAAAGTGAAAATAAATTGAGTTTGATATTACAAAATTTATCAGATTTGGTAGTAATTACAGATAACAAAGGAACTCGTAAATATGTAAACAACTCCTACAGTGAGTTTTACGGCAAAGAACCTTCTGGATTTATAGGAACAAATTATAGAGATCAAAAAACCGAACTTATATCAAAAACATATCTTAGATTGTTCGAGTCTTTATCAATTGATAATCCTAAAATTACTTTTTTAGATGTTAGTTTCAATTCAAAAAATGAAAAAAGATGGGTCATTTGGAAAGAAATGGCAGTTTTTGACACTGAAAGTAACATAACAGAAATTTTTTCAATTGGTCATGATATTTCTGAAATCAAAGAAATCGAATTTCAAAATGCTAATTTCATTGCCCAATTTGAAGAAATCGCTTTTAAAACCTCACACAATTTTCGGGGACCATTAACCAGTATTATGGGATTAATGGGTTTAATAGAAGATGATAGTTTTGATGAAACAGAATTAAAACAAGTAGCCGTCTACATGAAAAGTGCTATTTACAACCTTGATACAGCATCTCGTGAGTTGGCTGTTTTTATAGAAAAATACAAAACTGAAAAAATAGATTCTTATTCCAATTCACATATCTTTAACTTTGAAGAAGCCAAAATAAAACACCTAAATTGGAAATATAAAATCAGAAATTTCCTTGACGGGATTGGCTCAATGACCCAAAAAGAGGCACTATCAGATCGTCATAGTGAGCTAGGCAAATGGTATTATAATGAAGGAAAATCTATTTATGGACACATGGAAGCAATGCTGCAATTTGAATTAGAACAAGAAAAAATGCATCAAATAGTTCGGCAAATTATAGAGCTAAAATCCAATAAAGAAGCAATAAAAAGTGAGATGCTTTTTGAAAATCTAAACGCAGTCTCTGACAAAATTTTGGTTTTACTTGAAGAAGCCGAAGCTGAAGTAAGTAATTTTGTGCTTAAAAATTAATTTTTTTTGAAGCACAAAAATCCTAATTCTTTCAACATCCTTCCCGCTCTCATTCCAAATCTTTTATCCTGTCTCTTTTTAAGAAAGAGACAAGACAAAAGGATTTTCCCTTCTATCGGGGCTAGACCGCAACAATACTACTTCTTTAATGATTTTCTAAAAAGTAATAAAAATACACACTTTGTTCGCAATCCAAAAAAACCTAATTTTGCAATTCAAAAAAAAATCACAAATGTACAGAAGTCATAATTGCGGAGAATTAAACCTTTCGAATATAAATCAAGAAGTAACCCTTGCAGGTTGGGTTCAAAAATCTCGAGACAAAGGATTCATTAATTGGGTAGACCTTCGTGATCGCTACGGAATAACGCAAATACTATTCGACGAAAGTCGTACTGACAAAACCGTTTTCGAACTAGCCAAAACCCTAGGACGCGAATTTGTGATACAAGTTAAAGGAACCGTCATTGAGCGGGAAGCCAAAAACAAAAACATTCCAACAGGCAATATAGAAATCCTTGCAACCGAGCTAAAAATCCTAAATGCATCCCTAACTCCTCCATTTACCATAGAAGACGAAACCGATGGCGGCGAAGACATTCGCATGAAATACCGTTACCTCGATATTCGTCGTAACCCAGTAAAAAACTCGTTGCTTTTTCGTCATAAAGTCGCCATGGAAGTACGCAAATACCTTTCAGATTTAGACTTTTGCGAAATAGAAACACCAGTGCTCATAAAATCTACACCCGAAGGAGCAAGAGATTTTGTAGTACCAAGCCGCATGAATCCGGGTCAGTTTTACGCCTTGCCACAAAGTCCGCAAACTTTCAAACAATTGTTGATGGTTGGTGGCATGGACAAATATTTTCAAATTGTAAAATGTTTCCGTGATGAAGACCTTCGTGCCGATCGTCAACCAGAGTTTACACAAATAGATTGCGAAATGGCATTTGTTGAGCAAGAAGACATCTTGAATGTATTTGAAGGATTAACACGTCATTTACTCAAAGAAATAAAAGGAATTGAAGTAGATAAATTTCCTCGTATGACATACGATCACGCCATGAAAACCTATGGCAACGACAAACCAGACATTCGTTTCGGAATGGAATTTGGGGAGCTCAACGAGTTTGCGAAACACAAAGATTTTCCCGTTTTCAACGCTGCCGAATTAGTTGTTGCAATAGCCGTTCCTGGCGTTGGCGAATATTCACGCAAAGAAATCGATACGCTTATAGAGTGGGTAAAACGTCCACAAATAGGAGCTTCAGGCATGGTATATGTAAAGTGCAACGAAGATGGAACTTATAAATCATCGGTTGATAAATTCTACGATCAAGGCGATTTAAGCAATTGGGCAAAAGTAACTGGTGCTAAAGCTGGCGACATGATTTTTGTGCTTTCTGGCACAGCCGACAAAACCCGTTCGCAGTTATCTGCTTTACGAATGGAAATGGCAACACGACTAGGATTGAGAAATCCAGCCGAATTTGCACCACTTTGGGTAGTGGATTTTCCTTTATTAGAACTTGATGAAGAGAGCGGAAGATGGCACGCCATGCACCATCCATTTACTTCGCCAAAACCAGAAGACATGGAGTTGTTAGCCACAAATCCTGGAAAAGTTCGTGCCAATGCCTACGATATGGTCTTGAACGGAAATGAAATTGGCGGCGGATCTATTCGTATTCATGACAAAGCTACACAAGCCTTGATGTTCAAATATTTAGGATTTACTGAGCAAGAAGCACGAAACCAATTTGGCTTCTTGATGGACGCTTTCCAGTTTGGCGCGCCACCACATGGCGGTTTGGCTTTCGGATTGGATAGATTAGTTGCTATTTTGGGCGGTCAAGAAACCATCAGAGATTTTATTGCATTTCCAAAAAACAATTCAGGTCGCGACGTCATGATCGATGCGCCGTCGATAATTGATGATGCGCAGTTGAAGGAGTTGGCTATAATGTTGGATGTAAAATAATTTAAAACCCTCAAAATCAATTATTTTTAAAAATAAACGAAGCATTTTGTTTTCGTATTAAATATTAGATTACATTTGCATCAATATTAATTTTTATTACAATTACAATGCGCACAGGAACAGTAAAATTTTTTAATGAATCTAAAGGTTACGGATTCATCACAGACGAAGAAACAGGAAAAGATATCTTCGTACACGCTTCAGGAATTAAAGCTGAAGAATTAAGAGAAGGAGACAGAGTTTCTTACGAAGAAGAAGAAGGAAGAAAAGGTAAAGTAGCTGCGCAAGTAGTAGCTTTAGAAGACTAAAATATATATATTTAAGTTACCTATCAAAAATTTGCCTCGATAATTTCGAGGCTTTTTTTTTGAAGCCAATCCAACTGTTCGTTGCAATCTTTCGGTCTGAAAGCTCTTTTTTCTAGAAAATTACAATAACTTCCTTTGGTCGTTTTGTAATTTTAAGAAAAAATGATTTCAGACCAAAAGGATTTTCACTTCCATTTGGGCTAAAAACCCAGTTTGTAACAAAATATTATTTATAATCAATAAAAATTAAAAAAACTACTAATTCACATTTAGTATTTACAATAATTTTATTGCTATTTAATATTTTCAACGGTATCTTTGTGACAAAATTAATTATGATGCAAACAAGTCAATTAAGTTATTTTCCAATACTAATGCAATTTTTATTAGCCGCAGGTTTTGTGGTAGGCATGATTTTGATTTCAAGTAAGCTTGGACCAAGTAGATCCTCAAAAAACAAGGACGAAAATTTCGAATGTGGCATTGAGTCCATTGGCAACGCTCGTATTCCGTTTTCAGTAAAATATTTTTTGGTGGCAATATTGTTCGTTTTGTTCGATGTTGAGGTAATTTTTCTTTATCCTTGGGCAATCAATTTTAGAGATTTAGGTGTTGAAGGATTGTTCAAAATGCTCATTTTCATGGCATTGTTATTAGTTGGTTTTTTCTATATAATCAAGAAAAAAGCTCTAATCTGGGAGTAAATAGCATTAAATTTAAAATTTGATATTTAATATCCAATATTATAATGAGTACAACAAGCACAAATATAGTAGAAGCACCAGAAGGAGTAGTTGGAGAAGGTTTTTTTGCAACCAAGCTCAATGATGTAGTAGGACTTGCTAGAAAAAATTCACTTTGGCCATTGCCGTTTGCAACATCATGTTGTGGTATTGAGTTTATGGCAACCATGGCGTCACATTATGATTTGGCTCGATTCGGATCAGAGCGAGTTTCTTTTTCGCCACGACAAGCAGATATGTTAATGGTTATGGGAACCATTTCCAAAAAAATGGCGCCAATTTTACGCCAAGTTTATGAACAAATGTCAGAGCCACGTTGGGTTATCGCTGTTGGCGCTTGTGCCAGTTCGGGCGGAATTTTCGATACCTATTCAGTGCTTCAAGGAATTGACAAAGTCATTCCTGTTGATGTTTATGTGCCCGGTTGTCCGCCACGTCCTGAACAAATTGTTGACGGCGTGATGTTGTTGCAAGAAATAGTTCAAAACGAATCAGTTAGAAGACGAAGTTCTCCAGAATATATAGAGTTATTAGCATCATACGGAATAAAATAAATTTAGAAGTTCGTGGTAATTCGTGAAATTTGTGGCTAAAAAAGATATGGCTTTAGAAAATATAGATATACAAGAAAAATTACAAGCGACATTTGGACAAGATGTTTTCGATTTCAAACAAGAAAAAGATATTTTCTCTTTCGAAATCAATGCCGATAAAAATACTGCCGTAATTTTATTCTTGAAAAACAGTCCAGAATTACGTTTTCATTTCCTAACCGATGTGTGCGGAATTCATTATCCAGACAACGACGCAAATCATCAATTTGCCATAGTGTATCATATGCACAATTGGTACGAAAACAAAAGAATCAAAATCAAAGCATTCGTAAGCGGTTCAAATCCTGAAATAAAAACAATCATAAATATTTTTAAATCAGCCAATTGGATGGAACGTGAAACATGGGATTTTTACGGAATCAATTTTATCGGACATCCGCAACTCAAACGAATCTTGAACATGGACGAAATGATTTCTCATCCAATGCGCAAAGAATTCCCGATGGAAGATTCAGGAAGAACCGATAAAGATGATCGCTTTTTTGGAAGAACAATGTCAAATAATTAGATAATAAAATAGTAAAAATGTCAGAACTGTTATTATCACCAGAGCATCGCTATGCTAAAATAATAAAAGAGAAACTAAACGAAGACGGAAGCGAACTTTCGATCCTCAATTTAGGCCCTACGCATCCAGCAACGCATGGTATTTTCCAAAATATTTTGCTCATGGATGGCGAACGTATTCTTGAAGCCGAACCAACCATAGGTTACATTCATCGCGCATTTGAAAAAATTGCCGAAAATCGCCCGTTTTATCAAATTACGCCACTTACCGACCGTATGAATTATTGCTCATCGCCAATAAACAATATGGGTTGGTGGATGACATTAGAAAAATTACTAGATATCGAAGTTCCAAAACGTGCTCAATACCTTCGAGTAATTGTAATGGAACTATCTCGAATTACAGATCATATTATTTGCAATTCGATTCTTGGGGTTGATACTGGAGCTTATACTGGATTTCTTTATGTTTTTCAGTTTAGAGAGAAAATTTACGAAATTTACGAAGAAATTTGTGGCGCACGACTTACGACAAATATGGGGCGAATTGGTGGTTTCGAAAGAGATTGGTCACCAAAAGCATTTGAATTGTTAAATACATTCTTGGAAGAATTTCCAGTTTGTTGGAAAGAATTTGAAAACCTTTTTGAAAGAAACAGGATTTTTATTGACAGAACAGTAAATGTAGGTGCAATTACTGCTGAAAGTGCAATGGCTTACGGTGTTACAGGGCCAAATCTTCGCGCTGCTGGTGTCGATTATGATGTTCGTGTTTCTGAACCGTATTCTTCCTATGAAGATTTTGAATTCATTGTCCCTGTTGGAAAATCAGGTGATACTTACGATCGTTTTTGCGTTCGTAATGCCGAAGTTTGGGAAAGTTTGAGTATCATTCGTCAAGCATTAGAAAAAATGCCAGAAGGAAATGACTTTCATGCTGATGTTCCAGATTATTATCTTCCTCCAAAAGAGGATGTTTACAGTAGTATGGAATCATTGATTTATCATTTTAAAATTGTAATGGGTGAAGTGCCTGTTCCAGTTGCCGAAATTTATCACGCTGTAGAAGGTGGAAATGGAGAACTTGGATTTTATTTGGTAACCGATGGAAGTCGTACTCCTTATAGATTGCACTTTCGTCGTCCATGTTTTATCTATTACCAAGCCTATCCAGAAATGATCAAAGGAGCATTATTATCAGATGCCATCGTAATATTATCTAGTTTGAACGTTATTGCGGGAGAATTAGATGCATAAAAACTATAAATGATGAATTATAAATGATGAATTAAT
>JAYVHB010000023.1:0-35622 GCA_043771555.1 Flavobacterium sp. | reverse complement strand
ATTCTTTATCCTCTTTTCCTAATGTTTTAAAACCTTTTTTTATTTATTTTTTAATATCCTGATTACGCGATTGTTGCCACTAGCATCCGCGTGAGGGATAGCAGTGGAGCTCTTTTATAAAACACCCTGTTAGGGTTTTAAACCCTAACAGGGTGTTTTGTAAAAAGCGGGAACGAATAGCCCGACAACACTGGAGCGAAGCGAAAGATGGGGGCACGCACTAAAGGAAAAATTATTTATTGATTTTTTGAGCTAGATTTTGCCAATGTGTAGTAAGATCGTCAATATCTACTGGTGTTGCTGGCGTTTGATTTACAAGTCGTCCTCTATTGAAAGCTCTGTATAATATAGTTTCTATGAGAAAATCTTCGTTGGCTTGGTAAGGCTCGTATTTGGTTTTGAGGTTAATGTCGAATAAACGTGCAGTACTGTTTGACCAAAAGGCTTTCCAACCACTTTTGAGATCTTTGATTAATGCAAAGGTTGTATTACCCGTTTGACGATGAATCAATTTTACTAATATTTGCCCTTGCTTGCGAGATAATTTTTTGAGTTGGGCTTCGAACTCATTGGACATATAATTTTCGACAATCTTAAAATATTTCTTTTTTTCTTGATTGGTTTTGAGTCCATCCATGGTTTTATTCATGATTGTTAATCGCTCGGCAGCAATCTTGGCATAAGGATAGGTTTTATAAACTCTATTTTGAAGCAATAAAAATTGTTTTCGAGCTTCGGGATCGAGTTTTTCTTTCGTTATAACGACCTCATCGAGTTGAATGGGTTCGAAGGAAAGGGTATCAATTTCTTTGCCCTGATAGCCCATTTTGGTAGTGTCTTTAACTATGACTTGGGCATTGGACTGCAATATTGCTAGAAAGAATATATTGAAATAGAAAAAACGAATCATTTGTGTTGAAATTATTTTGCAAAATTATACATTATATATAACAAGTGTAATGCCAAATTTATAAATTCGCAAAAAAAATATTTTTATGGCTCGGAAATCGATACTTACCAAATCTTCCTTAACTTTTTTAGAAAATTATTTGAACAACCCATCGCCTACTGGCTATGAATCGGGCGGGCAGAAACTGTGGATGGAATATTTGAAACCTTATGTTGATACTTTTGTGACGGATACTTATGGAACGGCCGTTGGAATTATAAATCCCGATGCCAAGTTTAAAGTGGTTATTGAAGGTCATTCGGACGAAATATCGTGGTATGTCAATTATATTACCGATGACGGATTGATTTATGTTATCCGAAACGGTGGTTCTGACCATCAAATCGCACCTTCCAAACGTGTAAACATTCATACTGACAATGGGATTGTAAAAGGTGTTTTTGGTTGGCCAGCGATTCATACTCGTGGTCGTGGCAAGGAAGAACCTGCAACGTTACACAACATTTTTATTGATTGTGGTTGCGCAACGAAAGACGAAGTTGAAAAATTGGGTGTTCATGTAGGTTGCGTGATTACGTATCCTGACGAATTTATGATTCTTAACGAAAACAAGTTTGTTTGTCGTGCCATAGATAACCGAATGGGCGGATTTATGATTGCCGAAGTGGCGCGTTTGCTCAAGGAAAATAAGAAAAAACTTCCGTTTGGATTGTATATCGTCAATGCCGTGCAGGAAGAAATTGGACTTCGAGGTGCCGAAATGATTACCCAAACCATCAAACCAAACGTAGCCATTGTTACCGATGTTTGTCATGATACGACTACACCGATGATCGACAAAAAAATCGAAGGCGATCTTCACATGGGTAAAGGTCCAGTGATTGCTTATGCGCCTGCAACCCAAAATATTCTGCGTGAACTTATCGTTACGACAGCCAAAGAAAAGAAAATTCCGTTTCAGCGACATGCAACCTCAAGAGTTACCGGAACCGATACCGATGCGTTTGCCTACAGCAACGGTGGCGTGCCGTCGGCATTGATTTCGTTGGCGTTGCGCTACATGCATACGACTGTCGAAATGGTACATCGCGATGATGTAGAAAACGTCATAAAACTAATTTATGAAAGCTTATTGAAAATCGAAAACAATCATGATTTTTCGTATTTCAAATAGTTTTTCTTGGAGCTAATCCCGCTATTCGCCTTTATCTCGTTCCGCTGCGCTGCACGAGGATATCGGCTGCTACCGGGCTAAAAAGTCGAGCCTGAAACATTTCGATTTCAAGAAAATTTACCACAAAAGGAATTTAAAATGCAATCAAAACCAACCTCAGTAGACCACTATTTGTCTGAATTATCAGAAGATCGAAAAACAGTGTTTTCAAAACTTCGTACCACAATTTTAGAAAATCTTCCAAAAGGCTTTGAAGAATGCATCAGTTATGGCATGATTGGCTATGTGGTTCCACATACTATTTATCCAAAAGGCTATCATTGCGATCCTAAATTGCCGCTGCCGATGCTTTCGATTGCTTCGCAAAAAGGATTTATAGCCTTATATCACATGGGAATTTATTTTGATACCCAAATTTACGACTGGTTTGTTACCCAATTTCCGAAACACACTAAATACAAGCTTGACATGGGGAAATCCTGCATTCGATTCAAAAAAATGGACGGAATTCCGTTTGAACTAATAGCCGAATTGGTTCAAAAATTTTCTGTAGCACGATATATTGAAGTTTATGAAAACTTGCTAAAAAAATAATTTAACGATTTTCGAGATACGCCAATACATTTTTTTCAATTCGAGCTTCAATGGCTGATAAATCTGCTTTTATAAATTTTTCACCCAAAATATTTTCATACAATTCGATGTAGCGTTCAGAAACTGTCGTAATATATTCATCAGTCATATCAGGAATTTGTTGACCATCTTGACCTTGAAAACCATTTTCTATCAACCAACGACGTACAAACTCTTTGGATAATTGTTTTTGTTCTTCGTTATTATCTTGTCGGTCTTGATAACCATCGGCATAAAAATAACGTGAAGAATCGGGTGTGTGGATTTCATCAATCAAAACGATTTTTCCGTCTTTGGTTTTTCCAAATTCATATTTGGTATCGACTAAAATAAGTCCACGTGAAGCCGCAATTTCGGTTCCGCGTTGGTATAAATCGCATGTGTATTTTTCTAAAACTAGATAATCAGCTTCAGATACTATTTTATTTGCTAAAATTGCTTCACACGAGATATCTTCGTCATGCGAACCATTATCGGCTTTGGTTGTTGGCGTTATTATTGGTGTTGGGAATTTGTCGTTTTCTTTCAATCCGTCTGGCATAGTTACGCCACAAATAATTCGTTTTCCTTGAGCATATTCGCGAGCGGCATGACCCGATAGATAACCACGAATGACCATTTCGACTTTAAAAGGTTCGCACAAATAACCAATGGCAACATTTGGATCTGGAGTTGCCAATAACCAATTTGGAACAATGTCTTGTGTTAGCTCCATGAACTTTGTGGCTATTTGATTTAGAATCTGACCTTTGTACGGAATTCCTTTTGGCAAAACGACGTCAAAAGCTGATAATCTATCGGTTGCAATCATTACCAAAAGCTCGTCGTTGATGTTGTAGACCTCGCGAACTTTACCTCGATAAACAGATTTTTGATTCGGAAAATTGAAATTGGTGGTCGAGATTGTATTCATTGGTGAAAGTTGTGTGTTTTGCAAAAATAAGAAATTTGAAAAGAATTTTAACTTCCATTGAAGTCAAAATTCTTTTACTTATTTGAAAACCGACCAGCGAATCAATTTATTAAACAAGCGATATCCTAATAATCGTCGTAAATACTTCATAGCATTGGCATCAAATCCAATGGTATAACGTCTAAAACTTGATGGTGGATTTTCTGCAATTTGCAAAATTTTATTTGTGATTTGAGGCAACAAATTATTGTTTTTATTGGACTTTTTATGGAGTAAATCAGAAATTTTTTTCATCAAATAAGTATACGATTCGATGGTTGTTTCTTGAGATTTGGTTACATTTTTTTGAAAATTAGTATTTATATTCCCAAATTGAACGGTAGCTACTTTAACATTAAAATGCATAAGCTCATAGGCCATTGACTCCGAGAAACTTTCGACAGCTTTTTTTGTAGCATGATAAAAATTACCTAATGGCAAATTTACCAATCCTGCAATTGAAGTAATGTTAATGAAAAAACCACTTTTTTGGGTTCTGAAAATGGGTATAAAAGCACGACATATTTTGACTGTTCCTAGAAAGTTGACATCAACAATAGCGTTAATATTTTCATCTTCAGATAATTCTACAAAACTACGATAACCAATTCCGGCATTGTTGATAATGACATCTATACTTTTGAATTTGCTTAGGATTTGATTTTTTGCAAATTCTATACTTTGGGTTGACGTTACATCAATTTTAAAGCATGATATATTTGGATGAGTTAGCTCTATTTGGTCTTGAATATACAACATTGTTGCAATTACTTGCCAATTATTGTTTGCAAAAAGCAAAGCCAATTCTTTTCCTAGGCCACCAGACGCGCCAGTAATTAATATGTTTTTCAAATAGCTGAATTTTTACAGGAAATAATGAAGGTGCACCCAGCTCTAGCCCCGATAGCAGTGGAAATCCTTGTCTCGTTTTTCAGAACGAGACAAGATTGAAACGGATAGCGGGATTAGCTCCAAGAAAAATTAATCATGATTTTCTATTTGCTTATAAGCATCAATGACTTTTTTAACCAATCTATGGCGCACAATATCTTTGTCGTCGAGATAAATAATACTAATTCCTTCTATGTCTTTAAGAACCAAAATTGCTTCTTTAAGACCAGAAATTGTACGTCGAGGCAAATCTACTTGACCTGGATCGCCAGTAATAATAAACTTTGCATTTTTGCCCATACGGGTTAGAAACATTTTCATTTGAGAATGTGTCGTGTTTTGAGCTTCATCAAGAATCACAAAAGCATTGTCGAGCGTTCGTCCACGCATAAAAGCCAGTGGCGCAATCTGAATAATTCCTTTAAGTATATAATCGTCAAGAGTTTGTGGCGGCAACATATCACGCAAGGCATCATACAAAGGTTGCATGTATGGATCGAGTTTTTCTTTCATATCGCCAGGTAGAAATCCAAGATTTTCTCCTGCTTCAACAGCGGGACGTGTAAGTACTATTTTTTTTACTTGTTTCTCTTTAAGTGCTTTTACTGCAAGGGCTACAGCAGTATACGTTTTTCCGGTTCCTGCAGGACCAACGGCAAATAACATATCGTCTTTATTGATGCAGTCGACTATTTTTTGCTGGTTGGGTGTCATTGCCTTAATGAGCTTTCCTCCTATGCCATGCACTAAAATTTTATCTTGATCACTCATTTTCTGTTCTTCGCGAGAGTCGCTAAGGATCACTCTATCAATCACATTGGTGTCAATATTATTGTAGCGTGTAAAGTGCATCATGAGGCGATTGAAACGATTTTCGAATTCGTCAAGTTCAATTTTTTCGCCAAATGCTTTGAGAGTTGTACCTCGAGCTACAATTTTGAGTTTTGGATAATACTTTTTAATGGTGTCAAGATGTTTGTCTTGTGCGCCCCAAAATTCTTTTGGAGCAATGTCGTGTAATTCGATGGTACGTTCGTTCAAAAGTATGTTTTTTTTGAGAGTTAATTAAAGGACAAGCGCATGCCAAGTCCATAGTTGTTGGTAATTACTTCTAATTTTGGATCGTTTTCATAATTATAAGTATATCCGTTTTTGGAATTATATTCATTGACTACATTTTTAATTTTTTTGGAGAAACCCATTTTAACTGGTATACCAATTAATGTAGTAATACCGCCTAAAAGTGTTAATAAAGAAAAAGCTTTTGTTTCTTGGTTTGACATAATTGCTAAATCGGTGGCTACCATGGCCAAACCGCCATACAGCATAATGTTTCCTACCGATTTTTTGGATCGTGCACCTACATAACTTCGCAATAAATCATCATTGTCTTTAAGAAGTGCTTCAACTTGTTCTGGAGTAATTTTTACTGAATTTGAATCAGAAATGTTGCCATTACCCAGATATGTTATTTTTTGCCCAAAAGTTTGAAGCCCTAAAAAAAGAATAAAAACAAGTAAAATCCGATTAATCATGCTGAATTGGTATTAAATTTAAAAAATCAATTTTTGATTCCTGCTAAAATACTTTAGCTTTGCAATCAATTCAAATTTAATGATTTTTTTCATTGCCTTTGATTTTATTTATAAACAATTTTATGTCAATAATTACCCTTACTTCCGATTACGGATTAAAAGACCACTTTGTTGGTGCTTTGAAAGGGAAAATTACCTCTGAATATGTTGATGCTAAAATCATGGATATATCGCATCAAATTGATCCATTTAATACCATTGAAGCGAGTTATATAATTGCGGCTTCTTATAAAAGTTTCCCGAAAGGAACGGTTCATATAATTGGAGTTGATGCCGAGTTAAATAAAGAAAATCAGCATATTGTGATGCAATGGAACGATCATTTTTTTGTTTGTGCTGATAATGGAATTTTGGGTTTATTACTTCAAAAAAATGTGCCTCAAAAGCTGGTTGCCATTAATATTCATGATCGTTTGCCCGAAAATGCAACCGATTTGGATGTTTTTGTAAAAGTTGCTTGTCATATTGCAAAAGGTGGTTCGTTGAGCGTTGTAGGAAGAGAAATTACAGAAATTAGGCAAATTACAGAAATGCAACCAACTGTTAATTCTGAAAAAAATGCCCTAAAAGGATCGGTAATTTATATTGATCATTTTGGTAATTTGGTAACCAATATTTCAAAAAAAATGTTTCTAGAATTGGCAAAAGGTCGTCCGTATGAAATTATTTTGAACCAAAGAACTAGACAACAAAGCAAATCTAACATCAAAAATATTTGGCCAAAATATTCTGACATTGCTATTTCAGATAAATATCCAATTAAATATTATGAAGGCGATAAACTAGCCATTTTTAACGAAGCTGGTTTTCTAGAAATAGCCATTTTTAGGAGTAACCCAAACACCGTTGGTTCCGCATCAAGCTTGTTGGGAATTGGTTATCGCGATACGGTTTCTATTGTTTTTTCTGAAATAAAATAAAAAAAATATGCTTGTACGAATAGTAAAAATGAGTTTTCACGAAGAGAATATTCCTGCTTTTTTAGAAAATTTTGAAATTATGAAAGAAAAAATACGAAACTCAGAAGGAAATCGTTTTCTGGAATTGTATCAAGATCAGAATAACAAATCTATTTTCTTTACCTATAGTTATTGGGAAACCGTGCAAGATTTGAATAACTATAGAAACTCCGAACTTTTTGACGAAGTTTGGACCTTTACCAAAAAATTATTCAATGGCAAACCAGAAGCTTGGAGCGTTGATAAAGTTTATAGTTTAGTGTAGTTTTAGAAAGCAGAAAGCAGAAAGCAGAATTTAGAGTAATAAAAAACAAATACAAAGTAGTGCATACTATAATCTTTGTGTCTTAGAGCCTTAGTGGCAAAATAAATAATTATGAAATCAATAGCATTACGAGAAATAAAATCCTTCTTTGGCTCGCCCATTGGTTATTTGGTGATTGCCTTATTTTTACTCCTCAACGGATTATTTCTTTGGATTTTTCAGGGCGAATACAACCTTCTTAATTCGGGTTTTGCTGATATGACGCCGTTTTTTGCAATAACACCATGGATCTTGATATTTTTGATTCCAGCTGTAACCATGAAAAGTTTTGCCGACGAAAAAAAACAAGGAACAATAGAACTTTTATTTACCAAACCACTTTCGGTTTTAGAAATTGTAAACGGCAAATTTTTAGGTGCTTTTTTGCTCATAGTTATTGCAATTATTCCAACAATAATCTATGTTTTTGTGCTTTCTAGTCTTGGTTTGCCCGATGGAAATATTGATTTCGGTAGTACTTTAGGGTCTTACTTTGGTTTACTTTTTCTAATTGCAAGTTATTCCGCAATTGGCATTTTTGCTTCTTCAATTACAGACAATCAGATTGTTGCGTTCTTGGTGGCTGTTTTTTTATGTTTTGTTTTTTATTATGGATTTCAAGGTGTTGCCAGTTATATTCCTTCAATAGAAACTATAATTGCTTCATTTGGGATCGATTATCATTTCAAAAGTATGAGTCGTGGCGTGATTGATACGCGTGATATATTATATTTTTCCTCGCTTACTACCTTATTTATTTCCTTGACTGTTTTCAAACTTAAAGCCTTAAAATCATAATGGAAACGCCAAAAAAACAAAATCTAAAACAACTTTTCTTACTAATTATAGGGCTACTTATAGCAAATATTGCAGGAAATTTCTTTTTCCATCGATTTGATTTGACCAAAGACCAACGCTATACTTTATCCAAAACATCGCTTTCAATACTTAAAGAAGTGAAAGAACCTTTGATTATTGATGTTTTCTTGAAAGGAAATTTTCCAGGCGAATTCAAAAAATTACAAACCGAAACCCAGCAATTACTTGAAGAATTTAAAGCTTATAACCGCAACATTACTTTTCAGTTTGTAAATCCTATAGAAGACGAAACCGAGCGAGACATTATAATGCAATCCTTTGTGCAACGCGGTTTGACACCACTTAATGTTACCGTCGAAGAAAAAGGAAAACAAACCCAAGAAGTAGTTTTTCCTTGGGCTATTGCGACTTATAACGGCAAAAGTACCAAAGTGCCACTATTGAAAAATTTAATGGGTGCTTCGACTGCCGAAAAAGTAAACAGCTCGGTGCAACATCTCGAATATGCTTTTGCAAATGCCTTCAACACCATTAGCAAAGCCAAAGAACGAAAAGTGGCTGTCATAAAAGGGAACAATGAAATGGAAGATGTTTTAATGGCCGACTTCATCAAGCAGGTGCGCGAAAATTATTATATAGGAACTTTTACGCTCGATTCGGTTGCCAAAAAACCACAAGAAAGTTTGGCTTATCTCAAGAAATACGACTTGGCGATTATAGCAAAACCGTCTCAAAAATTTACAGAAGAAGAAAAACAAGTTTTAGATCAATATATCGTTAATGGCGGAAAAACGCTATGGCTTATCGATCAAGTGAGTATCGAAATGGATAGTTTGTATAACGATAATGGCGCTTCCCTAGCCTATCCAAAAGACTTGGGATTGAATGATCTATTTTTTAAATATGGCTTCCGTATTCGACCTGATTTGATAAAAGATGAGCAAGCTACTCCAATAAAACTAGCTACTGGTCAAGCAGGAAGCGCACAACAATACACGCAATATTTCTGGAAATATGCGCCGCTTATTTATCCAAATTTGAATCATCCAATTGTAAAAAACATTGACGGAATTCGGTTTGACTTTGCCAATCCTATCGAAATTTTGAAAAACGATATCTCAAAAACAGTGTTGCTATCTTCTTCCAAATTTTCTAAGCCCATAGGTACGCCAACAGAAATTAATCTGAACTCTGTGACCGAAGAAGCAAAACCCGAAGAATACCTCAACAAAGGAACTATGCCGGTAGCCCTTTTGCTAGAGGGGAAATTTAGCTCCATGTACACCAATCGTGTGTTGCCGTTTGATGATCAAACCTATGCACCTGTTGGCAAAAAAAATAAAATGATTGTAGTCTCTGATGCTGATGTGGTCAAAAATCAATTGGACAAAAACCGCCAACCTCTAGAACTTGGCTATGACAAATGGACAAGTGCTTTGTATGGCAATAAAGATTTTATGATGAATTGCGTCAATTATTTGCTCGACGATAACGGACTTATTAACATTAGAAGCAAGGAAGTTAATCTACCGCTTTTGGATAAAGACAAGGTGCAAGAAAAATATACACAATCTCAAATCCTAACCGTCGGGTTACCAATAGCCGTTTTGGGAATTTTTGGATTGTTGTTTACTTATCTCCGAAAAAGAAAATACGCAAATTAATGTTAATAAAATTCTTTTCAAACTAAGTAAGATTAGAATATATTTGTAGCTTATATAAAATTATAAAAAATGAAATTTATAGTATCGAGTTCGTACTTATTAAAACAACTTCAAGTGTTGGGAAGTGTTATCAATAGTAGCAATACCTTGCCTATTTTGGATAATTTTCTTTTCGAATTAAATAATAAAGAACTTACTGTTTCTGCTTCAGATTTGGAGACAACCATGTCTGCATCACTAGAAATCGAATCCAAAAGCAAAGGAAGTGTAGCTGTTCCTGCAAAATTGCTTCTTGAAATTTTAAAAACATTTCCCGAGCAACCCCTAACTTTTACGGTTGAAGAAAATAGTACAATCGAGATAAGCTCCAACTCAGGGAAATATGCTTTGGCATATGCTCCTGGTGAAGAATTTCCAAAATCTGTAAATCTTGATAATCCTTCGACTACTTTGGTTCCTGCAGAAGTTTTGGCAACAGCCGTGAGCAAGACCATATTTGCAGCTGGAAACGATGATTTGCGACCAGTAATGAGTGGTGTTTTCTTCCAATTTTCGCCAGAAGGCTTGATATTTGTGGCTACCGATGCCCACAAACTAGTAAAATATGCTCGCACCGATGTAAAAGCGTCGCAAGTAGCCGATTTTATTATGCCAAAAAAACCGTTAAATATCTTGAAAAGTATTTTAGGATCGTCTGATGCCGAAATAAAAATAGAATATAACGATGCCAATGCAACCTTCTCGTTTGATAATTACTTATTAATGTGTCGTTTAATTGACGGAAAATACCCAAACTACGAAGCGGTAATCCCGAAAGAAAATCCAAACAAATTGATGATTGATAGAACACAATTTTTGAATTCTGTGCGTCGTGTGGCGATTTTCTCCAACAAAACAACACACCAAATTAGATTAAAAATTGCAGGTGCCGAATTGAATATTTCTGCTGAGGATATTGATTATTCCAACAAAGCCGAAGAACGTTTGACCTGCGATTATCAAGGTGATGACATGCAAATAGGCTTCAACTCTCGTTTCTTGTTAGAAATGTTAGGCAACCTACAATCCGACATGATTCAACTCGAAATGTCAATGCCAAATCGTGCAGGAATTTTAACACCTGTTGATGGTCTTGACGATGGCGAAACAGTAACCATGTTGGTTATGCCTGTTATGTTGAACAGTTAACGATAAACAAAAAAAATTAAAAGCCGTAATTTCTTACAGAGATTGCGGCTTTTTTGTTAATAAAATCTTTGGAAACTAAAATTAAATTTAATAAATATTTTAACATTTTAAGTAATTTTACTTTATACATAATTTCTATTTCCGCTTGATTATATTTTTACTACAACATACTTTATTTTTTATTACGCCCGAAAAATTATACAATCTTTTCAAATATTTTTTGATACCAACCTTATTGGTTCTTATTCTATTTTTTATTATTGCGATAATCATCAATAGATTTGTTTACGAAAGCAGAATATTCAAAAAAGAAACTATTGCCTCAAAAATTGATTTTTTCCTTACAGATTTGATTTTTTCAGATTTAAATTCAATACAGATTAAAGAAAAAATAGAAACTCTGAAAACCGAAATTCCATTCCAGAAAAAATGGTGTAAAAACATTATTCTCAAAAAAATAATGAACTGCAAACAAAATTTAATTGGAATCGATGCCAAAAAAATATTACTCATTTATAAATATTTTGATTTTCATCTTATAGCTAAAAATCTTATCAATAAAAGACACTGGTACTACAAATCATTGGGTTTTTATCATTACCAATTGATGGATTATAAAATAAAAACCGGTCATATCAAGAAATATATCGATGTGAAAAACGTCTATCTCAAATCGAATGCCTTGATTGCTTTGATTGTATTGTCTGACAAAAGATTTGAAATTTTAGAAGATTATAAATTTAAAATTTCAATTCCCGACGAACTAAAAATTCTTGATATCATCTACAATAAAGAGTCGCAACTTCCATCAGAAACAGACAAATGGTTATTCAACAAAAACAAATCTATTGCTATATTAATGATAAAACTCATGGTACGTTTTCGTATCATGATATCCAAAAAACAAATACGCAAATTACTAAATAACCAAGATAAAATAATACGTCGAGAAGCCATCTTGGCGATTAAAGATTTGATATTGCTAGAAGCCAATGAGCCTTTGATGAATCATTACAGTAAAGAACCAAGCCGAAAAAATAAAATAAGTTTACTCAAAACACTGCATATTATTGGCAACAACCAAACCAAAGAATACTTTATCAATTTTATAGAAAAAGAAAAAAATCTAGACCTCAAATTTGAAATCGTAAAATTAATTAATACTATTGATAACCAATATTTTAGCAGTTTTAGTTATAAATCCAAAAAAGAGAACAAACTCATTACTCGCATTTTAGATCACGTTAATAGCCCCTACCTGAATTGAATATTTTTAAATACATATTCGACGGTTATGAATTTTTCACGATGTGTTATGCAATTATGTATATTTTGAGTTATACGGTTTTGGCATTTTTTTGTTATAACGGAATAAAAAATTATTATAACTCTAAATATTTCTTGCATGTAGGCGTACTCAAAAAATCCAATCATGCCAGAGGCGTTTCTATAATTGCGCCTGCTTTTAATGAAGAAAATACCGTTGTTTATAATATCAAATCGTTAATGCTGCAAGAATATCCAAAATATGAGGTCGTTATTATTAATGATGGTAGCTCTGACTCGACTTTAGAAAAAATTATCGCTGAATTTGATATGGTTAAAGTTCCTTTTTTTTATCAAGAAAAAATAGTAACTCATACCGTTCGAGGACATTATAAATCTAGAAACCCTGTATATTCCAAACTATTGGTCGTAGACAAAATTAATGGCAAAAGTAAAGCAGATGCCGTTAATGCTGGAATAAACTCTTGCAAATATGATATTTTTTTAGGTACCGATGTCGATTGTGTTTTACGAAAAGATACCATAACGATGCTTGTAAAACCTTTTATTGAAAATAGAACCAAAGTAATCGCAACAGGTGCCGCAATTCGAATTTCAAATGCCTGTGAGTTTAAAGATGGCATGTTGTACCAATCGCATTTCCCAAAAACTTTTTTTCCAATGTTTCAAGAATTAGAATACATTCGAGCCTTTATTTTTGGTCGAATGGCTTGGGGACGCATTAACGGATTGCTACTAGTATCAGGCGGATTAGGTATGTTTGATAAAGAATTGGTGGTTAAAGTAGGAGGCTATTTTCATAAATCGATTGGAGAAGATATGGATCTAGTCATTAGAATGAGAAAATACTTGCACGAAAAAAAAGAACCCTATTTGATAAAATATATACCCGAATCCTTATGCTGGACTGAAGGCCCGGGCGATAAACAAATTTTTCTGCGCCAACGGGTGCGTTGGGCAAGAGGATTGATACAAACGCTATACATACATCGCATTGTATTTTTTAACCCAAAATATGGCATAATGGGTTTACTATCCTTTCCCTATTTTGTTTTTTGCGAATTTTTGGTGCCTATATTGGAGTTTATTGGTATTATTGTAATAATTTGCGACATACTTTTTTTCGGAATTAATTATGATTTTCTGCTTATTGTAACACTATTTATATATTTGTTTTATGTAATTATTAATCTCACGTCCATTTATCTCGATCAAATAATGTACAAGCATTTTGCAAATATCAAACAAATAGTAAAACTACTCCTTTTGGTGTTTTTAGAACCCATATTGTATCATCCCATAACGATATATTCTTCATTAAAAGGATATTGGATGTTTATTAGCAATAAAGAATTAAAATGGGGCGTCATGACACGACAAGGTTTTTTAAACTCTGACGATAAGAAATAACTATGAAAAAAAATATACTAACACTATTTTTAATCTTTTTTTTAGCAAAAGTCTCTGCACAAAAAATAGATACCGACAGCCTACTTGTAGAAGCTATAAAAGAATTTGATGTTAAAAAAAATTATAAAAAAGCCAAAAAATTAAGTCAGCAAGGTTATAAATTAGCACCCGATTATTTGGATTTTCAGATTGAATTGGGTAAAAATTATTTACAAACCAAACAAGCCGATAGTGCTCGCTACTTTTTTGGAAATGTGATTCAAAAAAATAACAAATACAAAGAAGCATTTTCTTATTTGGCACAAGTAGAACTAAATGATTCCAAACCTGATGCGGCTTTATACGTTTGCGAAAAAGCACTACTCCTCTATCCCGATGATCGAAAATTTTATTTACTCAAACTTGAAATTCTAGAATCGATTCCGAAAAATGACAAACCAACCTTTATCTATCTCAAAGAGCTTTTGCAAAAATATCCTTCGGATGTAGCTTTGAAACTGAAACTTTTTACGATAAAAACCAAAATAAAATCCGATCGATTTGGTGTTTTTTATAACATCACCAACATAAGTCGAGAAGGCATTGGACCAATACATTTGTTAGGTTTGCAATATATTAGAGAGCGAAAAGACATTACCATGATTGGACGTGTCAATTTTTTGGATCGTTATGCTTTTGGTAAAAGTACCAACAAAGGCTTGCAATACGAACTCGAAAGTTATTTTACCAACAGCGAAAAAAGTTATTCATTTGCTAGTATAAGTGTGAGCAACGACAATTATGTTTTTGCGCCTTTTAGAGCTGGATATTCGTATTTTTATAATTTCAAAAAAGGCTGGGAAGGCGATCTTGGATTGCGTTATACACGAGCCGGCGAAAAGGATTTTTATGCAGGCGTGATTGGATTGGGAAGGTATATCGATTCCTATTGGCTCAATTTGCGAACGTATATTCAAAAAGACAAAAACAACTACTATCCGTCATTTGCGCTCAATACCCGCTATTATTATAACACCAAGTATGATTATGTTGCCCTACTCGCTGGCTATGGCACATCGCCCGATGAGCGTTATTCGACAGGATTGGTACAACAACGAACTTCGTTAAACTCCTACCGAATTGGTGCTGGATATTACAAACTTTTTTGGAAAAACTATTTTACCGGAATTCAGGCATCGTTTAACAAACAAGAATATGCAGCCTCAAATTTTCAGAACGAAATAGATGTTTTCATATCGTTGCAATACAAATTAGACAAAAAGAAAAAAGAGAAAAAACCATGAAAAAAATAGTTATTGTAGATGATAATAAAATGATCATTCAAGTTTTGAAATTTCTTTTTCAGAAAGAAGGCTTCGAGGTTCATGAAGCTTTTAATGGCAATGAAGGTATCGAAAAAATTGATGAAATAAAACCTGATATAGTCATAACTGATGTTTTAATGCCCTATAAATCGGGATTTGAGATTGCTTTTTATACCAAACTGAATTATCCAGATTTGCCCGTAATTATTTTATCCAATTTAGGCAAAGAAGACCAAACGATTATCGATTCTTTCAAACTTGGAGCTGTAGATATTATTGCAAAACCGTTTAATCCAGTAGAACTCGTTTTACGCGTAAAGCGATTTATTAAATAATATTTCATAATAAGTTTGTAACTTTACCTCATGATTGATAACGATACTATCGTCGCACTTGCCACGGCTTCTGGAGCTGGAGCTATAGCCGTTATTCGGGTTTCTGGCGAGAAAGCCATTGAAATTTGTGCGCCAATTTTCAAATCTATAAAAGATAAAAAACTCGAAAACCAAAAATCGCATACCTTACATTTGGGTCATATTATTGATGGTAATAAAATTATCGACGAAGTTTTGATTTCTATTTTTAAAGGAACTAATTCGTATTCAGGCGAAAATACTGTCGAGATTTCCTGTCACGGCTCTACTTACATTCAGCAACAAATCATTCAATTATTGATTCGTAAAGGTTGCCGAATGGCAAATCCTGGCGAGTTTACGTTGCGTTCTTTCCTTAACGGAAAAATGGACTTGTCGCAAGCCGAAGCCGTTGCCGATTTGATTGCTTCTGATAATGAAGCTTCGCACCAAATCGCAATGCAACAAATGCGTGGCGGTTTTAGTAACGAACTAGCCAATTTACGTCAAGAATTACTCAATTTTGCTTCACTCATAGAACTCGAACTCGACTTTGCCGAAGAAGATGTTGCTTTTGCCGACAGAACCCAGTTTCGGGAATTACTTGCCAAAATCGAGTTTGTCCTAAAACGATTAATCGATAGTTTTGCCGTTGGAAACGTCATCAAAAACGGAATTCCAGTAGCTATTGTTGGCGAACCGAACGTTGGAAAATCAACATTATTAAATGCTTTATTAAACGAAGAACGCGCCATCGTTTCTGAAATTGCAGGTACTACACGCGATACCATTGAAGACGAACTCGTTATTGGCGGCATTGGTTTTCGATTCATCGATACAGCCGGAATTCGCGATACTAAAGACGTCATTGAAAGCATCGGAATCAAGAAAACATTCGAGAAAATCGAGCAAGCGCAAGTCGTGCTTTTTTTATTAGATAGCAGTTTGCAGAAGGAAGAAGGCAGTTTGAAATTAAATCAAATTGAAATAGAAAAAATTAAAAATCAGTTTCCATTAAAACCATTACTAATTATAGGAAATAAAGCAGATTTATTATCTAAAGCTGCTACTGTAAATCTGAAATCTCAAATCTTAAATCTGCATTTAATTTCCGCCAAAAACAACCTCGGCATCGACGAACTCAAAAATCAATTGTTATCATTTGTCAACACTGGTGCCTTACGCAATAACGAAACAATTGTAACGAACACAAGACATTACGATTCGCTACTAAAAGCACTAGACGAAATCCAAAAAGTGAACTATGGTTTACAAACCAACCTATCGTCCGATCTTTTGGCGATAGATATTCGGGAAACCTTGTACCATTTTGGCATGATTACAGGCGAGGTTACCAATGATGAATTGTTAGGGAATATCTTTGCTAATTTTTGTATTGGGAAGTAATACTAAAAACAAAAATATACTAGTTACAAATCAACATTTTTAAATAAAATTTATATTCTTAAAATGATAAACGAAAAATATAATAAAACAATTGAAGAATTAATCAAATATAGAGATGAGCGTGATTGGAAACAATTTCATAAATTCAAAAAACCTTGTGAAAGCAATTTAAATTCCCTAAAAAATGTATAAAATGCAGAATTATAGTAAAGAAAATTGGGGATAAAAAAATGCCAAAAAAACTAATCACATACAAAATAGTCAATAAATCTGGAGTAAAATTAACAGCTAAACATATAAATGTTGTTAAAAGCCATCATATTGTTTCATTAGAAGGAACTGTTGGCGGCGATGCTCCAAAAGATTTGATACGTTTATATACTTATGGTGAAGGGAAAAAAAACAATCCAAAAACATGGAAAAAATATATTGCTAAAATTGGTCATAAATGGTATCCTAATGAAAGTTTAACAGAACATTATTTAACGGTTGTTGGTAAATGTTTTGGCATAAATATTGCTAATTCGAAAGTAATAATAGCCGAAGATTATGTTAGATATTTAAGTGAACATTTTCATAACGATGAACAAACACTTAATCATGGAGCTAATATTTTATCCAGATATATTAATGAAGATAATAATGAATGGATTGATGAACTCGATAAAAATAAAGTTTTAAAGAAAGAAATAAACATTATAGATGTATTAAATGCTATAAAAAAAATATTTCCTGAAGATCATCTTGAAATATTTAACAATTTCTTTCATATGCTATTATTTGATGCATTAACAGGTAATAATGACCGTCATTACTATAATTGGGGAATAATATCACATATTAAAAACGAACACAAACCTTACTTTTCTCCAGTTTATGATACTGCAAGAGGATTATTATGGAATCGATCTGACGAAAAAGTTATATCTTTGCATAAGGAGTTAAGTAATCCTGACAATAAAAAAGTAGAAAATTACGTTTTAAATTCAGTACCAAAGATTAGTGTACCTAAAAATAGTAAATGTAATCACTTTGAACTAATTGAATTTCTTAAAGAAAATGAATATTTTAATAATGAACATAAAAGTGTTTGGACAAACCAAAAATTTCTTGATGAGGCAATACTAAAATTGAACTCTCAATTTGAGCAATCATTCATTAAGGAAAGAATAGAAGTAATCCAATATGTTTTGGATTTAAGGTTTAAAAAAATAGGTGAAATATTAATAAAATAATTATGATTAATGCAATATTAAGCATATTCAACAAAAACAATAGCTTCAATAACAAGTCTAAAGATTTGCTAAAAGATAATTGTGTTATTGAACATAAAGAAACATTCCATCGATTTACATTAAAATACCAAAATACGGTTATTGGTAATTTAATTTTCGATAAGGATGAATGGCTTTTTGAATATTCTGAATGGTTTAAAGGTCAGAATGAATTACAACCATTATTAGAATTTCCTATAGTTAATAATTCTTATAAAACTAAAGATTTATGGCCGTTTTTTTCTAATCGTATTCCGTCTTTCAAACAACCAAAGATTAAAGAATATATAGAGAAACATCCATCAGAACGAACAAATACTGTCAAGTTATTGGAACTTTTTGGAGAATATTCTGTAAATAATCCATTCAAATTAGAAACAACATAAGGTGCTGAAAAGCATCTTTTTTTTTTGGAAAAATATTCAAAGTCAATTAACTTTACTTTCAGCTTAAAAGAAGTAATCCTCCGAATAATTATTAATAAATCCCGTACCAATTTTGACATATCCAATTTTGATCAAGATGACTAACTATTTTTAAAAAAAATCTATATTTACATTCTAAAACCAACTAACTATGAACGACGCCCATTTTCATTTGCTTGTAAACCACTTCCCTATTATTGGTTTATTTTTCGGGATTGCGATTTTACTTTTCGGAATTATCAAAAAAAATCCGTTGCTGATAAATACCGCTTACGTCATTTTTATTTTTTGCATGGTTATGGGAAAAGTGGCGATGTTTTCGGGCGAAAAAGCGGAAGAAATTGTAGAAAATCTTGGCATTTCGCACGATCTTATTCACGAGCACGAAGAACTTGCCGAAGGCTATATGAAAGTTATGTATTTATTGGGTATAGCTTCTATTATGGGAATGTATGCAAACTATAAAAAACATACAAAAGCATTATTGACCGCCTATTTGGTATTGATTGTTGCCGTTGTAGCAATGATTATGGCTTCAAATGTTGGCACTTCGGGTGGCGAAATTCGGCATACTGAGATTAATAATCCACCAGTAGAAAAACATTAATTGAGCGCATTAATTTTTTGGTGCAATTGGTTTAGTAAAACTTGATAGCGGCATATTTCTACAATTACAGTATCGTCTTCTGTAGTATCTATCAATTCGTCAATCTTTTCGTTGGCTAGAACCAGTTTTTCATTGGCTTCCAAAAGTTGTTTTTTAGCAAATAAATCGATTATTTCTTGTACATCAGTTTTCAAAATTTCCAATTTATCCATTTTCAGAATTCTTATTTTCGTTAAATTTTTTGGTAATGGCTTTAAGTTTTTCGGCACGAGTTACTTTGGCCAGCTTGGCTTTGTCTTGCGCTTTGTGCAACTTGTCATTGTGCTTCTTGATGTTGGCTTCGGTGTTTCTGCTCATTTTTAAACCATTTAGGAAATTAAGAAAATTAAGTTGTACTATTTTATTGTAGTTAATTTCTGAGTACTTAAAAAAATCAAACTAAATTTCTTTTTATTTCGTCCAAAGTTTTATTGGTAAAAATAAGTTCCGAAATAATCGTAGTTCGTAACAAATTTATATCGGTTTCATAATATTTTGCCCAACTTGACAAAGTTAGTATATTTCTGGCTTGTTTGATGCGTTTTGCGGTTTCGAAAGTGGTACGCAAAATCGCTTTTCCGTCAAAAGTTTCTGAATTTTTATGCTGGTAGTTTATCGTTCCAGTTTTTATATCAAATTCTAAAAAATACAATTTTTCCTCATTATTATCGGGGAAAAAAGAATCCCAAATGGCAAATCCAAGTTTGAATTTCGATTCGCTTTCCATTTCCGAAGACACTAACCGCCATTTGGAATTCGCCAATCGTCCCCAATGGTTTGAAAAGCGAAACATTCCTTTTTCGATATAATAATAGGTGCTTCCAGCATCACTTTTATAGCTTACTTGAAGATTTTCTATTTCGCTTAAAGCGACTTCATGAAAAACACAAAACGTATTTTTGAAAGATTTCGGACTTGGTTTATACAATTGATTTTTGAAATTGAAATTGAAATTGAAATTTTAGAGTTTACTAATATAACTTCCATACATATCCTTAAACTGATAGCCGTTTTCGAAGCGGTCTTTGCTCAATTTATCATATTCTACCAATGCCCAAAGGATAAATTCTTTCATAAAGTTGCGATCTTCTTTGGCAAGTTGTGGTTGGTATTTTTGAATTAAATTTTCTAAAGGTTTTACGTCGTCAAGTATCGATTGGTAGTCGGCATCTGAGCAATCGTCTAGCAATTCGAAACCACTTTCGGTAAAAAACCATTCGATCAATTCGGTATATTCGGTTTTGGCATCTCCACGTTCCAGTTTTTCAATTTTCGGAAAATAGGCAGGGAAAAAAGTATGAATCGCATCACCAAGCAAATGCTGTGCTACTTGAGCTGCGCCTTCTTGTTCGCCTTCATACACCAACTCTACTTTGCCCGTAATCGCTGGAATAATTCCCATAAAATCAGACAATCGCAACGTTGTTTTATCAGTTCCAGATTTTAAGGCTCGGCGTTCGGCAGTACTCAATAAATTTTCGTAGGCCGTTATGCTCAATCTAGCTGAAACGCCACTTTTGTTATCAATATATTCGCTTTCGCGCGCTTCAAAACTAATTTGTTCCAGTAAATCTTTGGCTAGACTTGGCACATAAACCAAATCGGATTGGGATTTGTCTAGTTTCGATTCTTGATGCGTAATGGTTCTCGCAATCTCAATAGTTTCTGGATAATGCGTTAATATTTGTGATCCAATTCTATCTTTCAAAGGCGTAACAATGCTGCCACGATTGGTATAATCTTCGGGATTGGCAGTAAATACAAATTGCAAATCGAGCGGCATACGCAACTTGAAACCGCGAATTTGAATATCGCCTTCTTGCAAAATATTGAATAATGAAACTTGAATTCGGGCTTGCAAATCGGGTAACTCATTGATTACGAATATACAACGATTGGCTCTTGGAATCATCCCAAAATGAATTACACGCTCATCTGAATACGAAAGTTTCAAGTTGGAGGCTTTTATTGGGTCGACATCGCCAATCAAATCGGCAACGGTAACATCGGGCGTGGCAAGTTTTTCGAAAAATCTTTCGTTTCGATGTAGCCATGATATTGGTGTGGCATCGCCTTGTTCTAAAATTATATCTTTCGAAAAACGAGATATTGGATTAAGCGGATCGTCATTGATTTCGGAACCCGCAATAACTGGAATATATTCGTCTAACAACTCGATCATTTTGCGAGCCAGTCTAGTTTTGGCTTGACCGCGAAGACCAAGTAAATTGATGTTGTGGCGCGAAAGAATGGCGCGTTCCAACTCAGGAATCACCGTGTTTTCAAAACCATGAACGCCTTCGAAGGTTGGTTTTCCAGTTTTTATTTTTTCACGCAAGTTATTTCGCAATTCGTCTTTAATGGTTTGGCTTTTGTAATTGGTTGCTTTGAGTTCGCCGAGTGTATTGATGTTTTCTATTTTCATTTAATTTTTATTTTACCACTAAGATGACAAAGTATTTCACTAAGATCACAAAGTTTTACTACTATTTTTATTGAAATTGATATTGATATTTTTTAAACGCAAATGACGCAGATTGAACAGATTAAAGTTTTACAGCTATTTTATTGAAATTGATTTTTGAAATTGAAATTGCTATTTAACCTTCTTCTTTCGGTTGTTTTCATAATCTTCAAAAATCATTTCGCCCAAGCCTTTCAATCCTGTGTAAAATGCCTTACCTTGGTTAGCTTCGGTAAACCGATTGACAAATTTTTGCAAATAGGGATCGCTTGCAATCATGAATGTCGTTATTGGAATATGCAATTTTCGTGCTTGTTGCGCTTGTGTATAGCACTTGTCAACAATGTAGTCGTCGAGACCATTGCTGTTCATGTAATAATCGCCATTTTTTTCGCGAACGCAACTTGGTTTTCCGTCTGTAATCATGAAAATTTGCTTGTTGGTATTTCGTTTTCTTCGCAAAATATCCATCGCCAATTGCAAGCCAGCAACCGTATTAGTGTGATACGGACCTACTTTGAGATAAGGCAAATCCCGAATAGGAATCGTCCATGCATCGTTACCAAAAACCAAAATATCAAGCGTATCTTTGGGATAGCGTGTCGTAATCAATTCCGCCAATGCCATGGCAACTTTTTTGGCAGGTGTAATGCGGTCTTCGCCATACAATATCATACTGTGGCTAATGTCGATCATTAAAACAGTACTCATTTGGGCTTTAAACTGGGTTTCTTCCACCACCAAATCTTGCTCGGTAAGCATAAAATCGTCTATGCCATTATTGATTTGAGCATTTTTGAGACTTTCGGTAAGCGATATTCTTTCTAGCCCGTCACCAAACTGAAATTCACGCAGCTCGCCCGTATGCTCATCGCCGTCGCCAGATTTTCTTGTTTTATGATTTCCAGCACCAGATTTTTTTATATTTCCGAAAATTTGATCCAAAGCACTTTGCCGAATCGCTCGTTCGGTTTTGGCTGTAATACCCATTCCGCCGGAAGTACCATCGTCGGCAAATTCCTCACGGATGTAACCTTTTTTCTTTAAATCTTCAATAAAATCATCGATAGTATAGTCTGGAGTTGTTAGTTTGTACTCAACATCCAACTCACGCAACCAACTTATGGCTTCGTCAAAATCGCCAGAAGTATGCGTAATAAGCTCTTTGAAAATGCCAAAAAGTTTATCAAATGGCGATTGAAAAGGCGCTTCGTAAGTTTTGAAAAAAAATCCTTTTTTAATACTGTTTTCCATGTCAATAAATGTAATCGAAATGAAAATGCAAATTAAAAAAACGTTTACTAATTTTTAGTTAAAAAAAACTAGTTGATAATGAGTTTTTTGGTAAACGATTTTTCAGCAGAAGTTAACTTCACAAAATAAATTCCCGAACTACAATTGGTAGCAATTTGTTCTTGATTGGCAATTGTTTTTTCGAGTATTTTTTTACCAAGAATATCAAAAATTTCAAGATTTGTGGTTTGATTTATTCCAGAAACTACAATATAGTTAGATGCAGGATTTGGAAAAATAGTTATTTTTTCAAAATCATTAGAAATAGTTTCTAAAGAAGAATTCCAAACTTGACCGGCATTTGCACCCCAAATATAATTGGCAAGGTTCGGCATGTCTATAAAAGGATTTCTATTTTTTTGCCAAGTATAAATATAATTGTTACGATTCATTTCGAAATCATCAGATGGATCAAGTTGATTCCATTGCAAAAGTGTAGCCAAATCTCCCATTTGATTGGTGGTTGTATCTGCTGGATTTCCATTGACAAGGCTTAACGTATTGTACCGAACCGCCATGTAGAACATAGCCCGAGCCACATCGCCTTTCCAAGTTGAAGCTGTTGATCCCGCTGGTCCATTATAATCTCCAAGTCCAAAATCTTTGTTGTTTCGAGAGGAATTTTCTTGACCATCAACAGCTCGTATATGGTGCGCATCTGACAATCCTGCTCCAATATCATTGGCATCTGTTGGCAAACCGTTATTAATTCCAAAAGGAAACAAATCATAATCCAACCCAGTGGAATATGCACCTCTAGATTGCGGATAAATGTGCTCTCGATTCCATTTGCCTACAATACTACTTTCTACTTGTCGGTCTAACTTGCTTCTAGGTTGCTCGGTATAAAGTAGCCAAACTTGATTACTATTAGCAGGATTTTGATCGGCAATAGTAATTATATCGTATACATCGGCATACGAAAACGCTTTTACGATACTCGAATTTGCGATGATGTATTGTATGGCTTGTTTCAATGCAGTTCCTGAAAGTCCATTCAAAGAATTATAATAGCCATTTGGCACCGTTGACAAGACTGAATTATAAGTAGGAACTGCTGGTGTACCAAAACTTGCCGTTATAAAATTAACATCTAAAGTTCTAATAATTAAATTGTTATTATTGACCGCATAAGGAACTGGCAAATTGGAAAGAACAACTTTCATTTCTTCGTCGCCATCATTTGAATTATCATTCAAAACCTGAATTGAAGTTGTAATAGAAGTACTTCCAACAGGAATTGTTGCTGACAAGACTCCAGTATAATCTGAATTAGTAAAGCTTCCATTTGTAATTGAAAAATTAATTATCAAAGGCGTTGAAGTTACGATTTGAGAAGTCGAAAAAGTTAAGTTTAGACTTTGACCTTCGGAAATAATTGTGTTGTTTGGGGTTGAAGTAACATAGTTAAAAACGATACCAGAACCATCATTATTGACCCCCGGAGTTGCAAGTTTTGTTTCGAAACTTCCATCGTTTTTTCGTTGAATAGAGTTAATATCTACATTAATATTGAAAGCTTCGTTTTGAGATTGAGACAACCCGAAAATGCCCATCAATGTTGTTGCTACAGTAACGTTACCGGTGGCATACGCCACTGCATTAATAACGTTTGTAGCAGTAGCCACTGTATTTAAAGGATAATTTATAGCATTACCCAGATATAAAGCAATAGCATCTGGTCCATTTTGTATCGAATTGTTTGGAATGACTAAAGCTGGAGTTGGAGAAACTGCGGCATTGCCTAGAACGAAAATACCATTTGCATCTGTAAAATAACCATCCAAATCTACCGCCAAATAACTCAAATTCCCTGTTCCAGTTCCAGTTCCGTTATAAAAAACCAACACATATCCGTTTAACGAAAAATTGGGGGTAGTTGATTTGAGTTCGATAAATTCTAGCGCATCTGCTCCTGCTGTATCCGAATCGATTTCGTTAATTACAACTTGAGCATTTACAACACAAGAAATTAGTAAAAATAACAAAGTAAAAATATTTTTCATAGTACAAAAATAAAATAAATTTTCTCAATTAGCATTAATCTATCATTATCTCTACTATTTTTATTAACAAAATCTGGTTTTGAAATACAAAAAAAAATATGCACCTTTGCAAAAAATTTGACTTTGTAAGTTTAAGTCACAAGTTTAGAAATATTTATGAAAAAAATTAACGAATACAGACAATTGTTGCAAGTTGATAAAACTGTCGAATTGAAAGAATTGAAAACAATTTATAGAAATTCGATGAAGGAATGTCATCCAGACAAATTCAGCAACGATCCTGAGGGTTTAAAAGTTGCCGAAATTCAGAGTCAGCAAGTAATAGAAGCGTATCATTTCCTAGTAAGTATTAATCCAGAAACCATCAAAAACGGTAAGCCCGAATATGATGAAACTACGGCAAACGCTACGATTACGGATTATAAATACGAAAATATAAGATTACAAGTAACATTTTCAAACGGAAGTGTTTACGAATATATCAGTGTTCCTAAAGCAATTTACATAAAAATGGTAAATGCCGAATCGCCGGGGCGATTTGCAAAAAGACATATTTTTAATGCTTTTCCGTACAGAAAAGTAAGTAATCAAGAGTAAAAAATCAAATTCCAAATAGATTAAATTCCAAATTCCAACAATGTTGATTTTTGGAATTTTTTTTATAAATATTTTAAATACGTTTTTCTTTTACAAACAACTTTTGGATCAAAATTTTTCCACAATAGTTGTACAGCCAAATTATTTTCTAACTCTGGAGTTCTAATACAAGTTTGAATTCCTTTTTCTGTAAAAGATTTATGCATTTCTTTAAATAAAATTGCATGCACTCCTTTATTTTGATATTCTGGTGCTACACCAATAAGATAAAACAAAACCTCTTTACTTTGACTTTTTGCTTTAAGTAAATGATAAAATCCAAACGGAAATAGTTTGCCTTTTGCCTTTTGTAAAGCTGTTGCAAAATTTGGCATTACGATACTAAAAGCTATCATTTTTTTATTCTTGTCAACCACAAATTTTATATACTCTGGATTGATAAAACTTATGTATTTTTTTTTGTAATATATTTTATCTTTTTCCGAAATAGCAACAAACGAGGATAGATTTGCGTAAGAAGCATTAAACAAATCAAACATTTCGTCTACATAAGGCATGATGTTTTTGGTTTTTGTAAAATTTAAAGCTTCAAGCTGATAACGTCTTTTGACTAGTTCCTGGCCTTTTTCAAAAAATTCGGGTTTAATATTTGAAAAAAGCATTTTATTTTCTACATATTCTTTCTCTACTTTAAAACCTAATTTTTCGAGATGTGATGCATAATAAGGATGATTGTACCAAGTTATCATAGAACCAAGTTGATCAAAGCCTTCTGTAAGCACACCAACTTTATCTAAATTTGAAAAACCCATGGGACCTTCAACATGCTCAAGACTGTTTTCTTTCCCTAACTCATATACTTTATCAAGCAACTTTTTGGTTACTTCAATGTCGTCTATAACATCAAACCATCCAAAACGGACTTTGCTTTTTTGTTGGTTTTCAACTTCGCTCCAATTGATAATAGCTGCAATTCGACCCACAATTTTTTTTTTGCAGTAAGCCAAATAAAAATAAGCCTCAGCAGTTTCAAAAACTGGATTTTTGGCTTTATCAAAAGAATCCAATTCATCAGCAATTATTGGTGGAACCCAAAATTGATTGTCTTTATATAAATCAAACGGAAACTTAACAAAATCAGTTAATTCTGCTTTTGAAATAGCTTCTTTAATATGTATCATTCGCCTTCTTTAGTAGGTTTTGGTAACTTATCCAACATACGTTTATCATTGCCTTTTTTCTTACGATTTTTCTTTTCTTTTATCTCTTTAGCTTTTTCTGGTGTAGCTACAAGAAAATCTTTGTAGTTCGTGTCTGATCGCCATGAGACGCCTAAACCAACATAAAGAAATGAAGGTGTGTCTTTAAAGTTTTTGCTTACAGAAGCGTCAACTTGAAGGTTACTATGAATGAGATAGGCACCGCCAGCCGACAAATAAGTATCGTTGGTTTTGCCAAAAATACCTTTATTTTCAACAAATGCAGACCATTTTTCGTTAAACCCTTTGGTTAATGTCAATAAATACCCAATATTCTGTCCGTTGGTTCCTATTTTATCAAAAAAAGTATTGGTTATAAAAACATATTGTTTGCCAAAAATATTTTGAGTAATCGCCATTATTTTTGGGCTTATGATATCTAATTTTTCTTTTCCGAAAACAAATCGATTAGCTGTAAAATTGAGATTCGCACCACCGTAAACCGATACAATTGGTATTAATTGATTAAAAGAAAACTTATGATTTGCCTTCCAACTGTAGATGTTTATGTTTTCTTCTTGAAATTTAAATGGATCAAAAACCAAATATTTAAGACCAATAGTTGTGGCTTTTACTCCGTTTCGTGTTGTTGTAGTATTATCAAAATTATAGCTGTCACTTTGGTAACTTACTTCCAAAATGGTTTCTAACATTTCTTTATAAAATCCGTAACGTGCTGCAAAATCTACTATAACACCCGAAGCATCATACTTCAAACTTTCATGATTTTCTTTGGCATAATTCAATCCAGATTCAACTTGTATAACCGTTCGCCCAACTGCAAAAGCAGACATTGACTCACTTGGTCTATTGGAATTAATTATATCAGTATATTGTGCCAATAAATTTTGACTGGCAAGAAGCAGCAACAGCAGTCTTACTATTTTCATAACTTTTTATTTACGATTTCAAAATTACTTTTTTTTATTATTTTATTAAGATTCCATTTCACAAAGATTTGTTACTTTTGAACATATTTATTAACTTTATGGAGACAGCATCTTTTAATGGATTTTTGAGAACTTTACTATATATTGTAGCGTTTTATTATATTTTTAAATTTTTAGCAAAACTTTTTTTACCACATTTAATAAAAAAAGCAGTTGAAAAAGCAGGTCAAAATTTCGAAAAACAGCAACAAACTTATCAAAATGCACAGCAAAATACGTCAAATCCAAAAGACATAATTTTTGATGCTGCTTCTGACAAGCCACGCGAAAAGAAAAAAGTGGGCGAATATGTCGATTATGAAGAAATTGAATAGCCAATTGCATGATAAATAGAACGTATCTTTTTTTGATCGTTTATTTTTAACTATTTTTGGAATCTAAATTGTATTTTTAATTCCGTTATGAAATTCGTAAACAAATTTTATCCGCACGCTCTCGTACTTGTTGGTTTTGTATTAATTGCTGTACTTTATTTTTATCCTGTTTTACAAGGAAAAAAAATATACCAGTCTGATATTGTGCAATATACAGGAATGGCGAAAGAACAAAATGACTTTCGAGCCAACGAAAACGCTGAGCCATATTGGACAAATTCTGCCTTTGGAGGAATGCCTACTTACCAACTTGGAGCCAAATATCCGCACGATTATATTGGTCGTCTTGATGATTTAATTCGTTTTTTGCCACGCCCCGCTGATTATTTGTTTGTTTATTTCTTGGGATTTTATGTGTTGCTTTTGGTTTTGAAAATAAAACCACTTCAAGCTTTTTTTGGAGCTTTGGCTTTTGGATTTTCTACCTATTTAATAATCATTCTAGGTGTTGGGCATAATGCCAAAGCACTTGCTGTTGCCTATATGCCAATGGTCGTAGCAGGCGTTATTCTCGTTTTTAGAAAAAAATATTTGCTTGGTGGATTACTAACAATGGTTGCCACAGCCTTGGAAATAAATGCAAATCACTTGCAAATGACATATTACCTATTTATCTTTTTATTGGTAATTACAAGTTTTTACTTTTTTAAATATATTAAAGAAAAAGATTTTAAAGCACTAGGTTACTCCGTTGGGATTTTTGCACTTGCCGCCATTTTGGCATTTGGTGTTAATGCGACCAACTTATTGGCAACTTCAGAATATGCAAAAACAAGCACACGATCTGATAACGAATTGACTTTCAATGCCGATGGGACGAAATTAGAAAGTTCCAACGCATTAAGTAATGATTATATTACCGAATACAGTTATGGCGTTTCTGAAAGTTTAAATCTGTTTGTGCCTCGTATGTTTGGCGGATCAAATAGCGAAAATTTGGGCAATCAAAGCAAAATGTTTGAGTTCATGATAAGCCAAGGCGTTCCTGACGATCAAGCTACCGATTTTGCCTCTGGGCTACCAACCTATTGGGGCGATCAACCAATAGTTGCCGCTCCAGCATATATTGGCGCTGTAGTTTTCTTTTTGTTTGTTTTAGCATTATTTGTTGATAATCGAAAAATAAAATATATATTCCTTATTGGTGCAATTGTATCCTTAGTGCTATCGTGGGGGAAAAATTTCTCGATACTTACCAATTTTCTAATCGAGTTTGTGCCAATGTATAATAAGTTTCGTGCCATATCATCGATACAAGTAATTCTAGAAATGTGTATTCCCGTTTTAGCGGTTTTAGGATTGCAATCTTTTATAAAAGCTGATTCAAAACAACAATGGAAAGCACTTTGGCAAACAGCTGCCGTATGTTTAGGTATTTTAATTTTGTTACTTGTTTTTAAAGATATTTTCAATTTTGCAGGTGCCAACGACAAGTATTATCGCGAAAGTTATGGCCCAGAATTTTTGGATGCTTTAAAAGAAGACCGACGTAGCATGTATCTAGCAGATTTACTTCGAAGTGGCTTTTTTGTTTTGGCAACAGCAGGATTTTTATGGCTTTTTATCAAAAATAGAATCGCTCAAAATACAGCAATTATTCTGGTTGGGTTGCTCATGGTTGGCGATTTATTTTTTATAGCACGAAATTATGTAGATGCCAACGATTTTGTAAGTGCTGCCGAAATGGATGTTCCTTTTCAGGCTACCGAAGCCGATATGAAAATACAGCAAGACACCACACATTATCGTGTTTTTGAAATAGACGGCAATATGTCGAGCGCACGAGCTTCCTATTTTCATAAATCTATTGGTGGTTATAGTGCTGTCAAACCTAAACGTATGCAGCAATTGTTTGACTATCAATTGGCAAAAAATAATATGGATGTGCTTAATATGCTTAACATCAAATACATAATCCAAAAAGATACTGCAGGTGTCGATTATCCAACGAAGAATCCCGAAGCCAATGGAAATGCATGGTTTGTTAAACAACTAAAAAATGTTACATCGGCAAATAATGAAATGAAAGCCTTAAAAAATTTCAACTCCAAAGACGTTGCTATTTTCAATAAAGAATCGATTGATAAATCTATGATGAAATCGGATTTTATAAAAGATACATTAGCAACAATAAAACTCACAAAATTTAAATCGAATCAATTAAATTATATTTCGAAAAATAAAAATGAAGGTTTTGCAGTTTTTTCTGAGATGTATTACAAAAATGGTTGGATAGCTAAAATTGACGGCAAAGAAACACCAATTTTGAGAGTTAATTATGTACTTCGTGGTATTTCTATTCCTGCTGGAAATCATAAAATAGAGTTTAAATTTGAACCACAAATAATCAAAACCGGAAGTACAATAGCTTTGATAAGTTCTATAATGATGGCATTATTAGTAACTTTAGGAATATATAAATTTAGAATAAAAGTGAGGATTCCAGCATTATAACTCAATTGTTGTTTTTTTAAATTTTAAAATAAAATGGAGAAAATCAAATTAAACCACGAACATCCAAAATTAATGGAATCTCGTTATTTAGATGAAATTAGAAAAATGACACCACAACAACGATTTGAAAAGTTGATGGCTATTATTGAAATTTCTTATATTTTAAAAACTGCAAAGAAATATCCTGATGTTAAATGAATAGTCAAATAATTGAAATTTGGAAATATTTTTATTTAAATAAAGTTAAGTATTTAACTATTGGTGGATTTGCTGTGAATATTTATGGTTATGGTCGAAATACAGGCGATATTGATATTTTTATTGAAGATTCCATAGAAAATCGTGAAAATTTAAGAATAGCTTTAAAACAACTTGGAATTGGTGACTTTAAAAATATTAATACAATGCAATTTATTCCTGGCTGGACAGATATAACTTTAAATTTTAATCTTCGATTAGATATCATGACTTCTGTTAAAGGTATAGAAAATTTATCTTTTAAAGAACTTTTAGAAAAAGCATACATAGCAGAAATTAATTCTATTCCAGTCTATTTTATTGATTACGATAATTTAATAATTGCAAAGAGAGCTGCCAATCGTCCCAAAGACATTTTAGATATAGAAGAATTAGAAAAAGTTAATAAAAAAATCTAATTCTTGATTTTGAAAACAGAACCCAAAAAACTGCTCATTATTACTTACTATTGGCCGCCTGCTGGAGGTCCGGGCGTCCAACGTTGGTTGAAGTTTGTGAAGTATTTGCCCGATTTTGGCATAAAACCTATTGTTTATATTCCAGAAAACCCTACTTATCCTATTCTTGACGAAAAATTGAAAACAGAAGTTTCTGAAAAGGCAATTATTCTAAAAAATAAAATTTTTGAACCCTATCAATTAGCCTCCATATTTTCAAAAAATAAAACTAAAAATATCAGTTCTGGACTTATTCCGAAACAAAGAAAACAAACTTTTTTAGAAAAATGTATGCTTTGGGTTCGCGGCAATTTATTTATTCCAGATGCACGGGTTTATTGGGTAAAACCTTCAGTAAAGTATTTAAAAAAATACATTTTAGAAAACAATATTGAGACTATAATTACAACTGGACCGCCACATAGTTTGCATTTGATCGGTTTGCAGCTCAAAAAAGAATTGAATCTTAAATGGCTAGCCGATTTTCGAGATCCTTGGACAACAATTGGCTATCATAAAGCGCTAAAGTTGTCTTCTTTTGCTGAAAAAAAACATAAATTACTAGAAAAAACCGTTTTGAATACGGCAGATCATATTATTGTAACAAGCAAAACCACCAAAACCGAGTTTGAAGTCTTAACCTCAAAACCGATAGAGGTAATTACTAATGGCTATGATGTATATACAATTGACAAACAAACTTTAGATGAAAAGTTCACTTTGTCTCATATTGGCTCCTTTTTGTCTGAAAGAAATCCTGTTGTTTTATGGGAAGTTTTGAGTGAATTGATTTGTGAAAAAGTAGATTTTGGATCGCATTTTCAATTGAATCTAATTGGAAAAACCAGTCATGAAGTTTTAGATAGTATTTCGAAGTTTGGTCTTGAAAGACATTTAAATTTAATTGGATATGTGTCGCATGGAGAAGCGATTGTTCATCAAAAAAAATCTCAAATTTTGTTACTTATTGAAATAGATTCAAAAGAAACAAAATGTATTATTCCTGGTAAACTATTTGAGTATATGGATTCCGAAAGACCAATTATAGCAATCGGGCCAAAAGAATCTGATATAGAAGAAATTATTATAAGTACAAATTCGGGGATTTTTCATAATCATCAAGATAAAGACAAATTAAAACAAACTATTTTAGAATATTTTAGTCTTTTTTTAGAAAACAAATTACAGTTTACAACTGTTGGATTGGATGACTATTCTAGAAAAAAATTAACTGAAAAATTAGTTTCTTTATTGAATACTTAATTCTGAAACTGTATACTATTTAAAATGGGAATCGTAATTAACCAATCTATCAAAAACACCATCATAACCTATATCGGTTTTGGGATTGGCGCAGCGAATACCTTATTTATGTATCCGCTTTTTTTAGGTGCAGAATATTATGGATTAACAGGTTACATCTTGTCGACAGCCAATATTTTGTTTCCATTAATGGCGTTTGGTGCGCATAATACGTTAATAAAATTTTTTTCGGATTATAAAACCGATTCTGAAAAAAATACTTTTTTTAGTTTTTTACTACTACTTCCTATTTTTTTGGCGGTTTTGTTATTTATAATTGGTTTTTTAGGTTATCAAACTATTGTAGCTTTCGAGTCTTCAAAAAATGAATTGATACGAAACTATGTCTGGCAAGTTCCTGTTATTGGTTTTTGTATGGGTTATTTTGAGCTGTTTTATGCTTGGACAAAAGCAAATTTGAAATCCGTTTTTGGAAGTTTCATAAAAGAAATATTCCTACGAATATTAATTACTGTTTTTTTGTTTGCCGTGTATTTCAAATGGATATCGGTCGAGGATTTTGTATTTTCATTAATGGGAATTTATTTTACAACCACAATTGTCATGTTTGTTTATGCCATGAAAGTTAAGTCAATTCGATTTTCATTCCATTTTCCAATAAATGCAAAATCGATTCTCTCCTACTCTATTTTTATTATTTTGTCAGGTAGTATCGCCAATATGCTGCTGGATATCGACAAAAATATGTTGTCCAAATATATTGCTATCGAAAATATTGCTTATTATTCGGTAGCAATTTTTATTGCAACGGTTATTTCGGTGCCGAGTAGAGCGATGCATCAAATAACTTATCCAATAACTGCCAAGTTAATGACACAAAATAAACAAGAGGAACTCAATGATTTGTACAAAAAGACTTCTATTAGTTTACAACTTGTTGGCGGTTTGGTTTTGGTAGGTATTTTGGTCAATATCAACCAGTTGTATTTGCTTTTGCCAACAGCATATTCGGGCGGAATTTTTGTGGTTTTTGCCATTGGTTTGTCTAAATATTTTGATTTAATTTTAGGAAACAACAACGCTATAATTTTTAACTCCAAGTACTACAAAGCGGTGTTGTTTTTGGGAATGTTATTGGCTTTTTTAGCTATTTCGTTAAATATGATTTTGATTCCGAAATATGGCATAAATGGTGCGGCAATTGCAACTTTGATTTCTATTACATTGTATAGTATTGCGAAACTTTTGTTTGTAGTTTTGAAAATGAAATTGTATCCGTTTACTTTAAAAACCTTGCTTTCGTTTGTGGTTACGCTTTTTTTCTTTTTGGGTTTTTATTTTTGGGAATTTCCGTTTTCTCCAATTTTGAATATTTTTTTAAAATCGGTTTTGGTATTGATTTTGTATGTTTTTGTAAATTACAAATTAAAAATTTCTGACGATTTTAATACTGTTGTCGATTCAATTGCCCAAAAGTTGCGATTAGCCTAGGTACTATAGTAGTGGAAATCCTTGTCTCGTTTTTCAGAACGAGACAAGATTGAAACGAATAGCGGGACTTGAGCCTGCAAGTGCGACTGGCGTAGCAAATAGCTCCAAAAAAAATTATCGCTTAAGTGAGAAATGTGATTTGAAAACCTTGTCTTCGCCGTTTTCTACATAAAATACTGTAAACCAATAATCGTCTGCAGGTAAATTTGTGCCTCTAAAAGTGCCGTCCCAACCATCATTTTCTGGACTCAATTGTTTGATAAATTTGCCATAACGATCGTACAAAAATATTTTGGCATTTGGTTGGTTTTTTATTCCTTCGATATTCCATTGGTCGTTATAATTGTCTCCGTTTGGTGTGAAAAACTTTACATAATCCAAGGCGATAACTTCTAAGATAAAGTCGGCACATCCATTTTCGTCAATGACTGTTATTTTATGATTTCCGGGTGCTACATAGTTGAAAGTGTTGCTTGCTTGTGGGATTTCTTCATCAATTTGATACAAGTAGCTACCAATGCCTTTGGCGTAGACAATAACTTGAATGTTTTCGTTGAACGAATATTCAACTCTTGCGTTAGCAATTGCTGGTTCAGAGCGAACAACCATAGCCAATTTAGATTCTGAATTACAAAAAGGTGCTGATTTTGAAGTCGCTACAACAAAATAATTTCCAGGTATAGTAACCTCAAAAGTGCTATTTGTAGCGCCAATTATTGGCATTGAGCTGGTATCCAAAAACCATTCAAAGGTATGCGTACTAATATTCAATCCAGTATCAATCGTATAATTACTTATTAAATTGCCTGTAATTTGATCATAACAAACCGCACCGTCTTTTGGAGTGGGTTCAGGTAATAATTTAACTTTCAAGTTGAAAGAAGTAACTGCTTCACATTTATTGATTGTTTTGTTATTAATAATCTTAACAAAAATGGTTTGAGGGTTTGAACTATTCTCAAAAGAATTTAAATTGGTTATTGGATTATTTGATACTAAATCTTGATTTGTTAAAAAATATTGAATTTGATAATCTGTATTTCCAAATTGAGATCCAAGAATAATTTGATTATAAGTTTCAATATCAAATTGCGCAAAACCATCATTTTCATTAAATTGATCGCATATGGTTGTTTGCAAATCTGTTGGTTGCAAAGCAAAAGTAGCTGTTTCAGCAACTAGTACCAATTGTGTAGTGTTTCTGCAACCTGTTACATTGTTTTTAACACTTACCCATATTGTTCTAGAAACAGAATTATATATTAAAGGTAATGCATTAGAACCTATTAATGCTTGACTTTGCAAAAGATGATATGAAACTGTGAATTGAGAATTATTTTGCCCCGCTAGTGCTTGACTATTTTTAGTATTAAAATCGAATATTGCTAATCCCGTGGCTAGATTTTTACAACTGTAATAGTTTGTCATTAAACCAATACTTGGTAATGGTAAAGTCGTGATCGTTACTGTTCCTGTTTGTAACTGACTGCAACTTGGTGTGCTTCCTGTCGTATTGGTCGCACTGCTTGTTAAACTATATACGGTGGTCGTGGTCGTTGCAACAACTGTCGTGTAGGCTTG